>JAJDDQ010000032.1 GCA_029260215.1 Phycisphaerae bacterium
GACAAGGGGTATCGGGGTCATGGGTACACCGGCGAAGCCGAGGTTCATATCGCCGGGCAGCGCAAGAAGAATGCGACACGTGCTGAATGCAAGCGCAGGCGTCGTCGCAGCGCGATTGAGCCGAAGATTGGCCACCTCAAGAGCGACCATCGGATGCGCCGATGTTTCCTGGCGGGGTTGCCCGGCGACGCGATCAATGCTGTGTTGGCCGCCGCCGGGTCGAATTTGCGAAAACTGTTGGGACTTTACCGTCGGGCCGCCGAGCGGTTTGTCTTTGCGCTGCGCGCATCCGCGCTCCAGACGGTGCTCGCGCTGGTCGGCTGGCCCAAAGCCACAAATCGGGACTATCAATTCCAGCAATTCCAGCCGAAAAAATATCTCGCCGCCGCGTAGGAGGCTTTTTCAGGGACGACTAATTGTTAAGATAGAGTGATCGTAACGATCAATTCGGATTGAGCATGGCACCAAGTTTGCGCAGGGCTTCATCTTGGATTTGGCGGACGCGCTCGCGCGTCAGGCCTATCGCGGCACCAATGTCTTTGAGCGTCATGCCTTCGTCGGCATCGAGACCGAAACGCATACGCAGAACCTTGGCTTCACGCTCGTCGATCTGATCGAGCAACCCCTGAAGCGTTTCGGTGTCCGATTCGGAAAAAATTGCCTCATCGGGCTGGGGCACACGCGTGTCGGTCAGCATCTCCAGAAGCGGCTGCTCCGTCCCGTCCGACGCGCCTTGTCGGGACGAGTTGGACGCCTTGACTGCCCGCCGAATCATGTGGACCTTGCGCTCCGGCAACGCCATGTGCTCGGAAAGCTCCTGAATCGTTGGCTGTCTGCCTTCTCGATCCTGAAAGTGGGCGACGGCTTCTTTCCACCGTGCGATAAGCTCGACCATGTATGCAGGGATATGCACAGCCTGACGACTGTTGATCAGGCTTCGCTTGATGGATTGCTTGATCCACCAGGAGGCGTAGGTGCTGAATCGCGTGTTCTGCTCCGGGTCGAAGCTCTCAACCGCCCGGATCAACCCGAGATTCCCTTCCTCGATAATGTCCGCCAACGGCATGCCTCGCCGCCCGAAACGCTTGGCGATGGTTACCACGAGGCGAAGATTGGACCGGACGAGTTTGTCGCGGGCGTTATTGGCCTCTCGCTCGACAAGCTCTTTTTCCTTCAATTCTTCAAGGTTTCGCGCCGTCTTGCTCGCGAATTCGTGTGCGCGCCGCACGGCTGACCCCAGTTCGCGCTCGTCCTCAGCTGTCAGCAGCGGCGCGACCGAAATCTGGCGAAGATAATGCTGTATGCCTGTATCTTCGGCGATGGCGAAACCCCTCGTAAACAGAACAGGCCGCCGCGCGAGCCTGAACAGCCCGCGCGGTCGACCGTCTTGGTCCAATCTGAGAATTCTAGTTCGCGTCGTCCTTGGCGGCCTCCGCTTCGCTTTCGACCGGAGTACTTTCCGCAGCCGATGCTTCCGCCGGTGCTTCCTCGGAAACCGGGGCCGCCGCTTCAGCTTCGACAGCAGGCGCCGCCTCCTCAACGTCGGCTACCGGAGCCGCCGCCTCAACTTCAGCGTCGACAACCGGTGCCGTTGGGGGCGGCATGGTCACACC
Source organism: Phycisphaerae bacterium (assembly GCA_029260215.1). Classification (GTDB taxonomy): domain Bacteria; phylum Planctomycetota; class Phycisphaerae; order UBA1845; family UBA1845; genus OFTM258. Next base: position 1,614 of record JAJDDQ010000032.1, read on the forward strand.
CGAAAGTCCGGAAAAACCTTCGCCCGGCCCGTGAAGCCCGCCACGGCGCGGCTTGGACGGCGCGTCGTACGTTTCGGTGTCCTGATCCGCGGACCACTCCGCACGTTTCTTGGACAACCCGATCTTGCGCTCGACTGAATCGACACGCAGGATCTTCACCTGAAGTCGATCGCCGATTTTGACCACCTCATGGGGGTCTTCGATCTTATGATCGGCCAATTCGCTGATATGCAACAGCCCTTCCAGATCGTCCTCCAATTCCACGAATACACCGAAGTTGGTGATTTTCGTAATCGTGCCTTCCACGATCTGACCGGGGATGTAGTTCGCAGGAACCGCGTGCAACCACGGATCCTCATGCAACTGACGCAGGCCTAGTGCGATACGCTGCTTGTCCTCTTCGACCTTGAGCACCACGCACTGGATCTCGTCGCCCTTTTTGAGCATTTCCGACGGGTGGCTGATTTTTTTCGTCCAGCTCATGTCCGATATGTGGAGCAATCCGTCGATGCCCTCCTCGATTTCCACGAATACGCCGTAGTTGGTCATGTTGCGAACACGACCGGTAATGCGTGTGTTGGGCGGATATTTGACCGCCACGCGCTCCCACGGGTTTTCCTCGGTCTGCTTGATGCCCAGCGAGATTTCCTGCTTGGCTTTGTTGACTTCGAGCACGACCACTTCAACCTCGTCGCCTACGTTGAGCACCTCGGACGGATGGTTGATACGCCGCGTCCAGCTCATTTCGCTGATATGCACCAGGCCTTCCACGCCCGGTTCGAGCTTCACAAATGCACCGTAGTTCGTGATGTTGACCACTTCGCCCTTGATCTTTTCGTTCACGGGGTAACTGGTTTCGATGTTCTCCCACGGGCTGGGGGTCAGCTGCTTCAGGCCCAGTGCGATTTTCTCGCGATCGCGGTCGATGTTGAGAATTCGGATATTGATGACCTCGTCGATTTTGCAGACTTCCGACGGATGACCGATTCGCTCCCAGCTCATGTCCGTAATGTGCAGCAGGCCGTCGATACCGCCCAGGTCCACGAATGCGCCGAAGTTCGCGATGTTCTTCACGCGACCTTCGCGCGTCTGGCCTACCTCGATCTCGGCCATCAGTTTTTCCTTGGCGGCTGCGCGGTCTTCCTCGATCAGCTCGCGGCGGGAAATGACGATGTTGCGGCGTTCTTCGTCGATCTTGAGAATCTTTGCGCGAATTTCCTTGCCGATGAACTCGCCGATGTCACCCGGACGACGGATGTCAACCTGAGAAGCCGGCAGAAAGACCGGTACGCCGATATCCACCAGTAGGCCGCCCTTGATCTTCCGCATGACCTTGCCGGTCACGTCGTCGCCTTCGTTGTGTGTCTTGACGATGCGCTGCCAGTTCAGCAGGCGGTCGGCTTTGCGCTTCGAGAGAACGATCGATCCGCTGTCCGACTCGATTGAATCCAGCCAAACGTCGATTTCGTCGCCCACATCGACGCTGCTCGGATCATCCCACTCGTTCTTGCTGATCGTCCCCTCGCTCTTAAGCCCGACGTCAACGACGATGTCGTCGCCGCTGCGCCCGACGATGCGCCCTTTGAGAATCGTTCCCGACTTGAATTCCCCTTCGTCGGCCACACCGAAGACGAGCTCCTCGATATTGTCGGTGACGCCCACCAGCGCCGTGTCGAAAACTTCGTCCGAAATGTCCAATTCGCTGATCAGATTATGATCTACCATGCCGCTCCTCAGTCCGCCGCGTCCAGCGCTGCCATCTCATTTGTGCTTTGAATGAAACCCGGACGCGAAGCATGCGAAGCCGTCATCGGCCTGCCGTTGACCGGTCCGCATGCTCAAAATGACGTGAAAGTTAGAGTTCCAAAGCTCGCCGCTCGCTGCGCACAACCGCGTGCGCAATCCCACAAGCAGGCGAATCCGCGGCATGGTAACCGAAACCTGTGAATTTCGCCAAGCCGCCGCCAAAAATCACGGAGAATCGCCCCGGTGCGTGCAAATACTTCGTGCAGGGCGTCGATACGGGTTCCGGCGATTGGTGGTTAGTTGCGAATGGCGGACTGTAGCGAGCGCCAGTCGATGATATCGACGTCGTTGTCCGCATCGAAATCGAAGATGGAGCAATCCGGGGCAGCCGGTATGTCCGGACCACCGAGGCAGCCCGCGAAAAGGGTGAAATCGTCGAGATCGACGTCGCCGTCAGCATCGCCGTCGCCTGGGGCGGGCGTAAATCCCTGAAATTCAAAGGCGCCCATGTCGATGATCGGTGCTTGGCCTGCACCGACATCGGGCATGCCGGGATCGTCGACGAATCGGGCGAGGCCCAGCAGATCATACATTCCGCTGTCGGCGGCGGTGTTGTCAGCGCTGTCGATACACGGCGATCGCGATGCCAATCGATAGTCGCCGGTCAGCGCATCCGCGAACATGGGGTCTTCCCCGATGTTTCCGATTCCGCCGAGCGAACCATCAAGACCCTGTACGCAACTGTAGTCCAGTTGGACGGTATCCGTGTCGAGCGAAATCTGGGCGGACTGATCGGTCGCGCCGCCGTCGTCGTTCGCCCAAAGTACGCAATTCACAAATACAGGGCTGCTGCCCATCTCTGATCTTACGCCACCGCCGTCAACGTCCGCCTGGTTTCCGGCGATGGTGCAGTTCACGAACATCGGTTCGTCGGCGTCTGCGTTCAGAACACCCGCTCCGAACGCGGCTGTGTTGCCTGTAAGAGCACAGTTGGCCAACCTCGTCGCGGCGAATGGGCCATTGAAGAGTGCCCCGCCCGAAGCGGCATCGTTCCCGCGGAACCAGCATCTGGAAAAAATTGGTGCGGAATCGTCAACGTACGCACCGCCACCTTCGAAGGAAGACCGATTGCCCTCGAATGAGCAATCCTCAAACAAAGCCATCGAACCATTTGCGCAAAACGCACCGCCGCCTCGTGAAAACGACGCATTTTCGATGAAACGGCAGTTGGCGAGGGTGGGGGCGCCGCTCTTGACGAACACGCCGCCGCCGGAATCTCGCACCAGGAAGAACGATCCATCGGCGTTTCCGGATCGAATAATGAATCCGTCGAGTACGGCTGACGGGTCGGTCCCTGCGGCTGTGACCACGTGATAGGCGTTCTCCGCGCGTGTGGCGTGTCCGGGGCCACTGGCATCGTCGCCGTTCATGTCGCCGGTCAGGACTGTGAAGTTGGCCTGTGCGTCGCGCTCGTCGCGCCCGGTCTCAACGCCGGTGAATCCGCCGTAGATTCCCAAACCGTTGATCATTCTGAACGTCATGTCGCGGCTTGCGGCGGGGGGACCAGGGGCGTATTGCCCACCAGCCACCCACATTTCCGTCACGTCCACGCAGGCGGTCGCGTTCATCAACGCCGATTGCAATGAGCGGTGGGCTGTTGCCCAGGACGCGCCGTCACCGGCTGGGGGTGCGAGTCGATTCACATGCAGGCGGTCCGCCTGTATCGGTGTCGTGCCGAATTCGTAAGCACCGATGTCCACGACGGAGGCGCCCGGGGCGGCTACGCCAGTGTCGGAAACGCCGGTGTGATCGACGAATCGAAGCGCGCAATCGGCATCGAAGCTGAATCGGTCCTCAACAGCCAGACTGTTTCCCGCATCCACGCAAGGCGAGTCGCTGGTCAACCGATAGTCGTTTTCGGCGGGAACGAATTGAGGATCAGCATCGATATTGCCTGCGCCGGATCGGCCACCAAGAACATTGCTGTAGCGCACCAGAGCAGGCACGCCGGCGACCTCGAATATTTCCTGCGGCGTATTGTTCCAGAGTATGGTGTTGGTCACTGTGGCTGTGGCTGCGGACAGGTAAATTCCGCCGCCGTTCGTCCCCGAGGTGTTTCCGACGAAGGTACAATTGACCGCCGTCAAGCTGCTCTGCGTGTTCTGCAAGGCTCCGCCGTTGTTCGAGGCGTTGTTCCCGGTGAATACGCAATTGTAAAACGTCGGGTTGCTGTCGTTGAAGCTGTAGGCTGCGCCGCCCCATTGGCCTGCTTGGTTGCCCGTGAACAGACAGTTGAGCACGACAGGGTTGGCGCTCGCGAGATTGGTCATGGCTCCGCCGGACGAACTGGCGATGTTCGATTCGAATGAACATCCCGAAAACATGGGATGGCTGGTGCCATTGTAAACGGCACCCCCGTTGCTCAAGGCTGTGTTTTCAAGAAACCGGCAATCGCGAAACAAGCCGTCGCTGCCGCTGCTGCTGTAGACCGCCCCACCGGAACCGGCTGAGTTCGACTGAAACACACACGATCGGTATGTGCCGACGCTTTGCAGCGCACTCATGATTGCGCCACCGTTCACGCGGGCGGAATTGCCGACGAACGTCACGTTGAGAAGGCTGGGGCTGCCCCCGATGTTGCCGACCGCGCCGCCGAAGTCGGCGATGTTGTCGCGAAACACACAGTTGCGAATCGCCGGTGATCCGCCGTCGATCAGCACGCCGCCACCCCATCCTTCCGGAAAAACGCCGACCGCATTCCCCCCAGCCACCGTGAGACCATCGAGCACTGCCGACGAGTCCGTACCGCTGCCGGTCACGACGTGACGAACATTGTCGATGTTATTGGCGAATTCGGGGCCGTCGTCACCCGCAAGGTCGCCGCTGAGAATTGTCTCGTACAGTGTGATATCGCGATCGTCCGGATTGTCCTCCCCGACGCCGGCATACCCGCCCTCAACCGTCACACCATCTACCAGAACGAATGTCGCATCGATTGACCCGCCGACGGCGTCCGGCTTGTACTCACCCTGGGCCACGTGAATCGACGAAACGTCGCCGCCACCCGGGCCGGCTTGAAACAGTGCGAAACCGAGATCGCGAAACGCACTCGACCAACCCGTTCCGTCGCCACCCGCGGGCGCATTGGCGTCGACGTAGAGAACCTGCCCACCCGCGCGCGCGCTAAACGTTTGCACCAAGAGCACGCACAGTGTCAGCGCCACTCGCGCTCGGAAACAATGGATCAACTTCATTCCCCCTGGGTACGGAGGCCCGAGGAGCGGTGATGCCCCACGTGCAGCCTCAACCCACCGATGATATGAAATCCGGCCTCAGCAAACAACACGACATCCTGTTGGTTGGGTGAATTGTCGCCGCCGGCGAAATTTTCATGGCGAGATTCGCCATCGCAGTGGCGGGAGGCGGGGTAATGTCAGGCAGGCTTTAATTCGACAATTTCGATATTCGGATAGTTGGCATAGCGTTCCGCCTCACGCCGGGCCTCGTCGTAATCGTCCGCATAAATCCGAAATTGACGCACGGGACCGGGCTTTTTGTCGCCCGCCTGCTGATATCGATAGAGAATGATGTACATTTGTTGCATCGCTTGCGTTGCCAGCCGTTATTATGGAACTGGTCCAAGGTTTGAAGGACTGATTCCGCACCAAAACAACCCAACGCCCCGGTTCGCATCCAGGCCGATGGCTTGGCAACCGACCACTCAGCGGCAAAGGGCACACGCGCGGGAGCATACCATCATCGGGTCGAACGCTTCAACCACTTCGATTGGGATACCGTCAAAATGAATCTGTGGCCCCGGAGGCGGACAGCCCCAAATATCGCATTTCGTTCGTCCGAGAACGTGGTTGCGAGGCTTGTTACCGGGTTGTAACGATCATTTGTCGCCGTTTGGGCACCAGATTGGTAAGATAAGGGCGGAATCCATTCCGGAAAAAACGAACCTTGAATTCGAGCTGGATGGGAGCATATGGCTGGTCGCAACATCGTGGTCATTGAAGATGAGGATGCCATTCGTCGGGGTGTGGTCGACGTGCTATCGGTTTCGGGCTACGACCCGATCGAAGCTGCCGACGGCCTGACGGGTCTGCAACTCGCCCGCAAAGGCCCTGACCTGGTTCTGCTGGACCTCGCGCTGCCCAAGCTCGACGGACTGGGCGTGCTCCGCGAGCTGCGCAAGACGCACCCGACGCTGCCGGTCATCATTCTCACGGCCCGCGGGTCTGAAGATGATCGCGTAGCGGGCTTGAAACTCGGTGCGGACGATTACGTCGTCAAACCGTTTTCCGCCCGGGAACTGCTCGCCCGCGTGCAGGCGGTCCTGCGTCGTTCGCCGGACAGGCCTCATCCGATTCAGTCGATCTCTGCTGATGGCCACACTGTGGACCTTGCGCGTTCCGAAGTGTGCTTCTCGGATGGCGGCATTGTGGTTTTGTCGGAAATGGAAACGGACATCCTGCTCTATCTTGCAACGAACGCCGACCATGTGATTTCGCGCGACGAACTGCTTGCGCGTGTTTGGGGTATCGACGATCAACATCTGGAGACGCGGGCCGTGGACATGCACATCACGCGGCTGCGCAACAAGCTCAATCCCAGCGGTGCGAGCAACGTGGAATGGATCAGAACGGTACGCGGAAAAGGTTACATGTTGGGTAGCGACGTCCGGGTCGTTCAGCGCGATGTAGCCGAGGGCTCTTCGTCATGACCTGGTCCAGTCGAAGCACACGCTGGGCACTGCTGGCTTACTGCCTGCTGGCTGTCCTGATCCTCGGCGGTGTAACGTGGGGGACCATTCTGACACGGCACATTGCCGAGACCGAGCGTCAGCAAACCAAGCTCATTCACGAGAACGACTTCCGCAATACGCTGACGCGCATCAGTCAGCGCATCGAGAGCTACTATTCGAGCTTTGTGTTCAGTGAGTCAGCCAGACCTTATTCCGATTATTTCCCCTACAGCCATCCGAATGTCTACCGTCTCGACGGCACGACGCCGTCGGCTGAGTTACTTCTGCAACCGTCTCCACTGATCGATCGCACGCACGAACCGTGGATGCTTCTGCATTTCCATGCGGATTCGTCCGGCGGCTGGCAAAGCCCGCAGGCGACGACCGGCGAGCGATTTTCGGCTGACGCGCCCATCCCCACCGCCGACGCAATCGCCGGCATGCGCCACGCGGTTATCCTCGCGGACTTGCGCAAGGAATTCACGTTCGACACGCTTCGCGACAAGATTGTCGATGACGCTGCGCGCGATCGTTCCAGCGATACGCAATGCCGATGCGTCGCGAATATCTGCCTCCTGCCGAACGACAGCGCACGTCGCGCCGCCCGGAACCAGAAAACGCAAACGACACGACTGCCGAACGACATTTGTGCGAAGCCAGCCGTCGTTCAAATCAACATGCTCGATTCGCCCGCGATCGGCGACGATGACGATCAAATGATCGAGCTCACCGTGTCGCCGATGGAAACCGTCTGGCTGGAAAACGGCGAGTCGCGACCCAGACGTCTTGCGTTAATGCGATTCGTCGAAACGAGCATCCCGGGCTTGGAAGCCGTTCAGGGCATCCTGATCGACTGGGAGGGTCTCCGTGCTGAGATTCTCGAGGAAACCGCGATTCCCGGAGAGGCTGGAGCCACAGAGGACAGCACCTCGCCGAACGTGGAACTCGTCCCCGTGCGCGCCGGAGAAACCGTGGACGACGGCTGGATGCTGGCCAATCTTCCGGTGGCTATTCGCATGGACGCGCCAAGCCTGCCGGGTCGGCCTGTCGAGGCTTCGTTCATGCTCATCGGCGGCGTGTGGTGTGCCGCACTGGTGATTCTGGGAGCCGTCGGACTGGGCATCCGCAACGTGCTCGGGCTCGCGGAGCGGCGCACACAGTTCGCCTACGCCGTCACCCACGAGCTGCGCACGCCGCTGACCACGTTACGCCTTTATTCTGACATGCTCGCGGGCGGCTTGGTACGAGCCGAAGACAAGGATCGATACATTCAGACGCTCAACGTCGAGTCCGAACGGCTCAGTGACCTAGTCGATGAAGTGCTCGAATACGCCCGCGTGGAAAACCATCGCGTTCAACTCGACCATCGCCGCGTCAAGGTCGGCCAACTGCTGGACGACGTACGCAACCAGTGTCTCGATCGCTGCACCAAAGCCGGTATGAACCTTGTGATCGATGTGAACGGGCTTTCGACTTACGACATTGAAACCGATCCACAACTCGTCCGGCAGGTCGTCTCCAGCCTGATCGACAATGCCTGCAAGTATTCCAACGATGTGGCTGACCCGACCATCACACTGCGCGCTCAACGCACGCTCGGCGACCGCATTTGCATTGATGTCAAGGACCAGGGGCCTGGCGTCGACCCTGCCAGCCGCAACCTTATCTTCAAGCCGTTCCATCGCGCGCCCGGTGCCGCCAATGGCAGAACCGGCGGCATAGGCCTGGGGCTTGCTTTGGCGCGAAGCTGGGCACAATTGCTCCGAGGCCGACTGGAACTGATCCCCCCCGCGACCGGCGAACACGGTGCCTGCTTCCGTTTGACGCTGCCTGTGTTGAAGTAGGCACAGTTGCGAATTGCGATGAGAAAGGTCGTTTCGCTTGAATCGAGAGGTTTCGTGCGATAGGCTAGTGGCCGACGGCTTGGCAATTCGGAAATACCGAATGAAACGTTTCTTGCAAATTAGCACCGCCTCCATGAGCAAGAAGCTGAAAAATATCTGAAAACACCCAATCATGTTGCCAACGTACGTTGCATCAGGCATGGGTTTGTTCCGCAAAGGATCGCCATGATGGAAGTACTTCAGGAATGGAAGCAGCTTGTCGAAAACCTCATTCAGGAAATCGCGCGTTGGAGCAAAGCGGAAGGCTGGTCGGTAGATCGGCAGCCTGTCGAGTTGAATGAGTCCAAATTGGGAACGTACGAAGTTCCCTCACTCGTCATCGATACCCCGAACGGTCGACTCATGGTCAAACCGGCAGCCAGGTATGTTTTTGGAGCGGACGGACGCGTCGATCTCTATTCGTGGCCTTCACTGAACAAACTCTTGATCGTGAGAACGAACGAGGAGTGGAAACTCCGCACCGCATCTGGTGTTGATTGGCCCAATCCCTGGAAAAAGGAAACTTTTCTCGACGTGGCAAGCGAACTCGTGCATTGTCCATCGCCATGAACATCTTCGGTGTAGTCGAACATGTTGAGGACGAGTACAATGCGGCAAAAGTGGCCGTCGCCAGATTGATCGAGGAAGCAGGAAAAGATCCAACCGTTCTACAAGACGCAGGCCTTCGGCCCCGCGATTTGCAGGATTGCCTCGACAGACTCGAAAACACCTATGTCCTTCGTCTTTTCGCTGAATTCGAAGGATCACTTCGTCGCTATTGGAAATGGGTTCGCAATAGAGACCGCTTGCCCAAGGTGCGTATGTACCACCTGCTTCGACATGTGGCCAGCAAGCACACTGTGCCTGCTGATGTCGTGGAAAATGCCGACCGTGTGCGTGAGCTTCGCAACAGTATCGTTCATTTGGGTGATGCTCCTGATGCTATGACGTTTGAGGATTGTCGTGCGGTGCTATGTAGGTTTTTGGGGAATCTCGATTACCGTTGGCTGCACAAAATCCCCTATTCGTAGCGAGGGTCGCATAGTTCGTTGACGCGTCGATGTGGGTAATCCAAGTCTTGTGCTGTCTACCCGCCCGCCCGCGCCGACCGTGCGACATATAATCATCGTTTCTCCCAAGCGTGATTCGTGACCGTGTCGATATGTCAGCCGTTCAGATCGCGAAGCGATCTGTCCCCATTTGCGAAGGTGTGTTTGGACTCAGGCAACGCTTTGCCGCGCAAGAAGAACCTCCCCCGGCCCCTCCTTCTGAAGGAGGGGAGGAAAACACGCACCCTTCGCACCCGCATGAACGCAGGAATTCGTTGACGATCCGTACGAATCGACTAGGCTTGTAGTGTGTGTTCGTGCGGATTGCCCGTCCAAACCCGAGTAGAGGCCATCAATGGAATTACCCCGACGCAAGCAGGACGACACCTACCTGGCTGACGGTGCCTTCACGGCGGCGATGGAGAGGCTGCGGAGCAAGACGTCGGCCCACGACATCCGCATCGGCATCGTCTACGCCTTCGACGACCGCACGCATATCATGCCCTTCTGGTACGCCGACAGCCGCATGGCACCCTGCTCGGTGCGCACGCTGGCTGATGTTTTGAACGCGAGCGGCTTCGAACACATTCGCATTATCCTGCAACAATGGAATCGCAACTTTCAGCCGAGTCAGGCTGTCCTGGACGGCCAACCGCTGGATGTCCTGCTCGTTTCGTCCATGCAGGTACACGCCGAACGCTCGTACGAACTCATTCGCGAGGCCTGCACACTGGGCGATCAACGCCCGCTCATCATCGCCGGCGGCCCTAAAGCCATCTACGAGCCTACGGACTTTTTCGACATCGGTTCCGAGCGCGGCGTCGGAGCCGATTGCGTGGTCACCGGCGAAGCCTTCGTCCTGCTCGATCTTCTGGAGACGATTCTGGCTGAGCGACAGGGGGCGGAGTCGATGCGCTCCGCCTACGAGCGTGCCCGCTTCAACGGGGCACTCGAATCGACGCCGGGCCTCGTCTACCTGTCAGCCGATAGCCCGCCAGATCAACCCATCGCGATCAACACCGGCATGCAGCGATTGCTGCGCGACCTCGACGAAACCCCCATGCCCGATGCCGGTTATCGCCTGCTCGAGCCGCCGCATAAGGGCGTTGGTCTGAAGCCTCATCCGCTGCCGGCGGACAAGGTGGCTTGGCGGTCGCCGATCGCGTCGGTTGTCACCACGCACGGGTGTAAATTCAACTGTTCGTTCTGCCCGATACCCGCCGCCAACCAGAGGACCTGGCGACACAAAAGTCCGAAGCGGATATCGGCTGAGATTAAGCACATCGTCGAGAACTTCGGCATCCACCATATTTTCAGTACGGACGACAACTTCTTCAACGATCGCGGCACCGTGGTCGATCTGATGAGCGAGATGGCGCGAACCAAGGCCAACGGCAAGCCGCTGGGCAAGCAAATCCGCTTTTACACCGAGGCCACCGAATTCGACGTGAATGCCAATCTGGACATTCTGCCGCTGTGTCGCGAAGCCGGCATGCAGGCGATCTGGTTCGGCATTGAGGACATCACGGCCGACCTGATCAACAAGGGACAAACGCCCGACAAGACCATCGCGGTATTCAAGGCCATGCACAAAGCCGGTGTGCATCCGATGGTTATGATGATCCACAGCGACAACCAGCCGCTCCGGACGCCGGCCGGCGATCTCACAGGCTTGCTCAATCAGGCTGAGTACCTTTTCGACCACGGCGCGGTCAGCTACCAATGCACCTACCTCGGACCAGCCGTCGGCACGCGCGACATCGAACCCGCCGCGAAGGACAACATTTTGTTTCGTACCGTGGCGGGCGACAACGTCCCCGAAGCCTACTTCGACGGCAACCATGTGGTCGCGTCGAAAAACGAGAGGCCTTGGGAACGGCAAGTCAACATCTTGCGAGCCTACGCGAATTTCTACAACCCGCTGAAGACGCTGCGCATCCTCTTCGATCGCAAACCGTTCAAAGCCGCCCGGTTGGCCTGCCAATTCGTCGGGCAGATGGGTTTGGTAATCACGATTCCGCATCTGCTGGGCTGGTCGCGCAAACTCAAGCACGGGCCGATCGAAACCTACAAGGGGTTGGAGCGGGCTAAAATACCGATGATCTGCGTCGAAAGCGGTGAAGAGATCAGTTGGGCCGTCGAAAAAGTGCCCACGCCCGATCTGCCCAACCTTCGCAAACCGGTGCTGCTGAGCGCCTGACCGGGGCCGCCGGGCGGTCGCTTTTGACCCACAACGGCGATAGGGATATTCTCTCTGTGCAGATCGTGCGGCGATTCGCGCGCACCGAAAAACCTTCGGGAGGAGTGGCCGAGCGGCTTAAGGCGACGGTCTTGAAAACCGTTGTGCGGGCAACCGTACCGGGGGTTCGAATCCCTCCTCCTCCGATTTCTTCGCTTGGAAAACCGCGTTCCCGCTCTGTCGGGTCATGTTTTCCGCTAGTGTCAATGGATTGACGCTTGGACGCCTTCCGTTTCCGTCTACCGGTGCCTACTGGGTTTACCGTAAGTTGCCGGGGTTGCGCCAAGCAGAGCGCCGATTTTTCCATGTCAGCACTTGCATCATTGGTGCCCGTTGCCCGAGCGATTTCGCACCCTGACCTGCCCCTGTTTCATGAACCAGAGTCAACCAGAAAACGTCAGGGAAATAGGCGATGGGGCGAGCGGGGTTGGCCAAGTGTGGGTGATCGCTGACGGGCGAAGCTGTACGACGCGGCCAAAGGGCTGTTCGAGCCTTGCCACCTCCGTATCAATACGCCGCACAGGAGTCGAACCTGTAACCTTCGGTTCCGTAGACCGATGCTCTATCCAATTGAGCTAGCGGCGCTCAACACGGGATTCTGGCAAGAATCACCTCGGACGTCAACTCAGCTCAGCTTACGAGGGCGTGGTTGCGGGAGCGTTTTCCGAGGTTTCCGAATAATTCAGCTTCAACGCGGTATCGATGTCGCTGACCCGGAAAATCCCGAGTGTCATGGAAATGCCCGGCATGGCTGTCGCGTACACGTATTCTATGTTCACGCCGGCGTTGGACATGGTCCGGGCGATGCGGGCGAACGCCCCGGGATTGTTATCGATCTCGATGGCCAGGACCGGAACTTCGACGTACGCAGCCCCGGAGCCTTTGAGGGCGTTTTTGGCCAACTCCACATCATCCACGACCATGCGCATCGTTCCCACATCGACCGTATCGAGCACGGTCATAGCCTCAATGCTGATTTTGGCGTTTGTAAGGGCCGTGCAGAGGTCCGCCACAACGCCGGGGTGATTGCCCAGAAATACCGATAGTTGCGTGGTTTCGCGTGCAATCATGATGCAGGCCCCGCCTGATGGGTGGCTGAGATTGGAAAGGCACGGTGCCCCGAGCATCGCCCGAATCTCAAAATCGATGGTGTGAAAGTTACCTTTTTCGCTGCTTGCATGCAAGGCGAACACGCGTGCGAGCATCTCCCATATCGCACCGGGATCAGCTCTTGGGGAACAAGCCATCGCACTTATGCGGTTTTCGAATGCACCCCACGAGCCGCGGACCTCAGTCCGCGCGGACGCTCTCACGCCCATCCAATATTGTTCTCAACCAGAACGCTCCCTTACCGAAACATTCCCATTGCAGACTGCTGACATGTTACGATTACCGACTTCTGGTCGCCGTACCAATCGGTGTGCGCCGATGATCGGCAATGCTGCCTCGTTCACCTGTTGCGTGAACTGGAGAAGGTGGACAACGACGCCCCGGCGATTGGCGAAACGTCTGCGGAAGTACGCGGCGCATGTCTTCGCGTTCCTGGATCATGCCGATGTGCCGCTCGAGAATAACTTCGCGGAGCGGCAGATCCGCGCTGCAGTGATCTTGCGGAATAACAGTCAATCGAATCGCAGCGATCGCGGTGCCACCCCCCAAGCCGTTCCGATAAGCGTATATCACACCCTGCCTCTCGTTGGCCTCGCCCCCACCCTTCAGGCCCCCTCTTCGGTCGCCTTCAGCATAACCGATGCCCTGAAATCCTACCTGAACACCAGCCAACTGCCCCCCGATACCAGCCTGAACCATTGCGCACAGCTGAGGAGTTAGCCTATCTCAACTTGCAGCCGAAGAATTCCACGTGGGTTGCCGATCTTGGCACGCCCTCTTGTCGCAGGCCATCGAGCGATTTCGGGTATTCGAGAATTCGCCCTGCAATTCTTGTAAGGGTTCGCCCGCTCGTACTACTAACCCTGAGACACGCGGCATCGGTGTCGTGATGTGATATTATCCTTTGATTCTTGGAGTGGTTTGCATGAAACGCAATCTGATCGCAGCAATGTCAGTAGTAGCGGTGTTGGGGCTTGTCGCAAGTGTGCAAGCTGAAGAGGTTACGTACGAAATCTCCTTCACCAACGTTACACACGGCATCATCCTTACACCCCCGATTTTTTCACTCAGCCGGCACAAGCTTATCGTCTCCGAAGTAGGGGAGCCCGCCAGTCTTGGGCTGCAGATGGTTGCTGAAGGCGGTGCGACCGGTGAGCTTCGCGCGGAGCTCGAGAGCCAGGGAATTCAGGATGTCATTCAGATGCAAATGCCCGTGATGCCGGGGGCCACGGTAACCACGGAATTATCGGGAAACAAGCGGTCCCGGTTGAACATGGCGTCGATGCTGCTGCCAACCAATGACGGATTCGTCGTCATGAATGGTGCCCGCGTATTCAGTCGTCGCGGCCAAAAAGTATTTTATCTCAAAGCGTTCGATGCGGGTAGCGAATTGAACGACGAGATTTGCGCGAACATACCAGGACCTCAGTGCGGCGGTGAAGGGTTCAACCCCGAAGACGGTGAAGGATATGTCGTCCCGCATGCAGGGCTGCACGGCGAAAGCGAACTATCGCGACAGACTTACAATTGGGGTGAGCCGGTTGCCATCCTCAAGGTGCGCGTCGTCGAACATGACGACGACGACAGCGACAGTGATAGTGACAGCGACGGCTAAGATCGTCTCGCCCCTCGTACATGACGTTCTGCCGGCGTGACAAGTGCCCGGATTGAGCGATTGGTAAACCTGCTGAAAGGGGGCGGGCTACAAGAAACAGTCCAGGTTATCGCGACTGGGAGCGGGGTGAGCACATTGCCACCTCGCTCCGCGCGTTTTGCATCACTACGGACGTGACATGCAACAACGCACGACCAGGTCCCTTGCGAAGTGCGGCACCAAAGTCCTCGCGCCCGAGCGGAAGTGAAAACGGTATGTTGGAGGAAACGCGATAGATTTTCATAGTCTGTCGAATGCCCCTATCCGCACCAGCAATCCAAAGTCGCTACCCAACACCCCAACCAGCGTACAAAAAACCACCCACCGCCGCCACGATTCCACCACACTACAACCTGATCAAATCACCATTGGCCATCGGCCCAACCGTACGATGCTCACCTACAAGCCGCCAGCGACCAAGCGTCGGACCGCCCAAAAGCACAACCGTAAGAACAACGAACACAACGGACGGCCCGCCTGCCTCCAGAGGCAGGCCCATGCGTTGCGCACACCACCCCACAATCAAACCGAGCATCATTGCGGCCCCCGGAGACATCAAAACATGATCGTAGCCCGAAACAATCCACCGCCGCGTGACAACGCGACCCAGCAAACTGACCGGAGGCCAATAACGACCGCAGTAGATAGCCATGCGCACCACGGCTGCGACGATCGGAAACGCGATGTAGATCATCGGCGTCATGCTCAGCCTGTCGGCTTGGCCAATGTCGTAAAGAACAACATGCACCAACCACCCAGCCAATAGACTCAACATGAATCCGTGCCCCGCCGGGATCAACGCCTCTGCCGATCGGCTTCGGAACACATCATACGGATAGACCAGGCGAACAAGACCACCTTGCGTTCTGTTCCTAATCGCGACGAACGCCTCACGCAGCTCCTTCATGAACGGCGTGTCCCAGGGGAACCGAGCCATTGATCGCCGAAGCCCGACGAGCGCCAAAACATACAGGCATGCAACCACAACCATCCACGCGAAATCGTATTCGCGCAAACGAGCAACAAGACCAAGCCCGAAAGCTACGACATAAGCCTCACTCAACCCACCAGTGCAAGCGTTGACAATGCTCAGAACCAGAACGTACGCACACACAAACGCAGCCAGACACGCCGCCGGCGTAGCGTGGGGAGTCCCCGCACCGAGCGCGGCCAGCCCAGCCACCAGGTACGCATCCTGAAAAACCAATTGCACCGGGCCTGCTGGAAGCGGCAATCGCGAGGACCACGGAACCCCGCGGAGCCACTGACGGTATTGAGGCCGACACGCCGGATGAAAGTTGAGCACGCGAAAGACGGCGTACGACACACACGCCGGAAAGATCAACGCTTCCCGTGGGTAAAGGAGGCGGTCCGGCAATGGAATGTCTGACAGTCGCAGGGCATACTCTATAAGCCAGAGCAACCCATACGATACACCGAACAGCCACAAAACCCACGGTGGCGGAAGAGTTTTTGTGATCCAGCGTGTCACCGCACACCATCCTCGAAATACCGATCGATGTGATTCAAAGTCTCCGGATGAATCATGCGCTCGAATACTTCATCCAATGTTCCATCACATTGGGTCAGCTCGCGCAGGCCCGCAGGCGTGTCGCAGGCGATCAATTCACCAGCGCGCAGCACCGCGACACGGTGAGCCAGTTTCTCAGCCAGCTCGGGTATTTGCGTCGCCATCAAGACCGTAACATCGCTTCGGTCCGCCAGCGCTTTGAGCACGTGTCGCAATGCCAATATCCCGGACGGATCCAAGCCGCCCGTAAACGGCTCATCCAAAAGCAGAACCGGCGCTTCCGTAACCAATACGGAGCAGATCGCGATCTTCTTTTGTTGCCCGTTTGAATAAACGCGAATGGGAGAATCGCTCTTCGCGGTGAGATCAAACAAATCGAGAAGCCGATCGACGTGATCCATCAAACGCTCGACACCAACATCGTAAAGTCGGCCAACGCTCGTAAGAAATTCCCGCCCCGTCATGTTCTTCGGCAGCCACGGATGATCGGGAAGGTAAGCAATCTGCCTGCGGATCGCCTGCTCATTCTCGACAGAGGATCGCCGGCGAACGCCATTGATCTCGACATGTCCGCTGATCGGATTCAGCAGCCCGGCGGCCACACGCAAGAGTGTGCTCTTGCCCATCCCGTTAGGCCCCATCAAAGCCACCAACTGCCCGCCGCGTACACGCAAGCAGACATCACAAAGAACCGCGTGTACACCGTAGTGCTGCGTAACAGAGACGAAGTTGATCATGCCCAAAACCTCCCGATCAGGAAACAAAGAACCCGATCGGAAGACTGTAGGACACAATTACGTACAGGGGAATTACAATCGAATCGCTTTTTTCAAACGCCCACACGGGCACCCTATCCGGTGTTCCGGCCCGGCTTCTTGGCGTCGAATCGCAAGGCGTGTCGTCGCGTGCAGAAAATGAAGCCGACGGGACTCGATCCCCCTTAATCAAAATAGTTGGGGTTCGTTCAGCTCGCCCCGCTACGCCGCCGTCGCCGTGATGCGATCTTGTGATTCGCTGACGACACCTTGAGGAACCGCTCGGTCACGGCTCGCGAGAACATCGCGGCGGAGGCTGAACAGTTCGCGAAACGCCCGCAGGATCACCCGAAAATTGGCACCCGTCTGCTCGCCGGCTGTCCGCGGATAGTGGTGTACGCCGATCTCGCCGATCGAGTATTTCATGTAAGTGGCTCGCGCCAGCATTTCCGTGTCGATCAACGCGCCCGTCGAAAGCATCTCGATCCGGTCGATAAACGACTTCGGATAGAGTTTGTACGCACAGTCGATGTCACGAACCTTCAAACCACGGAATGCGGTCCTGACCAGTCGTCCCCAGGCCCACGCATTGAGCTTGCGCATCATCGGGTCTTTGCGATCCATGCGATAGCCGGTCACGATGTCATAGTCCGCAGCCATCGGGAGCACCTTCTCAAGCTCGCCGAAATCGAATTGGCCGTCGCCATCGGTGTAGAAGATCCAATCCTTGCTCGCCTCGCGAAAACCACGGGCCAACGCACCGCCGTAGCCGCGATTGGGGCGATTGTGAACCGCGCGAACGCGAGGATGCTCAGCCGCAAGGCGGTCGGCGATCTCACCGGTCCGATCCTTGCTTCCATCGTTCACGATGATGATTTCGTAGTCGTCGACAAACCGCTCGCACGCTTGCAGTGCAGCCAAAGTCGTACGCTCCACGCTCGCCTCTTCATTGTAACACGGGAAGAAAACGCTCAGGCTTGATTGAAACTTCGTAAACCGTGTCATCGCTCTGGTCCTTCCTGCGGCCTCTTGGCCCGCGAGGGTTTCGTTCGAAAAAAATTGATGAGTCCAAAAAGGGCGGCCCGCCCACCGGGGCGGGCCGCCAACGTGAAGCGCGTGCTCAACTAAGAGCAGCTCAGGAAGTAGACACCGGAGATTGTGCCCCCAACACCCACGACATCGCCAACGCCGATGTTCGGGAAGTTCGGCGGAAGATTGCCGTCGTTGGAGTCATATTCCAGACTACCGAATCCGCCACCGAAGACACTAATCGTGCCAACCGTCTGGCCATTGATCGTGATGGGATAGTTGCCCGGTGCGAAACCGGAGACATCCACGCGGAAGCGCTCGCGGCCTGGCTCCAAACGGTAGTCCGAGAAGCCGCTCTGTGAGCCGGGGCCTGAGAGGAACGCATCGACGCGAATCGAACCGTCCGGACAGGTCTGGTTCCCGTTGCCGTTGCCGTTACCGTTGGTATTGCCGTTGCCGTTACCATTCGTATTTCCGTTCCCGTTACCGTTGGTATTGCCGTTGCCGTTACCATTGGTATTGCCGTTCCCGTTACCGTTGGTATTGCCGTTGCCGTTACCGTTGCCGGATCCGGTAAAGAACACCTGCATTTCGGCGAAGTCGGAAAAATCTACATCACCATCCAGATCGAGGTCGGCGAACAAGCATCGAGGCCGCGTTGAACTGCCGGGCACATCAATGCAATCCGCAAACGAAACAACGTCGGAGAGATCGACGTCACCGTCGTCGTCGGAGTCTCCCGGCACCCCGTTACCATTGCCATTCGTGTTGCCGTTACCGTTGCCGTTGCCGTTCGTGTTGCCGTTGGCGTTACCATTGGCGTTACCGTTGCCGTTTCCGTTGCCGTTACCGTTGCCGTTACCGTTTCCGTTCGAATTGCCGTTGGCGTTGCCATTCCCATTCGAATTGCCATTGCCATTCGAATTACCGTTGAGCGGACCTTCCGGTCGCTGCTCCGGCGACGTCACGGTAAGCGAGCCGATCCACGCCTCGCCCCAGAACGTGCCTTCCGTCGTGGTCCAAAGCTCGACCGCGCCGGCGGGCAAAATCGCGTCAAGATCCACCTCGACGAACGCCGGCGACACGCGAGTCGCCAAGCCATTCTGAATGTCAACGGTGAAGCGTCCGATGGGTGACGTGTCCGCGAGCGTCTCAGCCGCCCCCGCCTCTGCCACCGCAAACTCGATGATCAGCTGATCATCGGTGCGGTCCGAAGCGGAAAACGCGCTTTCAAACGCCTCAAGTCGAATGTCAGCCACATCGAGCGAAAGATGCACGACGCCGCCCTGCGGGATCGTCAAAAAGCCCTCAGCCGACACATCGTCGATGATCGTGATCCGCTCACCGACCGCCACTTCAAAGGGCGCCGGTTCCGCCAGTTTGAGCGTCAGCGCCTCCTTACCTCCGCTCGCGGAACCGGTGCCCGGCAATCCGACTCCACACCCAACGCCCACGGCGGCGAGTGCGAAAGCCCCCAAGAGAGTTCTCAATTTCCAATTCAACAAACGCATCATCAAGTCTCCGTACTGTCCGTCCTTGCGACGCCGCAGATCGCCGAGGCCCAGGAATGCTCTCGCGGAATCACACTGATACCGCGTCGCCGAACAGGTAGAGAGCAAGCGGTGTGCCAAACGGACCATACAAAATCAAATACACATAAACCATTTCAAATAAACTACTTACGAATATTTGCCCGGCTCAAACGCACCACCCGCGACCTACATCGAAATCCGGACTTGCGAATAATCTCGCGATCCGTCGAAAAGCACGCACCATCGCGGGCGACGCTGAAATTCCGTGTCCTGGCTGTACCGAACCACGCCGCCAGCCCCATTAAACCTGGCACAATCCCTACCCCCCACGAAATCAGCAAAATCCGAAATTATTGGCGATGTTGGCGCGCGAAAGCGCGGCGAAACGGCTTGCTCTGCGGAACAAACCTTCTCGCCGCGCTGGGGAAGAAGTACCGGTTGGACCGGCCTCGATCTGTCTACTCGCCGGCTGACTCCTTCGAGCGGGACCGCCGGTCCAGAATGCGTGTCGACTTGATCTCGCCGCCTTCGCACAGGAAGTGCGCATCGGCCCAGTCGACATGATCCCACCGTTCGCCATCTTCGGTGGGGTCGGCCCGCAGCATCAATCGCGACGCGCCGTCCAGTTCGACGCGGACGTGCGAGGCAATCCCGCTCCGAGTGAGCAGGGGACTTGTGAACGCCTCCACGTCATCCAACCACACCGATGCCAAAACCGTCCCCGGTCCGTCCGAAGCGGAACTCACGCCCACCTCAGCCTCAAACACATCGCAACCGCGCGGAACAGTGAACACGATCTCGCTCGGTGCGTGCGTGCCCAGACCTCGACGGTGGAAACCGTCGTGCAGTTGCAGAGGCTGATCCGTGACCGAGCGATCGAGGTGGAGCGTCCCCCATCCCTGCGTCACAGACTCCGGTTCCAAATCGCTAAGGTACACAATCGACCTGTTATCGTCGCCGTTGTCGTGTCCCGCCTGCTGAGGTTCGACGACTTCGAATATCAAATAGAGCGCGTCGCGACACTCGGCGTAATCGGTTTTCGGATAGATCAGCCGGGCGAATTCCGGCGAGTCCGCCAGCTTGCGCGCCATGGCTTTGTGATCGCTGTCCAGCATCACATAGCGGGCGTTGAAGTAGTCGCGGATGTCCGTGAGTTCAACGTGCAGCCGCCTGCTGACCTCCTGCCCGTCAACGCCGGTCCAGTGCGCGTCGAAGTCGCGCGGCACCTGGCCTCGCGACAGCTTGACGTATCGTTCCCAAAGCTCCGGCTCACGCCAATGTGTGAACTTCGGGTCCAGGCCAACGATGTAGTTGTTGTACGAGTTGTAGTAGAAATAGGCGGGAAACACGTCCCAATCGTCGGTGAAAACAACGTCGCCGGGTTCGGACACCGACTTGAGGTACGACATGGCGTCGCGTAACGCGCCCAGATTGTATCCGCAATAAATTTCGCGCTGCCTCGCCGTGACACGATCCGCGCCCAGAACAACAGCCAGGACCACGATCGCCAGGCCAAAGGTCAGAGTACTCGACGCATTGATCCACCGAATAACGGTGTTCGCCAAAGGCAATTCGCCGCACGATTTCGCCGCAGTCCACACGCACGCACCGACCATGACGCAGGCCACGAGTACCCATCCAACGATGCCGACATCCAGTTGCGGATCGGCTTGAGATTGCCCGCCCGAGACGCGCACCAGCAAGATTACGGCAGCCACAAACAACCCCGCCAGTCCAAGCAACTGCACACCGCGCCGAAGCCCGCTCTTGATTCCGCCCGAGATTCCAAACGTTTGCAGCAACGGCCCAGCCAACAACAACGCGCCCGCAGCCGCCCACAACTGCCATTCACGCATGAACGGTTCAAGACCCGAAAAATCAACCCGCCCCGCCGCAAGAATCACGACAGACAGAGACACCACCGCAATGCCGAATCGCAGGATAGCCGGGCGAACACCGCCGACACGCACAGCCACCGGATCCAACCAGTCTGCCAC
This sequence comes from Phycisphaerae bacterium, assembly GCA_029260215.1. Classification (GTDB taxonomy): domain Bacteria; phylum Planctomycetota; class Phycisphaerae; order UBA1845; family UBA1845; genus OFTM258. Next base: position 22,886 of record JAJDDQ010000032.1, read on the forward strand.
AGGACGCATAATCGGCGCTATCATGTACGCAGCGCTCAGCATGCAGAACGGCGGCCAATATTCGATGAACCGCTTGGCTTTGAGCGTGAGCACGAGAAAGGCAAATTGGACGATAACGAGCGTCAACTCGCGTTCGTTCAAGCGCTTGCCGATGCGCAGGCGCAGAACCACGCAAACCGTCCACACCGCCAGCAAAGGCCCGCAGGACCGCGCCGCGAACTGCCACACGTTGCCGTAGGAATTCCACTCCATGCCCACGGGGATATCCGGATCAAGCCCGGTCCCGAAAATCTGCATGTGCAGGAATTCGAGCGCGCCGTCGAAATACGGATACGTTCTCAACCCGACCAGCCAGCCCAGCATCGTCCACAGCACAACGTGATGCGGGAATCGTCGTTCACCAGCGGGCGCCAGCAAACACGAAAACGCATAGACCGCCACGATCATCGGGATGTACACCACCGAGCCGAGGTAAAGATGGACGTACAACGCGGTCGCAACGCCCGCGAGAATCGCACGCTCCCGAAACACGAAAAGCACGATCGCAAGCATCATCATCAACGATGGACTGATCGCCCGAACATACGCATGCCGGCCAAAGAACTCCGGCGGCAGCAGCAAAAACACGATGATCCACAACCATCGCCAAGGCACGCGACCAGCGATCAACAATGCCTGCATGAAAACCAGCGACGCCCCGAAAAACACGCTGATGGCCAGCCGCGCACCGATGAGGTAATCCCCCGTCAGCCAGTGCGATATTTTCACAAAAGGCACCAGCAAAGCGTGAAAACCGTAGTGATGGCTGATGAACCCGTCGTTATGCTGAGAAAAATAAACGTAGCGAAGCCACGGAAATTCGTGAACAAGCCCCACGCTCGGCATCATGGCCGCCATCTTGGTGTGGTAGAACGAGTCAAACCCCGGCGCCCCCAATTCCGAAGCGGGCAGGCCGCGAGGGTCAAGATAGATGAACTGCATCAACGCGACGCCAAGCACAAAAACCCCGAGCAGTTCAAGTGCATACGAAGCCGACAGTATCGATCGAGATTTCGCCAGTGCGGGAGTCTCGCACTCTTTGAGCGCTTCCGACTTCGTCGGATTCCCGCTGACGCGAGCACCGAAACCACGGGCATTCACCACGTTGGCCAATCCGTTGAAACCAGTCCGATGTTCGAGCAATCGCGCCTGCATGATGACCTATTCAGCTTGAAGGAGTTGGCTGGGGAACCCGATTTCGGATGACGATTCGACCGTTCGCGGGCGACAGGCATTGCTCGCGGCAAACGCCAGACCCGGCAAGGCACACACGAGCATGACCAGCCGCATCGCGAACCCCGCGCTCAGAATCTGCGATACACTGCCGAACGCGCTGAAAAAATACGTGTAAGCCAGCTCGGCTGTGCCGAAACCCTGTGGCGGGCCGGGCAACGCTTTGACCAGTTCGCCCGCCGAAAAGAACGTGAAATAGTTTACCGAATCGCTCACCAGGGTGCGCATACCTAGCGCGCTGCACAGCGCGACGAACGACACGGCGCACAACACCTGCAACACGAGCGTCGCCCCGACGGCCCGCCAGAGAACACCCTGCCGCTGCCACAGGCGCACGACAACCTGATCGACCCGTGCGAGCAAATCTCCCTTCGGCAGCTTCGCCGCGAAAGTTCGCACAAGCGCCAGGCGACGCACGCGGGGTGAAAGGTAAGCCGCCGCCGCCGTCACGCCGAGCGCCGTAAATCCAAGAATATAACCGCGCAGCGGTGCAAGTGGACTGTGGTGTGCGCTAAATAGCGTGACGACGGCAACCGCCCCCAGTAATGTTCCCAATCCGATCGCGCGGTCCACAAAAACCAGGGTCATCGCCTCAGTCTTGCGCGACGTGTAACGTGCCAGATAGTACGCCTTGAAGACATCCCCAGCCGTGGACCCGAACGGTGCGGCGAAATTGAGGAAATTGCCCGTAAAGGAAAGTCGAATGCCATCCGCGAAACTGATGTAAATACCCTCAGCCGCGACCAGCAGCTTAATCCGGTAGGCCTGTAGAAACGGCACGAGACCGAAAATCAGCAATCCGATCAGGAGACCGGTTTTGTCGCTCGTTCGCCAAGTCGAGAGCAAGCCATAGGTTACCGAGGAAGCACCGTCGCCCGGGTCACCCAGTTCCGATCGCGCGAACTCTGCCGCGAAACCGTCCGGCGGTCGAACGATGATTGAGTCGGGCGATTCGGTCACCGTCCCGCTCAGAATCGTCCCGTCGTTCAGTGTGACTTTATCATGAAGGCTGACCGAACTGAGAACGAACCAGAATGCCCCGACACAAATGCCGACGCGGACGACTTCGAATCCGATTTTCTTGAATCCCGCCTGCACTGATCCGCCTCCACCAGAGTCTTTCGAGCGCGACATCACGCTCAGCACGAATTGTGGGTAAGCAAGTACCGTGCCGCGATCTTGAGAAAACGCAAACTACTTAACAACAAAAGGTTACATGAGGCAGGCAGGCAGGTGTGTATGGGGGGTCCGTACGCGGCAATTCGCAATCCGCGAGCTAACACGCAGCCGGTTCGATCCTCACTGCGATTCAGGAGACGAGCGGCAATTCGATGTGAATGTGTGCGCCGCTTTTAGCCATGTCGCCGACTTCGACGCGTCCGCCGTGCATGTCCACGACGCGCCGCACCGATGCCAACCCAATCCCGTTGCCATCGGCTTTGGAAGTGAAAAACAAGTCAAAAACGTGGGCGCGGGCAAGTTGGGGAATCCCAGGCCCATTGTCGTAGACATCGATGCAAGCCGCCGGCGGCGATGTGCGGGTTGTGCCGCATTCGATCCTGACTTCACCGCCGTTGGGAAGGTGGTCCATGCTGTTGGAGACGATTTCGATAATCGATTGAGCCAGCCATTCGCGATCACCCTGCACGGTGACCGGCTCCGGTCCGACGCAGGTTTCGACATGCACCCTGTTTGACTCCAGCTTGGGCCTGATTTCCTCAAGGGCCTCTTTAACAATCTGGCCAATGTCGCATGGTTCAAAAATCGCTTCCTTGGCGTTGGAAAAATCAAGCAGGCGCGAAACGCGTTGATTCAATCGCACGCCTTCGCTCAGAATATCCTGAACGCGCAAACGCGTATCGTCGTCGAGCGTCCCGTATTCCAGCGCAAGCTGCGCCGAACTTGTAATCGCCGCCAGGGGATTACGAATACCGTGCGAAACGGCGGAACAAACCTCACCCACCGCCGCCAAACGCGATTGTTTTTCCTCCACCGCCCGCTGCTGCTGTGCGACCATCTGATCGTGCATGCGTTGCAGCTTCCGACCGTACCAGAACACGCCGACGAGAATGAACGCGACAATACCAAGAATGTACTTCTCAAAATCCGCGCTGCGCGCCAGTGCCGCCCCGTACCGGGTCAGCAATCGCTGCTCCTTTTCCGACAGAACCAAAGCGACCGCGTCCAGCGATTCAAGCGCCTCCGCCTGATAACGATCCATCGAAGCCATGAACGTCGTGGCGGTGTTGATCTGGGTGCGTTCGGTTTCGTCTCCAGGGTTTTCGTCGGCGATTCGATCGAAAATACCGAAAATACGGTCTTCTTCGACAAACATGCGCTCCATTTTCAATCGAAACGTGTCCAGCGGAATGCCGAACTCGTCACTGCGCATGACCAGCGCGTTGAAGCGTTTTTGGGTTCGTTCAAACCGATCGCGCTCTTCATCCGCCCGCCGAGATGCGAAAACGTCGTTACCCGGCGCGTTGAGCCGCACCACGGCGATGCGAAGGTTGGTGATCCAGTTTTGAGCTTCGTCGATGCGTCGGAATTCGCTGAGCGCGACCGTGTAGGATGACAGTGTCTGATGATAGAGCGACAAGCTGGCACCAATCACAACCAGATCGAACAAGGCAAACACGAAATAGAAGTGGTACCACCGCCAGCCCATCACCACACCGTTGCGTGCCAAGCGACTCGTCTGTTTTTCGCGATCTTCGGAATTGGATATCGTCACGCGACTATTCTCCGGCTAACACAATACTATGGTATGGATTCGTCCGATCGACTACAAATAGATCAAGATTCCGCCGCGTGGTCCAATCGCGTTTTTGGACACGGCGAACACTCGCCCGGAAGTGCCCATGGCCAACATACTTGTCATCGAAGACGAAGGCATTCTCGCCAAGAACATCTGCGACGCCCTGCGATTCATGGGGCACGAAGCCTCTTCTGCGCGCACGGGCGAGGAAGGGCTTGAGGCTGCGGAAGCGGACTCGCCCGATTTGATTCTGCTTGATTATCGGCTGCCGAGCATGGACGGTCTTGAAGTGCTTCACGAACTGCGCGAACGCGGCGTGCCGGCTGCGACGGTGATGATGACCGCCCACGGGAACATCGAGACGGCTGTGGCGGCCATGAAATCCGGTGCGGAGGATTTCGTAACCAAGCCGCTGGATTTGAAAGAGCTTGAACTCCTCGTCGGTCGCGTGCTTGAACGACAAAGGCATCGGGGGGAGCTTCGCTATTTCCGTGATCGCGAGCGGACAGCCGGCGGATGCGATCAGATCATCGGAGAATCGGAGGCGATCGAGAAACTGAAACGCCTCATCGGTCGCCTGGTCTCGACGCCGGCGCTGGGCACCAAAGACCCGCCCAGCATTCTCGTTACCGGTGAGACCGGCACGGGCAAAGACCTTGTCGCTCGGGCCATCCATTACGCCGGGCCTCGGAAAGACGAGCCGTTCGTTCACGTGAATTGTACCGCACTGCCGGACCATCTCGTCGAAGCCGAGCTTTTTGGTCATGTCAAAGGTGCATTCACGGACGCTCGCAACGACAAGCGTGGCCTGCTGGAGTGTGCGGAGGGCGGCACGGTATTTCTCGACGAGGTTGGGCATATGCCTCCGGCACTTCAGGCCAAGCTGCTTCAATCTCTCGAACACCGCACGATTCGCCCCGTTGGCGGCACCAAAGATCGCAAGATCAACGTACTGTTCATCGCCGCGACCAACCGCGATCTGGATCAGGCCATCGAAACCGACGACTTTCGCAGTGACCTCTACCACCGACTGCGCACGCTGAGCATTCATCTTGCACCGCTCCGGGAACGTGAAGGAGACGCACTGCTCCTGGCCCATCACTTCGTCGAACGATTCGCCGCGCGCTTCGGTGTACCCGAATTACACATCAGCCTGAACGCGCGCAAGGCGATTGAAAACTACGATTGGCCGGGCAACGTTCGCGAACTCGCCCATGTCCTGGAAAGCGCGGTACTGATGACCGACGGCACGAGCATCACAACCGAACATCTCAATCTTCAGGCAGAGCCACCTTCCGGTGGAGAGTCCACCGTCCACATCTCCAACGCCCCCTCGATCAAGATTGACTTTGGAGGCGACTGCCCGACATTGGAGGAAATTGAGTTCCAGATCATTGAGGCTGCGCTCGAACACTGCAAACACAACCTGACCCGCGCCGCCAGGATTCTTGGCGTCAGTCGCGACGCGATCCGCTACCGCATAGAGCGGTTCCGCAAACGCAAGACCGGTGACGATCCCGGATAAATGTGATAGCGGGCACCCTTGCTCGTTCAAGAATTACCGTGCATTTGATCCGGTCATTGCGGTCCGGTGAACGCGCTCTGCCACATCGCCCAATCCTGACTGTCAACGTCGGCGTCGCCGTCGAGATCGACAGTCGCACACTGCGGATCGACGAGACCCACTTCGCTCGCGGCGGAGCATCGTTGCAGCAGCCACGCATCCGCAAAGTCAACGTCGCCGTCGCCATCGGCATCGCCGTTGCCCGGCGGCAAAAACTCGTCGGCACCGATGTCAGTCGCGTCGCCGAACATGCGCGGCTGTCCATCCAGATCAGCGGCTTCGTTGGGCGGGAGGGTCGGCGGGCCGATGTCGATCAAGCTGGAATCATTGCGAAGATGTTCATCACCCGGTCGCCAAACTTCACCGGTGCCCATAATCGCGTGGCCGAAAGGCTCAGACGCGATCTGTCCGAAGGACGCAGCATCGCCACCGAACACATCCGGAAAACCCGGTGGAAAATTCCCATCGTTCGTATCGAATTCGAGATTGCCGTTCCCACCTCCGCCTACGAAAATTTGCCCGACTATCACACCGTTGATCGAGATGGCGTGTTGACCCGCTGGAAAACCGGTCAAACCGACGTCGAACCGTTCGCGACCCGGACGAATACGATAATGGGCGAAAGCGAGCGTAGCCCCAGGCCCGAAGTAAGTCGCGACGTATTCCCGACGAGCCTCTTCGTTGCAGGGCGGCTCTTCGTCAACATCTTCGAAAATACCACTGAATCGCCAGCTTCCCGTTGTCACAAGTTCGGGATCGATGAATACGTTGCCCACATTCAGCGTGACCGCGCCGCCGAAATCTCCATCGACATTGGCGAACCAGTCGTTGTAGTCAGCCTGCACATCCGAAGCTGCCAGCGATTGAATAGCCGTCCCGGCGCGTGTGGACGCGATCACGTTGCCGACCAACTCTATCTGCGAACCCCCAATGAACAGCAGGGCTGCGTCATCCGTGGCCCAGTTTCCGACAAACGTGTTGCGACGGATAGCCACATCGCTCACCGTAACATCGAGGGCGGCGGCGATTTCGGCACGGTTTCCGGCAATGACGTTACTGCACAAGACCACATCGCTGCTGCTTAGCGAAATGCCTCCGCCGCGAGGAATGCTGTAGTTGCCGATAATGCGGTTGCGATCGATCTTCATGTCCGACCCGCTCACCGCGATACCCCCGCCCAGGCGAGCGAAATTCCGTGATACCGTGTTGTTGCTGAACACCGTTGCGTGGCTGCCGGGTGCGACATACACACCGCCGCCCGCACTGCACCCCGCTTCGTTGTTTTCAATTACGTTGTGGCGAATAACCGGAGATGCTGCCGTGACGTAGATACCCGCACCCCGGGCGTCGCAGCGATTACCGAAAACAATATTGCGCTCGATGCGCGGCGCGCAACCCGCACCGACATAAATTCCGGCTCCGCTCCCGAACGTGAAACAGGCCACGATCCGATTGAGTCGGATCGTTGGATTGGCTCCGTTCAAGCACAGAACCCCGCCGCCGTTCGTCTCCGATCGCCCGCGCCGAATGGTGAACCCCTCAAGAATCGCACCCGCGGATTCGCCCGAATCAAACGTAACAACCGTATCCATCTGGTTGGCATTAATAATTGTCGCATCGCGAACGCCCGCGTCCGTCGGCGAGATCGAGCGTATGTGGACGTTTTTGCCCAAAAAATCGAGCGTCTCCTGATAAACATCCGGGTGTACCACAATCAGATCGCCGGACGCGGAAGCGTCGATCGCGGATTGGATTGTCGTATGCGTTCCGCCTCCGTCGGTGCGAACGATAAACTCTGCTGCTCGCGCATGGGTCGCAGCAGCGACTGTCACCCAAAATGCGAATACAAGTCGTGTTATCATGCTGTTCCCGCCTTTCGCCCGTTCCCAGCCACGCCGTTCATCCCAAACTTCTCCAGACGATAACGGAGCGCGTCCCGGGAAATGGACAACAGTTTCGCCGCACGTGATATGTTTTGCCGCGTTTCCTGCATGGCCATCTTGATCAGCTCGCATTCAACGTTCTCCAGCGGAACAGGGCCTCTGGAAAAGTTCACGGGAATCGTCGGAACCGAACCGTCCATGTCTGTATTCAATCCGTGCTTCCGACGCGTCGGGAGAAACTCCGCGTCAATCACTTCGCCCGCGAGCAGCACGGCGCTCTCAATGCAGTGTGAAAGCTCTCGCACATTCCCAGGCCAATCGTGTCGACGCATTGCTTTGAGGGCCGGTTTGGAGAATTTCTTTTTGTCCATCTGAAATTTGCGGCATGCACTCTCCAGAAAATGGTCCGCCAGCATCGCCACGTCGTCACCCCGCTCCCGCAAGGGCGGAAGTGAAAAATGCACCACGCGAAGGCGGTGGTAGAGATCCTCGCGGAACTTGCCCTGGCGAACCCATTCCGCTGGATCCTGATTCATCGCAGCTACAAGCTGCACGTTGACCGATGTCTCCTCATCCGCGCCGATCGGGCGAATGCAACCGGTCTCGATCGCGGTCAGAACCTTGGCCTGCAATTCGAGCTTGAGCGCGCCGATCTCATCCAGAAACAGAGTCCCACCGTCCGCCACCTCGAACAATCCGCGTTTGCTCACACTCGCGCCGGTGAATGCGCCCTTCACGTGGCCGAATAGTTCCGACTCGATGAGTTTTTCCGGCAAGGCAGCCGCGTTCACATGAACAAGCGATGCGGCGCGACGAGGCCCTTCATAATGAATGGCCTGCGCGAATACATCTTTGCCCGTGCCGGTTTCACCGGTGATCAGCACATTCGGTGGCCGCGCTCCCGCCGGAACGTTCAACGCGGACAGCCGGCGGACCAGCGCCTTGGCCTTCTCGATGCCGGGGCATTGGCCAATGACTTTGTGCAACCCGAAACGCTGGCTCTGCGCTTTCTGTTCGTGCTTCAAACGCTGTGCGATCCGCCGCTGGCTCAAGTTTTTCTTGGCAACCATCGAAACCGCGTCGAGATCAACGGGCTTGATCAGAAAATCGCACGCGCCCGCCTTCATCGCACGCACCGCCGTCGGCACGTCCGCGTGCGCAGTCATCATGACGATGGCGGTGTCGGGATGCGACTTGGCCAGCTCGTCCAGCAGGTCAAGCCCACCCATGCCGGGAAGACGACAGTCGACAAGGGCGAGATCCGCCTGCCGCGTGGACAACCATGCGAGCGCCTCCTCAGCCGAGGGAAACCAGTGCGATCGGTGACCGTCGTCGCGGAGGCTTTCCGCAAGCGTCTTGCCGAGCAGTTTTTCGTCTTCAACCACGAGAATCGTTGCCAAAGCATCGTCTCCTGAATCCAGGCGATCAAGACCCGGTAAAAATCGTTTGCAGGGGTGCGAAATCAGCGAGATCGATGTCGCCGTCCGCGTCAAAATCGAACGTCTCGCACTCCGGGCGTGTGTTCGTGCTGGACACGCCGCCGAAACAATCCGCGAAGGCAGCCACATCAACCACGTCCACATCTCCATCGCTGTCGAAGTCACCGGGAATGATTTCCGGCTGAATCTCGACGATGCGCAGGTTGTCGATGTACCAGGCCCCGAATCCCGTCGGCGGGTCGTCGTCGTCCTGAATGAGCATTTCAAACGCCGCGATTTCCGTCAGCAGCCGGTCTCCGTCAGGCACGTCGATGAGTGATTGTGGGTCGATCTCGATGATGAAATCGCCGACCGGCACATCCAGCGTGTAGTCATTGAAAAACAGGGCGGTCTCGAAAAAGTTCATGAAATTGAACCGCTCGCCCTCCAGATCGATGAGGTTGATCCACAAGTGCGTACCGAACAAGCCCTCACCGAATGATTCGTGCCCGTACATGTCGGCCAGGATGGTCAGGTCCGATAAAGGCCGGTCAGCTGGGGTCGGTCCGGGAACGTTTGGGTCACCGTAGGCGTATTGCAGGGGGACGAAACCCAGGGGGAACAGGTCGGTGCTGATTTCGCGGCGGCATCCGATAAACGATCCGGGGACGAAAAAACCGCTCGCACCGAATTCCGCGTCCGTGCCAAGGGCGAACAAACCTTCGGACGCGCCAAGCTCATTCCCACCACCGTCGCCGTTGTCGCCGTTTATGTAAAAAGTGGGGGTATTCTCAAAATCGGTAATATCCGTGATGCCCGCCGCAGCGGCCACGTCGCTCGTCGCGTACTCGAAATTCTCGATTTGCGTGACGATCTGGCCCAAGACGCCCCCGCCACAGGATAATGCTGCAATAGCACAAATGAAGCCGCCCAATCGATTCTTCACGATTTCGTTCTCCAGCCTCGATTTTGTTTCCAGACCCCGCACCGCGAAAAATCTCGCGGTCCGCGAACGTGCTCGCAGAGTCATATCCGATCAGCCGAATATCGTTCGATTATAACCATTTATGAATCAATAAGTTACATCGATACGCATTCTTCGGCACCCCGCGTGCAATGGGGATAGCTGCAAGGCGTGTGCCTCGCCTCGGACGAAAGCGAAATGGACTCCGGCAACGTAATGATTCACAAGAGATTACAACGTAGAGCTTTAACGCTGATCGAATTGCTCGTGGTCACGTCGATCATCAGCCTGCTGGGGACATTGATGGTCCCCTCGCTGAGGAAGGTCCGCGAACAGGCCAAGCGGACCATGTGCCTGTCAAACCTCAAGCACCACGCGGTCGGGTTGTTCACCTACGCGGAATTCAATCGTGAGTATGCCCCGCCCATTATGGCACCCATCAGCGGCGAATCGAATCGCTCGATCATTCAGCGCAAACGCCCCGACGGCACGTTGTTGCAGCACCTCGGATACCTCTGGCCTGACTTCGTGGGCGACAAAGGGGTGTATCGTTGCCCGTCGGCGAAGTCGCTCGACGCGAATGGATCACTCGATAATCTGAACGGCTACCCTGTGCCCATTGCCAGCAATTACACCTACTCCGTGCATATTCCAGCCAGGAAAAGTCCAAGATTGGGGGCGGCCCGTCATTTGGCCATCGTCTCGGACAACTTCACGCAATACCGTTTCAGCCAACCGGGCCACGGAGCGTACGCACACAAGATCGGTTACAACGTCCTGTACACGGACGGCAGCGGAAGCTGGTATTCCGATCCAAGCGGGAAAATCGCGGCTCAGCGGGTGCGCTGGGACGACGAGGACGACGATTTCACCTACGAGAGCATCTACGACCCTGAGGCTGAGATTCCCGTTGGTAGCTACGGCAGCGCCATGGACGTTTTCCGTGTTTGGTACGCGTTTTGCTACAACAGGCCTGTTTCGTTTGAATCGTTCAACACAGATTCAAACGATGGCGATACGGGCGTCGATTAGTTCGAAACAAGGAAACGCCCGTTGTCGGCCCAGCGTATGATTCGAACTTTCAGCAATCAGAGTAGTGGGCCATGACGATTCGCCGCAAGCTCGGCATCGCGATGCTGGCGATGTTCTGCATGCTCCTTGTTACCACTGGTGTCGTTCAGTTCATCGTGGGCGCGGTGTCATCGCACGGGTTGTCCCAAGCCCAGATGCGCGAATTGAGCGTTTTCACCGATGATGTGCGCGCTGAAATCTTTTACCAGTTAGCCGCCGCGCGGGGATTCGGCCCGATGCGGGACGTAGAGGACTGGTGGCCTGATGACGTGCTTCAGGATATCGACGTTCGCGTACACCACTCCCGGACGGACATTGAGCGTGAATCGTGGCAGGCGGTTCGCGAATCCGTGGAGAAACTGGCTTCGTCTGAACCGGATGACCCCGCGACCGTGCCATTCGCGCGGACCGCGGACCAGAGGCTTCGCGGACTGCGTCGCCAATACGATCGTCATATCGCCGACGCGATGGCCCGCACCGCGAGGGTGGTTTCGATCGGGCAGGCGATGGTTTATGCGACGACGTTGTTTTCCGCCCTTCTTTTTGCCATTGTCACATTGCTGATCCGCGACTGGTTCGTGAAGCCCATCAACGCGCTGAACCAGGCTACGCAGGAGATCGGCGATGGGCGTTTGGATCACCGACTCGAAGTCTCCGGTCGTGATGAGCTGGCCCAACTTGCATCGCACATCAACACGATGACGGAACGACTTCAGGAACACCAGCGACAGCTCGTCGATAACCGACTTATGGTGGGTATTGGTGAAATGTGTACGAACGTGGCTCATGGTTTGCGTAACCCGCTGGCGGGAATGCGGGCCAGCGCTCAATTGGCACAACGGCGAACGCGGGACAATGAACAGATTCAGGAGTTCCTTCGGGATATTATCAGCGAAATCGATTGTATGGACCGGCGCATTGCGCAATTGTTCGAATTCAGCCGGACTCCGCAATTCAACCGCACAGACACGTCGGCTGCCCAACTCATCGACGATGCTCAGGCGGAAGCCCGAGGCCTGCTGAAATCCAAGTCGATCCAGATCGCGCTTGATGACACGACGAACGGGCAGGAGTGGCCTGTGGATCGAGAGAAAATGGCCGGTGTGCTGGGCGAGTTGCTGATCAACGCGGCGCATCATTCAGCCGACAACTCCACCATTGATGTAAGGGCGGCTTTGTCGGCAAACGGCGCGTCAGCCACCGGCCCGTTGAATCTCACAATTCGTGACCACGGGAGCGGGATCGCGCAGAACTCTCTGGACAAGGTGTTTGACCTGTTCTACACGACGCGCCCCAATGGAACGGGTATGGGCCTATCGCTGGTGCGGCGTATCGTCGAGCGCCACGGCGGTCGAATCGCAATCGATTCCACGCCGGGCGACGGCACAGAGGTTCTCGTTGAGATAGATCGTTCCTCGGAGCGCGAGGCGGGTAAGCAGATTGGCACGATCCCTTGAGCAATCGTCAGGAGTTGGTGTTGCTTCGCAAGACGTGTCATTGCGTGCGGAAAATGGAGCCGAGGGGACTCGAACCCCTGACCTCCTGCATGCCATGCGAAGTGTCTGGTTTGACGCCACCGCAAACGCTACAAAAACAGGGGTTTCCGGGCTTCAGACGCGGGTGCCGAGTCAATGTGGACTCGCACCCGCTTCACCGCGCGGTCAACTCTGAGTCTAAGTGACGTTCTAAGTGACGTATGGTGGTACCGAACGGAGCCCCGAACCGGCGCCAAACGACGGGAGCGACTGATGCTTGCGCTGGGCGGTCTGCGTGCCCTTGACATCAAACGTCAGCTCAGTGGCGCCAAGCATGCAACGCAGGTCAAAGCTCACCTTCGCCAAGACTTCTTCTACGTCGCATCCCTGTTTGCGATAGTGTTATTCGGCCATCGCCATGCTGTGGTCCTCGATGGCCTTATGCTCTACTGTGAAAACACGCGCTGGATGACGTTTTCGGGATCAGAACACTATTCTATATTCGCCGAACCCCGAGTCGAAGCTAATTTTCAAACTGAGCACGCAGCGCAACCTCAGAGCCGTCAAGAACGCGCACGTTGCGTGAAAAGGGCTTGAATCCGTTCGCTTTCACTTCGATGATGTGAATCCCCTCCGACAATTTTAAGCGAGCTGGCGCATTTCCGACGAAGACACCGTCGACATGGACCTCGGCATTTTGATTCTCGCATGTTATAATAACCACGCCAGTGCGGTCCCTGCTCTTTTCATATTCTTGTCCAAGCACGACTGTCTGTTGCTGCTGCTGTTGCTGTTGCTGTTGCTGCTGCTGCTGAGGCTGCTGCTGAGGCACTTGATTTGTTTCGCGGGGAGTCAAGCGAATCAGAACATTCATACCATCTTCAATGTTAGACGGCGGTAGACCCCCATAGCCATCCGGACGCAATTCTTGAATCATGCGCTGTATCGAAGGCTCATCACTACGAATTGTGATACTTCGACGCCCCTCGTGATAGCCATCCTTGAAGGCAGTGAAGCTCACTTGTTTGGGGATGATCTCTGCCTTTAGCGGAAGACTCCAACGAAGCGGTTGCGTCGTTTGTTCGCCGAACGTCCCGCCCGCGAAATCCCTAAAAAATCGAATTCGGGATGAGCCAAGTTGCGTGACTTTCATGTCGAACGGTACTTGTGTTAGAGCAGGGGAGACTCCGATCAACTCATCGCGACAAAAAACCTGCGCGCCGCTCGGGAGGGTTTTTATTTGCACGGCCATCCGACCATTCACATTCCACGAACGCCGATGTATTTTAGCCTCATTCACTTCTTGGAATTGGACACACCCAATGGGAATCACGCCGATTAGCGCGAAAGTCACGCGCCTCAAGCGCCCTACTTGTATTCGTTGGTTTGTCTTCCTTAGGTTCGACATGAGTAACAACTCCGCTACCGAGATGGCTCGACACGTTACCAAATATGCTGTAGCCAGTATACGCTTTCGGACAGGCGGCGTAAACGTGACGTGCCCCGTCCATGATACCAGTCGTTATGTTATTCCTTCCGCGTCCGTGACACTGGCCGGCAGGCGTAGAGTGGTGAGGGCACCGAGCGGAGCGGAGCCTGCTGGCTGCGCGATCACCTCGGGAGCTGGCGATCTGTATCCTCGGGAACGATGCGTCAATTCCCCCGGCCAATTGACCACCATTCCAAAATCAGCCGAGCTCGCATTTCAAGGTACGCAAACCGAACCATTTCCTTGTCGGACACGGAAATCTTGACGGCGAAATCGAGCGTCGCACACGACAGAACCGCCATTTCCCGTTCTTGATATCACGCATCGCCCCTGTTGAACGATCGATTTGCTTGCACCCCTTCCACTACCGAACCAGAGATAGCTTAACAGTGGTCGATTCTGTGCGTTCTTGATATCATTGGCGCGGGGCTTCGCGTGGCACGATGCGTTTCCGGCGTGAGGCTTGGTCCCTGGAGATTCCGAGGGGACAGGTTGGGCACAAAATGAGAATCAGTTCTCGCGAATGGCTAACTGCGATGCATGGCCCGGATCGTTGGGTTTCTGTCTTTTCATGTTGTACGAATTGATCCAGAGGAAGGAGGGAAGGCGAGTTATGGAGAATTCCAAGATGGCCGGGCGACCCCGAAAAATGGCGAAGCGTGTGACCGAGTTTGAGGGTCGGCTCGATGATCTGTGGGACGAATTCTATTGCATCATGCCGTCCAGTTTTCAAGAGGCGGAGGCGGACCAGTGGGCCAAGCGGTATCCCGTTGTGGCTGAATGGAGGCGCGCAAAATGTGCGATAGACACTCTGATTAATACGATGGAATATCTCGGCGACCATGCCCGTACGAAGGCCGGATTGAGCATTGCCGATCTTCGCGGTCCCAGCCGTACGGTTTCCAAGGGCGATGCGGCAGCGGACTCGGGGGAAAAGCGCAGGCAAGGCTGATTGCTGGTGAGAGTCGCGTTGGGGGGGACATCAAACCAATGCTTGTGCTCGGAATAAAAGCTTCTACGCGTGCGTGCGAAGAATTGATGCTTGTGGCCGCATAGAGGGGCATGCGCTACTGGGACGCAGGCAATTGATTCATGGAGGATCAGCCTTTCGAGCGTGACCGGTTGAGAATCTCGTGATTAATCTGTTAGGAATATAGTGGAGGTCGTTCGGGGGCAATCCAATCAAGAGCCTTGTTCGGTTATCCCTGTCTATGCCGCGTGCTGGTTCTTGCCGGGAACCTTTCGATGGTCCTCGCGTTTGAGGATGTTGCGGACGGTCTGGTGGGACCACTTGGCGCAGCCGGTCTTGGTACGCACGTTCAATTCGGTCAACTCCTCCGCCACGGCTGCGTAGGTCCATCCTTTGGCCCGCCATTGGCGCATGCGCTCGATGACTGCCTGCTCGGTCGGGTTTGGAGTGAGCGTCTTGCCGTTGGCATCAAGATCGAATCCGAAGGGCACGATCCGCGACACACGTTGACCATTGGCTCGTTTGACGGTCATGGCCGCTTTAGTCCTGGCCCCAATGACAAGCCGTTCGTACTCCGCAAACGCATCCACGATTCGACGCATGAGCACCGCAGTGGGATCGCTCCCGTCCGTTCCCTCGCCCGATGTCGAGACGATGCGTCCGCCACGCCTGCCGACTTCCTTTTCGATCCAGCAGGCCAACATGACGTCACGGGCAAGCCGGTCGCGCTTGGCCACAATCAAAAGGTCACCCTTGCCGACGCTCTCAATGGCCGTCAGCAAACCGACACGCTTGTCCAGCGATCCACCGGACAGGCCCTCATCGGTGAACCAGTTATCGACCCCGCAACCGATTCCATCCGCATACCGTTCAATCGCATCGCGCTGGGCAGACAGGCCGAGACCGCTTTCAACCTGCTCCGTCGTCGATACGCGCAAATAGCCGATCAGTTTCATGGAAACAAACTCCCATCCAAAAGGGCGACGCGACCGATGTGGCCGCGCCGCCCGGTTGTCGTTGTTCAATCGCCAGCGCCATCGGTGACCATTTCGCCCGATTCGACGGCTTGGAACATCGAGCGCATGTTGTTGCGGTGTTTCTTGGCCAATCGCAGATAGGCATCGATCGGCTTGCCGTCCAACCCCTCAGTCTGTGCGATTGTTCGGACGCGCTCGGCGAAATGCTTGGCAAGGTCACGACGGGCAAGGTCGATACGCACGCAACGGCTTAGTAACGGGCTGGCGTCGTCGCTATCGTCGAATAGAGCGTCCTGGCCGTCGATGGTCGTGGTGAAAATCAGCGCGACGTGATTCGGTAGCCGTTCAATCAGGACAAGCAATTGGCGAATGGTGTCGCGTCTCAGGCCATGCGCTTCGTTGACGATGAAAGCACGACCGCCCCTACCGAAGCCGTAGAGCGCCATCGTCGATTCAATGTCGCGCAGGCGGGCTGGCGTCAGATCGGTCGCGTCAATTTCGCAAACGCAGGCATCATCGGCAATGTCAGCCGCAATCAAGCGCGCGATGGTCGTCTTGCCCGTTCCAGATTGTCCGGCGATCCAGAACGCGCGACCGGCAAGGCCACGCTTGGCAACGGCTTGGATTCGGGCGAGCGCCTTGTCCTGGCCAACAACGTCGGCCCAGCGGTTCGGGCGATATTGTTCGTGAAGCGGTGTCATCATGCCACCGCCTTTTGATTGGCCACGGCTTCCGCGTCGTCGATGATCTCACGCGCCGTCTTGGCGATACGATCCAAACTGCCACGCAAACCCTTGGAATCGCCGTCCCAGAGCGCGATATACCGCGACGAACGCAATTGAACGTCCAAGCCAAAATGAGCGCACACGACGTAGGCGACGGCTTCCGCTTCCAATTCGGCCACGCTTCGCGTGAATGTTCCCTTGATATCCCAGTGCAGCGCCTCATGCGCCAATTCGTGCGCCAGTGTCTTGGCCTGCTGCCCGGTTGAATGGCGGTTGTCGATCTCGATTGCGCCCTTCATGGACGCGCCAAACGCGCCACCGTCGATGGCCTTGAACGTCAAGGCGATAGTGCGTCGCTCGGTCACCCGGGCGAGTTTGCCAAGCAGATCGTCCGCGACGGCTTCCACGGTGGGAACGTCAACGCTGGGCAACGGCTCGCCATCGGTCTGGGATGCGTCGAAGACATGCACGGGCCGGAACGTCATTCCCCTCACCGCTTTGCCATTCTCGTCCAATTCGATCTCGCCTTTGGCGTCTTTGGATTGAAACGTCATCGGTGCGAAGATCATGATTCCGCGCTCGCCTTTGCGGACGAATCGCCCGATCTTCTTCCACGTGTTGAAGCCCGCGACCTGGGACGCATCCGGCTTCTGCATGAAGATCATCATTGTGTTGTGCCAAGAATAGCGGTGAAACTTGGCTTGAACGTCTAGGAAACGCTTGAACGATTCGGACGCCCTAACGTCGTCCACGGCTTTCGCCAGCGCGTCAACGTGATCGTCGATTCGCTTCCGCCATTCCTTCGCCTTGTCCCGTGAAGATGTGCGCGTTACGGTTTGCATTGTCGTTACCTCTTGTACAGGTTTCGGCCACGCTCCCGGATGTTCACAGCATCGCGGGAGCACTTTCATATCACACACAATGTATATGACACACGAATGGCACTCAGTCAAATAGAATCTTGTTTTTTCATTCACTTTTTGCAATAAGGGAACGGTTGTTGCGAAGAATGGCGCGTAGAGCGGTGCCAGTGTGCGGCACTTATTGTTGTCGAGTCGTTTCGGCTTTGTTTGACCGTTGTTTCGTGCGCGTCGTTTTGCAGTGTCAGCCATTGGCACTTGAATAAATAGGCATCGATGGGACCCAAGCGTTCGGCGGAAAGCGCGGAATGGGGTGGGGCGTAATGGCGTGCCTGGGGCGTGTTATCCGTCGAGACACGCCTGACGGATCAATTGCAGAAACAGGGCCGCCGATAAGTTTTCTGTGTCCGGGTCAAATGCGAAGCGTCCCGCCAGCTCCGCCGTCCAAACTTCCATCGTTCCGGAATTAGTCGCGACCAGGATTCAAGGAGCGCAATCCTAACCCTTTCACCGGCTGACCTGGACCGATAGATCCGCTCCATTGGAAAAGCGATGCCATCGACTAGCAGCTTCAAGCCGTCGGGGAAGGTCATCGACGTTCAAGCGGATATCGCCTCACCCTTGGGGTCGCCTTGGTATACCGCTGAAGAGCGATTGTCGCGTGGCCCTGTGTCGTGCAAAATCTGTACAAGCCAATGTCGCTACTCGCTAAACTCAATACTCTTCCATCGCGTCTCATATACTCCAGCCCACTGTCCGGGATCCGCATAAAGAAGCTTCGCTTCGGCTCCTTGGCAGGCCTTGATCTTTTGCATTTGACTATCGCTCGGCCGTGCGATGGTATCAATGTACCGGTACTGAAGAGGAGCTAGCTCGATTATGGAATGAGGCAGAATTGGTCCCTTTGCTCGCGCTTCTATTTCTATTCTTTCGGCAAACGACTCGTGTCTGAAACTAAGTGTCATTTCATCCGCCGTGTCTATTCTGACAGCGTTGCGACCCGTATTTTCTAGTCGAATCGTGACCTCGATGTTTCGCTCATCAAAAAAGGCTCGAACAAATTGAACGTCGACGTCATGAGATTGTGAAGAAAAGTCGCTTTTTGCAAGGATAACTGAATAGAAAAGAATTAGCGAAACGCCAACGGATGCGGCGCAAGTACCACAGCATGCGTGGCGGCGAACCGAGCAAGGGCATGTCTCGCGAAAGAGTCGATAGAGAGGTATCGCACCGGAAAGTAATGAACAGAAAGGCACAAGCATCATGAGCGTAGTACAAATGACTGAGAGAACGTCATGGGTTCCAATGAAGAACCCTATCCCGAAGAACGACGCAATAATCAATTGGCCCATGAGAAAGAACGAAATCTGAAAACCTGCGATCGTGCATACCCCGCGAACTATTACTGATACATGCATTCGTCGTCGCCCGCGGAAGCTCCGAGTGATGCCGCAGGCCAGTACTTGTGCAATAGCGGTAATCATCAGGAACGCGAATAGCGACCGACCGATCAGTTCGGTCAAGGAGAGAACCACGTGAGTCTCGATCGATTGCAGCGACCAACCTGAAGATGATTGGGCAACGTCTAAGAATATTCCCAGAAGACAACAATTGAGCATCAGGTACGCATGATTCGACATGCACTTGTACGAATCAGGAGTGCGTTTCGCGATTTCCATCACGATACTTGGCCGCGAAAGAAGAAGCCAAAATGTTCTAAGAAACCCAAAAGTAGCAATCGCCAACGCAGAAACAAAAGCGTCAATCTTGCCAGACATTGTGTCGGGGCTACTTGATGAATTCATCAGATGCCTTTTCTGCTGTCTTCGAGGCTTGCGCTTCTCGCTTCCATGCTATCCACTTGCTTCGCATAGATCCTCGGGAGGATGGTAACGCATGTGTGCGCGAACGCTACCATGATCAGCAAGAAGCGATGTTCGGCTCGAATCGTACTTCGTGATCTACTTGACCTACATGCCCCCCTTTTGGCGACTGTCTCCCGACTACTTTTGGCTACAAGGTATTCGCGAAACCCCAAGTCACCGCGAGCCACGGGGTCTTGATGCATTTGGATTGGACGATCGATTCCGCTTGAACCCCGCGACGGCTGACAATGAGCGTGTCTACGGCTGCGGGCCGCAACGTAGTGCGCAACTTGTATGATCTAGGGGAATCACTAACATCAGCCGATTCGTGGACTTCGGCTTACCTATTCTATTGAGAGAAGCGTCCGGGATGCCCAATGAGATCGTGGTGCTGTGGTAAAAACGCCTGAAGAACAAGCCAGGGAGAAGATCGATCAGCAGCTTGAGGCCTGTGGGTGGACGGTCCAGGATAGAAGCGACACAGACCTCTCAGCGGCCCTCGGCGTGGCGATTCGGGAGTTTCCGCTCGAAGGCGGTGACGAAGCCGATTACATGCTCTACGCCGATGGGAAGGCAATCGGAGTTGTGGAGGCCAAGAAGGAAGGACACACGCTCAAGGGTGTTGAAATTCAGTCGGACAAATACGTTAATGGGCTTCCGGACTCACTTCCGTCCTACCACCGCCCGTTGCCATTTGCTTACGAGTCCACCGGTATTGAAACCCAATTCACAAACGCCCTCGATCCACATCCACGAAGCCGAGAGGTCTTCACATTCCACCGCCCTGAAACGCTAATCGAATGGGCAACGACGGTGGCTCAGCTTCGTGAACGTCTGACGACGCTGCCACCGCTCATCACCGATGCACTTTGGAAGGTCCAGACGACAGCCATCACCAACCTGGAACATTCGCTGAGCCTCAGTCGCCCACGATCACTCATCCAGATGGCGACGGGATCAGGAAAAACTTTTGCCTCCGTCAACGCCATCTACCGTCTCATCAAACATGCCAACGCTCGACGAGTCCTCTTTCTCGTTGACCGTGGCAACCTCGGTCGTCAAACGCTCAAGGAGTTTCAGAAATTCGTCACTCCCGACGACGGTCGAAAATTCACGGAGCTGTACAACGTCCAGCACCTCAAGAGCAACAAGATCGACGAGGTTTGTCGGGTTTGCATCACGACGATTCAGCGACTATTCGCCATGCTCAAGGGCGAAGAAATCGACCCCGAGTTGGAAGAAGGATCGATCTTCGAGACGGGGCAGCCACTATTCAAGGAGCCGGTCCCGGTCGAATACAACCCCGCCATCCCCATCGAGACGTTTGACTTCGTCGTCACCGACGAATGCCACCGCTCGATATACAACCTCTGGCGTCAGGTCCTTGAATACTACGACGCCTTCCTCATCGGGCTCACAGCCACGCCGTCTAAGCAGACCATCGGTTTCTTCAATCGCAACCTGGTCATGGAGTACAGCCACGAGCAAGCGGTGGCTGATCGAGTCAATGTGGATTTCGATGTTTACCGCATCCGCACCCGCATCACCGAAGGCGGCTCGACCGTGGAATCCGAACACTGGGTGGGCAAGCGGGATCGACTCACAAGAGCCAAACGGTGGGATCAACTCGATGAGGACTTTGATTATGGAGGCAATCAGCTTGATCGGGATGTTGTGGCTGAGGATCAGATTCGCACGGTCGTCAGGACGTTTCGAGACAAACTGTTTACCGAGATCTTCCCCGGTCGCAGCGACGTACCCAAGACGCTCATCTTCGCCAAGGACGACTCCCACGCCGACGACATCGTGAAAATCGTCAGGGAAGAATTTGATCGGGGAAATGAATTCTGCCAGAAGATCACCTACCGAACGACCGGCAAGAAACCCGAGGATCTGATTCAGGAATTCCGCAACAGCTACAACCCCCGGATCGTCGTCACCGTGGACATGATCGCCACCGGCACCGACATCAAGCCGCTCGAAGTCGTCTTTTTCATGCGGATGGTCAAGAGCCGGCTCTTCTTCGAGCAGATGAAAGGGCGTGGCGTCCGGGTCATGCCCGATACCGACTTCCAAGCCGTGACGACCGATGCCAAGAGCAAGACTCACTTCGTCATCGTCGATGCCGTGGGAGTCTGTGAAGCCAGCAAGTCCGACTCGAAGCCATTGGACCGCAAGAAAACCGTTTCGCTGGAGAAGCTCCTCGAAGCCGTCGCCTTCGGCAATACCGACGACGAGGTCATCTCGTCCGTTGCTGCTCGTCTCGCTCGCCTGAATCAATGCTTGAACAAGGAGCAGCAGAAAGAGATCACGGAGACCGCCGAAGGGAAGCCGCTCACCGAAATCGTCGGCACCCTCGTCGAAGCCCTCGATCCCGACAAACAGGTCGAGCGAGCCAAGACCGACAACAAAGGTGACGAGCCTTCCGAAGAGCAAGTCAAGATCGCAGCCGAAACGCTCATCAAGGAATCGGTCAAGCCGATTCAAAAGGCGGCTGTCCGAAACAAGATCATCGAGCTAAAGAAATCCTTCGAGCAGACCATCGACACCGTTAGTCCCGACGAGGTCCTGGAGGCAGGTTTCGACGCCAACGCCCTGGATCGAGCCAAGCAGACGGTCGAGTCCTTCCAAGCATTCATCGAGCAGAACAAGGACGAGATCACCGCCCTGGAAATCCTGTACAATCAGCCGTACAAGCGGAGACTTGCGTTTGAGGAGGTCAAGGCACTCGCCGAAGCCATCAAGAAACCACCCCTCCAGCTAACAACCGGCAAACTCTGGCACGCCTATCAAGCTCTGGACAAATCCAAAGTTAGAGGCAGCGGCGGCAAGCTGTGGACCGACATCGTCTCCGTGGTCCGCTATGCGTTGCATCAGGTTGACGAGTTGACGCCACGGACAGACGTTGTGAATCACCTGTTTGATGATTGGATGAGCCGGCAGGAAACGGAAGGTCGAAGCTTCACGCCGGAACAACGGCACTGGCTGGAGTTGATCCGAGACCATGTTGCTGCCAGCATGTCGATCACGATGGACGACTTTGAGTACACGCCCTTCAACGAGGAGGGCGGCATCGGCAAGGTCTACCAAGTCTTCGGCGACGAGCTTGGCACGCTGCTCGATGAGTTGAACGAGGTACTGGCGGCGTGAGTGATACCCCGAGCACGGTCACCCGCTTGAAGACTCCCATCTCCTGGGCATGGACGACCGTGGGAGAACTCGGCGACGTTGTCACGGGATCGACACCATCAACAAATAGGTCTGAGTACTACGGAGGTCCCGTCCCATTCCTAAAACCCACCGATCTTAATGCAGGCTACCATGTCCGGGACTCGGGCAACTCACTTACGAAGGCGGGAGCTGAACAAGCTCGCATGCTCCCGGCACTGTCTATCCTTGTGACTTGCATTGGAGCGACCATCGGAAAAACTGGGTTAGCGAGAATGCGATGCACGACGAACCAGCAAATCAACGCCCATGTCGTGAACAGCAACCACGTCAGACCCGAGTGGATCTACTGGCTGTTTTGCAGCTCCTGGGGACAAGGGCAAATCAAGGATAACGCTTCCGCCACGACCCTTCCGATACTCAACAAGAGTCGATTCAGCTCGTTACCGCTTCCGATTGCCCCGTTCAACGAGCAAACTCGAATCGTCGATGCCATCGAGGAGCAATTCACTCGGCTGGACGCCGGCGTGGCAGCGTTGAAGCGGGTGGAAGCCAACCTCAAGCGGTACAAGGCAACCGTCCTCAAAGCCGCCTGCGAGGGCAAGCTGACGGAGCAGTGGCGAAAGAAAAACCCCGATGTCGAGCCAGCCACCGAACTCCTCAAATGCATCCTGGAAGAACGCCGCCGCAAATGGGAAGAAGCCGAACTCGCCAAGATGCTCGCCAAGGGCAAACCGCCCAAAGACGATAAGTGGAAGGAGAAGTATCAGGAGCCAACTGAACCGAACCTGAGCGAGCTTCCACGCTTGCCAAAGACATGGAGATGGGTCACCGCCGAGCAGGTTTGTGAATACATTACAAAAGGAACGACCCCTCGCCAATCTGAGATGTCATCACGGAATGCCGACGTCCCGTTTGTCAAAGTCTATAACCTCACTCACGAGGGGACATTGAATTTTTCTATCAATCCGACTTTCATCAGTACGAAGACCCATCGAACTGGTCCGCTCCGAAGATCAACAACGTATCCAGGAGACGTCTTGATGAACTTGGTTGGACCACCGCTTGGAAAAGTCTCTATTGTCCCGGACTCCCATCAAGAATGGAATGTAAACCAAGCTATAGCAATTCTCCGACCTATTTGTGGACTCGGGAACCGTTATCTTTCGATCTGTCTCCTCACAGAGCAAGTCCTTGCTTGGGCGATCCAACGATCACGAGCGACGGCGGGGCAACGCAATCTTACGCTGGAACTCACGAGGCATCTTCCGCTTCCGCTTCCACCGGCAAGTGAACAAGAGGAGATCATTCAGGACGTGGATGCTCGCATGAGCATTATTCAAGAAACTCATCAGACTGCATCCACAAGCCGTCAGAAGGCGTCCCGTCTCCGCCAATCCATCCTCAAACGAGCCTTTGAGGGCAAGCTCGTCGAGCAGGACCCCGACGACGAACCTGCGGATATCCTCTTGGATCGAATCCGGGCGGAGCGAGAGAAGCAACTCGCCAAAACCAACTCGAAGCCGAAACATGGAAAACGGGCATCGACCAATCGAAAAACTGCGGGAAAAAAGAAATTGACGGCAAGACAAGAATGAACCAACGGAGCAAGCTTCCGAGGAGATCAACATGATGGTGGAGCACATACTAACAATCAAAGGACCCGACGCCGCAAACGGCAAGCCAAAGCCGTTAGCCGCAGGCAACGTATTGCGGGCAATCGAGCCGGCTGTGAAGGCAACGGTTGCGATGGGTTTCAGAGGATCGAGCACTATCCGGGGGCGAATGCCTCGCTGGCTAACAGCAGCCTCCGACATTCGCTTTGTGGATATGTCGAGTGGCGACAGCGAATCGACGTTGTTGCACTTCGAGGCTCCAAGGTTTGGCGACGTAGCCGACGAGGTTTACAAGCAGAAGACTCTTTTTGATATTCGCCCCAATGAAAATGACACAGCATTCAATTTATTCGCCGACGTTTTGGTAGATGTCGGAAAGCAAGATCGAGAGAGTGAACGGTTTGATTCAGGTATCCTTCGTCGCCTTGAACGATTCAGGGCTCCCGTTTTCGGGCAAGGCGTCGAAACTCTCTCGCTCTATGGAGATCGAGTCCAAAAGCAGAATCCGGCATCATTCGATTCAAAACTCGTACAACTCGCAGCGTCGCTATATCAAGAAACCCCGGCTCCGAAGCGAGTCCGAATCGCTGGCAAGTTGGACATGATTCGGGCAAGCGACCGAGTATTCGTCTTGATCCTCAAGAAGGGTGAACCTGTACGTGGCGTATGGGACCGAGCAGAGGTTGACGACTTGAAGAAGTTGTTTGGGCAAGATGTTGTTGTTGACGGATCTGCGGTCTTTAGACCATCCGGTGGTTTGCTGCGGGTGGAAGTAGAGACTATGTCAATGGCGGGCGAGCAAGACACGGTTTTCTCGACACTTCCGAGACCCACTTCTCGAAAACTGGATCTCGGCAAACTCAGAAAACGGCAAACCAAGAGATCCGGCATGGCAGCCATTTATGACAAGTGGCCGAGTGAGGAATCGGAGCATGAAATCCTCGCCGCCCTTGATGAGATTGAATAATGGCAAGACCAGAGAGGCAGCTTTTCCTTCTTGATACGAGCGTCCTTCTCGCCTTCATCCGAGCCGGCGAGTTGGGGCAACGTATCGAGGAGCAGTTTCAGCTTCGCAATTCTCCGTTTCGACCATTGCTGTCCGTTATTTCGGCGGGCGAGATTCACGCCTTGGCAAAACGCTTCGGATGGGGACGAGCGAAGATCAATTCAATGACCACCCTCTTGGACGAGTTGGTTTGGGTGAGCATCGACGCAGAAGAGATCATCGACGCTTATTCTGATGTCTATCTTGCCTGCGAACCCAAGGGCAAGACGATAGGTCAGAATGATATGTGGATCGCTGCCACCGCACGAGCAACTGGGGCAGTCTTGCTCACGACCGACAAGGACTTTGACCATTTGGAAGGAAGACTCATCAACCGAATCTGGATCGACCAAGCGGCATGAACAACCACTCGCAGCAGATCGTCCAAAAGCTCTGGAATTATTGCAACGTCCTCCGTGACGACGGCATGAGCTACGGCGATTACGTCGAGCAGTTGACGTACCTCCTCTTCCTGAAGATGGCGGACGAGCGATCCCAACCGCCTTTCGACAAGCCGAGCAGCATTCCCAAGAAGTACGATTGGAACTCGCTGCTAAGCAAGGACGGAGACGAGCTGGAGGTCCACTATCGTCACTGCCTTGAGCAACTCGGCAAACTCAAGGGCATGCTGGGGATCATCTTTCGCAAGGCTCAAAACAAGATCCAGGACCCAGCCAAACTTCGCCGGCTGATCGTGGACCTGATCGACAAGGAGACGTGGCTTACCCTCGATGCCGACGTGAAAGGTGATGCCTATGAGGGATTGCTTCAGAAAAATGCGGAGGATGTAAAGGGCGGAGCAGGTCAGTATTTTACGCCAAGATCACTGATCGAAGGTATCATCGACTGCATGCGACCGGGACCCGCTGTGACGATTTGCGATCCTGCCTGCGGCACCGGGGGATTTCTGCTTGCGGCTCACTCGTATGTCTCCAATCACAACAAGCTCGACCCCGACCAGAAGAAACATCTCAAATTCGACGCCCTTCGTGGATGCGAAATCGTGGACAACACAGCTCGCCTCTGCGTGATGAACCTCTACCTCCACGGTATTGATCCTGATGACAGCCCGGTCGAAGTTGACGACAGCTTGAAGGCGGACCCCGGCGATCGATTCAGCATGGTCCTGACCAATCCACCCTTCGGCAAAAAGAGCAGCGTATCGGTGGTCAATGACGAAGGCGACATGCAGAAGCAGGATGACACCATTGTCCGTGATGACTTCTGGGCATCGACAAAGAACAAACAGCTTAACTTCGTCCAGCACGTCAAGACGCTTCTGGAAATCAACGGACGAGCCGCCGTTGTTGTCCCCGACAATGTCCTGTTTGAAGGAGGAGCCGGAGAGCGGGTTCGTCGCAAACTTCTACACGAATGCGAGGTCCATACGCTTCTTCGGCTTCCGACCGGCGTCTTCTATGCTCAAGGCGTCAAAGCCAACGTCCTCTTCTTTGATCGTAAGCCGGCGAGCGAGAAGCCGTGGACCAAGAGAGTATGGATCTACGACCTGCGGACAAACATGCACTTCACGCTGAAGACGAATCCGCTATCCCGAAGCGACCTGGATGAATTCGTCAAATGCTTCAA
Organism: Phycisphaerae bacterium; assembly: GCA_029260215.1. GTDB lineage: Bacteria > Planctomycetota > Phycisphaerae > UBA1845 > UBA1845 > OFTM258. Next base: position 49,593 of record JAJDDQ010000032.1, read on the forward strand.
CCCCGAGAATCGCAACAAGAGACGAGCGACGTGGAGTGAAGACAAGAAGCCCGATGGTCGCTGGCGGGGATTCGATTACGACGAGATCATCAAACGGGACAAGGTCAGCATGGATATCTTCTGGCTCAAGGACGAGAGCCTCGAAGACTCAGCCAACCTTCCCGATCCCGACGTCATCGCTGAGGAGATCGTCGAGGACCTTCAGGCTGCGTTGGACCAGTTTGCGGAGATCAGCAACGATCTCAGGAAATGACACTTGCGAATCGAAGTACACCCACACGATGCAGTTCGACGCATCAATTTGGCCGCAGAGGTCATGGCTGAGGGCTATTCGACTGCTCACCGGACCATGATTCGGTCGCAGGAATAGCACCGGCTATCAGCTGGCGAAACATCAACAGGTCGAAGGGCGTCACGTCGCCTGTTCGGTTTATGTCAACGTAGTCTTCGGCGATCCCAAGCGTTGGCGCGAATACCTGATCGATGATTTGGCGGAATCGGAGCAGATCGAAAGGGTCTACGCGACCGCTTTGATCCACGTCGCCCGGAAGAAAGCCGAAATCGATGCGATCTGGTTCGGTGATACCTGGCCCGAGGTTGCCCTTCGTCATGATCTGATTTCCACAGAGGTCCTCAACGTGGGCGATGATCGTGGTCCACTCCCTCAGGGGTGGTGCCGTTGCCAATGTCACGTGAACGAGGGGGTTTTGGCTATCGTCAACGCTGGCAATGATCGGGGCCTCGCCTCCGGTTGTGATCACTTCGAACGACTCAGCACCAAGCGATTCTGCGTTTGGACCTTGAACAATCTCACTGAACAGCAATGAAATCGTCTCAATCCCTTGATCGACCGTCTTGCCGTTTGTGCTTTCAACTCGCGGATCAACGTACCCGCTGAATGGTCTTGTGTCGCCGGGTGCTCCTATGCCATGAACGAGAACCGGACGAAGCCTGTCTGGTGGCTCAAGCGTCCAAAGAAAGACGTTTTCTTCGCTATCAAAGAATTCGCCGTGGGAATCGACACCGTCACCGGGATCGAAGTCTACCTCGCCCAAGAAGTCCCCTGTTACATGAGCGTTGTCGGATGAATCGTATGCTACACCACGGCCTCTTTCTCGGGACGAACTACTTCCCGCAACCGCCGTCCAGCCATATACGCCGCTGTTTCCATCAAATACGGTCACGAAAATGTCTCCGCTCCCTTGATGCGGATGATTGTCCACATCTGGTGAGGAATCAAAATCAGCGAAAGGCACTTCCGCGACGGTTGCGTTGACGCCAAAAGCCCCAGTGATCGCGACGTTGCCAAGCGAATCAAGTGCTATGTCGTGGGCTTCTTCGGTCCAATCACTACCGACGGCGTGCGCCCATTGAAACGACCCGGATTGACCAAGTTTCAGAACGAAGGCATCAGGGCTGCCAGAAAGGGAGGATTGGAAAAACTCATCAATGCCTGGGTCAAAGTCGACCGTTCCCCGAAAGACGCCCGTCGCGTAGCAATTGCCGAAGTCATCAACAGCGAGCCCTGTTACTTGCTCTTGTTCGGAGTTGCCGAGCGTTACGGTACTATTGTATGCGCCGTCCGCCTCGAACTTTGTAATGAACAGATCGCCTTGTCCGCTTGCGACCTGGACGTCAACCGATTCGCTGGGATCGAAGTCGGCGGCGACATAGTAGATTCCACCAACAAGCACCGCGCCGGTTGAGCGGTCAACTGCGATAGCGAGCCCACTATCATTGCTGACGCCACCGAACGAGTGACTCCAGGCAAAGGAGCCATCGCTGGTAAACTTGATGACGAAGGCGTCACTACCGCCGTGCGAGTGGTGGATATCCAAACCGCCGGGATTCAGGTCAACGCTGCCACGAAAGCTGCCCGTGACAAATGCGCTACCGTCATCGTCAATCGCAATTGCCTCGACTTGATCATAGTCCTTGCCTCCGAAGGTCACCGTCCATTGATACGTGCCGTCCGCGTTCCATTTTGATAAAAATGCATCCGCGTTGTCGATCGGGCTTCGCATGTCAACGCCTGATGTGGGATCGAAGTCCGTCGTCGTCGTGAAATAACCGCCAACAAATATGTTTCCCTCGTCGTCGAATTTCGCGGTTCCAGCAACCTTGTGAATGACGTGCGTCCAACCGTAGGCACCGTCTGCGAAGAGCTTAGTCGCAAAAAGCCCGCCTCCCGGGTTGGACGAAATATCGAATATGTCAGAACCATTTGTCGGATCAAAATCGATGTCACCGCAGCATGAAACTGAACCTGCTATCAAGATGTTGTCATCTTGGTCAACGGCGACTGACTCAGCCACGACGGTTGGGTCTTGGTCTACGCCAATTGTACCGATGGAGAGTGCGGCGGGGTCTTCGCACTGCGCGAGAACCCTCGAACTTCCTAACGCTACCAATACGATCGTGAATGATTTGAAGTGTTGCATGACGTGTTCCTTTCTTGATTCCGCGTCGAGTTTACGTCCGCGTGAGCTAACTTGCAAATCACGACACCTCAAATCACGAGTCTTGGCACACGTGCAATTCATGCGTGCGAATTGGTTGAGGTACGCGTGTGATCGAATATTCACAGCGCTAGTGATTATTCTTGCCCAAGCACCATGGCGTTACTGCTGAATTGGCAACGAGTTACCCAAGAACTGGTCCACAGACTCAATTGGTCCGTCTCGTTATGCAAAGTGGGTTGAGAGGAGAATTCAGGCGAAAAACCCACGGACCTAGTAGATTAAAATCATACTAAAAAGCGAGACCGAGAAACAAGCGAAACACCACTACCGGAATGCCGCAAATCACCTCCCCGGGCGCTGACGAATTCGCGATCAACGCGGGGCCCGGTTGATGAGCGCTTCTGGACATTGCCAGGCACGAGGGACGCACCTTGGTCGGTGTAGACATTTTAGGTACCAGTCTTTGACAATGCGCAAAGCCGCTGGGAAGCTCTAGTCAGCTGCGTGCGCTTGAGTGCGCGGCATTCTGTCGGTGATAATCCGCTCGCCCGCCCCACCAGGAGTAATGAGACATGTCGAACGACTTAGCGAACTTGCATATCCGAGAGCTTTGCCAAAAAGTCTACGCCTATGTTGTCGAAGAGAGAGTGCAAGGGGACGCCAAATCGACAGCAAGGGATGAGAGTGCACATAAATTCTCGATCAGGTGTGGGGAGAAGCAGCGGCTTGTGGACGCTTATGAGGACGCGAAACGGAGTCTCAAAAATGCAAAGACCGATACGGCCAACCTAAGTAAGCTCGAGAAAGATTGTGAAATCGCGAAGCGCAACCGGGATGAATTCCAGCACGATCCTACGGAATGGGAACGGCTCAACGAGGATTCGGATCAGGCCAGCGAGGAGCGCGACAATAAGCCCACTTTTTTCGATCACTTTATCGACCGGGTTTCCGTCCACTCAGGATTCGGGTTGACCGACGTGTGGAATTACATCAATCGGACTGGCCGGGGGTGCATCTGGGAGGCGCGTCAACGGCTGAACGGTGAGCAATGGGACGACATCACCGAGTTGGCCAGCAAAATGGACGACAAATCCGACCGGCTTGTGCGCTGCCTTGTTCCTGAAATCTGGGAACACTACCCGCATGTAGCGACCAGGATAGGACTTCCAGTGTGCAGGAAAGGGGAAGAACGGTGGGACCAATCACAAGACCTTGGCGAGCGTTCTCCATCGGCCACAAAGTCTCCAACGCGACATTCTCCAGACTTTCGATCGGTTCACTGGTACGGTGTCGATTATACATTTACGTCAAGTCAAGCAGCAGTTGTAAAGGTCCTGTGGGATGCATGGGAAAACGGAACGCCGGACGTTTCGACTAGCTACCTGATGGAAAGTGCCGACCTTCTGTCGAACCGGTTAGTGGACACATTCCGCAACAACAGTGCATGGGGGACGCTGGTCGTCGATGGCGCTACCAAAGGATCAAAACGGCTGGCCGACCCACAAGAATCCTGAAATACACCGCAAATACACCTCTACATTACACACTAGCACACTTCGCGCCCGGTAGTATCCGGGCATGAATAACCAATTAGTAAACCTTCACGGACTTCGGCGCGTACTTCGCCTCCCGATCGGCTGGTTACGACGCGAGGCAGAGGGCGGTCGAATTCCATGCCTACGAGCCGAGGGGCGCATGCGCTTCAGCGTCAAGGCGGTCCGCAAGGCCCTCATGGAGAGAGCTGCGAACGAGCGGAATCCTATCAGGGAAGAAACCGATGCCTGAATCAAAATGTTCTTGTTCTGGCTGAGGGAGTGTTGACCGATGGCCCTTAACGACAAACACCGCGACGAGCTCCACGGAAGCGGGCTAACCGACGCGACCGTCGAGGCCGCTGGAATCCGAAGCATCACGTCCGGCGAGGTAAGAACTACGCTAGGCTGGGCGGTCCGCGACGTTGACTGGGGAACAGGAATCCTGTTTCCGTATCACTCCAACGGCCACGACAAGCACCCCTACAGTCGCATAAAGTTGGACTTCCCGCGAACAAATAAAGATGGTCGCGTGGTGAAGTACGAAGCCCCAAGGAAGTCAAAGAATCGCGCGTACATCCCGCCAGGCGTTCGTGATCAAATCGAGTCAGCCACGACAGTGCTCATCACGGAGGGCGAAAAAAAAGCGCTCTGCGTCTCTCAGTTTGGCACTCCCTGTATCGGCATCCCCGGCGTGTGGGCTTTTCAACAGAAGCGCCAGAGGTCAGACACCGGCCGGGCATTTGGCAAGCGTATACTGATCGATGAACTTTCTGCGATCAAATGGAAGGGCAAGCACGTCGTTGTCGCGTTCGACTCGGATGTGGTGACGAATGATGCCGTTCAACTTGCCGAATCGCGGTTAGCCGAAACTTTGGCCGCCGAGGGTGCCATGGTATTGGTGATGCGTATCCCAGCGTGCAACGACGGCAAGACAGGCATCGATGACTACCTCGTTGCACAAGTCGATCCGGAAGAATCGCTCTGCAAGCTGATCGCCGACGCGAAGCCCGCGGAAGTGCCAGGCAAGCTCGTGCCGATGGAATGGGCCCGGATGTTCATCGATGAGTATCACGCGGCGCCGGATGGGCCAACGCTACGTTGGTATCGAGACGAATTCCAAAAGTGGGACGGTAAGAAATATCGCATTGTGCCCGCCTCCGAAATGGTCGCTACCGTCCTTCTGTTCCTCGACGCACGTGGCGGCTGCGCGAGGCCCTCAATCGCCCGAGATGTCCTCGCATGCATGGGTGCAGAGTTGCGCGTTCCGTTCGACATCCAGCAACCGGCTTACCTGGGGCGTTCTCCGGCGCCAAACCTGATCGCAATGTCAAACGGGCTTCTTAATTTGGACCAAGCGCTAGCAGGTCCCGCAAAGTTGAAGCCGCACACGCCGCGATGGTTTTCGCCGTTCGCCCTGCCATACGCCTATGATCCGATCGCTGAGTGCCCTACATGGTTTCAGACGCTCGATCAGCTCTTTGATGGCGACGAGCAGTGTATCGAATTGTTGTCGCAGTGGTTCGGCTATTGCCTCACCAACGACACCCGTCACCACGCCATCATGTTGCTGGAGGGGCCCCCGCGGTCGGGAAAGGGGACCGTACTCCGCGCCCTGGAGCGCGTTGCCGGTGCGGACAATTGTGTTTCGCCGCGTCTGTCAGCCCTGGGTGAACGTTTCGGTCTATGGTCGCTGATCGGCAAGCGGGTGGCGATCTGCCCCGACGCGCACCTCGGTCATGGCGATAAGGCGCTCGGTGTATTGGAAGTTCTGAAGAGCGTGTCCGGGGAAGACTCCATCGACATCGATCGCAAGAATCTCCCGCCCGTCACCACGCGGCTGCAGACACGGATTGTGCTCGCGGTCAACGAGTTGCCCCGATTCGGCGACAACGCCAACGCCCTCGAGTCACGCATGCTCATATTGCCTTTCCGGCAGTCGTTTGTCGGTCGCGAAGATCGGCAGCTCGACGAAAAGCTGGAGCGGGAATCACCGGGGATCTTCCGTTGGGCACTCGAGGGGCTGGCCCAACTCCGAGCGCACGGAAAGTTCACACAGCCGGCGGCGTCAGCAGAGATTCTCGCAGAGTTCTCCACCCTCACCTCCCCCACTCGAGCCTTTGTCGAGGACTGCTGCACGGTCGACCCGGCACTGGCTGTGGGACGCAACGCACTGTGGCTGGTGTGGTGCCAATGGTGCCATGAATCTGGACACCGGGAGGGTTCGCGCAATTTGTTCGGAACGAGGTTGCGGTCGTTGATCCCGTCGGTGAGACGGCGACAGAAGCGCGGCACTGGTGGCGAACGACTTAATGAGTATCTGGGAATCGGTCTCGCGGAGGGACGATCATGAAGGATTTGGCACAGATGGCACAAGTGCCCCCCCAGAGCACGCGTAAGGGAATGTTTGCTGAATGGAAGAGTAAAATAATAGGGCGCTTAAGAGAATCACCTGTGCCGCCTGTGCCACCGCAGTTTTTGGCCAAGAATGAGGGTTTGGCACAAACGCCCGATGGAGACGCCGTCGGTGAGGCGGCTGGTCACGCCATTGGTGAGCAAACAAGGCCTGCACCCGTGCCCGTGGGTGAACGCTGGTCCCTGGCTGACGAGCGAGAGTGTTATTCGAAATGCAAGTGGTGTGGCGGCGCGATCGAATGGGTGAGAGTCGACAGGGTCTTCGACAGCCTCCACCCCGATGGGCGAGCTCCGAATCGCCAGGAACGGCGTTGGTTTGCCCTCGACCCGGATTTTTCCCCCCACGGGTGTGGAACAACGAGATTGATCATGTCGTCGGAGAGCGCGAAATGACTCGAACTTCCTGTGGTCCATTCACAAGTCTCATCGACCTCCGAACCAGTGACGAAGCCCGTTCGGTGCTGAGTGCGCGAGTGATCGCTGGTGTCGGACATTGGCTTGTCTTAGACCGGCTACCCAGCGTGGGCGTCCTGTGCGGAAGCGATTGGAAGAGTCCAGATAGCGTGTGTGCGCGATGATGGTTGATGAGATTGGATGACCGAGATGGAGACTACATCACCACCAACAACGTATCTCCCCGATGGATCCGGTGGTTGTCGACCCGCGCCGTTGGTTTTGACGGAGTCGGAACTGATCACGATGCTCCGTCTGGACGAACCTGGAGGGCCGGTGAAACCCGCCGAAACCATCCGCCGTTATCGCGACAAGGGCCTCCTACGGGGCTGCAAGGTAGGTCGGGTTATCGTTTACCCGCTCGACGAGATACGGCGGTTCCTCCAGGTGAAGGTTGCATCTGACAACCGTAATTGAGAAAGAGCTTGCCATGCACAGGCCACGCTCGTTATCGTCGCGGTGCTTAGAAACAGGAGCGCATCGAATGATCGTACTCCGAGAAACACCACAACCGAGACGCCGTTACCCGTGAGGGCCGGAGTGCCATCCTGTGCGCTAAGCCGTCTCGGTTGTGGCTTTCATTGGAGGTTTTTTCAATGAGACCTAGGAACGCAAGTGTGGTGAAAGACCCGCGCAACCCGACTCGACCGTGGGTGGTGCGCTGGTCTGAGTCAACAGAGGACGGCATGCGGAGGCGTAAGAGAAAGGCGTTTCCCAAACAGCGTGAGGCGGACCGTTACGCCAGCCGCAAGACACGGGAGCTGCGCGGGGAAGTTGTGCCCATCGATGAACCAACGCCCGAGCCGGTGGGTGGGCTAGGTGACACGCCGCTGGGGGTGTTCGTCGATCTCTATCAGGATCGCCGCAAGATGGACGGCATTCGTGCGGCGACTATCAATATCTATCGCGACAACCTGGGTCGGCTGGTCAAGTGGTTTGGTGAGGGTCGCAGTATCGGGACGATCACAACTGATGAGGTCTCGTCGTTTCTGTCTGAGCAACGTATCTCGTTGAATACCAGGAAAGACCAGCCGCTGTCCAAGTCGTCGCGTAACGGAATCGTGCGTGATCTCGGAACAATGTTTTCGCACGCAAAAGACTGGGGCTACATAGCATCGTCGCCGATGTCGGGTATCCGCATGCTCAGGGTCAACGAGGACGACCGGCGCGGATGGCACTACTTTAGCCCGACCGGGTTGAATGCGATCATCGATGAAGCGCTGACGAGCCGTGAGAAGGCTGTGTACGCTATTTTGTATGGCACTGGGCTCCGTTTCGGTGAGGCATTCTCGCGCCACCCGGATGATGTTGATCTTGAAACTCAGTATGTGCATGTGAGGCCACGTGAGGCGACCGACGATACGCCACCGTTTCGGGTTAAGGACCATGAACGGCGATCGATTCCTATACCGGCATTCGCGGTGGAGATGGTGGCAAAGCTGAAGGCGACGCTGCCGAAGGGTCACCCGTACCTGTTCATCACGCCTGAGCGATGCGAACACATCCGGGAATTGTGGCACAAGGTGTCAAAACAGGGTGGCGAGTGGCAAAACCGGATGATGGTGAACAACACCGTCCGCGATCTGAAACGATACGTGGCAAGAGCCGGAATCACCCTCAACGGTCCTGTGACCGTGCACGCACTGCGCAAGAGCTACGGCAGAAACGGTGCGCGATGCCTGTCTCCGGATGTGCTGAAGGCCTACATGGGACACTCGGACGTAGCCACGACGTTGACGTATTACTCTAAGCGTGACGCTGACGATGATGTCCGTGCACGGTGGGCTTTGGACGCCATGATGATCGGCGAATCGATGCCAGGTTTGAAGCTAAGTGACGTGCAAAGTGACGTACGGACCGAAAACGACCAAAGCCGGAAGGCCAGTTAGGCTGACCATGCCGACGCAAACCATGCCACCTCAAAGGGTTATGTGACTGGAGCCGTGGGGACTCGAACCCCAGACCTCCTGCATGCCATGCAGGCGTTCTCCCAACTGAACTACGGCCCCGGGAGATTGGCTGGCTTATCCATGGCCGCTTGCAGCGGGCCTGAACCAACCGGGGCGGCATTGTAGGTTGGACCGGCAAGACAGGCAACGCCTCCAGTGCAATCAGCGACAGATTCCTCCGAACGGTCGGGGCTCAGCCCCGCATTGATCGACACGGGGCGACCCGGCGCCCTGCGTTCCGAACGACCCGCGAGCGAACCCGGAATCAAACTCGCTCTGCACAAAACCCTTCCGTGTGATTCACTGCCCTTGGGAGACATCCTATTTCGACGCCTTGGTTCCCCCGGCTTCCTGGCCAATAATGTCTGCGTGAGCCTTGAGCATGGAAAAAAGTCCTGGCGGTTCCGGTTGGTCGCGGCTGGAGCGGGCCTGTTGTCCGGCGTGTTGCTTCTGGAAGCAGCGTTCCGATGCGTTTCGCCGCCCGACCCGCCGATTCCGACCGATTCGCGTGAGAACTCAGCCCTCGTGAACAACACACGCAACCGGCTTAACCTGCGCGAGTCTTGGGATAGCCCGCCCGGCGACGAATACACGATTCGCATTCTCTTTTTGGGCGACTCTTTTACCTATGGCGCAAGCGTCGAACCGGACGAATGCTTCGTACACCTCGTCGAGCAGCGGCTCAACAAAGATCAGGAGGATCGCTGCGTCACCATCAACGCCGGCGCGCCCGGAACAGCCACCGAAGCACAGGCCCAAATTTACCATCGTCTTCGCGAGGAAATTCGCCCGGACATCGTCGTACACGTGCTCTATTGCAACGACTGGGGCCACGATCTCTACGACGACTTGAAAATCATTCATCGCCTGCAAAACCGGCGAACGATGGCCGCCGATTACTCGCACGCATGGCGATTCGTCGAATCACGCATTCGCTACCTTCTCGTGAAACAGCGAACGATCGACTATTTTCAGGGTGGCAACTCACCATTCAAACGCCTACAGGCGTGGCAAAGCGTGTTAGGGCACTTGGAACGCCTCAAGGCCGATGTGGAAGGGGATGGCGCGGTCTATGCGGTCGTCATGTTCCCGTGGTTATGGGGGCTGGACGCTTACCCGCTGAAGGCGATGCACGACAAGATGGCCCGGCACGCCGCTGCGATGAATGTACCCTTTCTCGACTTGTTGGACGCCTTTCGTGACCGCGACGCAACCGCATTGCGCATCAGCGCTACGGACGAACACCCCAACCCCGCTGGCCACCGCATCGCAGCCGACGCAATCGCACGATTCGTGGAGCGCGAAGTCCTGCCGCACGTTCAAAAAACGCGAGAACCGTCAGACGATTGATCCTGATGTTCGATCAAAACTGGCTGATTACTCGAATACGCGCGTCGAAATTCGTGATGCTGCCCGAATATGTAATGCGGAGCGTGTCCCCGCACCTGAAATCCTCCTCATCGACAAACAGCGCCGAATCGTCATCGGGTGAGATGCCGATCCCCGTTATCAGTTCCGCGTCGCTGGCTTGGACGGCTTTGAAATCGTCGCAATCGTAGACCCGCGTGACCGTTTCGCCCGGTACGAGATCGCCGAAATTCTGCTCGTTACCGTCGAGCGTTAGAACAAAATCGGTCAGACCCTCAATTATCACGTCGCTCAGGTCGCTGACAAAAACGGCTGGATCGACCGGCAAGTCGGTTTCGTTGACGAGTTCGAGCGTGATCGTCGAAGGACCAATCGACAACTGCCCTAAAATGCCCCTCAAATTGTCACACCCCGCACTCCCGATCGCCAAAAACACCACGATAATGTGCTTCACCGTAAACCTCCTTGTTTGACCAGCCATTCGATCCCCGAATCCCAAGCTGCTACACTATGCTCGGTGACGACAAGAGTCTTGGCAACCACAGGCCGCCGATCGGCGATGGAGGACACGAAAAATGGCACAGGACGCAGGATGGTATTTCGTTCGAAACGGTCAGACGGTCGGCCCGATCGGCTGGGAAGAATTCATCAAATCGCTACCGGATGCCGGCGGGCCGAACACCCTGGTCTACGGCCCCGGCATAAGCGATTGGACCGAGGCTCGACACGTGGCCTCGATTGCGCAGGCGCTTTCCGGTCGCTCAGCCCCACCTCAACCGCCGAAGCAGCGCGTCGCCGACGAAATTGACTACGAGATTTTCGGCGACGACATGCAGTACGTTGAAGTCACACTGGACCCCGACGAGGTCGTCATCGCCGAGGCCGGTGCGATGATGTACATGACCGACGGCATCCGCATGCAAACAATTTTCGGCGACGCCTCGCGCGAAACCGGATTTATGGACAAACTTTTTTCGGCTGGCAAGCGTATGATTACGGGGGAATCGCTTTTCCTCACCACCTTCGGCGCGGTCAGCACCCAGCGCGAGCGCGTCGCCTTCGCCGCGCCGTACCCCGGTAGCATCGTGCCCATGCACATCGACGAACTCGGTGGCGAGATTCATTGTCAAAAATCCGCGTTCCTGTGTGCGGCCCGAGGCACCGAGGTCGGAATCGCTTTTCAGAAACGCATCGGGACAGCTCTTTTCGGCGGCGAGGGGTTCATCATGCAGCGTATCCGCGGCGACGGGATCGCCTTTGTGCATGCCGGTGGAACCGTCTGCCGCAAGGAACTCGCTGCCGGTGAAACCTTGCGCATTGACACTGGCTGCCTCGTCGCCCTTCAGCCCACAGTGGATTACAACATCGAACGGGCCGGCGGCATCAAAACGATGATGTTCGGCGGCGAAGGCCTGTTCCTCGCGACACTGCGAGGCCCGGGTTGCGTTTGGCTTCAGTCGCTCCCGTTTTCGCGACTGGCTGGTCGACTTGCGGGCACGTTCGCGCGGGGCAAGGGCGAAGGGTCCGTCCTCGGAAGCGTGGCCAACATGTTCGAATCCAAATAGGGCGACACGCTGGGCACAATGTTGTCCGGCAAGCACGTGGAATCACGTCCCGGATTCCGACGGACGCGAGGTTTTCAATGAACCGCATACCGACCATCATAGGCCTATGCTTCTGCCTCCCGCTCGTCGTGTCGGCCGGCGAACGGTCAAACGAGGCTCAAGCCGCCCACCGCATTGTCGCGTTCGAATCGACCGACGCGCTCCCCGCCGACATCGCATCCATGTTCCGGTTGCGATCCGAAGAATTCGCCCACTTCGCGACCGAACCAGGCCACGATTGGACCAGGGACGCGAAGATGCGCAAACGCGTCCGATGGCATGACATCCAGATCGATATCGAATCCGAAAACCAGTCGACGGCTGCACGAATCGAAGCAGCGCTGCGTTTTCCAAGAGACAAGCGACTCGCCGGAATCCTGTACCGAAAGCACGCCCTTCACACCGGCGGGACGCTGCCGTGGGCCGTCGAGGCATGCTTCGATCAACTCGTCAAAGCCTTCCGTTCAGGCTCCGAGACGGACATCATCAAATCGGCAGGCCACCTCGCTCATTTCGCCACCGATGCTGCCTTACCCCTTCGTACAACAACAGGCGCGACCGGAAAATCAAACGGCAACGCAGTGTTCTCGATCTCTCGCGGCCCTCACGGTCCCAGCTCGCTGGCCACCGTACGCGCACGGTTCGAAGTCGGCTTGATCGCGACCCGTTCGACCGAGTACGCCCAGGCTGTTCATGTGGAGGTATCCGACTACGAACCCGTAACCGACGCTGCCGCGGTCGCATTCGCCGTCGTACTCGATTCACTCAAATCAGCGGAGCCCATTCTTGAAGCTGACCGTGAAACCTTGCTCGAATTGGAAATCACCAATCGCCGCGAGATGAAACAACGACAGGCTGAATATGTTGATGCGGTGCACGCCCGCTGCGGACCGCTCGTGGTTGAGCGGTTGACGATGGCGTCGAGGCTGACTGCCGACCTGATCGGGGGTGCGTGGGAGGCAGCGGGCTTGCCCACGGTCGCAGGCATCCGCGCCCGAACGACGGAGCCTTCCGCCGCCAAACGTACCGCGGGCGGCAGATTCGTCGGAAGCAGGAGATCGGTGGTTTTCCACGTGCCCAGTTGTCGATTCGCAAAACAGATCAGCGACGACAATCTCATGTACTTCGAATCCGCCGTCACCGCCCGCCGTGAGGGGCGCCGGGCTTGCCGCTTATGCGACCCCCAGCCCTGATGCACCCGTAACGAAAAAGGTGGAAGATGCCCCCGTGGCGACGGGCATCTTCCACCTGATTTTCATTCGCCTTACAACAAGGCGATTGGCTGCGTGCGCCATGCTCGGCCGCCGTGGCGTGGGTCGAGCGAATCGGCACGCGACCACCTGAAACGCGTGAACTACTTCTTGCGCTTCTTGGCAGTCTTCTTCTTGGCAGTTTTCTTCTTTGCCGTTTTCTTCACAGCCTTCTTGGCTGTCTTCTTAGCTGCCTTCTTGGCAGTCTTCTTGGCGGCCTTACGCTTTTTAGCCATAGGTCACCTCCTTTCATTAAAAAAATGGTACACGTCGTTTTAGGGCTGTCAAAAACTTTTTGTGCAGCACGACCATCTTTGGCGCACACATTATGGTGTTCCGCCGACGTGAGACACAACGCGCGAAGCCACCCACGCGACCCCAAAACGATCGCCGTGCTAACCAGTGCCATTCTATGGCACTCACGAACAATCATGAACAACAACATACCTTTACGTGCCCGGCGACAAACAACCCGCGGCGTAATGGTTCACCAGCAATGTTCTCAAGCTGTCGCACGAATCGCTCTCGTAACGCGACCAGATTTGCACAACGCGCAGTTTATTCGGAAAAAACGGGAGGTTTTGTTGTACACGAGAAGATGTGACACAACGTGATGCGCGTTACGGTCGCCGGCTTGATCGCCAACCAGTATTGCGCGCTTGCTGCTCCGCCAGCAAGAACTCAACCACCGAAGCACACTAAAACGTGTTGACCATCTCTCCCAATAGGAACATGTCGTCTCACGAAGGAAACACACCTGCGCCGCAACCCAAGCGCAGCGATTGGTGCGGGACGATCGAATTCGCCCCCTCAAAAAAATTTTTGGATTTCGGCAAAAAGAGATTGACGCAACGTCGCGCGCAACACGTTTTGCACGATTTCGCGCGCATGCCGTCGTTCGGTTCACGCGAATCCGAACGATCAAACGAAGTCATTTTGGGGTTGTGTCATGCACATACACGCGCGCAAACAGGTTTTCGATGGTTGCGCTCGTTGCGCCAACGAACATGCTCGGACACACGCAAAGAGGCCCGCGACATCATCGTCGCGGGCCTCTCGAATGGTTCGTTGAAAGCAGTCGATCGCTTACGGCTGATCGTTATTCATCGTCTCTCCGTCCCACGCGCGTGTCGACGGCGACACACCGTTGATGAGCTGGCGAAAGCGAAGAAGATCGAACGGCGAAATCGATCCGTTGCGGTCCATATCGGCGAAATCGACGATCGCACCCTGATCCGGTGTGACCAGTCCGTTCACGTACTGACGGAACACAAGCAGGTCGAAGGGGGCAACCGTGCCGGTTTGATCCACATCCGCCGGCAGGAAGCCGATGTCGATGCGATCATCCTCGTCCACGCCCGGGCCCTGATTACCCGCCGCCGCGATGGCGGTACCACCCAGATTCTGAACGCCGGATGCGACAATCGTCGTCCACTCCTGAAGCGGCAAAGGCCGATCCAGCTTGACCGTGAATGTCTTGTGGTCGCAGGTCTCAACATCCGTCACCACCGGGACGTCGTCGCCGGTCGCTGACACGCTGAAAACCGACGCATCGGTCAACGTGCAGTCCGAAGCCACAATCGGCTCGGTGAATGTGATCGTCAATTCGGTGGGACCAAAGTTCAGGTCAGCCCCGTTTGTGCTCTCGGCCCGGGGGTCGATGTAGCCGCTGAACAACGCATCGGAACCGCTGTGATCGATGGCAGGACCGCTTCCTTTGCCCGGAGCTGGCGTACCTTCGGGAACAATCTTGTAAATCCGGCCCGTCGTCGCACCGCCGCGACTAACGATGTAAAGCTCACCGGTCTCATCCTGACCGAACGCCGCGATCTGGACGATGGTTCCTCCGATGTCGGGAGGATTAATATCAAGATCGCGACGCACAACCTCGGTCGCGACGCCACCCACCTGCTTGAAGGACCAGATGCGATTGGAGAGAAAATCGGCAAAGAAGTAATGACCTTGGAATGACGGCATCTCGCAGCCGCGATACACGTAGCCGCCCGTGATGGATCGGCCTTGGGAACCCCAGACGAACTCGTGAATGGGATCGGTCAGAGCGTTGTCAAAGCACGTGCAGCCGGAAAGTGACGTACAACGATTGCCCTCCATGCACCGCCAACCGTAATTCTCGCCGCCGCCACTGGACGCGGGCTGAAAATCGATTTCCTCGCGAGCATTCTGGCCAACGTCACCGATGTACATGTCGCCTGTGATGCGGTCGAAACTGGTGCGCCATGGATTGCGAAGACCGTAAGCCCAAATCTCCTCACGCGCCGCTTGGCCTACAAACGGATTGTCCGCCGGAATCACATACGGACTGCCGCCCATCGCGTTGTTGACATCGATACGCAACATCTTGCCCAGCAGAAGATTCAAGTTTTGCGCGCGATTGCTCGGATCATTGGCCGCCCCTCCGTCGCCGAATCCTATGTACAGGTAGCCGTCACAAGGACCGAACATGATCTGCCCGCCGTTGTGATTCGGAAACGGCTGACCGAGAAGCATAATGGTCAGCACGTTGCCGGCGTCAGCCACATTCGGATCGGCGGAAACTTTGTAACGGGCAATCGTCGACGTGCCGCCGTTGTTGTTGTAGTGGACGAAGAAATACCCCTCGTTCGGATCACCGGCGACGAAGTAATTCGGGTGAAACGCCATTGACAACAAACCTCGCTCACCGTTGCCCGTATACCCGTTGCTTACCAATGCGTCGATGTTCAGAAACGGCGTTGCGAGAACCGTATTCGTATTCAGATCGAGAATCTTGATAATGCCCCGCTGCTCAACAATGAACATGCGGTCCGTATCACCCGGAGCCGCCGTCAACTCGACGGGACGATTCAAACCTGTAGCGACACGTATCGCCGAGAGTTCGCCACCCGCCAACGCATTGCTGCCAACACTCGCAGCCCCGATCGCTGCCAAGGTATATAATCCCATCCACTTAATCTTCATAGCCGTCCCTTTTGATTATGGAAACTTGCTCGCCTTGGGGGGAGCACTTCTATTCCCGCGTCCGACATCACTCGGCGATGGCAATCGCGCACCCGCAACCCATGCGGAAACGCTGCGGCGTCACCGCTTTCCCTGCTCCGCATTATATCAAGCGAACCGCCCAATGAGAACGGCTGATCGGCGGACCCAAACCAATCTGACGAAATGATTCGGCCCAGGCGCAGAATTAAAAATGTCGCTTCAATCGAAGGCTATTTGGCGCGATCCATGTAGTCGCCGGTGCGCGTGTCGACACGAATGCGCTCGCCAGGCTCGATAAACGGCGGTACGCGGACCTTGGCACCCGTCTCCATGATCGCCTCTTTCGACTGGTTGGTAGCCGTCGCCCCCTTGACCACGGGCGGAGCGTCCTTGACCGTCAACTCGACAACAATCGGAAGCTCCATCGAGATGAGTTGATCTTCGCATAATGTCCCGGTCACCTTTTCGTTCTCTTTGAGAAACCGCAACGCGTCCCCGAAAAGATCACCTGCCACAGTGATCTGATCGTACGAAGTCGTGTCCATCAGAACATACCCGGAACCGTCCTGATAGAGGTACTCGTACTCCTTGCTCTCGACGAACGGCACCTCAAGCCGCGCATCAACCGTAAAACGAAACTCCTTCATCGTCCCGCTTTTGAGATGCTTGAGTTTCGTCTGCATGTAGCTCCGCTTGTTGCCCTTCGCCACATGCTGAGATTCATGCACCGTGTATATTTCGCCCTCATGAACGACCGTCTTACCCTTCCGCAAATCAACCGCCTTAATCATCGATGCATCTCCAATGTTGTTGCAGTAAACTCAAACTACCGAAGCAAGTCACGTTGTTCGTACCTTATCTCACCCTCGCCCGATTAGCCGTGTCGCGTGCGACACGAACCACACCCCTGCGTACAACCAAAATGCAATCACGAACGGTGCGGTTTGCAAAAATACACACATAACAGGCGCAATGAAGCACTAGCCCCACGCACGATCATGCAGCATCAGCGCTGCCGAATCAACTCCAATCCCCACGCTGATGCCTCAAGCAGAAACACACAGCCCAATGCGACACCCGCACTAAGGAGCGATAAGAACGATTTGGTTATTTTACTTAACTTAAAACTGTACCGCCACGGAAGTGCCGATAACCGCCCAGCCGGTCCACGACAACCCAAAGCCGTCAACAATCGGACGCAAGAATCGTACCGTTGGAAAAAACGGTGGACCACCGCGAGTTTATCGCCCCCCTGCACCGTCCGCGCCGAAACTCACGCTTGCTTTGATGGCTGTTCGCTCGGTACAGTTGGCAAGGTCGGGAACAATCCGCCGGATCGGGGCCTATGCGTACGCAGGCTGTGAAATCTCATCGCGCAAGAATCTTCCAGAGATTGGTTTTCATGCCGATCCTGGCCGCAGCCTCTTTATGCACTGCCGACATCCCCACCCATCCGATTCGACCGTCGACCAGCCTCACCGCCCCTGACGCCCCCCATGTCCCCGTCGACCTGTCCGGCATGCACCGCGACGCAGCTTTTGCGCTGATCGAAGAACTTCTCGTCGAGATCGACCACCTCTTGGCTACCGCACTTGCGCCGGTTCGCACGGAAACCGAATCCGCAGTATCGCAATCACCGAATCTGCGATCATCCGCGGAAAAACGGTATCACTCAGGTTCCGGAAAAGGTACGACAAACGCCGTCGAATTCGATAGGTCCTATAATATCATCAACATAGACGTTATATCAATGTATTCCACGGGATTGTGGATTGCCTACCTCTCGCCCAATCGATCCACCGATGCGAACGGCGCACCCCTTTCGAGAAACGGGGCACTTGCCAGCGACGCATCCAGCGAGCTCGGACTAGGAACTTCGAAACGCAGACGCCGCGCCCTCACTGGGAGTAGCCATTACATCGACTGGCCTTGGTCCGAAAAACCGGGCAGGAACATGTTCTTTTGGATTGTCGGTCCGCCGGCTTCATTGATCGTAATTGCCGTAGGGCTGGTTTTTCTTACGACTTTCCGCGCCGGTCGCCGCGTTCAGCTTCAGGATCGATGACGCCCACCTGATGACAAATTCGCTCAAAATCACTGACCGAGAAGAACTGAATCGCGATCTGCCCGGTTGACTTCTTGATCCCGAGGGTAATGCGGGTTTTGGTGCCCAACACCTCTTCAAAACGTTTTTCAATATCCCGGAGATGTGCCGGTAACGTTCGTTCTGGAACGACCTTATCAACTTTCACAGGTTTTCGTACACGGTGCTTCCGAATGTCTTTCTCCAGCGCCCGAACAGAAAGCCCTCTGTCGATAACCCTTTGCGCGTGATGAAGTTGCAATGATGCGTCCTCCAACCCTGCCAACGACCGAGCGTGCCCCATCGTCAATCCGCCATCAACCACCAATGTTTGGATTTCGGCAGGCAATTCGAGCAATCGCAAGTAATTCGTCACGGTCGTGCGATCTTCCCCAAGCCGTGAGGCGACCCCCGAGGCATTGAGTCCGATTTCGTCGCAGAACTGGCGATAGGCCCTGGCCCGTTCGATGGCGTTTAGATCCTCGCGGTGGATGTTCTCTATCAGGGCGAGTTCGAGCATTTGGTCGTTGGAAACATTTCGCACGCTAATGGGGACCGTTTCCAGGCCAGCCTGTTGGGCCGCCCGCCAACGCCGCTCGCCCGCGACGATTTCAAACCCATTTCGCGCAGGCCGCACGGTTATCGGCTGAATGATACCATTGGCGCGAATGGACTCAGCCAGTTTGTTGATCTTGGATTCATCGAATTCCGTTCTTGGCTGGGCCGGGTTGGGTTTGAGCGAGGAAATCGGCACGATATGGCCTTGGACGGCATTATCGCCAGACGAGTCAGGCGTACCAGCTACAGGCTCGGGTTCCAGAGTTTGAGCATCGACCTCGGGTGGGGCGAGGCTGGAAATCAACGAGTCAAGCCCTCGTCCGAGGCGGCGTGGCATTGGATCCTTGGCGACCATGAGCAGTACCTTTTGTAAGCGTTTCGCGACGCACAGATATTATCACCGGGCCGCCGCTGTGCAACCTGGATGTTTCACGTGAAACGGGGACGGATTATGGAAACCATCCCCAAGAATCCGCCACCCAGTCGCGGCGTCGTTCAAATGTTTCACGTGAAACACAACCAGCAGTAAATCCCGCCACACTCAGCCAAAAATCCACTATGATTAACTTGATTAACTAACTACATGTCGCCAGCGAACAGAGGCAGTACAAACCTGCCTGCTGAATGCCGCGGAGGCTGGTGACGAAGGGATTGACGAAGTGGAGCAGGATGAGGGCCGCATCCTGATCTTAGTGAAGCTCTTCGATTGTGGGGCCGGTTGCGTGCGACACGGCTTGTCGCCGCACGCGAAGCCGCCAATTGGCGGCCCAGAGGAATGCCAGTTCTACCGCACGTCACCGGCGGCTTGCCGTTGATCTTTGGGAACCTCAAACGTCAGCGACGCCCAAAGACTCTCCCAATCCGCATCGACGCCAGCCGGTGCCCGGGTCATATGAATCGTGGTGGCCATCCACACGCCTCCCGCCGGGACGATGAGCTTCGCACGCCCTTCGGAATCCGTACGCGCCGACAGCAGCTTCCGAGGCCTGCCCTTATTCACAAAGACGACTTTCGTATTCCGCAGCGACTCACCGTGAAAGAGCACGCGCAGCGTGAATTGCTCACCGGCGCATATGGCAAACGGATTCACCTCGGGAATAATTTCCAGCGGCAGGCCGATGATCCGATCGTGCCCCCCATCATCTTTGTTTCCCACATTGACCAGCGCCTTCGCGCAACGCGAAAACACTTCGCGCCCCGGCTTGTCCGATTCCCCCAGAGTCGCACGCTCGGGGATGATGGCCTCAAGTCCTTCTTCGCGCAGATAGGCTTCGAAATGATGCGCGTCTATCTCATTAGTCGTCCCTGAAAAAGCCTCCTACGCGGCGGCGAGATATTTTTTCGGCTGGAATTGCTGGAATTGATAGTCACATTTTGTGGCTCTGGGCCAGCCGGCCAGCGCGAGCACCGTCTGGAGCACGGATGCGCGCAGCGCAAAGACAAACCGCCCGGCGGCCCGACGGTAAAGGCCCAACAGTTTTCGCAA
>JAJDDQ010000033.1 GCA_029260215.1 Phycisphaerae bacterium
CTGATGAACATCGATTCCGATCGACCACATAGTGAGTCTCCTTTTTGAGGTTCTGGGGCTTCCATGTCGGGGATACGACCCCCGATTCAAGACCCCGAACGTACCCAAGGGGAGGCTCGCTTCATAGTTTCACGGTCTGGCGGCGCAGTCGGTAGGCCGTGGAAATTGCGGAACACCACGGCCTGGCTGCGCCAGACCGTGCCACCCAGAATGGGATGCGCCGATGTTTCCTGGCGGGATTGCCCGGCGACGCGATCGATGCTGTGCTGGCCACCGCCGGGCCGAATTTGCGAAAACTGTTGAAACTTTACTGCCGGGCCGCCGGGCGGTTTGTCTTTGCGCTGCGCGCATCCGCGATCCAGACGGTGCTCGCGCTGGCCGGCTAGGCCAAAACCACAAATCGGGACAATCAATTCCAGCCGAAAAAGTATCTTGCCACTGCGCAGGCGGATTTTTAGGGACGACCAATCACCCTGAATCCTTGAAGCAGTGAACAATTCAAACACGAATACAGGAGCATTCTACAGGATCGACTGCGCGCATCTCAACCACATGGCCGTCCCTTCACGAACGTCCTAGCCGAGAGATATTGCAGGACTTCGCTGAACAAGCCTCCCGAAACTACCAACGGAGTGTGATCCCAATCGCTGCTTGCTGGGTTCGAAAGGATCGCGGTGACAGGGCGGTGGAATCGTGCAAAAAGAAAGCTCCGGTGTGCCTCGGGCTATCCCGAAACACACCGGAGCGAATGATCTACTTAACCCAAACCTGAATCAGGCTTAGGCAGTCGTCGGACGACGGAACTTGATCACCAGACCGAGCACAAAGACCATCGACAGGATGATCATGCCCCACTGGTTGACCGTCGGAACGTTGGTGAACTCCGCACAGTCCGGATCGTTCTGGAAGTTGCAGGAATCCGGGCAGCATCCGTCATCAGCGCCGCAAGCGCGAATCTGGAAGTCGCTGGGACATTCGCCCGCACCATCACAGAGTTCCTCCGGATCGCATTCGTCTTCCGACGCGCGACAGAGGGTGGTATCCGACAAATCGTTCACCAAGCAGTTGCCCAGGCCATTGCACGTATCCTGGTCACTGCAAATCGTCGCGGCGTCGCCGCAATCGGTGCCAGAGGAGGCGTGATTGGGCGAGCACATGCCGCTACCGTTGCAGGTGTCCGGATCGGTGCATTCCGTGTCCGAACCGTCGCCGCATGCGGTACCGTTGGAAGCATCGTTATCCTGACACGCACCGGCGAGGCAGGTGTCCGGATCCGTGCAGTCCGAGTTGGCGGAGCTGCCACACGACGTGCCATCGGCCTCGTCATTGCCCTGGCACATGCCGGCACCGTCACAGGTGTCCGGGTTCAGGCAATCATCATCCGTGCCGTCACCACAAGCGGCGCCGGACATCGCGTGATTGTCCTGACACACACCGGCAAGGCAGGTGTCCGGATCCGTGCATTCGGTATCCAAAACGTCGCCGCAACCCGTGCCGTCAGCTTCGTCATTGCCAAGGCATGTACCCGCACCGTCACAGGTATCCGGGTTCAGGCAATCGTCGTCCGTGCCATCGCCGCAGGCGGTGCCCATCGACGCGAGGTTGTCCTGACATGTCCCAGCACCGTCACAGGTGTCGGCTGGGTTGCAGGTCGTATCCGTGGCGTCGCCACAGGCGGACCCGGAGGCATCCAACGTGCACGTGGACGAGCAGCAGTCGCCGTCGTCGTTGTTGCCATCGTCGCATTCCTCGCCCGCATCCACGGTACCGTTTCCGCAACATCCGTTCATGGCACCCGGCGTCTCAAAGGCGTCCGGAGAACCGAACGAGCCGATCGCGAAATCGCCCGTGGTATCTTCACAACGATAAACGTGAGCGGGGACAAAGTTGCCGTCCGGTCCGACGCCACCAGTTTGGCCGCCCTGACCGTCGAACATGTAATCCCACTCGTTGAATTCGCTGGTCGGCGGATTGGCCGTCTCGACGAGCGAGATAGCATCCTGGATACCGGCCCACGCAGGTGCGTCAATGTTGCCATCGCGATTGGTGTCAACCAAGTTACCCACCGCAGAGTTGAAGCCCGCGACAAGCATATGCGTCAGGTTTTCACCATTCTCAAAGTTCAGAGAAACCTCGAGGTCAGGCGCACCGAACGTGCCGGCGAAGACAGCATCACCCACAACCAGATAACCATCGGCGGGAATCACCAGGCCGGTCAAGTCGACAGCTTCCTCGATGCTACCACTACGACTACCGGGGTTACCGCTGCCGTCACCACCATCGTCACCGATGGTCATGTAGGTCAGGCCGTCGAGCGACGTACCGGGCGTGCCGACGATTTCGAAGTACTCGTCATCCGAACCCGGATTGTCAATGCGCAACTCATTGATTCGCGCATCAACACCATTGGTGCATGCAGCCGTGCAATCCGAATCGTCACCCTGGTACACACCACCACCAGCTTCGCAGTCAGGCTGCGTCAAATCGGTAGCACAGAATCCTGCGTAGCAGCAGGCACCAGTCGGAAGGACGCAAGTGATGGCCAAGTTTGATGGGCCTAGCTGTGCTGGCGAAAATCCGCCAAGGCGAATCTTGTAGCAATTGCCAGCCACAACGGCCGTTGAAGCGATGGAAGAGAAACCCGCACATCCTGCACCGTCGTCGTTGCACTCAACAAGCTCGGCACCGGTCGGCGGACACGGCAGAACGCTGCAATCAGCGCCGCCCGCGTCATAAATCGCGATACGCGTATCGTGCCCGGTGTCGCCCGTGGTCGGGTCACCGTCGTTGCACGTGCTGGCCACAAGCGTACCCGTGCAGGTCGCGTTGTAGTTGAACCAGATGTCAGCGAAGAGCTGGCCGCCGTCTGTACCGTACTCGCAGCCGGTCCCCGGGTGGGCCATGCCGTCGACGGAAGCACCGGTCGAATCGACGGCGTTGACACCATCGAAGATCGCCGTCCGGTTGTCACAGAAATCGTTGACCAGGCAACCGTCGAGACCGGCACAATCGATGTCGAAACAATCGATAAGCCCGTCGCAGTCGTTGTCGATGGCGTCGCCGCAAGTGCCTTCGTTGGCAGGAGCCGCACCACAGTCGATCGCACAGTTGCACTGATCTTCACCGATACCGGCGTCACAAACCGTGTCGCCGCATGCGGACGGTCCAACCTCGATATCGTCGATGGCCATGTCACCCGCAAAGCCGCCGCCGCCAACACCCGTGATACGGATGCGCAACGTCGCACTGGACGGCAAAGCCACAGTGGCCTTCAACCAGACATCGCCCTGGGTGCCCGTGGCGATCACGGTCGGCACGGAGAACGACGTGCAGTCGTCCGTGCTGAACGAAACGGAGAGCTCTCCGCGGTCCGCACCGAGCATGTGATACCAGAAACCGAGCTCCGGATTGGTCACAGCGGTCGTGTCGTAGCAGGAACTCAGCAAATTGAGCGTGTCATCGGTACACGGCGTGCTGGCTTCCATGTAGGCGTAGTTACCCGTCGCATCGCCGATCGTGTGGTCGACGCTCGGACCGGTGCCCGGCGAACCGGTTCCGCCCTCATCAACCTGCCAATCATTGCTGTCGCCGGATTCGTTGGCCCAGTCCGGACCGATCGTGCAAGCGGATCCGCAGGTTCCGGCGCACAACGCGTCGTCCTCGAAATCCTCAACATGCGGGAAGACCGAGATGACCGCACCACAGGGGCAGCCGCAAGCGGGCGCCCCGGCGCAATCAGCGTCGGCACAGTCGATGTCGCCATCGAAGTCGTTGTCGATGCCGTCGGCACAATCTTCGGGAGCGGAGGCGAGGCAAGCGATGTCGAGCGTACCCGTCTCATCACTGCCGTTGAAGCCGCTGACGCGCATCAGGTAGGTGTTGCCTGACGTTACCAAAGCGCTGGCCTCTGCGGCGAATCCGGAACCCAAACCGCAGGTATCATCCGCACAACCGATGGCAGCCACCGGCGGACAGGTGCCCTCGCCAAAGATTTCCAAAACCGTATCCGGCTCGACTGCATCGGCGCATCCCGCACCGGCCGTCACTTGGCCCGTGCATGAAGCGGTGTAAGCAAACCAGACGTCGTCGGCCAGGTTGGCGTCACAAGCGATTGGAGCCGTTCCGTCGAGTGTCGCGCCGGTTGTATCAAAAGCGTGTGATCCGTCGCCAACCGCGACCGCACCCACGCAATCATCGTTGGACGCACAGGAAATATCGAGCGTTCCAAGCTCAGAACCACCATTGAAACCGCCGAGGCGGATCATGTAGGTGTTTCCAGCGACAACGGAGACGTTCGCATCGGCGGCAAAGCCGGAGCCGGTGCCGCACGTGTCATCGGCACAACCGATGGTCGTCGCGAGGCCCGCACAAGTGCCTTCACCGAAAACCTCAAGAACAGTATCAGGCTCGGCAGCATCATTGCAGCCAGCCTCAATCAACGCACCACCGGTGCAGGTCGCGGTGTACGCAAACCAGACGGCTGGACCAAGATTTCCGTCGCAAGCCGCAGGAGCAGACCCATCGAGCGTGGCCAAATTTGTATCGAACGCGAACGATCCTTCGCCGACCGCTGTCGCACCGGCACAAAGATCATTCACCGGGATATTGCAATGCGGGTCCGCTACGCAATCAGCGTCGGCACAGTCGATGTCGCCATCGACGTCGTTGTCCAGGCCGTCATCGCAGATTTCCGCAGCAGCCGGAGCACAGGAAATATCGAGTGTGCCGACCTCAGCCGC
Organism: Phycisphaerae bacterium; assembly: GCA_029260215.1. Classification (GTDB taxonomy): domain Bacteria; phylum Planctomycetota; class Phycisphaerae; order UBA1845; family UBA1845; genus OFTM258. Next base: position 4,740 of record JAJDDQ010000033.1, read on the forward strand.
ACCATTGAATCCGCTGATACGGATCAGGTAGACGTTTCCTGACATCACGGCTCCGCCGGTCAAAGCAGCGAAACCGGATCCTGTACCGCAGGTGTCGTCAGCACAACCGAGCGTTGTCGCCGCTGGCGGAGGACATGTCCCTCCAGTGAAGACCTCAAGGACGGTGTCCGGCTCGATGGCGTCGTTGCATCCCGCACCAACCGACACGGTACCCGTGCAGGAAGCGGTGTATGCAAACCAGACGGCTGGACCCAAGTTGCCGTCGCAGGCAACTGGGGCTGTTGCATCAAGGGTCGCACCGGTCGTGTCGAACGCGAACGATCCGTCACCAACCGCAGTTGCGGTCAGACACAGGTCATTGGCGGGGCCTGGTCCTTCCGCCGGTTGATTCTGCGGCTTGTCAGCCTGGCGGGCCATCTTTACCGCCTCGTACTTGTCGAGGCCGCTGATGTTGGCGACTTCGCCATTGCCACCCTTGGAGAAGCCTTCTTCAATACGGTTCTGCGCGTTCGACGCCTGGGCCGCAATCAAAGCGACGCTCAGGGCCGTACACAGAACGGGCATCCACTTTCTACTAGTCATATCGTAACCTTTCCAGATTCCTCCGTGCCGCGCGTGTTCCTCCCCACTAAGAGACGACCGGCGCGACAGCTTCGAATTTTTCCTTTACCTTTCCTCAAACCGGGAGCGCTTGAATGCACAAGCGCGGGATTTCAAGCGTGGAGAGACGCGAGAGCTGGCGGGGCGCGGGGGCGTGAAATCGCTGGTACACAGCGGGCAAACAAACGATCGGTCCGCAGCACGATCAGCGCGACAGACTTATCGATGCAATGTGAAAACGTAACGGCATATTGGCCGTTGCGGACGCGGACAATGATTTCCACGAGCCAAGCGCTCGCAAAAGCCAGAACCAGCGCGATCGAAACATAACCCAAACCACGACCGAGGAGCGACAGCAGAAGGCTGTTCTCCTGCGTGCCCGCCAAGAGGCCATGCCTGAAGGCCAGCGGGCGAATGGCCAACTCGACCAGTATCCAGCCATAGCTGAGCAGGAACGGGCTGAAGCCAATCCGCCTGGTCATGACTGAACCAAGGAACGCGTACAGCGCCGGGGCGCCAGCTACGAGCGCGATGTTCGTCAGAGTGATTTCAAAGTTGAATGAGTCGAAAAGCTGTGCGAATCCGAGAAGGCTCACGCCCCAAACCGCTCCGCCGATGCAAGCCCAAACGGGTGTCAAAACACGAACCGACCACAACACGGGCAGTATGGCCAACAGCCCAAGCCAAGGCAGCTTCGGGGTGGCCAGCGCAGCCGCCAAGACATAGGCAGACAGCACGAGTGCGGGCGCAATGCGCAGCATCGCGAAGCCGCGGCCACATCCCAATTTGTTGTCGCTCGTACGACTCATGAACAGGTCCGAACAGTCAGCCGTTCTTGGCCACGGTACCCACGAGGCACCATGAAAACCGGGCAAAACGGCGTTCGATTTGGGTGGCACCCTGCACACGTTTCCATGCGCGGACTACCGGACCCTGTTTGTCACATCCCTATAACTACCAAAAGCACCTATCGAAAGTCAAGCCTTAACGGACGTTCTCGAGGCTGGCAGCGAAAGTTTTTCAAGTCAGGCACAACAGGCAATACCAGCCCATATATCCGAAGCGGTACAATCGGAAATTGTTGCCTTGGAGACAGGTGCTGGCGCTTCAAAAAACGGGTTGCGTGACAAACAGTCGTCGCAATCTCAGCGATGTTCAGGGTCATCCGCGCGAATTGAGTTCGTGGCTGGCCGCATAACTTAGAGCGAAGCTGATCTAAAGCGAGGCGAGAAAGGCTTCGAGATTGGCGAGCTGCTGGTCGGAAATGTCGGGCGGAGCGCTGAAATGACCGCCGGATTGACGAAGCTGCCGATTCAGGGTCTCAAAAACGGCACCGACGAGGACGGGAGCGTCCAGGGCGCACCCGCCTGACGCGTCGTCGCAGTGGCATCCGGTGCAACCGTTGTTGTTAAAGAATTCTTCGCCCAGAGAGGCTACCGGGTCGGCTAGGGCGTCGCCGGCTCCGGAATCGACTCCGCCGCCGTTATTTCCACCGTCGATCGGCGGTTCGGGGAGATTTTCGTCCAACGTGACGGCGATATCCGTCAGCAGCAGATCGAGCGAGGTCTGCCCCTGGACGGTGAGGGCGTCAAGAATGAGAAAACGGGCATCCGTTCCGCAGCCGCACGTCGCAACCAACGCGGCGATGGCAGAAAATGACGCGAAACGTAGGGGCTGACGTTGGAGAATGTTCTTGTAGCGCATGTTCTATTTCCCGTTCCGGCTGTTGGGTCGTCCCGGTTTCAAGAGGAATTCGCCGCCGAAATGGGCATCGTGACAAGCGATGCAATTCGACGCGTTGTCACCGGCGTGTGCGGGCTGGCTGAGGTCTTCCGGGTAATCGTGGCAATCTGCACAGGTTTCGAGCACGGAGAGATTCAGCAATGCCAGATGGCTGGAACGGTGCGGGTTGTGGCAGGCGAGACATTCCCCTTCGCTGACAGGTGCGTGCGTGACACGATCGGAGAAATAATCTTCGTGACACTCGGCGCAGGTGTCCATGAAGTTGGATTTGGGCTTCATGTACTGCGACGGTGTGTGACAGGCTGAACATTGGTGGGCGCGGTACGGCTCGTGAATCGAACGTACATTGGCGGCTAGTTGCGAACCGGGTTCGTCGGACTTCTCGGTTTCGGGAACAGCGACACCTGATTCCGGCGCGACTGCTGCGACGGGGGCTGGCTGCGGAATTTCGAAGAAGAAGTTCTTCAGGCGGAGTCGCGACTCGGTCGAGCAACTGATCGCGATCGCAACCGCGAAGGTCAGTGTTGCCAGGCACGCTGTCTTTCGCATGTCGAACGCCTTTCAAATCGCGTTGATGTCGCAAAGTCTTTCGGTGCCATTCTCACAAATACTAATGAACCCGCGGCAGCATGCAACATCATTGTCGCGGTTCTGTTTGGCAGTGCGTTTTCGAGGAGGTCTTGGGGGGGATGGAAGTGTGAAGCTGAAAAAGATCGTTGCGATGAGTGGTTTGTTCGCCTAGTCTCGCCGCACGGTCGTTCGCCCGATCGCCCTTGGCGTGGTGCGCGATGGCGGGCGACACAGTCTTCGAGGTCCGACGATGGGCGCCGCGGTTAAGACGCAACGACTCATATTATTGGCTTCCATCGCCTTCGCGACGTCGATTGGCCTGCCCGCGCTTGCCCAGGAAAAGGACAAGACCGACGAAACGGCTACCCGCTGGTTTACGCTCGATGTCGGCGACGCCTATTTCGAGATCGAAGCCCAATACGATTACATCGACGTGGAATCCAAGGTTCGCAGCGGACCTCGGCCTCGGCGGCGGCGGCAGACCAATCGGGAGTCGGGTTTTGAGGAGCGCGTAGGGTTCGACCTGGCTGGTTCGATTCTGGACCCGCGATTCATCAACTATCGGGCGGACCTGAGTTTCGCACTCGCACAGAATCGATTCGACGAGCGCGGCGTCTTCGGAACGCGTACCGACAACGACAACGGCTACCTGCTGGAATACAACGCGCGCATGAACTTCCTGCAAGGCAAAAAATTCTCGGGGTCGGTGTACGGACGGCGAAACGACGACCGCATCAACCGTCGTTTTCAGCCAACATTGAAGCAGCGGACGACCACCTTTGGTACGAGCTGGACCTATGCACATGCGAAGCTTCCGATGGAATTGTCGTATGATTTTCGGCGTACGGATCGCTCGGGCAATCGCGACAGCCTGGACAATGAGCAATACCTCGACAGCGTGCTGCGCTACCACACCGACTGGAACATCTCCGACACGCAACAACTCAAGGTCAACTACGAGCACGCCGAAACGGAACAGGAATATCAGGGCACGCGCGACCTGTTCAAGACGACGCGCGATCTGTTCAGGGTCGATCACGAGCTCGCCTTCGGGCCTGAAGATAAGCACACGCTCAACACGCGCGTCCGCTGGCAGGAGGAGTCCGGCGATTTCGCGCGGGACATTTTCGAGGTCGGGCCGGAGTTACGACTTCTTCACAGCAAGGATTTCAGTACGACGTATCGTTACCAGTTCAACCGCGAGCGCTACGCGGGGCTGGATGTCGAAACACAGCGGTTTGACTTTCAGGCTGTCCATCAGGTTTACACGAACCTGACGACGACGATCGATCTGTTCGGTCTTTACGAAGACGTGGAGAACGATATCAACACCGTTCAATACGGCGGGTCGGTCAACTGGCAGTACAACCGCAGCAACCGTTGGGGGCATTTGTACGCCAACCTGTCATTGGCCTACGACACGGAAGAGGTCAGCGGCGACGATGGTCAACGCATTGTCCTGGACGAGTCGGCTACGTTTCGCGAGCCGGTCGATGTTCGGCTTCGCAATCGTAACGTGGTGTTCAGTTCCATCGTGGTGACCGACAGCAGCAATCGTCGCCTGTATCGCCCGGGGATCGATTACATCGTCGTGCGTCAAGGCAACGTCGCCCGGCTTCGGCGCGTGCGGACGGGCTTGATCGCGGATGGGGACTCCGTGCTCATCGACTATCAGATCAGCACACCGCAGGACGGCACGCTGGACACGATTCGCAGCGACTTTTCGATCGAGCAGCGGTTCACCGGCGGCTTGACGCCTTACTACCGTCTTTCGTATCGCAACCAGGAAGACGACGTGTCATCCGGTTTTGCCCGGCGGGCGGATCGGACGGATCACCATCGCCTCGGCCTGCGTTACGAGCAGACCGGCTACACGCTTGGCGTGGAGTACGAAATCTTCGACGATACGGTAGAGCCATACGATGCGTTCCACATCAACGGGCTGGTTCATATCGTTCAGCGAACGGATCACACGGTGGACACGTCAGCCCGTTTTTCGCGTTTGTTGTTCGAGGGTGGTTTGGACAATCGCAACGTGACTATGGTGGATGTGGAGCTGGATCACCGGTGGCGATTGTCGCGCGATATTTCGACGATCGAACGGGTGGCTTATCGATACCAGAGCGATTCGAGTCGCGGCATTACGCAGGGCTGGGATGCGTCGGCGGGTGTGAACTTCAAGATGGGGCAACTGGAAGGCGAACTGACTTTGGATTACGACCGGCTTGATCTGCCGGGATCGGAAGAGAACGACTTCGGTGTATTCTTCCGTATACGAAGGGACTTTCGGAATGTTTTGGCGCGGCGGTAGTGCTTTGTAAAGCTTGAAACAAAGTGTGGGTGCCCCACCTCTTCAGAGGTGGGGAAGTCGAATAGCCCTTGGATTCGACTCCCCCACGGCTAAAGCCGTGGGGCACCCGGCCCGCCAATTGAGTCGTGACGGTACACTAGCGCGGTGGTACGTGAATGTTGTATGTTTTGGGACCGCCGACCTGCGAGGCGCTTCTCGTGTCGCACGCGACACGGCTAAACGGGTGAGGACGACATTCTGGTGAGGATGACATTAGGATGCTGACGACGTGACGGATTGCATCGGACGACATGCTTACGACAAGAAACCGACCCTGACTGGGGGATGGTCTCGCTGCGCGCAGATCGGCATCTGTGTCCTGTCGATTGTTCTGCTCGACGGTTGCGGGCGGGCGCGGGGGCCTTTGTTCGAGCAGATCGGCACGCCGCGCGTTTGGCCTGCGTCGCCGGCTGCTCCACGCATCCGATTCGTCGGCGTGCTGCGCGGCAGTGAAGACCTGAACGCTGAGGTGTCGTCCGGAGAGTCGTTCAAGGCTGCCTTCCGTGGTGTGAGGCCGCCGATCGCGTTTTCAGGCCCGCACGCCATCGCGGTTCACGCCAACAACACGTGGCTGGCTGTCACCGACGTTTCGCTGGCGGCTGTTCACATCATCGACCTTGCGAACCGCACGCACACGCTTACGCGAGGCTGGTCCGACGAGCGTTTCGAGGTTCCGGTCGGCGCTGCGTGGGCGGGCGACGAACTCTACATCGTCGACGGCGGACGCGGGGAAGTCATCGCCCTCGACCTCAACGGACGCCATCTGAGACACTTTGGCCAAGGGATATTGAAACGTCCGGTGGGTGTGACCTATGTACCGTCACGCGATCGACTTTACGTTGTCGACGGCGGCGGACACAACATCCACGTATTCGACCGAGCCGGCGCGGAGACAGCCGTCATCGGATCGCGCGGCACGGATTGCGGCCAATTCAATTTTCCGTCGCACATCGCCAACGACGGCGAGCGATTGCTCATCGCGGACGGGGCCAACGCTCGGGTGCAGTTGCTGAGTCTCGACGGCGGCTGCCTCGCGTCTTTCGGTCAAAAGGGTGACGGGGCCGGTGATTTTTCCCTGCCCAAGGGCGTTGCGTTTGATTCGGCAGGCCACCTCTTTGTGGCGGATGCTCACTTTGAGAATATCCAGGTTTTCAATGATGCGGGCCAACTCTTGATGGCATGGGGCGAGGAGGGTAGTGAGAAGGGTGCGTTCTCACTGCCGGCGGGGTTGGCCATCGACGGTGATGACCGCATCTGGGTGGCGGACGCGGGGAATCGCAGAATTCAGGTGTTCGAATACGTCGGAGCGGAACCATGATTCAGGGTACACGACATTGGGCGGTGGTGGCGTGCGTTGTCGGCGCGTCCGTCGCGATGGCGGACGAGTCCATTGTGAATTCGCCGCACGACCTTTCCGCCCGCAGTCCGAACCCGATTCGCGCGGTCGATGAGGGGCGCATTTGTATTTTCTGCCACGCACCACACAACGCAGCCCCGCAAACGCCGCTGTGGAATCGTGAAAATCCGCGCACGCATTACCGCGTCTATCGCAGTTCGACCACCGACGCCCGTATCGATCAGCCGTCCGGCTCGTCCAAGATGTGTCTGAGCTGCCACGACGGCTCTATGGCGCTTGGCAACGTGCTGTCACGCAACGTCAACGATCCGATTGTCGTGACGGCTCGGACGATGCCGCCCGGAACCTCGGACCTGACCAATGATCTGTCCGACGATCACCCGATCGGGTTTCGTTATGATCGAGCACTCTCCAACATTGATTCGCAGATCCGCCCGCCGGAGATCGTCAGCCCCATATTGCCGCTCGGGGCCCACAATGAAATGCACTGCTCGACCTGTCACGATCCGCACAACAACCAACTGGGCGACTTCCTGCGCATCACCGACCAGATGTCAGCCATCTGCGTCACCTGCCACGATCGAGACGGCTGGCATCAATCCGCGCACGCGCTCAGCCCCAAGCGCGTCTCGAGTAGAACGGTCGATCCGACCCTACGACTCAAATACGATTCCGTTCGTGACAATGGCTGCATGAACTGCCATCGCATTCACTCCGCTCCGGGCAGGGAGCAACTGCTGCGCCACTCGGGTGACGACGACAACTGCCTGAACTGTCACGACGGAAGCGTCGCCCGTTTCAACATCGCATCCGAGGTGGGCAAATTCAGCGCCCACGACAGTCGCGATTTCGGCAGGGACCACGATCCGACGGAATCACCGTTCACCATGCGTCGCCACGTTGTCTGTGCGGACTGCCACAACCCGCACGCAGCCAAAAGCTCAACCGGACCCGTGGCGGCTGGAGCACGCGGGGCACGCGTCCGCGGAGCCATCGAGTTCGTTTCCGGTGTAACAATCACAGGTCGAGAGACAGACAATGCGGATTTCACGTATGAAATCTGCTTCAAGTGTCACGGAGACAGTGTGGCCCGCCCGCGCATCACGATCAGCCGGGACGTCACCCAAACCAATACGCGACTGGAATTCCAAACATCGAACCCATCATTCCATCCGGTGGCAGGGCCGAGACGCAACAGTGACGTGGTCAGCCTTCTACCGCCCTACCGCGTGGGCGACGTGATTTCCTGCACGGATTGCCACAGCAGCGACAATGCCCGCTCAGCCAGCGGGTCCGGAGCGAATGGGCCTCACGGTTCGATCTTTGAACCTCTGCTCGAACGAAACTACGAGACGGCGGACTTCACTGCGGAATCGGCTGAAGCGTACGCTTTGTGCTACAAATGTCACAATCGCGACAGCATTCTGAATGACGACAGCTTCGCAAGGCACCGCCGGCATATTTTGGCTATTCGCGCACCGTGCAGCGCCTGCCACGATGCACACGGGGTTAATCGCGGGCAAGGGAATGCCACCAACCACGGCAGTTTGATCAACTTCGATCTATCGATCGTCAGCCCAGCCGCCACGCCGTCGGGCTTGCGTCTAGAATACCAGGACACCGGACGACTGTCCGGCAACTGCACGCTGACCTGTCACGGATTCGCACACATCGAACTGCCGTATTTCAACAGTACGGGCGGCAAGACGGCTGCGTCGTCGCGACGGATCAGGACCAATGCGGGAGCAGGGCAATGAAAATGATACATTGGAAGCGTGTCGCGATCGCAGTCACGATATCCTCACTGATAACCGGGTTGGCGGTCGCGGACCTGAAAGGCTCCAAGCACGATTTCACCCGTGCGGAATGGTCTGAGGGTGACGGCTGCGGTGCCTGCCACGTGCCGCATCAGTCGCAGATGCCCAAAGCCGCTCCGCTGTGGGATCCCGACGCGGACCTCGAGCGCACATTCGGCACACCGCCGCAGGATATCGCTCCGGGGAACGGAACACTGATGTGCATTCGCTGTCACGACGGCACGATCGCACGGGACACGATCCCCACCGAAACCAGGAAAACGCGATTCGTCTACACGCAACACCCGGGCTTGTTCTCAACCGGGCATGGCACGAGCGATCACCCGGTCGGCATTAAGTTTCCGAACATCGATTCCGGTTTTCACCCAGCCAACATCGTGACAGCCGACGGCGCGGTCACCCTGCCGGACGATCGCGTCGAGTGCATCTCCTGCCACGATCCGCACAATCAGTCCGGCGTGGACAAAATGCTGGTCAAGAGCAATAAGGGAAGCGCCCTTTGTCTGACCTGCCACAACAAATAGCGATCGCTCGAAATGGTTCAAATGACAGAAACTGCAAATGAGCGACCGAGTGTTGCCGACGTGGATACGAAACCCGCATCGCCGCACCGCTTCGCGCATCGACTCCGCCCGTTGGCAGGCCTAGTCGCATTGTGTGCGGTCTTGGTGCTGACAGGCTGCGCCGCGCCGAAGACGCGAACGCAGATCGTTTACTTTCCGTCCAATCCGGGTCAGGCCCGCGTGGTCCAATTGAAATCCTTCAACAGCCTCGACGAGATCACACCTCGGCCACTGACTTTTGCCGAATCCGTGCGCGGCGATCGCGTCGTTCCGTTCGTCGGTCGTCCGGCGGGGTTGGCCTATGCGAACAACCGACTTTTTGTGTGTGACACTGAGTACAATTCCGTTCACGTCTGGAATCTCGAAACCGGCGCAACAGAGGTTCTTGGCGATCAAAGCGCGTTCAGCGAACCGGTTGGGGTCGCGGTGGATCAGAGCGGACGCAGCTTCATTGCGGATTCCGATGGCGGTGTTGTGCGTTCGTTTGACGAGGGTGGAAATTCGGGGCGGGCGTACCGTCCAGCCGACCGTGAAGCCTATCGCCCCGTCGCAGTCGCGACGCACGCTGGCCGCTTGTACGTGGCTGACATCGCAGCACACCACATTGACGCCTTCGACATTGACAGCGGAGACTTGCTCTTCTCGTTCGGTGGCGTCGGCAGCGAACCCGGAAAGCTGTACTTCCCGACGGGTGTGGCTGTCGCGGGCGACGGAACTCTGTACGTCAGCGACATGTTCAATGGTCGCGTGCAACACTTCAGTGCAACCGGCCAACCGCTCGATCAGATAGGCCAACCCGGCGACCGGTACGGCGACTTAGCCAAACCGCGTCAATTGGCTGTGGGGCCTGACGGTGTTGTGTTCGTTGCGGATTCCGAATTTGCCCGTATCCACCTCTTCGACGCGCAAGGCCGACTGCTGCTGCTCATTGGCGGATCCGGCGATTCGGCAGGCAGTACCCCCCTGCCGATCAGCGTGACTGTGGCGGTTTCTGTCCCAAACGCGCTGCGCGAACTCGTACCGCCGAACTTCGAGCCTGACTATTTCATCTTCACGTCCAGCAGCCTCGGAACGCATCGGCTCAGCGTATTCGCCGTCGGCAGAGCACGCTGACCGTTCGTGAGTCAACGGGCATGTGTCGGTCTGTACGAGCGGCTGTTCCCGCTTGTCACGCGATCGAAGTCAACACCATTCTATTGCAAAATGATCGGCCCACTGGTTGTGTCGAGGTAAGCTGCAAAGTCGGCTGAATCAATGTCGTCGTCGCTGTCGAAATCGAACGCTGCCCGACAGGCCGCCGACGCATTGCCGCCCGCCCCTGTGAAGCACGTTTGCATCTGGGCGAAGTCAGCTTTGTCGATGTCTCCGTCTGCGTCGGCGTCGCCGGTAGGATGGTCGGGCCTGATGCGATAGACCGTACCGGCCCACGTCACGACGTACATGAATCCGTTGGGTGCGATTTCGATGTCGGTGATAATCTGAAACCCTTCAGCGAAAATGATCGACGTCATCTCCACATAGGTCGCTCCGAAATGATCGCCTGACAGATTGGGATCGCCGAATACGAACCCGTCGCGTGCATTGTTCAGATCGAATCGGTAGATACGCCGGTTGGATGAGAAATGTCCTTCGCCAACGAACACATCGTTCCAGACGTTGGCCCCCATGACGGGACTCGGCTGAAACGTTACCGCGGTGGGCGAAGCTTTGACACCCGTCACAAATTCCGGATCACTATAATGCGCGCCGTCGACCTCGTACAAACCCGCCGGAGGGGTTGGAGCAAAACCGAACACCTCTTCCCAACCACTGTTGGTGCCAGCCGTCATCAAATTGACCTCGTCGAGGAATCCGTTGTCAGGACCGTTCTCCGATTGCCACAACTCGCCCGTGAGTGGATCAATGCCAATCCCGTATTGATTGCGCCCGCCGTACGAGTAGATGTACTCCCACCCGGAGACCGATGCGAAGGGATTGTCAGCCGGAACGCTCCCGTCGCGATTCATGCGCAAGACAACCCCGACCTCAATCGTTGTAGCCGTGTTGAAGTTGGTCGTCTGCGTGTTGACGTGCTGATCGCCATTGCAGACAAACAACGTTCCGTCCAAACCGAAAGCGAGAATGCCGCCGTGGTGGCCTGTGGACATGGCGGGGATTTCATGCACCACGAATTCCGACGAAGCGTCTAGCTCCGTTCCGGTCCAATGAAATCGCGAGATGCGAATGTTCGTGCCCGCCCGTGAATAGTATGCGTAAATGAATCCGTTTTCGGCGAAGTCAGGATCCTTGACCATGCCGTGCAACCCTGGTTCCAGCCCACCCGTTACGGGAACCGTCAGCACGGGCTGGGGCTGCAGCACCCCGTTTTGGACAAGCCTCACGCGTCCCGATTGCTCGTTGACCAGAAAGGTGCTGTTGTCCAGGAAAACCATCGACGTCGCGCGCTGCAGGCCCGCAACGACCGTTTCGAGAATCAAGCCCGGTTCATGAACGGTTTGCGCCGTCAGAGACGAACCCGCTGCACAGGAAACAGTCCACATCAACAAGAATCGTCGCAACGCTTGTTCTCCTCTTTGCAAGCGGAATGAGCGAAGCAAACTTGAGGGCCGACTCAACACAAATACATCGGTTCGTGACGCGCTGCACCTACACCCGACCGGCACGAGCATACCGTTTCTTGTGCGATGGTTTCAAGCGAAAGCTGACGCAGAGTTGTGCAATCCTGTCTCCACCTAAAGTAGGGCTTGGAGCAATAATGTGCCGCTTGCGACGGCGTTGATGATCCGCACTCACACAGATTTCGGAAGACCGTTCCTGATTACGCCTTCAACAACGTCGCAAAAGAAATCGATTTCGCCAAGAGTAGTGTAAACATTCGGCGAGATGCGCAGCCCGTCGATTTTCCCGTACCGGATCGCGATCGTGTAAATCTTGTGCTTTTTCCACAGATGGCTTTGCAGGGCAGCCGTGCCGATGCCCTCAAAACCGATGGTGGCGATCGCGCATGATTGTTCAGGCTTTAGGCTTGTGAAGAATCGGACGCGGTCGTTTTGTGTGAGTCGTTTCGCGAAACGGTCGCGCAGAAAGCGCAGGCGCGCCTCCTTTCGCTTCGGGCCTATGCCTTCCTGGAAGACGAGTGCTTCCGCGATCGCCAATCGCGGAGCCGACGGATGCGTGCCGATCTCCTCGAATTTTCTGATGTCGTTCGCCCTGGGATCGGGGGCGGCCATCAAAGGCCAATGGCGCTCGATGCGGTCTCTGCGAACATACAGAAACCCCGTGCCGATGGGCGCGTGCAGCCACTTGTGCAGGCTTGTCCCATAAAAGTCAGCCCCGACAGCGCCGCCGTCGTAGACAATCTGGCCAAAGGCGTGCGCGCCATCGACAATTGTGGTGATGCCCTTCGCCCTGGCCATGCGACACACGTCTGCCACCGGAAAAACCTGCCCGGTATAGGTGGTCATATGCGAGACGAGCAGCGCACGCGTACGCGACGTAACGCGGCTCTCGAACGCCCGCGTCAACTCTGCCAGCGAACCGGGTGGGTTGGGAATGTCGAAGGTAACCAGCTTGATCCCGTCGCGCTGCTCGCGCTGTTTGAGCGTGTTGATCATGCGCGGGTAGTCTTGATCCGTAGTCAAAATCTCGTCGCCCGGCTCAAGGTCCAGACCATACAATGCGATCTCAAGCGATTCACTCGTGTTCCGCGTGATGGCCAACTCTTCCGCATCGCACCCGAACTGCCGCGCCAACCTCTGCCGCACAAGTTCGATCTGCGGATCAAGCACGTGCCACAGATTACGCGACGGAATCTGATTGCTGAATTCCAAGTGACGCCGGAGCGCGTCCTGTGTCATGCGCGGAGACGGATTCACCCCGCCGTTGTTCAAATTGATGACACTGCGATCGACCGCGAATGCCTGCTGAATGTGCGACCAGAATGATTCGTCGCCCGCCAACGCCCCGGCTGAGTCACTCGATGCGTCCTTGCCGGCGGCGCATGCCAAGCTGACCGCACCGTCGCGAAACGCCACGTACCCCATCGCACCGACCGCGACGAATCCCATGAAGCGTCGCCGCGTGGTCGATGCGGGCGTAAAATCCTCCCCAACCATCATGTCTCCTTTGGGGCTGCGTGACGCGGCTGGGTGTGCTGATGAATGGACCAAATCTGATCGGGCATGACCATAGGCCTGCCGTCGCGCCCCACGCAGGCAAGCGTCGTCGCCGCCGTGGATTTCAACTCACCGTCAATAAGCATCCGATAGGCGTGGTCGATGCGTGTGCGCGTGAATCGCGAGATGGACGTCTCCACCGTCACCACGTCGTCGTAGCGAATCGGGCGATGAAACTTGCACTCCAGATGTGCGACGACGAAGAAAACATCGGCAGCCTCCAGATCACGATAGGAGATTCCCTGCTCGCGCAGCGCGTGCGTGCGCGCCTCCTCCAGGTATTCAAAATACTTGGCGTGATGAAGGTAGCCCATCGGATCGCATTCGGCGTAGCGCACGCGAACGTCGTGACGGTGAGCGTTGTTTTGGAATTCAGTCTGCGGCATACGCGATACCGGGTTCAACGCACGTCTATTGGCCTGCGAGTTTCACCTTCATGTCCATTTGCTTGTCGCCGCGTTTGATGATGACGGTGACGACATCACCCGGCTTGTTGTTGCGCAGCGCGCCCATGTAATCGTACACACTGCCAACGTCGGTATTGCCGATCTTCAGAATCAGGTCGCCGCCTTTCAAGCCCGCCTTCTCAGCAGGGCCAGCCGCGGACACACCGTCGATCTCCATACCCTCACGCTTTTCCGTATCCATGTACGAAGGCATGACGCCCATCACCACACGCGGACGAGTCGATGCCTGCACCTCGCCGGTGTCGCTGCTCATCAGCGATGACCTACCGGTGCGGGCCACTGGCTTCTTGTACGTCGGGCGGCGGTCCGCGTTGATAATCTCCAGCGCAGTAGCCGCCACCAACTCCGCCGAACGCGCCCCGCCCTCCATGTTGACCTTGTCGGTATCGTCGCCGGGGCGGTGATAATCGCCGTGCAAACCCGTGAAAAAGTGCATCGAGGGAATCTTCTTGCGATAGAACGACGTGTGATCACTGGGGCCGACCGCACTGGCACTGGCCCGAAGGGACATGCCCGCCGCGATCGCAAGGTGCGACATCATCTCATCGAACTCCTCAGCCGCTTCCGTGCCGAAAACCTGAATCGTGGCTTCGTCATTCATCCTGCCGATCATGTCCATGTTCAGCATGGCTACGGTATCTTCAATCGGTACTGTGGGGTTTTCCACGTAGTGCTTGCTACCGATAAGCCCCGTTTCCTCGCCGGTGTAAGTCATCAAGAGGACGCTTCTCTTCAGAGGGTGCTGCCCCGCCAGCACGCGACCCACCTCAATCACGCCAGCCGTTCCCGACGCATTGTCGTCGGCGCCGTTGTGAATTTCTGCCTCCGTCGAACGCGGTTGACCGAAAGACGGCATTCGCGGCACCGAGTTACCCAGATGATCGTAGTGCCCACCGATGGCGACGAACTCATGCGCCAAAGGCCCCTCGCCGCGAATAATACCGAGAACGTTGCGCACCTCCGCCGTCTCCACTTCGATGCCAGCCTGTCCCGCGGCATGAACGCCCGCCACCGGTGTCGAAACATTCTCGCCCTCATCCAGACGATTCTGCAAGGACTCCAGCTCCGGCAGGTTGCCCGCCGCCAAAATCTTCCCAGCCAGCTCCTGCGTGATGTGATACGACGGGACACCGAATCGGCCACCACCCCGACCGAAACGCATCAACCGGTCCGATGCACCGTCCTCCACGCGATTAACAATCAGCACCGCCGCCGCACCGGCATCGCGGGCCTCGTAAACCTTCGCGCGAAAACTGGCGTACCGCGTTGATCGACCACCGTCAGCCCAATCGGGAGGCTCGCGACGGAGCATCAACACAACCTTGCCGTTGACATCCACGCCCTCGTAGTCGTTGTGGCTCTTCTCGGGATTGACGATGCCATACCCAACGAAGACAACGTCCCCGTCGAAGGCGTCGTTCGATGAAAATCTGAAGGGGGTAAAATCTTCGCCGCACGCAATTGACGCTTCAACTCCGTCAACTCTTAACATGCATTCGTCAGTAAGTGACGTGCCCGTTGCCATCTCAAACGTCTGAAAATACGTACCGTCGTCACCGCCCGGTTCGAGTCCGATCGACGCGAACTGGCCCGCGATGTATCCAGCCGCCATGTCGATCCCCGGCGTGCCCACGCCGCGACCGGTCATGCTGTCGTCAGCCAAAATGGAAACGTGCTGTGCGAATGCGCCCGGATCAACATGCAAGCCGAGTGACGGCGAACCTTGATCAACATACGCACCGCGCCCGACATGCGAAACTGCACTTTGCGGCGATGCACAGCCGACAACCACGACGGCCGACGCCGCCATACACAGCACGACTCTACTCAGAAACTTAAACATCGGGCCGATCTCCGCTTTACACTTGGGTGAACGTCGTATTCAAAACGGAGGCATCTTAGCCCCCGCCGCAAAGCCGGGCAAATCGCACACCCCGCACCCCAAACCGCCGCCTTTGGAACGATCCGCCAGACAATGGTACGATACGGCCGAAGCCAGTGCTCTGTCGCGCATGGAACGATGCGTGGGTGCCCCACCTCTTCAGAGGTGGGGAAGTCGAAAGACCCCTGAATTCGACGTCCCCACGGCTAAAGCCGTGGGGCACCCAACCCGTCAATTGATTCGTGACAATGCGCCGAGTCGGCCCGTCGAACCGGGGCGACGTCTTTTCAAGAAACGGTGAACCGACCTCCGTGAACCTGCAACAGCATCCCAAAACCAAGAATGTACTGCCGTACGCAGCCGCGACGTTCGCCCTCGCCCTCCTCGCGGGTTGGCCTTCGCTGAAAGGCGGTTTTCTCGCCGGAGACGACTACCACCTCGTCCTCAACCACGTGCTCGTGAACCACCCCTCCCCCGAGCACGCCTGGAAAATCCTGACAATCGTCCACCGCGACCTGTATCAGCCCATCCCGCTCATCAGCTTCTCGCTCGATTTCACGCTACTCAGATGGCTGAACCTCCTGCCCGTAACCGAAGGGCCGCAGGCGGGTGCGTGGCTTTTCCATCTGACCAACACCATCATCCACGCAGCCAACGCCATCCTCGTGCTGCTGGTTGTGCGGCGACTGTCCGCAAAACTCTCAATCGCCGTCGTCGCAGCAGCCATCTTCGCCGTTCATCCCCTAGCATCCGAGCCGATCGCGTGGATCAACGGGCGTATGATGCTCCTCAGCTTCTTCTTCACCATGTTGACCGTGCTCTCCTTTGAACGCTTCGCCGAGCGCAAGTCCATACCGGCTGCAGCGCTGACACTCGTATTCACCTTCCTCGCGCACATGAGCAAGATCAGCGTCGCCCTGCCACTGTTGGCCGCCGTCTTTACCATCGTCCGCCGCAAAAAACCGGACAGACAATGGGTGATTCTGTGGATCGCGGTGGCAGTCGTGACGGCTGCGTTCACCGTGTTCAACATCTCCAGCAGCGAGAAGATGTTCGAACGCGCCGGAGACGAGATGGCCGGCTCGCCGGTGATCTACGTGATCTGCGCGCTCGCTCAGTATTTCCGACAATTCGTCATACCGGTGGGCCTGTCACCGTGGTATCCGCCGCCCGCCGACATCACCTGGACATCGCCCTTCGTTCTCTCAGCGGCTGTAACGGTCGGGCTGGTTTTCGTCGTCATCGCCGCGACGGCGAAACGCGCCCCCGTCGGCCTACTCGGAATGTTCTGGTTCCTCGCAGCCGTCGCGCCGACCCTGCCCATCGTGCCCGCCCGGCGTGCGCTCGCAGCCGACCGCTACGTCTATCTGCCCAATGTCGGACTCGTCTGGATCGCCGCCACATTGCTCGTGGCTGGTTTCCTCTACCTGCGCCGACGCACACGCCGCCCGACAGCGGTAAACGCGATCGCGTACGTCGGTGGATCAGCCGTCGTCATCTCGCTCCTCGCCACCTCGTGGTCCGTGCAGGCCCACTACCGCGACAACATCGCCTCAGCCGAACGCATGATCGTCATCAGCCCCGACGACCCCGGCGTTTACGAAGCAGCAGCCTGGGCGTACTACCGCGACGGTCGCTATGAAGAAGCCATCGCACGCGCCGTCGAAGACCTGAAACGACATCCCGAGCAGATGGCCTGCGAAGTCTTTCAGGTTGTCGGGATGGCTCAGTTCCGCCTAGGCCTCCACGGCCAGGCCCTCGCATCACTGCAACAGGCCATCAAGGTCGATCCCGATTACGGCAAGTGCTATTCGCGCATCGCACAAATCCAGGCCCATCTCGGTCAGACCGATTCAGCCATCGCGAACTACGAAAAAGCCGTCGAGATTATGCCATTCTACAATCCCGCCCTGCTGCCCCTCGCCGCCCTCTACCGCGACGCAGGCCGCACCGAAGACGCCGTCAAGACATGGCAGCAGGTTCTCGAAAACAATCCGTACGACGTGACCGCGCATCTGCGACTGGCTGAGGTCGACCTGGCTGCCGGTCGCTTCGCGGAAGCTCGAAAACGGTTGACCGACCTGCTCGGCTGGGTGCCGGAAAACGCAGCCGCATGGACCAACCTCGGCGTAGCCTGTGAGCGATTGAATCAACCGCTCGATGCAGGCCAAGCCTACGACCGGGCGCTCGCCCTCGATGCGGGCAACATTACGGCTGCCATCAACAAAAGTCGCCTTCTCGCCCGCCAAGCAGACCCGAATCGAGCGTTAGCATTCTTTGAATCCACGCTAAACCGCGACCCGACCAACGTAAAACTCGTCGCCGCCGGCATCCAGTTGGCCATCGACCTTAACCGCCGCGACGCCGCAGCCGCACTGGCCATCAATGCCTACAACCAGGCACCAAACGACATCAGCCTCCGAGCGTGGACCGCGTTCGCACTTATCGAAGCCGGTGACATTCGTCGCGGAAACGAACTCCTCGAACAGCTCATGTCACACATTGAACCAAGCAATCAGCCAGCCACAACATGGACACCGCGCGATTGGCCGGCCCACCCGCGCGCGGTCAGCCTGCTCGCAAATGTCGCGTTGCGCATGCGAACCGGTCAATACCCCGAATCCATCGCCGCCACCGAAAAGCTGCTCGACACAGGCGTTCCGCAGGCTGTCCGATTATTGATAAACGACATGCAGCGCTTTTCCGAAGCGCACCCCGAAAACCCCTGGCCCTTCATCCACATTGCCAACGTCATGATCCGTCAACAGAACTGGGAAGCCGCCCGGTTCGCGATCGAGGAATCGCGAAAACGCTGTCACACCGACGATTGCCGATCAGCGCAGGCAGCCGCACAGAGCGGAGCATTTTAGAGCATTTTAAGGGGTCGGGAGTCGTTTTCTTGACTCCTGCTCATTGGGCCCACAAAAACGACTCCCGACCCCTTAAAATCTTCCGTCGAGCTGTCAAAGTCGTCGAACTATCCGGCCGTCCGAATGGCCGTTCCACATTCCGGGCAAATGCCCGATTCATTGCCCGTCAGATTGTAACCGCATTCACGACAGCCCCCCGGGGGTATTGAACGATTCTGACGCAAGCGTGAAACGACCAGTCCCAAGCAAACGCCAACGGTCAAATAGAATAGAGTTCCCAGCACAATAAACGGCGTGACGCCCGAATCCCCAGGGACAGACATTAGCTCAAAGAGCCACGTTACCGCAAGAGAATCAACCACCATCATGATAGGAAAATCAACAATAAAGAACAGCATGAGGTTGTCAGGATCGGACCGTCCAAGCAGTACGATACACGCCGAGAGAATGAAGTGGACCAAGGCAAGGACTAGGCCATACTTGACCGGTATACGCACGACAGAGTCTCCAACAATGACTACAAGGCCTCGCGATCCGCTCCCCAAAAAAGAGAGGAAAAGATATTCGCCGCACAACTCGTCACGGCGCATCGATTGTGCCGCGTTCGACTTGGCCATGCTTCGGATCGATGCGCCGGAGAATAGCCCTGCGCAGTACCAGCAGCGGCACGGTGAGCTTGCGGTGCGTGCGTACCACGAGCGGCTTGCGATAGGATCGTTCACGTTCGTCGGCACTGAGCTGGTCCGGACGAACGCGCCGATGCATCTTGAGCAGGTGATACAAATCGCCCGACTGAAACCAGTTGCGCACGTGGCGGATGCCCCAGCTCCTGCCACCCTCCGACGCAGGCCAATGCCACGCAAGTTGAAAATCAATCAGGTACGGCTTCCCGTCATCGCCCAGAATCACGTTCTGCCGCTTCTCCAGATCAACGTAGGCCATGTCACGCCGGTGCATTTCGTCGATGGCAGACCGCAACGCGGCAAAGAAGTCATCCGGCACAGCCGATTCCCGCGATAGCGGCGCGCCCTCGACGAATTCGTGTGCGATGGCTGTGCGCCCGACCCGCCCGATGAAGCGCGGCACGGCCGGCAGATCGCTCAAGGCTTCGTACAAGCGCGATTCATTCCACGAAAGGAACCGCCCGATCCACGACATCGCAAACCCAAAGAGCGGCTCACTCCGCCCGAACTTGACAACGATCTTTTCATCATCGCCGACATACAAAGACGTCGCCGCAAAAAAATCGTGCTTGAACAATCGCGCAAAGCGATAGGCCTTCCCGTCGATGACGACCGTCTCGGGCGGCGGGAATCGCCCCAGCGCCAGCAAGCTTGTCGGAACCCGTTTCACGGACACAATTGTAAGGCCGGTGCGACTCGGCACCAGCGATCATTTACAGCCATCGCCTCCAATGTCGCCGTGCACACCGCTTGGGGATATAATCCGTTCAAATACTTGCTGAAGGACACAGGCCTTCCGCGTGGCACTTTGGCTGTGAGACCCTTTTGGCTGTGAGGCCCTTTGGCAGTGTGGCACCGGTTTTCAACCGGTGCCTCGACAACCGGAGAACACCGCGTCGATGTACGAAATCACGGTTCAGGCCCAATTCAATGCGATGCACGCCCTGAAGCTGCCCGACGGCACGATCGAACCGCTCCACGGCCACGATTGGCGCGTATGGGTCACCGTGGGCGATTCCGGTCTTGATGAAAGCGGCTTCGTAGCCGACTTTGAGGACGTTTCGCGGTCACTCGAAACCGTTCTTAGCAGCCTCCGCTACACGCAACTCGACGATCACCCTTGGTTCGCCGGGTTCAGCCCGTCAACGGAGCGCGTCGCCCGCGTAATCTGCGATCGCCTCCGTGAAACCACCAAATGGGCGGAAAAACTGCTCATGGTTGAGGTCGAGGAGGCCCCCGGCTGCCGGGCACGCTACCGTCCTCAGCCGGACACGGGGTGCAGGACAGGCCACGTAGTTGACGATAAAATGGGCGAAACGTAGTATCCTGTGGGTTCTTTTGTCGGGAGCGACGCGCACAAGACATGGTTTGTCAACGCTGCAATAAAGCTCAAGCCACGGTGCATCTCACCGACATCGTGCCCCCCGAAGGTGAAAAACGTGAGCGGCACGTCTGCGAACGCTGCGCAGCGGAGGAGGGCCTTATCGTTCAGAAACACGAACCCATCGCCGCCATCCTGGACAGCTTCATCAAGCAGGCGTCCGGCTCGGAAAAAGTCGTTGACGTTGCCTGCCCCGAGTGCGGCATGACTTTTCGCGAGTTTCGCAGCCACGGCCTGCTGGGCTGCCCGAACGATTACGACGCCTTCGAACGACCCCTGACCGCCCTGATCAAACGCGCACAGGACGGAGCCACCCACCACGTCGGCAAAACCCCCGCACGGCTCGGAGCGGAACCATCCATACACGTCAAAATCGCCAAGCTGAAGCGACAGATTCACGAAGCGGTCGAGGTTGAGGATTACGAGTTGGCCGCCCGTTATCGCGACACCCTTGCGGAATTGGAACAATCGTGACCATCGACAACCTGACCAAACAAACCGGCGAATGGCTGCGCGGCGAGGGGCCTTATTCGGACGTCGTCATCTCCTCGCGCATCCGGCTGGCACGGAACATCGCCGGATTCCCGTTTCTCAGCAAAGCCTCCGACTCCGATCGCAAACAGATTTTCCGCCTGCTCTCCGACTGCATCGGCGACTTGGAGTTCGGCCAGGAAAACCTCATCGTCGATATCGAAGATGCTCAGGAGATAGACCGGCAACTTCTCGTCGAACGACACCTCATCAGCCGCCAGCACGCCGAAGGTGAAGGAACGCGCGGTGTGGCCGTCTCCGCCGGTGAGAAACGCGCCCTGATGATCAACGAAGAGGACCACCTGCGCATCCAGACCATGCGCAGTGGCCTGCAACTCATTCCGCTGTTCGAGGAGATCAACGCGCTCGACGACAGCCTCGAATCACAGGTCGAGTACGCTTTCGACAAACGCCTCGGATTCCTCACCGCCTGCCCGACCAACGTCGGCACGGGCATTCGCGTATCGGTCATGCTGCACTTGCCAGCCCTGAAAATCACAAACCACATCGAACAGATGTTCCGGGCAGCCAAGGATCTGAAACTGGCAGTCCGAGGCCTGTACGGAGAGGGAACCGACGCAATCGGAGATTTCTTCCAGGTTTCCAACCAGGTCACGCTGGGCCTGTCCGAAGAGCAAATCGTCGATGAATTCGCCACGAAGACGATTCCGCAATTCGTCGAATACGAGCTGGCCGCCCGCAACACACTGCTCAAGGAGCGCGTGCATCTCCTGGACGACAAGATATGGCGCGCCTACGGCACGCTCGAAAACGCCCGGGCACTCAGCAGCGACGAAACCCTGTTCCTGCTCTCGCACCTGCGTATGGGCGTCAGCATGGGCCGCTGCCAAAAGATCGACACCGACCAGATCAACCGCATGTTCATCAGCGTTCAACCCGCCCACCTGCAAAAGCTCACCGGCCGGCGACTCGGCGGCGAAGAACGCAGCGTCGCCCGAGCCGAGTTCCTGCGTCAGTCACTCGCATCAAGAAACTAAATCTGATTTCGACGTAACACGCAACGAGCCGCGAACTTCAGTTCGCGCGGACTTTCGAAACGCAGAAAAATATTCGGTCCGCGCGGATTTCCAATGTACAGGAAGTCTCCGGCTACGACAGGACCGAGCTTACAACCCAGGGTCCACGACCCAAACGCGGCGCACGTCGTTCATGTCGACGCCCGGATCAATGTGAAGTGTGTACAGGAGGGCGTTGTCGGGAACGGTCTCCATAGCCGCCACCGTTCCGATGCGCACCGACGGCGGCAGGACGCTTTCATCGTCGCGCGTCAGAACGACGTCGCCGACGCGAATCAGCCGTTCATCGACATACTTGTGATGAACCTCCCGAATCTCGATCCTCCCGCGACCGCTGCCCGCGAGAAGGAAGTCAGCCTCAACACTCTCGAACCGATCGCCCTCCACCCTGCCGATCGAAACGGGCAGGCGTGTCTCCGGGTCACTAAGCAAACGCACACGCGAAGCGTGCGTGCCAGCCTGTTCCACCACACCGATCAGCACCTCCGCCGCCAGCACACCCATGCCGTCACGCGCGCCATCGTCCGAAGTCAAATCAATCGCAAAATGGCGAGACAGGACACCCATCGGCCCTTTGATCCCCCGGCGCGTCCCGCCCAGAATCAGCTTCGATTCCCGCCAACCGGCTGCATCGTCTGCCACCACGTGCGAGGGCATCAACCGGCCTCGCTGCCCCAGCCCGCGTAGCCGCACGCCCGCGAGCGACTCATTTTCCTGAGAAAGAAACCGGTTTTGCGCGGAAAGCGTTTCGATCATCGAACGCAAACGTTCAATCTCGCGATCGTCGCGCGCGTCATCGGCATCGTCCGCCGACGATCCAACATCCAACAGGCGCGATGCACCGTCCTGAAACGGAACCAGAATTTGAACAAGATTGATGCGCCCGCCCGTCAGAGCAGGGGGGAGAACGATCCCGACGAGCGAAAGGCCCAGCAACACCAGGGCAAGTCGCCAAACGTTAGGTCTTGAGCGTCCTGTTGGGTAACGATTCAACGCGATCCGTCGCTAATAATCATCGTCGGCTTCGACCGCCGCTTTCCACAGTGACAGGTTCTCCAGATAGACAGCCGTCCCCCGCGCAACGCAACTCAACGCATCGTCGACAACAGTGCATTCCAACCCGGTCGTCGCAGAGAGAATATCGCCTATTCCGTGCAGCAATGCCCCTCCACCCGCAAGGTGAATGCCGTGCTCGACGAGGTCGGCAGCCAGTTCCGGCTCGGCTTGCTCAAGTGCTCGAATGACGCATTCGGCGATTTGGCCCACCGGCTCCTTCAGTGCTTCACGGACCTCGCCGCTGTTGACCAGCGTCCGCCGCGGCAGGCCGCTGATCAGGTCGCGACCGCGCACTTCCATCTCGCGTTCGCCGTCGGGGAATTCCGCAGCAGAGCCGATCGATATCTTGATCCGCTCAGCCGTCTGGTATCCGATCATCAGGTTGTAACTGCGACGCATGAAATTGACGATCGACTCATCGAATGCGTCACCCGCCGTCCGCAGGCTTTCGCACACGCTGATGTCCGCCAGCGACATGATGGCCACCTCGGTCGTCCCGCCGCCGATATCCACGATCATCGACGCGGTCGGCTCGGCAATCGGCAGCCCAGCGCCAATGCCAGCCGCCATCGGCTCTTCAATAAGATAGACCCGACGCGCCCCGGCGCGCTCAGCCGAGTTGTACACCGCGCGTTTTTCGACGGCTGTGATTCCCGACGGAATCGCGATGACCACACGCGGCTTGACGAAGCGGCGCCGCCCGTGGACCTTGCGGATGAAGTAGCCCAGCATAGCTTCGGTGATGTCGAAATCCGCGATGACGCCGTCTTTGAGCGGACGGATGGCTTCGATGGACCCAGGCGTCTTGCCGAGCATCTCCTTGGCGACCAGGCCCACCGCGTTGCCGTTGTCGAGTACCTGATTCGTGCCCTTGCGCACCGCCACCACGGACGGCTCATTGAGCACAACGCCCTCGCCCCGAACACACACAAGCGTGTTGCACGTTCCGAGATCGATGCCCATGTCCACGCTGAAAGCGCCAAGAATGGAATCGAAAATCACCAGGCAGTTTCCTTCACCCAAGAGCGGGTTCCAGCAAGACGCAGCGAGCCGCGAACTTCAGTTCGCACGGATTCCGGATACGCCGACACCGAAAACCAACACAACGCCTTGCACGAACCTCGACCCGGGCAACACTGTGTTCAACGAGATACTAAGCGCCGCCGAACGGCAGCCACGTCCCGAAGAGCTGCTGATTGCGCACCGATACGAACACCGTCGCGATGAGCACGAACAGCGTCGCAATCGCCAAAAGGACCGTATACGTGTCACTCTGAGGGGTCGAGCCAGGCCCTTCGCTCATCGTCTGCGTCTCCAGAATTGCGGCAACCGCCGCCGCGTACCGTCTGTCGCGACCGCGTCCGTGCGGTTCAAGTCAAACTAAAGAATACACCAAATCGCCCGCCATTTGAAGCGGGGACTCCGCCTAATGTGGATTGGCGAAGTGATACTCGTCTTCGGCGCTGTCGCCCTTCTTCGGCGAAACGCCCGGAGCAGACCGAATCAGTCGCCCGGAAGCGAGATTCGGCTCAACATCGGTGATCTCAACATCCCCGACATATTGCGCACCACGCGAAAGCACGAAAATCGCACCCTTGCCCACGCGATCAGCCGATCCCACGCTCAGCGTGACCAGATTGCCGTCAACAAACTCAACCTGCCCCGCAATCCGCGGAGCGTTCGGGGCAGACTGCGGAACGATGTTGGACGACGGGCCCCGACCTTCGTACGAAGCCGACACACCCGAAGCAGCCAGCCCGACCTGAGAAAGCAGTTTCCCGTTTTCCTCGCGAAGAATATGCACCTGCTGAGCCTGCTGGCGATTCTGCTGATTCATCACCGCCACCTGCGTGGTCAACTCGTTGACACGCTGGTTCAGGTCGATATTGCGACGCTCCAGGTCGATGCTGCGTGTCTCGATTTGCTGACGCTGCTTGTCGATGGCTTCACGAGCGGATTGGGCGATCCCAAGCTCATTCGTCAATCTCTGGGCCAATGCGTCCGCCTGACGCTTGTCGACCGTCAGTTGAGCGATCTCGCCCCGCTGGGCAGCCGACTCAGCCGAAAACTCCTGCACCTGCCCCTCAAGCGTGGCGATGCGATCCAGATGGCTCTGAATCGTATCCCGGGCAGCCGCCAAGGATGCAACACCAGCCGCCTCGACGGCGCGCTTGGCTGAATCCGCCAATTGAGCCTTCGTCTTATAATCTGTGGCCAGACTCCTCCAGTCGTTGGTACGTGCGGTGAATGCAATCACCGTCATGGAGAGGGCGATACAAATAACCGCCAACAGAATGACCAGTACCTTGGTAACGGCGCTCAAGGGCGTATCTCCTAGCTATTCATCAACTCGGGCAACCGTACGGGCAGGCAGGGTGACCAGGTTTGCCGCACCATGAATCCGGCTTGCCGCACGCGATTGAAGCCGAAATCCCAACGCAGAACGCCGAAACCAGCCCGCGTTCAAACACCGCCGCAGGACGCCAAGCCACCCGATCGATCCCACACCGGACCGTTCGATTGAATGTCGTATAGCGTACGAATCGGTTCCTTTCAAGTCCCCAACGCACAGGCACCCGCACAATAGCCCGTTTACACGCTGATTTCAGCGATCCAAAACCATCAATTGAGGCGGGAAATCAACCCGCAAGCCCGCGAGGATTGTGCGGCGTCAAGATAGACAAGCTGGCCACCGACCACCGTCGCGACGGCTTTCCCGGTGACCCGCCACCCGGCGAAAGGCATGTTGCGACTCCTCGAATGCATGCCGGCTGGATCGATTTCCCACTGCAATTCAGGGTCAATCAGCGTGATATCAGCCCGCTGCCCCGCCCCAAGCGACGGAGAAGGCAATCCCAATATCTCCGCCGGACGATGGCACATACGCTGAATCAGGTCAGCCCAGCTCAACCGCCCGGATGCCACAACAGCCTCGATCGCAAGCGCCAGCGAAGTCTCCAGCCCCACGATGCCCGGCGGCGCTTTGAGAAATCCCCTGCTTTTTTCCTCCGCAGCGTGAGGAGCGTGGTCGGTGGCGATGCAATCGATGCTGCCGTCCGCCAAACCGGTCAAACACGCTTCCACGTCAGCCGCCGACCGCAGGGGCGGGTGCATTTTCGTGTTCGGATCACGATTCGCACAGGCTTCGTGCGTCAATAGCAGGTGGTGCGGGCAGACCTCCGTCGTCACCGGCAAGCCCTCCGCCTTGGCACGCCGCACGAGTTCAACTGCCTTGGCGGTCGAAACGTGGGCGATGTGGTAGCGGGCACCTGTCTCGCGCACCAAGCGAATGTCCCGCTCGATCATGGCCTCTTCCGATCGTGGGTCGAGACCGGGCAACCCCAGGCGATCAGCCACCTCGCCCGCATGCATCACGCCGCCCGCAGACAGAGCCTTGTATTCGCAATGTTGAATGATGACCGCGTCGAGTTGGGCAGCCAGCCGGAACGCTTCGAGCATCACGTCGTCGTCTTCCACGCCGTCGCCGTCGTCGCTGAACGCGACGGCACCCGCGTCGCACAGGGAGGCCATGTCCACCACGTCCCGCCCCCCTCGGCCAACAGTGATGGCCGCGATGGGCAGGACCGTGGCGTAGCCGGCTTCCTTGGCTCGTTGACGAACGAGCTGGATCGTTTCAACGCTGTCCATCACCGGCGACGTGTTGGGCATGCAAGCCACCGTGGCGAATCCGCCCGCAGCCGCAGCCTGGGTTCCGGTCTCGATGGTTTCCTTGTGCTCCCCGCCCGGCTCGCGGAGGTGAACATGCATATCGATCAAGCCGGGACAGACGATCAGACCAGCCGCGTCGATGACGGCTGCCTCGGTCGCCCCGCCCGGACGGTCAGCCACCCGCTCGCCGTCAACATGCACGTCGCCGACAGCGTCGCAGCCGTTCGCAGGGTCAACGACCCTTCCGCCTTTGATGGTAAAGACCATGACCGTAGTTGAATCGCACTGCCCACCCAGTTCAAGTGCCGCGCCGGAGACTGGTTGCAAGGGAAGCGAATCCGAGACAGAGCAATTCGACTTCCCCACCTCTGAAAGAGGTGGGGAAGTCGTGCGAGAACGCTATCGCTTCGACCTCGCTCGCTTCTTCCTGGCAGCCGGTTTCTTGGTCGTGTTCTTGGCTGGCTTGCGTTTCTTGCTCGCGACGGCTTTGGCTGGTGCTTTTTTCTTGGCTTTTTTGGCGATGGTTTTTTTCTTCGCGACCGCCTTTTTGATGACTCGCTTCTTGGCGGTGGTTTTCTTACCGCTCGATTTCTTCGCGGTCTTGCGGGCCACCTTCTTCACCGTGGCTTTTTTCGCGGTTTTGCGTACCGATTTCTTCGCTTTGGGTTTGCTGCTGCTTTTCCTGGCTTTCTTGCGGGTGGATGTTTTTCCACCGTCCTCGATCGCAGCCTGAGCGGCGGCCAACCGAGCTATGGGCACACGGAGGGGGCTGCAGGAAACGTAGTCCAGCCCCACCTGATGGAAAAACTTTACGCTGCGCGATTCGCCGCCGTGCTCTCCACAGACACCGAGCTTGTAGTTCGGGTCCACCGCACGAGCGGATTCGCTGGCCATCCGCACGAGCAACCCGACACCGTCAAGGTCGATCGACTCGAACGGGTCGTGCTCGAAAATCGCGTGGCCTGCCTGATCGACATAGGCGGGCAGGAACCGGCCTGCGTCGTCGCGGGACAGGCCCAGCGTCGTCTGCGTCAGGTCGTTCGTGCCGAAACTGATAAATTGCGACACGGCTGCGATGCGAGCACCCAGAAGCGCCGCCCGGGGTGTCTCCACCATCGTCCCGACCAGATAGTCGATTTCCAGCCCGGCGTTGTCGAGAATCGCGTCCGCCACCGCCCGCGCCTGATCCGCGAGAATGCGCAGCTCCTTGTCATCGATGGTCAGCGGAATCATGATTTCCGGCAGAACAGTCACGCCGTCCTGTGTGGCTTCGACGGCCGCTTCCATAATCGCAGAAACCTGCATTTCGAGAATTTCGGGGTAGGTAATGCAAAGACGACAACCGCGATGCCCGAGCATCGGATTCGATTCGTGCAACTGCTCCGACCGATGGCGGATGTGGTCACGCGAGAGGCCTGTGTAGTCCGCCAGACGCCCAATGTCAGCCTCCTCCTTGGGCAGGAATTCGTGCAGCGGCGGATCGACCAGCCGGATGGTCACCGGCTTGCCGTTCATGGCCTGGAAGATTCCGATAAAATCCTGCTTTTGGAACGGCTGGAGCTTGTCCAGTGCGCGGCGTCGCTCCTCGGCGGAGTCGGCGACGATCATCTCCTGCATAGCCAGCCGCCGTTCCTCGGTCTCGAAGAACATGTGCTCCGTGCGACACAGACCTATACCCTCAGCCCCGTGCTCCACCGCGCGGGCGGCGTCCTCGGGGGTGTCGGCGTTGGTGCGCACTTTCAGCCGGCGCAGCTCATCACACCAGCCTAGCAGCGTGTTGAATTCCTCCGGCGGCTGCGGCTGTTCGAGCGGGATTTGGCCGTCGTAGATGGTTCCGGTCGTGCCGTCGAGCGTGATGGTGTCGCCCTGTCTCAGCACGCGCCCGTTCATGCGCATCGTGCCCTGGTGCTCGTCGATATCCAGATCGTCGCAACCCACGATGCAGCACTTGCCCCAACCGCGAGCCACCACGGCGGCGTGCGACGTTTTTCCGCCCGTCGCCGTCAGGATGCCCACAGCCGCGTGCATGCCGCCCACGTCTTCGGGCGAGGTTTCCTTACGCACGAGAATGACGCTCTGGCCCTCAGCCGCACAGCGTTCCGCTTCAGCCGGCTCGAACACGATGTCACCGCTGGCGGCTCCGGGAACAGCGTTGACGCCCGCACCCAGCCGGCGACCGGCCAACTCGTCGGTGGAGATTTCGGCACCGATGACCGGGTAAAACAAACGTTCCAGATCGACCGCGCGCATGCGCTGGACGGCTGCGATTCGGTCGATCACGGGTTTGCCCGCTGCCTTGACCAGCTTGGCGGGGAGCGCTTTGCATTTGACCAGCCGCTTAAGCTCCTTGTCGGACACAATCGGCTGCGTGGCTTGATCGACGGCGATTTTGAAAGCAGCAGCAGCCGACCGTTTTCCGGTGCGACATTGCAGCATGTAAAGCGTGCCGCGCTCGATTGTGAACTCGATGTCCTGCATCTCGCGGTAATGCGTTTCGAGAATGATGCGTACCGCCTGCAACTGGTCCCAGGCTTTGGGCATTTTGTCGGCGAGGTCCGCAACTTTCAGCGGTGTACGGATGCCCGCGACAACGTCTTCACCCTGGGCGTTGATGAGCAGATCGCCGTAATAGATGTTTTCGCCGGTACTCGGATCGCGCGTGAAACACACACCGGTACCGGAGTCGTCGCCCAGATTGCCGAACACCATTTGGCAGACATTGACGGCTGTCCCGTCCAACCCGGTGATGTTTTCGACGCGCCTGTAGGTGATGGCTTTGTCCGCCATCCAACTGCCGAAAACCGCGTTAATCGCGCCGCGCAGTTGCTCAGCCGGGTCTTGCGGAAACGGTTGTCCGGTCGCGTCGGAGTAGATCATCTTGTGCGCGGCGACAGTCTCTTCCAGTTCCTCCTCGTTCACATCGGTATCGTTGACGCGCTCCGTGGACGGAACGGACAATCTCCATCGGGTGCGCTGTTCCTTGACGCGACTGAACGAGTCGTCGAAGCGTTTCCGTTCGATCCCCTGGGCAGTGCTGCCGAACATCATGATCAGGCGGCGGTAAGCGTCGAGTGCGAAACGGCGGTTGCCCGTCGAGGCAGCCAACCCCTCCATCGACTCGTCGTTCAAGCCGAGATTGAGAATCGTCTCCATCATGCCCGGCATGGAGACGGCTGCTCCCGAGCGTACGGAGACAAGCAACGGGTCTTTCTCGCCGCCGAACTTCTTTCCGCAGACGCGCTCGAGCGTTTTGAGATTCTTCTGAACCTGCTCTTCCATGCCCGCAGGCCAACGTCGCTGGTGTCGTGTGTAATCGGAGCAGGCCTGTGTCGTGATGGTAAAACCCGCGGGTACAGGCAGGCCTATTCGGGTCATCTCAGCCAGGCCTGCGCCCTTGCCGCCGAGGAGCATTTTGCTCTGCCCATAGCCTTCCGCCCGTCCGCCGCCGAAAAAAAAGACGTACTTGGGATGTCGCGCCACGTGAGTATACCTTTCACGCAATGGAGTGGTTTGATTCGAGGACGGCGCGCACTATACGTACCGTCCCATTAGGTGTCAACGAAATCGGCGTAACCCGCTACAACGGCAGCGACGGTGGAAAAACGCTGCATCCGCGCCCTAAACTTGCATGGGGTCCGGCGACGGGGTTACACTGCGTGGAACCGATATTGAACGTCGGATGAAACAGCAAAGACACGCCCACGGAACGATCCGCGACGATGGCCAAACGAAAAAGACTCGGCGAGTTGCTCGTCGAATGGAAAAAGTGCGACGCCAGCGCCGTCAAAGAGGCGCTCCAGTACGCCCGGGACCACGGCAAGCGCATCGGCGAAGCCCTCATCGAGCTGGAGATGGCCGACGAGGACGACGTCACCCGCGCGCTGGCCTCCCAGTTTAACATGGAGTACGTCGAGCTTACCAGTGATCTCGTCGACGAAGACTCCCTGAAGATGATCCCCGAGGACGTCATCCGCACGCACAACGTCGTGCCGCTCGGTCGCGTTGACGGGCGGTTGAAGGTGGTCGTTACCGATCCGCTCGATCTCGAAACGATGGACGTGCTGCGCTTCCGCCTCAACACAGACTTGATCCCCGTGTTGGCCCCGCCGAACAAGGTCAAGGACTTCATCGAAAAGTTCGTCAACCCCATGACGGACGAGATGTCCAAGACGATGGCCAGCATCGACCACGACGCGCCCGAAATGGAGCTCGATTCTGACAAGACGGGTGCCCTAGATGCCGACGATGCCGACGCACCCATCATCCGCCTGATCAACCTGCTCATCACCGAAGCTGTCCGCTCACGGGCCAGCGATATCCACATCGAGCCGATGAACAACCGCGTCCGCGTGCGCTACCGCATCGACGGCGTGTGTATCATTCGCGACGACGTACCCAAGAACATGCAAAGCGCCGTCACCACACGATTCAAAATCATGTCCGGCATGGACATCGCCGAAAAACGCCTGCCGCAGGATGGCCGCATCAAAATGAAAATCGGCGGCGGGCAAATCGACTTCCGCGTCAGCGCCTGCCCCAGCTATCACGGCGAGTCGATCGTTCTGCGTATTCTTCGGCCTGACGCGGTCAACATCGGCATCAGCGCCCTTGGCTTTGAGGATGACGACTACGCTCGCTTCCAGAGAACCATCAAACGCCCGAACGGCATATTTCTGGTAACCGGCCCGACCGGCTCGGGAAAAACCACGACGCTCTACGCTGCCCTTCAGGAGTTGAATCGCCCGGACCGCAAGATCATCACGGCTGAGGATCCGGTCGAATACAACTTCTCGGGCATGAACCAGTGTCAGGTTCGCGAAGAGATCGGGCTGACCTTCCCGATGATTTTGCGCTCGATGCTGCGCCAGGCTCCGAACATCATCCTCGTCGGTGAAATTCGAGACCGCGAAGTCGGCGACGTCGCCATCCAAGCCGCCCTGACAGGCCATCTCGTGTTCAGCACGTTGCACACCAACGACGCGCCGTCGGCCATCACCCGCCTCATCGACATGGGCATCAAGCCGTTCCTCGTCGCCAGCGCAGTGCAGGCCATCATGGCCCAGCGCCTTGTCCGATCCATCTGCAAGGAATGCAAAGTGCCGGACCCGAACCCGGACAAGAAATCGCTCCGTATCCTGGGCTTCACCGACGAGCAGCTTGTAGGCAAAACGCTTTACAAAGGTGCAGGGTGCTCTCGATGCGGCGGCAGCGGATACCGAGGCCGACAAGGTATTTTCGAATTCCTCCTGCTCAACAACGACATTCGGGAATTAGCCTTCAACCGCGCGCCAACCATCGAACTGCGACGGGCAGCACGCGCGACAGGCATGAGAAACCTGGCTGAAGACGGGAAACTCAAGGTTCTCAGCGGCATCAGCACAGCCGACGAAATCGTCCGCGTCGCTCAGGCAGAACTCGGCGCTGACCTTGGCGATGAAGAAGAAGGGGATGACGACTGATCGTCCAAGCCCGGTTCGCCTTCGGACATCACGCGTCGTCCAGCACGTCGATCGCGGCGAAACGTTTTCCTTCCAGAAACTCAAGCGACGCTCCACCGCCGGTCGAAACATGCGTGATGCGTTCGCTCAAATGTGCGGCCTCGACGGCTGCGGCTGAATCACCCCCGCCGACCACGGTGACGGCCCCGCGATCAGTCGCGTCCGCCACCGCATTGGCAATCGCAACGGTGCCCCTGTCAAAAGGCTGAGTCTCAAAAACGCCCATAGGCCCGTTCCAAACGATGGTTTGCGCGTCCGCCAGCGCGTCGCAGTAGGCCTTGATCGTCTTCGGACCGATATCCAACCCCATCAAACCATCCGGAATCGTCTCCGTGCACAACTGCGTCGCCACACCCGCACGAATCTCGGCGGCTGCCACGGAATCGACCGGCAGCATCAACCGACCACCGCCCTTGGCCTGTAACGCCCGTGCGGTCTCGTACCGGTCCGGCTCGACGAGACTTTTGCCCACGTCGATGCCCCGCGCCGCCGCAAAAGTGTAGGCCATCGCTCCGCCGATGAGCAGCCTGTCGCACTTGTCCAGCAGGCGATCGATGGCACCGACTTTGTCGGAAACCTTGGCCCCACCGAGGATTACAACAAAAGGCTTCTTCGGATTGGCGACCGCCTCACCCAGAAATCGCAACTCTTTGGCTACGAGGTAGCCGATGACCCGAGGCTTGCCCTCCATATGCTGCGGAACGGTGAGCATGCTCGCGTTGTCGCGGTGGCAGGTGCCGAAAGCATCGTTCACGTACACGTCCACACCATTTGCCAGCCGCCGGGCGAAGTCGTCCTTTTGAGCACGCAGAGCGGGGTCGTTGGCTGCGTCTTTGTCCTTGATCGTCTCAGCCGCGTGAAAACGCAGATTCTCCAGCAAACAGCATCGGCCATCGGACAGATCGCCGACCGTCTTCGCGAAATCGCCCGTCACAAGGGGCACATCCTGCCCGAGCAACTCGCCCAGCCGAGCTGCCACAGGTGCCAGGCTGAACTTCCGGTCCGCAGCCGCGTCGCCGGTCGGTCGGCCCAGATGGCTCATGAGAATCAGCCTGCCGCCGTCAGCCAGCAGCTTTTCAACAGTAGGCACAGCCGATCGGACGCGACGGTCGTCGGTGATACCGCCGTCGGCGTTCAGCGGCACGTTCAGATCGAGGCGGACCAGCACGCGTTGGCCTTTGACATTGACGGCGTCGATGGTTCGTTTGGTCATGGTGCGAGTATTCCTTGAAGCAACGGTTTCAAACAATGCGGCGCAGGACAGCCACGTGTCGCGGAATGAGCCTGCCTTGAGTCCGAGTTCCGATTATGAATCGCCGGCGAGCACGGTCAATGCTGTTTTGAGCGACGATGGCCTGTTTTTCCCGCACTTAAATAGTTTTTTCGGGTTTTCCTTTGACAGAACTCCAAACGTATTGGACATACATAGTGTGCGTTGTGCATTGCATAACGCCGCACGAAAAAGCCTAATTCCTCCTTCCTCCTCCTTAGGGTTTTCGCCGGAGCAGTACGAGTGCTGCTCCGGCGAATGCCTTTTTACCGGTTCGCCGACCCATCGCTGGACGCCGCCGTACGCACCAGTTATCACGCCATGAGTCCTCGCGCGTTCGAAGCGCGACCATCGAGGGTCGAAAATTGGACATTCGCAGCACAATCATGCCCGAAGATTCTCTAACGTGGCTGGGAGCAGCGTGGCTTATCGCCTGGTTGGCACCGGCGCTCATCGCTTCATCCCACGCAATTTTGCACAAGCGTTCCCCGGAGTCTGCCACGCTCTGGGTTGTAGTTTGCATGAGCCTGCCGCTGGTGGGCGCTTGGCTGTACCTAGCGTTCGGAATCAATCGGATCGAGCGGCGCGCGATGCAGCGCGTCGCCGGTAAGGAAACGCCCGACATCAAACCCGTCGTGCCCGAATCCTCACGCGATCACACCAGAACGCTCGAACACATCGGGCACCTTCAGCCGCTGCGCAGGATCGCCGACAAAGTCACACGCATGCCGCTGCTGGCGGGGAATCGTCTCAAGCCGCTGCACCACGGCGAAGTGGCCTACCCTGCCATGCTGGACGCAATCGCCCACGCCAAGAAGTCCGTAACGCTGACCAGCTACATTTTCGACTGGGACGCTGTAGGCCGGAGTTTCACCGAAGCACTGCGCGAAGCCGCCAGTCGAGGCGTGCGCGTACACGTGCTGGTCGACGGCATCGGAGCCGTCCACTCCTTCTCCCGCATGGGCCGACATCTCATGAGCGCCGGTGCGGAGGTGTCAGCCTTTTTTCCTCTGCGATTTCCACTGGGTCGCGTGCGCGTCAACCTGCGCAACCACCGCAAGATTCTCGTGGTCGACGGGCGCGTCGGGTTCACTGGCGGCATGAACATTTCCCAGCGATACCTGATTACGCGCAAAAGGCGACACGAAAGCGAAGACCTCCATTTCCAACTCGAAGGCCCCATCGTCGGCGAACTTCAGCAATCATTCGCCGAGGACTGGTACCTCGCGACCGACCACATTCTGACCGGAGACGATTACTTTCCAATGCTGGAGCATGTCGGAGAAGCCGTCTGCCGAGGCATCGACAGCGGGCCGGATCAGGATTTCGAGAGCATCCACTGGGTCATGCAGGGCGCGCTGGCCACCGCCCAGCATACCGTACGCATCGTAACGCCCTATTTCGTGCCGACTTCGGACCTGCTTTCGAGCATGTCGCTGGCCGCTATGCGGGGAGTCGATGTGAAAATCGTGCTGCCGTCGTTCGTGGACCTGCCTTACATGCGCTGGGCAGCGGATGCCTATCTCTCACAGGTGCTCGAACGCGGCGCGAAGGTCTATCATCGCCGACCGCCGTTCGTGCATACCAAGCTGATGATCGTTGACGACCGCTGGATTCTGCTGGGGTCCGCCAACATGGATCGCCGCAGCTTTCGCCTCAATTTCGAATTCAACGTCGAAGCCTACGACCCCAAGCTGGCCAGCTTGCTGGCTGACTGGTTCGACAAGCTCATCCCGCAAAGCAAGCAAGTCACGCGGGCGTTTGTTGAATCGCGCTCGCGACTGCTCCGCCTTCGCGACGGCGTAGCCAAGCTGTTTTCACCCTACTTGTAGCATAGCGCATCTGAGCCTTTGCGCTCCGTACACACTACGAACCATTTTCAGCTAGGTGAGAATCGACCGAACGATCCTGGACAAAAAAGAGGCGGCGGGTGAATCATCACCCGCCGCCATCGTGGATTAGCCGTTTTGACTAAGGCTCAATTCGCCCTACCGCCGACCTACGGCTGGAACTCAACGTCCGGCAACGGGGTCAGTGGACATAGCGTGCCAATGCCGCAGCTCGATCCTAGACCCTGCGAATTGCCGCCCGCCGCACTGCATTGACACGGAGTCAGGTTGCGACATGTGCCGTTCGGCAGACAACATGCCTGCGACAACTGGATCGGACACAACTGTCCGGCACACGTCGTGCCGTCGCCACGATAGTTTCCGCACTCAGCCAAGCAATCCGCCTTGGTCCCGTTGTCCTTGCACGTTCCGTTCGGCAGACAGCATGCACCGGTCGGCTGTGGACAAAGGGCTGGCAACGACTGGCAACTGAAGCCGTTTTGTGGTGTTCCGCCCTGCTGCAGGCAGACACAATTCTGGAGACTGGCACACGTGCCATCGGGCAAACAGCAAGGCCGCGGTGCCGGCAACAGGCAGAACGGGCTGCAAGCAGACCCCGGACCTTGGAAGAAACCGCACTGAGCAGCACAATCCGGCTGGAACATGATGGTGCAACTGCCATTCGGCAGGCAGCACGCACCGGGCACTGGACAGGCTGCTGTTTCGCAGGATGAGCCGATGTCCCCAGGAACTCCGCCCAACTGTTCGCACGCGCATTTTGTGACGTCAGTGCATGTTCCGTCCGGCAGACAGCACGAACGCGGGAGATCAATGCAGCACATGTCCAGCGAAGAACAGTCGATTCCCGATCCCTCAAAGTTACCGCACTGATCCGCGCAGTCTTCTTCCTGCATCACTTGGCAGGTTCCGTCGGGCAGGCAACACGCACCCGGCTGCGGACAATCCGCCGTCAGGCAATACGATCCAGGGCCTCGGAACATTCCACCGGCCAAGTCGCACTCACACGCACCGTTGGTTTGGATGCAGTTTCCATCAGGCAGACAGCAAGCGCCTGGAATCGCGATCGGGCAGAGTTGGCCCGTGCAATTGGTTCCCGTTCCGCTGAACGATCCGCATTGCGCGTCGCAATCTCCCTGCGTGGTTTGGATGCACGTTCCGTCCGGCAGACAACACGCCCCGTCACAAGCAGGTACTTCGACAATCGCCGTCAGAAAAGCTGTGACCTGATCGATTTCCGTCGATGTCATCGAAATTGGGAATCCACCCACCGAGTTGGCGAAGGCGGATGTGGTATAGAATTCGACCGAAGAGCGAAGATCGCCCCGTTCGCCAGCGTGGAAGAAATTCTCCCGCACACGGGCGATATCCACCAGCGGACGAATGTCGAACTGCATCTCACCCAGCGGCGGATTGCAATTCGGATCGTTTCCGCATTCAACATCTTCGTTCGGAAGCGGCAACGTTGGATCGCCAGGCCCGCCCTGACAACCGTCATTATTGTTGGCTGGGTCATTCACAACTCCAGTCGCGAGAGAGAACGTGGCACCAAGGAACGGCCCCGCGTGACAACCCTGGCAACCCTTGCTGGCGAATAATGCTCGACCGGTATCAATGTCGCTTTGGGTCGGCGTGGCGTTGCACGCGACAAACGCGGCGATCAAGCGATCCAGGTTTTGGGTGAGATTGCCGCCAAGGTCGCCCTGGCCGTCGTTGACCTTGGTCTTGATGGAGTTCTGGAATTCCTCCATGAACGTCAATTCCTCGACCGTCGCCGTTCGCTGGCTCAACGGGCCGTTGTTCGGATCGAAGTTACGGGGCAGGAATTTCGGGAAATGCTGTTTCACCGCACCCGCG
Source organism: Phycisphaerae bacterium (assembly GCA_029260215.1). Taxonomy (GTDB): domain Bacteria; phylum Planctomycetota; class Phycisphaerae; order UBA1845; family UBA1845; genus OFTM258. The sequence continues at coordinate 41,963 of JAJDDQ010000033.1, forward strand.
CAGAAATCACGAAGGTTGCTCGCCCCGCCAAACGCCGGACTCCAGCCATAAGGCGCCGTCGCCGCGATATTCATCAAGTGAGGCGATGTGCGGAACACCGGGTTGGCGGAAAATCCGTGGACGTTCTCCAAAATCAGTGACCGTCCCCCGCGCATGAGGCAAGGATTCTCCAACTGAGAAAGATTCGGATCGAATTCCGCAACGAACAACAGATCCGTGGCGGGCAGGTTCGCAATGGTTGAGGGATTTAGACCAAACCCATCGGAATCGCGGTGACAGGTAAAGCACGACCGGCCATTGCCCAGAAACGGCTCGTCCCTGAAAATCTTCTCACCTTGATCAAAGGTCGAAGCCACATTGATCGTCACCGTGCCGCCGTTGCCGTTGCGCGGTGCCGGTGCGGACAGTTGAAAATCGGCGTTCGACTGGCAAAAATCACCAAGACACCCGAAGTTTTGGAATCGCTGCAACGACTGAGCGTTCGTGATCGGCAGCGCAGCCGCAGGCGTCCCCTCAAATCCCTGAGGGCCAACGTAGGGAATCAAGCCGTTGTTCACGTCGGGATTCGCGTTGTCCCCATACGAGACACACATGTCGATTACGAACGGGCCGGAGTGATCTTTGAAACAAACTTTGCCCGCACGATTGATGACGTTCGACGGAATGATGAAATCGGGGACAAGCCCGGTCGCCGCGACAAACTCGTTCGTCGCCATCAACGCGGAAAACAAGTTCGGAGTGTTGGGATCCTGCGTCCCCGGAATCTGGGGGGGATCGTTCGGAAAGAGAAACTCGCCAACATTTGCACCTGTGGCATCGAAAAACACCAGCTTGGCTCTTGAAACACCCCCGACAGGGCCCCAAGTGTTTTGACCGGCCACGTGTTTGATTTCGACAAACTGAACCAACGAGTCACCGTTGGCACCCGCCATCACCTCGTCGAACTGGACGATGTGGTTTGTCGCCCAGGCAGCGGGAGACGCTGCCAATACAACCGCGCACGCCGAAACAAACAATCGGCGCGCACCGCTTCCACACGTAGGTTTCCTACATTTCATGCGCTGAACTCCTTTTTCCCGAATTATCCAGAAATCCGTTACGACCCACACGCAAGCAGAAGTGAACACACACGCTTGCGAAACACGGCTGCACTTATAGCGTCACCGCTTTAATTGTCAAGGGTTATTACCGGGCGTCGACTGCCTGGAGGGGTATTCGCCCCTGTTGTCGATATTCCGCCTGTTGGGATTATGTGGATTGATTCTACCTATACTCTTGTCAGATATGATGTTGGAAATTGTCTGGGCGCCGTCTCAAGAGCTGGCTCGATCGCACGTCACTCACCGGAAAATTCATCCTCCACACGAAATAATTTGACCGAACTGGAGAACGATTCATGCAAAGCCTGCGTTTGGTTCAGGCGGGAAGTGTTCGAGTTGGGGGAACTAGCGAGCAGTGCGCACTCAAGGACGGCAGCGCCGGATTAGTCAAGAAACTGGTGCGGCCGAAGGCTGCCGAGGTGGCACCTTAGAATCCCAGGAATCGCAAGAATACATCCTGCGTCAAAATGGGGATGGAAAGCTCGGTGGCTGATGCGATCGCACCATCGTAAGCGTCGAGACGTCGCTGAAACATCCGCTGCCGTTCCTGCCCCGCCTGATCGAGACGCGAGCTGTCCGATGCCACGGCGGATGGCACCAACGGGGCAAAACCAGCCACGACGAAATCCACGCGGCTGGAGATGCCGCTCAAAACGGTTCCACCCCATTGCGTGATGATACTGCCGATGCGCTGGTCGCCGTCGATGTCGTTTCGCCCGTCTGCGTTCAAGTCAAACTCCCCGACGACCACAAAGCGAAGCGGTCTGGCGGGGTCGTAAACAGGGTTTGCGACCAAATCGCCGGTCAGGATGACCTCAAAAGGATCGATCGAGGCAATGTTGCACTCAGCCGTCAGATCGTGAACCTGAACGACCTCGATCTGTGCCTTGGCCCGACCGTCCGGTGGGATGCCTGTGTCGGGGTAAACCGCGAAACGCAGGCCCGGCGTGAGGTTATGACGCCTTCCGAGGCTGATGTAGACCACGCCCTGCCGCGGGTAGGACTCTACGACCTGCCCGTCAGCCGCCCGAAGCGTCAGCAATTCTCCGGGGGTGATCTGAAGTTCGCCGACCTTGGCCTGCAAATCGGAGTAGCGGGATTCCAGTTCCTCTCGACGCGCGATCTCGTCGCGCAGCTTGTTTCGTTCGTCCTGAATGTCGCGAGCCGACTTTTGTCCGATTTCGTCGATGCTACGCTCGAAACCATCGACCTCGCCATCGCGAGCAGCCGCGTACTCAGCCCGGTTGGCTTCGATATCGTCGACGCGGCCTTTGAGTTCAGCCGTAGCGTTGTCGAACGCCGTTTTAAGCTCCTCGTGTTGCGCGAGCAGTTCCTGATATTGGATTTCAGCTTGCCCTGCCCGGTCTTCCGCCGCGGTGCGCAATTGGTGCTGGCTTTTGAATTCGTCGTAGAGGATGGTGGTGGCTGGCAAGATGGTCGTCGTTTGGAACGGCGTGGCATCCTCGACCAGCCCGTCGGAGACAATCCGTTCGAACAGGGCTGTCACCTTGGCGGTGATGACTTCGACGTCGTCGGTCTCCTCGCCGATGGCGATGTTGGCGATATCCGCCAGCATGCGGTCGGCCTGTGATTTCGACCGGGTAATATCGTTGTTGCGGCTACGCAGGCTCTGGTTTTCCTTGTCGATGGCTTCCTGGTCGGTGTAAAGCCAGACAAGGAGCACGGTGGACGCCATCCACAGGAAAACAAAACCGATCATCCAGACGTGTACGGCCGAAAACCCGCCACGTCCGGCTGCCCTTGCCTGAGCCATGATTACCCGCTCCGAGAAAGTCCGTCGCCGCAAACCAACACTACAGCCCCGTGATTCTTAGGGGCGTGCCCGAACGTGTCAAGAAACCCAGGTCGGCCCAATTAAGAGGGGTCGGGAGCAATCCTGTTTGGCACACAGCTTGCTCGGCGAGGACGGTGTGCGGTGTGGCGGGGGTTTCGGGGGAACAACGCTCGTTAAATGCGCGCAGCATCGACGGCCGACTCGTGCGGGCGACACGGCTGGTTAGGATTGCTAAGCCAGTTTTTCGATCTGGGCGAGAAGCTCCTCCTCGTCGGCTAATCCCTTGAAGTAATGACAGATTATCTCGTAGGTGCGCAGCGTCGGTTTTTTGCCGGTCCACAACGCAATCAACAGACAGGCAATCCTGCCCAGGTATACCTGGATTTCGATTCCGTTGGCGGCGTGGCTTATCAAGTGCCGGCAACCCAGAACGTGCTTGAAAAATCGGGTTCTCCTGCCAAAAAGTTACTAGGTCGTCCCTGAAAAAGCCTCCTACGCGGCGTCGAGATATTTTTTCGTCTGGAATTGCTGGAATTGATAGTCACATTTTGTGGCTCTGGGCCAGCCGGCCAGCGCGAGCACCGTCTGGAGCACGGATGCGCGCAGCGCAAAGACAAACCGCCCGGCGGCCCGACGGTAAAGGCCCAACAGTTTTCGCAA
>JAJDDQ010000034.1 GCA_029260215.1 Phycisphaerae bacterium
GCCGCCCTCGTTGGCAGACGCCGTCTCGCAGACGCCCGTGCCGACGTTGCACACGCCCACGTTGCAGGCATCGTTCAAGCCCGAGCAGTCGACCGCCGATCCCGCACAGGCTCCGGTGCTGCACACATCCCCGGTCGTGCATAAATCTCCGTCGTCACAGGCTGCGATGTTGTTGACGCTCTGACAGCCCATGACCATGTCGCAACTGTCGTTCGTGCAGACATTGCCGTCGTCACAGTTCGGCGGCGCTCCGCCCACGCAGACACCGGTTGAACACGTATCGCTCGTCGTGCAGGCATCGCCATCGTCGCAGGCTGCGATGTTGTTGACGTTCTGGCAGCCCGCCACCATGTTGCAGCTATCGTCGGTGCAAACATTGCCGTCGTCACAGTTCGGAGGGGCACCGCCCACGCAGACGCCCACCGAACACGTGTCGCTGGTCGTGCAGGCGTCGTTGTCGTCACAGGCTGACGTGTTGTCCGTGAACACGCACACGCCGGCGGGGCAGGTGTCGTCCGTGCAGACGTTGCCGTCGTCGCAGTCGCTGTCGATTCCGCACTTCAGACAGCCCGCAATCGGACTGCCGATGCAGCTTCCGCCGTTGCACGCGTCGCTTTGCGTACACAGCATTCCGTCGTCGCAGCCGCCGCCCTCGTTGGCAGACGCCGTCTCGCAGACGCCCGTGCCGACGTTGCACACGCCCACGTTGCAGTCGTCGTCCAGGCCCGAGCAGTCGACCGCCGACCCTGCACAGGCTCCGGCACTGCATACATCCCCGGTCGTGCACAGATCGCCGTCGTTGCAGGTTGCGATGTTGTTGGTGCTCTGACAGCCCATAACCACATCGCAACTGTCGTCAGTGCAGACGTTGCCGTCGTCGCAGTTTGGGGGCGCTCCGCCCACGCAAGCCCCGGCTGAACACGTGTCGCTGGTCGTGCAGGCATCGCCGTCGTCGCAGGTGGCTGCGTTGTTTGTATTTACGCATGTTCCAGCGTTGCAAACGTCGTCTGTACAGAGATTGCTATCGTCACATTGGGCGTCGACGACGCATCCGCCCGCGCAGGGGTTGGCGCCAACGGCATCAACTTGAAGTGACCAAGTGTTCAAAGTGCCGCTGTCGGCCGACGCGCTGTCGAAAACTGTAACGGTCCAGTCGCCTGCCGAGTCCATACCGTTGAATGCGCTGAGCGCGCTGTTCGGTGTGTAATTAGGCGGTGACGACAGGTTGGCTGAGCACGCACTCTCGATCGTTCCGCCGGTTCCGTCGTCATCAAGAATAATCCCGCTGAAATTGTCCTGGCTGCAGCCAAAAGTCGAACCGGGGACACCGGGACGATTGACAATTGTTACGGTCGTCCCGCCGTGCGAAACATTAACCGTTAAATCACCCACCCATGTGTGTGTGATCGTCAGATCAACGTTCAAGTCGCCGATGATGACCGAGTCGGGCACGCTGATGATGTCCGTGGCCGGATTCCCCGCGCCACCGCCGTCGGGAATCGCTGCGTTCGGAGAATTCTGATAGACGGTCGGATTTCCCGCTGTTCCGCTGCCGCAGACCGAACCGTCTCCTAGATAAATCCCGCCCGACGTGGAACAATTCGTCGGACTGTCGATGCTACAGCTTTGGCCGACGCAGCAAGCACCCTGCCCCTGGCACGTTCCACCGATACACGTCTGGCCTGCCGCGCAACCGATCGGCGTACTCGAGCAGCTTCCTCCCGTGCATACATCGGTCGTGCATGGATCGAGATCGTCGCAGTCTGCGTTTACCATGCAGGGCGTAACGAGGGCGAGAGTGTTGACGGCATCGATGCGACCGAATCCGAAAGCCCGATCAAAACCGGCTGGTCCCAAGTCCGTGGCACCGTCGCGAATGAGCTGTCGAACCTGCGCGGGAGTGAGGCCCGGATCGGCATCGAGGACCAGAGCAGCGAGACCGGCGACCATTGGTGAAGCCATGCTCGTGCCGCTCTTGTTCGTGGTCGAAGTACCACCGGCCGCATTGCTCGCGGACAGGATGACGGATCCTGGAGCGCTCACGTCGAGAAGATCGCTCTCATTGCTGAAACAGACGACCTGATCGAGCGCGGGGCTGTTGTCGGTGCAGGAACCCCAGTTGAAGCTGGAAGTCCCGTCTTCGCAGTTTGGGTAGTCGGCTTTGTAGGTGGCGCCCACCGCGATGACGTTGACACCACATGCGGGGGATCCCATCGAGTTTGTGTTGTTTTCGTTTCCGGAGGCAGCCACGACGACCACGCCGTTGGCTACGGCGTTGTTGGACGCGACGGCCCACGAATGCGTGCATGCTCCGACGAAATTCCCGGTTCCGATACTCAGATTGATGACATCCGCCTGTCCGCCGGACGCGGTCTGATCGGCGCAGTGATCGATGCCCGCAATGATGTCGCTGTCCGTCCCCCCGCCGAAACTGTTGAGAATCTTAACGCCTATAAGCGTCGCATTAGGAGCAACGCCCTGAAACGGCTCCACACCATCGCAGCCGAGGTCGACGGTAATGCCCGTGCCGCCCACGGCGATGCCCGCAACATGCGAGCCGTGCCCGTTGTCGTCCTCGGGGTTGGCGTCGTTGTTGGCGAAATCCCACCCGGCGGCTGTGTCGATCCGGCTTGAATACATAATGTGGTCGGAGTCGATCCCCGTGTCAGCCACGCAAACGCGTACGCCCGTACCGTCGGCGCTAAGCCCTGCCCCGGTGATCTGGCTTTGCAGGGCCCGAACAACCGGCGTGGCTTCATCGAGGTTGAGTACGTAATGGTGATAGAGGTCCTCTTCGACCTTGACCACGCCGGGCATCCGCTTGAGCCTCTCAATGTCAGCCGGTGTGAGGTTTCGGAGGTTGAGAACATTCGGCATGGCCACGCCGTACTCGTATCGTACGTGTCCCCCACGCCCCCGCGTGAACTGCTTAACCTTCACACGCTGGACGCTCTCGCGCTGCAGAACGGGGTCCATGTAAACCAGCACGCTTTTTCGGCCGGCATCAACACCCGTTCGCACGCCGGGAGGGGCTTGGTCGAGACTCACCGGGGGAGCCGACTTGAGCTGCCGCCAATCGATTTTCTGGTCCAACGCCTTGGCTTGTGCCGCGTATTTCTCTTCGATCGACTGCGACGCCGGTTCTCCAGCCAACACTTGGCCTGCTACCGGAAGCACCGCTGTAAGCAGCATAGCCAACACGACTGTGAATCCGACCGCAAACCGTTCTCTGACTCGCATGGCAAGGCTCATTTTCCGGACCCCTCTAGATGCTTAACGTGCCCCAACGGGTGAGCACTGCCGATTGAACAGGCCGCTGCCACCGACATCGTCACGACACAATTCATTGCTCCCGACGCTGTCTCGAAGATCCCCGTGCCCACACGCGCGCTCTGGTCGGTGACAGGAACGCTGCTGGTGGAAAAGGTGATCGCCTTGGCCGGTGCGTTTGCGAGCACAATCACCGCAGCAGCCATGAGCAGAACAGCACGATTCCATGTTCCCGCTGAAGTTGGGCACAGAATACGCTCATTCCCAGCGATCAAACGAGAGCCGAAGTGACAAATCGCGCTGCCGCAGCCACCCGCCACGCTCATTCGGCACAAAACTGTTAGTGCTCTCGCCATGTCGATTCCTGGCTGTGAATAGGCTCGTATCCTTTGCGATCCGAGGATGATTCTCCCTGCCGTCGGTCGAATACAGCCGCAATCATCGCTTCCCCACGTCGTGTACGTGCATCCAATCGAGCGCTGTCACCAAGGCGAAGGTGCCTGACAGAGCGACCGGGCAAATCGCCGCCTAAACCGCCGAAACGCGATCGGGGTAACTCCACGTCGCCCTTGCCAATGCGCCTTACGCAGCATCCGGCAGGCCGCGAGTGGTCATCCCGTCGGCTTCGGGGCGTGAACATCCGGACGGGCTTACACGCCGCCAGCGCGAGCATAACCCCAATCCACGCCAGCGCACCGCTTGCTCGGAACCGTGAAAAACAGCCGGATTCTCGATACGTGACTGCTTTACCCTCTGGTCGCGTCGTACCGCCTACTCATTACCGGACGTGTGGCCCAAGGCAAGCACATGCACAACAACAGTATGCAAAACCGCCAAACGCGCGGAACCCGCCCCCCGCCAAGCTTGAGCATACTGACCCGCCTACGTCCAAGTCAAGCCGGTAATTTTCGTCCGAATCCCGGCGAACCCGCTGCAAGCGTCGCTCCAGAAAACCTGTCCCACCCAAGAACTCAATCCGTGCCGATTTGCATCATCGTAATCCGTGATCAGTCCATCGCTCGCCCCGTAGAAAAGCGGATATCCGGATATCTGGTAGAGGGGGGCTGAAAAATCGCCGCCCGGCTGCAGGGCGTGTGTTCAGCGAGGGAGCGAAACGATAGCACGCGTTACCCGTGTTCCCGGTCCAAACACTCTTTTCGTAAGGGGGAAAAGATTGTCTGCCACGATGTTGAGGCAAGTCATGACTCATGTTGCACGTGGCTGAAGAGGCGAAAAAATTCACTATGTGCGGAATTTTTCAAGAAAAGGCTTGCATTGGGGTTTTTCCAGTGTACTATTCCGCGAAATCGTTCGATAACTACGATTCCCTTGGACCCATTGAGGAGAAGTTTACTTGCTTCGCCGGTATTGTCAGACAACCAAACACCTTGAAGCCCGCTTTGATGGTGAAGGTCTTTCGGTTCGCCCCGTTGCTATACGCGGCGAGATCAATGACCTAATCGCCGCGGGCGTGGGCCGGTTTCCACCGGGGTCGTAGTTAAGGGTACTTGAGCAGATCTCAAGCCCCGGCGGCCCTGAACAAGGGTCGTCGGGGCTTTTTTTGTGGCGTAAACCCGAGCAGGCATTTGACGCAGCGATCTTGATCGCTGCCGTGCGGAGGGTGTGCGCGCACATCGGCCTCGTTGTATGTGAACATGAGTCGTTAAGAGTCAATGGATTGAATTCCACCGAACGGGTGGAGGAACTATAGCAATGAGCATTTTCAAGAATTGGTTGGAACTGGATCTGACGCGCCGGGCACGCGGCGGAAAGCTCGATCGGGCGATCGAGTGCGACGATGCGCTGCAGGAGTTGGCCAACACGATCGACGCGGGAATGAATGCGGTCGTTGTCGGTGAGCCGGGGGTCGGCAAGACTGCATTGGTGCATGAACTCGTTTCTCGAACGATTGCGGGACACGGATCGAAGAGGCTGCGAAAGCGGCAAGTCTTGCAGATATCACTTCGGCGGAGACTGTCGGGCTTGAAAGGACGACATGAAATCAGCGCCGAAGTGCAGAAGCTGTTCGACGCTATCCGGCAAATGCGAAGTCCGCCGGTGCTCTTCATTCGTGATATCGGCTTGGTCTACTCGTTCGATCTTGAGGACGAACTGTCGGCACTCGCATGCTCCAGTGAGGTGATTTTGATCGGGGAAGCCAGCGAAGAGGCGATTTCGAATCTGTTTGAATACGAGACCGCGCTGCGTCACCGATTCGGGGCGATTCACGTTCAGGAGCCGGACCTGGATCGGGCGACGCGAATCGTGCGCGGCTGGGCGATGAGCAGCAAGGAGGCTGAGTTCTCCAGTGCAGCCGTCGAACAGGCTGTTGCACTGTCGCACCGTTTCCTGTCGCGAAGCGCGATGCCGCGCAAGGCCATCGATCTGCTGAGGTACGCCTCTGCGGATGTGGAGGCTGGCGGAGTCGTGACGCCCCAGGCGGTCGTGAAGCGGTTGTCTTCTCAGTATCGCATTCCGCGCGTGCTGGTCGACTCCACCGCCAAGCTCGATCTGGTCGGTCTGAAGCGTTTGTTCAGCCGGTCGGTCGTCGGGCAGGAGGAGGCGGTGTCGACGGTGGTGGACACGCTGGGTGTTATCAAAGTCGGTCTGACGGACTTGCGCAGACCGTTGGCAGCTTTGTTGTTCACCGGTCCGACGGGTGTCGGGAAATCGTTGATCGCTCAGACGATCGCGACGCGGCTGTTTGGGCGGCGCGACCGGCTGATTCGCTTCAACATGGCTGACTACCAGTCGGCGGAGGATGCGTTGCTTCTGTTTGGGTTTTCCGCCGCGCAGGACGTGGCGGCGAAACGTGGGCAATTGACCACGCGATTGGCCGGTCATTCTCTGGGCGTGCTCCTGCTGGATGAGTTCGAGAAGTGTCACCCTTCGGTGCATGATCGTTTCCTGCAGTTGTTGGACGAAGGTGAATTCACCAACGGCAGCGGCGAGAAGGTGTCGTGTCGTTCGTTCATCATTATCGTCACGACGAACGCAGGCCACGCGCACGGAGCCGTGAATGGTCTGGGGTTTCGGGCGAATCCGAGCGGGCGACGCGGGCTGATGGGTGAACTTGCGACTCACTTTCGGTTCGAGTTGCTGAACCGATTCGACCGCATCGTTCGCTTTCGGTCTCTGACCAAGAGCGACGCGCGTTTGATCGTCATCGCCGAATTGAGGCGACTTCAGACTCGCTTGGCGCTTACGCATCCGGGTCTGACGGTTGAGGTAGAGCATCGCGCGATCGATCAGTTGGTTGCGAGAGGGTACGACCCCGATTGCGGGGCGCGCAATCTGCGACGAACGATCGAGCAGGATGTAGCCGTGGCCATCGCCCGGCTGCTCGTGCAAGGCTCGCCTCGGGAAAACTCGCGGATTCGGATCGTGTTGCGCGATGGAGCGATTCACGCGCGGTACACCGAGCGGTCGCGTCGAGCCGTGTCCGGGATGCGCAAGCCGCGTCCTGTGGTGGCGGCTGATCGGTGGTTTCGGGAGTCCGCGCCGCGTGCGCGGCATGTTAAGTGATTGAATTGGGTCAAACCGATGTTGTGCCGGCGGCGCACCGCGCGTCCTGTGGATTTGTCGCAGGTGTATTCCGTGAACGGCATCGGAAACAATATCGGTGTCCGGATGCTCAATGGCCGAGCACAGCCTTCAAAAAGCTGTCACCGAAAGGTGGAGCAGGTTCGATCCCTGCCCGGACGACCGCATGGGTAGCTCAGTTGGCAGAGCACACGGATGTAGACCGTGGTGTTGCGGGTTCGAGTCCCGCCCCGTTCCGGCGACTGCAAAGTCGTCTCAAGATGCAGGTTGAGGGAGTGATTCAGCGATTAGCCGGCTGGCGACTGAACGTCTTCGAAGCGCGAATCGTGTTTCGAAATGCGGCGTGTGATTACGGTTGCACGTGACAGCGTCGGCACCGAGTAAGCAGCTCAGCAGTCGGGTGGATACCGGCGTGCCGCGCCACCGACACCTTTGCTCGAAGTCATGGAAACATGACTGGCGTGCGAGGTCGAGGTGGCTACCGGCTCGTCTCAAACCCGACTCCGCTGTGAGCACGGGGTTGATCGTGGGAATCACCCTTCAACTTGCGGTTTTTGGAATCGTCGCCCTTTGCGGGGTGATTGTGATAGATCGATTGTACATACGAAGAGTGAGTCGAAAGGAGGTATGGTGGTAATGTTGGGATTGACACGGATCAAGTCATATGAAAGGGGCCTGCTGTTTTGCTACGGAGAATTCGTCCAGTTCCTGTCTCCGGGCAAGTACCGACTGTGGAGCAGGCTGTGGAGCCGGACGCGTCGCCGGATCAACGTGGTCAGCACGCTGGCCACCAAGTTCGAACATCCGATTCTGGACGTTCTGATCAAGAACCAAACTCTGCGCGATGCTCTGACGGTCGTCGAATTGGCTGACCACGAGCGTGCTGTGGTTTGGAAGGACGGCCGCCTGGGGTACATCCTCGGGCCGGGTCGTCACGCGTTTTGGAGCGAGCCGTACAAGCTCGAGGTGGAGGTGTTCGACTCGAACGTGTTGCGCTTCGAGCATCCGAAGCTGGAGGCCATTGTGTCCTTCGAAGGCAGTTCGAAGTGGCTTGTCGGCGTCGATGTAGCCGACCACGAAGACGCGCTGCTTATCAAGGACGGAAAGATCGTCGAGACGCTCGGCAAGGGCCGTCACGTGTTCTGGTCGAAGGTTGGCCGGGTCACGTGGAAGGCGATCGACCGTCGCGAGCAGGTGGCTGACGTCGCCGGTCAGGAGATCATGACCAAGGACAAGGTCACCCTGCGCGTCAATCTTGTGGTTGCGTATCAGGTGGTTGATTCGACCAGGGCTGTGACTGTGGTGAACGATCACGGGCAGGCGTTGTACCGCGAAGCTCAGCTCGTCTTGCGGGCCGCCGTCGGGACGCGAACGCTCGATGCTCTGTTGGCTGACAAGGAATCGGTCAGCGGCGAGGTCCGCAATGCGTTGGCCTCTCGCGCGAAGGACTTCGGCGTTACGGTCAAGAGCGTTGGTCTCAAGGACATCATCCTGCCCGGTGAGATGAAGGCGATCCTGAACCAGGTGATCGAGGCTGAAAAGTCTGCGCAGGCCAACCTGATCAAGCGTCGCGAGGAAACCGCCGCGGCGCGAAGTCAGGCGAACACCGCGAAGTTGCTGGCGGAGAACCCGACGCTGGAAAGGATGAAGGAGTTGGAACAATTGGCTGATATCCTGTCGGGGACGCGATCGACGTTCGTCTTCGGGAGCGGCGACCTGTCCAATCAGGTTCGAGCCTTGGTAGGCGGTGAAGCAGCCAAGGACGCGTGATCGGTAACGACGCGGTTTTCATGTAGGTGCGGGGGTGTCCGCCTGTTCGCGGGGCGGACACCCACCACCGTCAATGAAGTGCCGTGCCGCTGCGAGGTTTTTTGGGGGTGTTTGGGCGGGGTGTGATTTGATTGGCACTTTCGACGGACCGTTCGGCGTGACGGGGCTTTACAATCGTTCGACGCGATTTTCGGGGCGCGAAGCGCGCGACGCGGCGTTGACCCGACCCTGCCCGAGGCCTGAGACTGTCGGGCTGCCCCCTGCGACGGTATGCAGCCGAGCCGGTGGGCTTGGGTTTTGATCGCCGGTTCCAGCCGTCGCGGAGCCGGTCCGCAGTCGCTGTTCGCATCGTATGAATTAAGGAGGTGCACGTTGGGTTTCGCTTCCGGGCCTGTCAGTTTTCGACGTTTTTTCATCTCAGGCAAGTGGCCCGGCAAGCCGGACACGGAAATCGTCGAATCGCTCGCGACGCGGGCGTTCGGCAAAGGGTCGGCTGCGCGCCCTGACGGTCTCGAATTCGGCTGGATTACCTCCGAACACCTGTTCGACAACGATATCGCGTTCGAGAAAGTGGTCTTCGATCGCTTCCTGTATTTTCAGATGCGCATCGACAAGAACACTCCGCCCGCAAGTATCGTACGCAGCTACACACGGGTTGAGGAAGAAGTGGCACTTCAGGCTTCGGGCCGAGAGTTCCTCAGCAAGGGCGAACGCAAAGCCGCCCGCGAACAGGCGGTCATGCGCGCGGAAAAAGAGGCGAAAGCCGGCATGTTCCGGCGGACGACGGCTGTCCCCGTTTTGATCGATATGGCTGGCCGGTGCATCTTTTTCGGGAATACCGGATCGGCTGCTGGCGACGCTTTCGTCACACTTTTTCGCGAGACTTTCGATGCGGCACTGCTTTCCGGCGCGTCCGATCAGGTGGCTTGGCGTATCATGGAGGCAGGCGGCGACGCCCGCTCTGTGGAAGATGCGGAGCCGTTCCATCTCGTGCCCGATCGTCGCTTCGAAGAGGACGATTTCGACCACACGGACCGGACGTTTTTCGGGCGGGAATTCCTGACGTGGCTTTGGTTCCGATCGGAGCAAAATGATGCTTTCCGGGTGGCTGGGGACGATTTGAGCCTTTCTCTGGTCAAATTGCTTCAGTTGGAGTGCGATTTTCGGGAGACGGGTTCGGACGTAGTTCGGTGCGAGAATCCTGCCTCCGCCCCTGAATCGCGGGCTGCTCTGCCGCTCGGAAAGCAACCGACCAAAGCTGGCTTGCTGATCGGCGGGCGCGACGCGGAATATGCGATGATCCTTGATGGGCCGAAGTTCAACGTTTCCGGTCTGCGTTTGCCCGATTCGGAGCAATCAGACCGCTTGGCGATCCTGGAAGAGCGTTTTGAGCACGTTGTCAGCGCCGCCGGCCTGCTCGACATGCTCTTTGGCCTGTATTTGGGGCGGCGGTGTGCCGCCGATTGGCTCACGGAATTGGCTTCCATCAGGCAATGGGCGCTGGATACGCCGCCGGGCTTGAAATTGCGCCTTCCGGAGCACGCGGCCGCTCATTAGTGGGCCGACATCGTGTGACTGATGGGTTGGCTCGCGTTGACGAACGACGTCGGTTGTGGGCAATTCCCAATGTCGGCAAGCGGACGCTGTTGACGCAACATGCCGGCCTTGGGGGCGGGCATGCCACTCGTCGAATATTTTGCGGGCGTGGGCTGCGCTGGCGACGGCGTAGCTGATTGATCTGTTGCTGTACTTGGCGATCGGGAAGGTGACGACGTGCTACGCCTGTCGTGCGGAGTATCGCAAGGCCGGTCTGAACCCGGAGCATGAGGGATTCGATCTGGCGACGTCGGAGAAGTATTAGTGGGCAATCGGGGACTGTCAACTATTGATTGGCGATTGAAGGTGAATCGGGTAGGGGTTCGGCATGTCTCGTGTTGCTCGATTCGTTGTCGCTGGTCCGGCACGGAAACGATAGAAACAGGAAGAAATGGGTGATTGCCCCGAATGGCACTGCCGGGGTTTTTGGCGTCGCAGCGGAGGTGCCGGTGCGGGTTGAGCGCGTACAGGTTGCGCGAAACGCGCGGGGCTGATGCCACCGACTGGTGATTCGGAATTTTTGTGGCCCGTGCGAACGTCAACAG
>JAJDDQ010000035.1 GCA_029260215.1 Phycisphaerae bacterium
CTGTTGACGTTCGCACGGGCCACAAAAATTCCGAATCACCAGTCGGTGGCATCAGCCCCGCGCGTTTCGCGCAACCTGTACGCGCTCAACCCGCACCGGCACCTCCGCTGCGACGCCAAAAACCCCGGCAGTGCCATTCGGAACAGTCACCTAGTTCTTTGCACTTCCTGGTTCGGGCGTTGTCCTGGTGTGGGGCGTTTGGTATGATTGTGGCGTGTCGGGTTGAGGTCGGCGGCTGGGTCATGTCGTGAAGAAACACTGCGGTCGAGCCGTAGCTGGAGGGTGAATCAAATGCTGTGTTTGAACAGGGCTGCTTGGATTGTGGTGGCGGCTGGGGTGGTTGCGGCGTCGGGTGGGCCGGTGATGGCGGGTTCACACTTGTGGCGCATCAATGAGGCGTTCAGCAATTCCGACGGTACGGTCCAGTTTATCGAGATGGAAGAATGCTGCGGGGCTATGAGCGAAACGCAGTTGTTCGGCAAGTGGGTGTTGAGTGGCACGACGGCCACTCAGTTCAACTTTCCGGCGAACCTGACGGGCAATACTGCCAACCGCTTTCTGCTGTTGGGGACGTCGGAATTCGCGGCGCTTCCCGGAGCGCCGACGCCGGACTACATCATCCCTGACGGGTTCTTCTCGACGAATGCGGATACGTTGACGTATTGGTTGTACGGCCCTGCCACGGTGACGTTTGCAGCCGGGGAACTTCCGCTCGACGGAATAACCTCGCTGAACAGCGATGGGACCACGGGCGTCAACTCGCCGACCAACTTCGCAGGCGACTCGGGTTCGGTGGATGCGGCTGTGGGTCCGGTGCCGACCGTGAGCGAGTGGGGCGTGCTTGTCATGGCTATACTGCTGCTGGTGTCGGGGACGATCATCATGGCGGGGCGGCGAACGACGTTTCGTGCTTCGCGCCCGGTAGCCTAGCGCTTTGTCACGTGCGAATCGAAGGGTAATTCGCGCCGATTCGGGCGGCAGTGGGAACGGTCGTAATATGCGATCGTCGCGGTCCCCCGCTCCCTCACGGTCGCGGCTCTGAAAGAGCGAACGAAACCAGCAAGAATAAGGTTGGTCATGCGTTAGGGATCGGCGGGTTCGATTTTTTTGCCGTTTTTGTAGGTGATTTTGCACTTGGGGCAGGTGGCGTTGGCGACGATGGCTACCGCGCAGGTCTCGCAGCGTTTCACCATTTCATTGGCGATAAGGAGTTTCTTCATCGCTTGCGACGCTTCGCGGTAGTTGTCTTTGTCACGGATTGCGACGTTACCGATCATGCCGACCTTGCAGACGTCGCACCAGCCGAAACTCTTTGCGTGCTCGGAGCAATTCCGGCACGCGATCGTCGACGGGTCCAGTTGCTTTCCCTTGGCCACCGAGTAGGTCAGCGTGGATACGTAGGCCAACCGGTCGACATAGCCCATGCCGCAGCGGTCGCAGAAGCCGTCCACTTTGATGGCTGCTATGCATGACTCGCAGCGAATCGAGGCCGGGTTGATGTGGTGCCCATGGGCGTCGAGAAACTCGAACAACGACTCGGATTCGATTTTGATCGACGCGATATGCCCGACTTTGCAGTCGGCACACCATCCCCCTTTCATCTTTGTGGCCGCGCAGGTGCAATCGCCAAGTACGGGCGACGGCGTCGCCAGCGCGAGCAGCGATACGATGGATAGGATTGCAGTGCGAATCACTTGTTACGCTCCAGCGGTACAGGGTGCGTGCGTCGTGCATAAGCGCCGATTGATCTCGGCTCCTCATGATGATACCGTCGTGCGGGGGTGGATGCTATACTGCGACCGGTCGGCCGAAGAAGCGAAGAAGCGCAAGATAACCCAAAGGGGCAACGGCAAGAAGAGCGGAAAGGCAGGGAAATTGGTGACTGTCCCGAATGCCCTGAGAATCTTTTCAATCGCACATCGTCGAGCATAGGGAATGACCAGGCGAATCATCGATTCAGACATGAGCAACCGCAGAGCCGTTCGTGTCATGCGGAAAAGGCGGCGGTGTTTTTGGATCGCGTTCGTAGCTTTGCCAATCGTCATGTTGGCGACGCATGCGCCTGATCGCCTGGGAGTTTGGACGATCTTTGTTGGGTATACAATCGTGTTTGTTTTCTGTATACGATGGCAATCCAAGAAATGCCCAAAATGTGGAGAGCGCTTCAATTCGGGCTACAAGAACGAGACATTCAGCAATCCATTCACGTCCAAGTGTAAGAAATGCGGATTGGCGTTGTATCGATACCCTGAAACCGAGGATTAGTTGTCGAAGAGTATTTGCGTGCGCAAAGTTGTGTACATCGCGGTTTCGTGCCTGTTGCTCGTAGTTGTTGGTGGAATTTTCGTCTTTGGGCGCGTCCTCGCGTTGGATAGGGAGTGCAGGGACTTTGTCGATAGCATGCTTCCGCCCATTCTTCGGACTTGGGACGAGGACGCCTTTCTGAACGAGGCACTCCCGGAGTTCCTTGTCGGCGAACGACGAGCCAAAGTCAGCGAGCTCTTCGATCAGTTCGCTGAAAGTCTTGGCCCGATGAAGTCATACAACGGGGCCACGGGACAGGTCCAAGTTTCTGCGACGACACAACAAATCAGACGAACGATTGGCGTATATGTGGCAACGGCAACGTTCGAAAAGGGGTTGGGTAGAGTGACGCTTCGACTCATCAAGCAGGACGATCGTTGGCGCGTCTATAATATTCGGACCGATTCGGATGTTCCTTGAGGCGGTGTCACTTCGCGGGCAGTCGCGACACATGATGCGCGATCGGACGATCGCCGGTGCGAATCCGGGTTGGCCCGGGCTGCCGGATTATGACTCAGCCGTCTGGACGGAGACTTGGGGTGATGGGCCTGTCGATTACACGGTGGAGATGGACGGGACGGCTGCGACCAAGAATTACGTTCGCAGCTACAATCCCGGCGTGTCGGATTACGACTGGACTTCGTCTGAGGCTACTTATTATCATGGCGATCAGATCGCTTCGACGCAGGCTATGACGGATGATGCGGGAGCTGTGGTTATGAGGCCGGTGTATACTGCTTTCGGCGAGCGTGTGCAGGCTGACGGGCGGACGAACTTTCGCTACACACGGCATATCAACCGGCCGCACAACCGCATTCCAACCCTCCAGTTTGCTTCGATCCTTGTCTCCCGATTCTATGCAATCGATACGATCGGATTATTGTCTCAAAAATGCCTAAACTCGCGAGCTTACTCACGTCTTTAATTTCCGGATTTTCCACTCGACGACTCCGCGTTCGCCGGGTTATTCTAACGGACGTTCAGCCACCGACATGTGCAATTATCGGAGCGATCTTGTGCGCAATTCAGACGCGATTTCGGCGCGAGCCTCAGCCTTCACGCTGATCGAACTGCTCGTCGTCGTGAGCATCATCGCCACGCTTCTTTCCATGCTCATTCCGTCGTTACGATCGGCTCGACAACAGGCCAAGACTCTGGTGTGCAGCGCGCACACCGCGGGCATAGGCCGAGCTGCGGCGAGCTATTATTCGGAGCAACGAGGCTGGCTGTGCGGGTCGCCGGCCACGAGCGGAAGTTTGATGTTCACCGATACGCCGCCGTCACCCACCGAGGAGAATCTCGCTGGCGACGCAACGCAGATTTGGGATTTCACCGGTTCGCTCGCACCGACTTACATGAAGACGTCGCTGCCAGCCAATCGCGTCGAACGCATGCGCGCCTTGACGGAAGGGATATTCGATTGCCCGTCGAATCGGTTTGAGGCGGGGGGATAAAACGGGGACGCAGCTAGTTTTTCGCGTCACGAGGAGATCGGAATTTTAAGGGGTCGGGAGTCGTTTTTCTTGGTCGAGCACTCCGAACGCGCAGCCGGACTGGGTCAAACCGCCGTTCAGTGTAGCGCAGCCGCGTTTCAACGCCAAAAGCGACACGGGCGCGATCGTCCAACCGCGCTGCACGAATACAGCCCAAACCGACGCGACCCTCACGCCGCAACCCGAGAAACGACTCCCGACCCCTTTTACGTGGCAGCCCCCTCATGAGCGAGCAATCGCTTCTTGAAAGAAATGCCGTCGCGACTCGAGAATCCACCTAACGTTCCGTCCGACCGGACCACGCGATGACAGGGCACGATCAACGGCAGCGGATTCCGAGACATCACCGTGCCCACCGCCCGGGCCGCTCTCGGACTGCCCGCAGCGCGCGCCAGATCGGCGTACGTAGCCGTTCGGCCAAACGGAATCCTGCGCGTCGCCTTCATGACCCCATCCGCGAACTCTCCGAACTGCGACCAGTCGATCGCCACGTCGAATTCCGTTTCGCGCCCGGAGAAATACCGCATGATCGCGTCACGCAACCCTGGCAAAACGGTACGGCTGCGTTTCACGTCAGGCCATTCGCGCCGAACCGAATCCTCCAACTCGTCCGGCGAGCTGTCCGGCAACAACGTGCGTACAAGTCCCTTGGAATTGAAGGCTGCGAGAAAAGGCCCCCACCGCGTCGATATCATGGAGTATTGCATGCCCGCAATTATCTTCAGACGCCCGCCGAATTGCAAGATTCGCGCCTCAGCGGGCGAGGCGAACCTGCGTAGCGAGGCGAAGACGGGTGAGTTCCGCCACTGAGGCGTCGTCGCACAAGAATTGAAACCGGGCCACAACCTCGGTCTCCTTGCTGGCCGGCGTCGTAGCTTTAAGCTGCGCGGAAAGTACGAACGGCTGCGCGTCCGCTTCGAGCGTGAATTCAACCGTCACGCGCGATCCGACCGGCAGCGCTTCGACATCGCCCGCCGACACGCGACAGGCCAACCCTGCCGGACTGATGTTGAGCACCACGCCTGAGGCGATCGCCCCACCGTCACCTGAAATTTTCACGGGCGCGGAAGCGTGCAGCGTAGCCCGCCAAAATCGCCGCCGCTGAACAGCCGTCAACGTCGCGGGCGTATCAAGCGTCAGCGAAACACCGTCAGGCCGGGCTTCGGAATTGCGAACGTGGGATTCAAATTCAAAAACCCCGTGCTCAGTGGTCAGCGAGACCAAAGCATCCTCTATGCCCGACAGATCCGCCGCCTCACCGAACAAAAGTTCAATTTCGTCCGCAGACATCGCGCGAATCCGCCCCTTGAACCGGCGGCCGGCGGCGGTCAATTCCACCATATCACCGGACTCAGCCGCTCGGGTAAGAATCCGCTCCGATTCGTCGGAATCAAGCGGCACGAGACGAGGGCGCATGGCTGTGGCATCGAGTGCTGACACGGTTTCCTCCCAGCGCGACGATAGGCCGCACATGAACTTGTATTCGGACGTTTCAGCGGTGGACTTGATCAACGCGCCGGGGCGGGTGCCGGCTTGGGTTTCAGGTGAATTTCGGGCGACACGCTTGGCTCTACCTTCATCGGACTCTCCTGCGCAGGCACCGGATCGCTGTCGAATTGAACTTCCTCTTCGGAAATCGACGGCCTGTACGCTCCGGTCAAGGTCACGACGACGCCCGGCAACGCCCAGAAAAGCGAGACGAAACGCACCAGCATCGCCAAACAGAGAATGGCCGACAGCGTCCCGTGCGTATCGAGGAAGGCGTGTTTGTAAAAAGCCTCCATCGTGCCCAATCCCATGAACGAAACCGGGATGGCTGCCACCACCATGCCCGACGCCAGGTAAGCGTAGTAATCCCAGATGGCAGCCGCGTCGGAACGCATGTCCAGGGCGATCGCCCCGAATATCAACGCGGTCATCGCGATGGCCTGAAGGGCGACGGTGGCGACGACGGACAAGGCGATCAGTTTCTTGTGTCCCGCCAGTCGCCGCGTGGCTGCCTCCGCCCGCTGCAACTGCGCGGCGAACGGAAGCTTGGCCAACAGGTGCTGCGGGCGAACGAGTGCGCGGACGGTTTCGGAGAAAAGAAACACGCAGCCAAGCCCGCCGAGGAGCAGAATGAAGCCAATGCCATAGGCCAGCACGTCCATCTTGCTGTCGCCCCGCCGCACGAGGAGCACGCACCCCACCAGTAACACCAGACCGAAAAGCCCGATAATGCGGTCCAGCACGACGGCCATCACCGCCTCAGTTTTGCGCTCGGTGTGCAGCGAAGCGTAGTACATCTTGAAGACATCGCCTCCGGTCGAACCGAGTGCGGTGACGAAATTGAGAAAATTGCCCGCGTAGCTGAGTTTCGCACTCTCCCAGAACGTTACGGGGATTTCCTGAGCGCGCAGCATGAGCTGGAATCGCCAAGCCTGAAATAATGTGACTGGCGCGAAGATTAAAAAGCAAAGCAGAAGTGAACCGGTGTCGGCTGTCTTCCACGTTGTGCGCAATCCCAGCGTGATGCGTTCGTCGTCGGCACAGTTGACCGGATCGCAGGGAACGGTCTTTTCCGGCGATCCGGAGGCGTCCAGAAATGTGATGTGGCCGTCGCCCACCTCGACGCGTTGCGCAATACCGTCCTCAAGCGTCGCGTAATCGTAGTACGTGACGTTTTTGAGCACCCAGCCGAGCGCGATCGCGCACACAGCCAAGCGCACGATGTTCATGATCCATTTTTTAGCGGTTTTGGTCATCCTGCCCGCCGGAGGCGGCTCGCCAGTTTTTTTCCAATTGCCCGATGGTCATGTCGAAACTGCCAAACAGCGCTTTTTCGACCGGCTGCCCGGTTTTCAAGTCGTTCAGGAACCGCACGAACGCCTCCCGGTCACGCCCGATAAGATACGCTACCAGACTGTGCGCAACCGGATAGTATCGCGCCTCGATCGTTCCATCGTCGAAAAACGATCTCGGTATTGGCACATTTTCGGATACGACGAGCCGGGCGGCTGCGTTGGCGGCGTCCAGATTGGCACAGCGGTCGCCCAGAACGACCTGAGCGGCGTGGTTGGCGAAACCCTCATCCACCCAGCCGGGCAGCGACCGCCCGGGGCGATATCGGTAGAGAAAAGCGTGCGTGCCCTCATGCACGAGCGTCCCGGCGAATGCGTCGAACGCTGCCGGCGACCCGCCATGCCTGCTCACCACCACGTGAACGTGGCCATTGGATTCCGATCGGGCGTATCCGACGGCTCCACGGGCGTCGTAATTGTCCAGTGCGCTGGCGAATCCCACGAACCGCTTGCGTGTGCGCAGTACGAACATCGGACACTTTCCCGCGAAAACGACTTCGCCGTCTTTCAGGCTGAACATTTTCGCAAGCGCCGAGTACATGCCTTCGACCCAGCCGGCCAACAACGCATGTTCCGCTCCGGACCAGTCGGTCCAAATCAGGAAATGCTCCGTCTCCACCAGTTTCAGGGAAATATGCAACTGCGCACAGATGTCTTCGACAACGGCTTTGTAACCATCGACGATCGCGCCGGTGCGATCGGCGGGCGTGGCTGTTCGGTCCGACTCGAAGGGCAGAGACCCTGAGTCGCCGGCGGTCGTCGCGCTCTTAATGAACGCCTCTTTCCAGCTTTTGTAGGACTTGATTGCGTCTTGGCCTCGGGTGCGGAATGTTTCGTCGTCCCGCCCGGCCATCCCGAAATCCCTGCGTGCCCGATCGGGGCGCCCGTTGCGTAAGGCGAAAAGCCCCAGTTCGAAATGCTCCTCGGGTACCAATTGCCTGACTCCGCCCCGCTCGGCGGCCAGCAGACGGCGCTTGGTGCGGTAGGCGCTGTCCGGAAGAATCTGGTCGTAGGCGATCGCACACGGAAAACCGTCCACATCCATCACCAGCACCCGCCCCGCCTCCTCGATAACTTCGCCGACGAAGGCGTTTCCGGTAATCAATTGGATGCGCACTTCTTCCGCATGGGTCGGTGCAGATGTAAATGTTGTCGTTGAAATCAAAATCGCCATGGCTAGTGCGTTGACACACGTCATTCGATGGGTGGCATGCCCGCCTTTGAGGCGGGCATGCTGCGTCAACTGTGCTCTCATGGCTGCGCTGCGCTCAGCTGTGCCACCCGACGCCAAGCTGTGGCCGCTGTGAGTTCCCACGGCCTGGCTTCGCCAGACCGTGCCACCCGGCTCGTTCGTTGAATCGTATGGGAGTATCAAGAATGAACGGCGACCGACCATCAAAGACCGGTTCCGTCCTCGGCGTTGGCTACGACTTTCATCACGGGGTTTTGGCCAGCCATCCGACTGAGCAGGCGCCGATCGATGATCACGTCCATCTCGACGGAATCGTCCACGTACCGCCGCGCGAAAACCTTCGTACTGCGATCGATCTCGGCTGCCAACCTTCCGTCGCCGGCGGGAATACGCATGGTGACGTGGATCTGGTGGGCCGACGCCGCCTCGCGAACGATTTTGATCAACTCGGGGATTCCCTCGCCGTCGCGCGCACTGATGTTGACGGTTTGGGCCAGTTTCCTCTCGAGCACATGGACGATTGATTCGTCCTCCACCGCGTCGATCTTGTTCAGAACGTGGACCGTCGGAAGGTCGGAGCAGCCGAGGTCGTGGAGCACGCCGTGGACAGCCTCCACCTGATAGAGGGCGGCTTTGTTGGACGCGTCGATAACGTGCAGCAGCAAGTCTGCATGCACCGCCTCTTCGAGCGTCGCGCGGAACGAGGCCACCAGTCGATGCGGCAGGTCGCCCACGAAACCGACGGTGTCGCTGAGCAAAACGGTCTGACAGTCATCGATTTCCCAGCGGACTGTCTTGGTATCCAGCGTGGCGAACAGCTTGTCGGCGATGTAGACATCCGCGCAGGTGACTTTTTTCATCAGCGTGGACTTGCCGGAGTTCGTGTAGCCGACCAGCGAGACGGTGAAGCAATCCGACCGCGAGCGTATGGTGCGCGTCTTGCGCCGATCGATCTGTTCGATATCCCGCTTGAGCGCGGAGATGCGCGAGCGCACGATGCGCCGGTCGATTTCGATCTGTCGCTCACCCGGCCCGCGTGTACCGATACCGCCCACGTTGCCCGCTCCGGTCGCCCCGCCGGCCCCTGCGATGCGCTCAAGATGCGTCCACATACCACGCAGGCGCGGGGCGGTGTATTCGAGTTGGGCGAGTTCGACCTGCAACCGGGCTTCGTGCGTCTGGGCGCGCGAGGCGAAGATGTCGAGAATCAGTTCGCTCCGATCGAGCACCTTGCACTCCACCTTTTTTTCGATTTCGCGAATCTGGGCCGGTGCGAGATCGTTGTCGAAGATGATCAGGTTGGCATCGTTGGCCTGCACGCGCTCAGCCAGTTCGTCCAGCTTTCCCGAACCGATGAATGTTCGCTTGACAACCTGACGCATCTTTTGCGTAAGCCCGTCCAGCACGATCGCGCCGGCTGCGTTGGCCAATGAGCGAATCTCGCCCAGCGGATCGAGCATGTTGGCTGTCCGGGCGTCGGTGATGACTTTGACGAGTACAGCCCGCTCCCTTTGAACGGACAGTTCGGTACGTTGGATATCAGACAATCGGTTGCGCCCTCGCGGTTCGGGGGTGTCGATGTTTTCGGACGTTGCGTCGATTCGCACACGATCTTATTGCACGCCCAAAGGTCCGGTCAACGTAAAGGCGTCCGATGAAATCGGAGGAAATTCTTCAGCTACATGCAACATCGAGCGGTTGCAAACTCCGTTGGGTCTCGCGGACGCGATGATAGCCCTCTTCCTCCCCTCCTTGCGAAGGAGGGGCCGGGGGAGGTTCTTCTTGCGAACCGAAGCGTTTCTCCGATCCGAACCCCCCTGTATCCCCCCTTTGCAAGGGGGGAAAAGATTGTTCCCGGTCGCAATGTTGGGGAACGTTACAGGTTCACAATTGCGCATGATTGAGAAATTACAACCGGAGAAGAGCAAACCCGCTGCGATTATCGGTCGATAAACTCGTCGGGAGAGACCCCGTGGACTTCGCAATGATCCTGACTCGAAATTGCAAAAAATCTCCGCCTGCCTGCCTGCTGCTGGTTCTCATGATCGGCTGCGGTAACGAATTCGCGGACCCCACGATCGTGGCGGACGCGGCGGAATTGCTGAATGGGCCTGACTCCGACGGCGATCGCCTGCCCGACGCTCTGGAGATTCAACTCGGCACGGACCCGAATAACCCGGACACGGACGGAGACGGGGTGTCCGACGGTGACGAATTCGATCAGGGCTTGCAGCTTCTGTCAGCCGACAGCGATCGCGACGGCATTACGGACGGGCAGGAACTCATCGCCGGGTCCAATCCGCTGCGCGTCGATTCCGACGACGATGGTCTGGACGATGACGAGGAATTGCTTCTCGGAACGAACGCGGCGTTGGCGGACACCGACGGCGACGGCATGGACGATGCGCAGGAGGTTGCACTGGGCACGGACCCGCTCAACGTTGACACGGACGGCGACGGGTTGAACGATCTGGCGGAATTGATGGCCGGCACGGATCCGTTCAACGCTGACACTGACGGCGACGGACTGAGCGACGGCGATGAAATCAACCTGTACGCGACGGACCCGCTGTTGGTGGACAGCGACGGAGACGGGCTTGACGATTTCGCGATGGTCAACCCCGATCGGGACACCGACGGTGACACGCTGACCGACGCGGATGAAGTGCTCTTGTTCGGCACGGACCCGGCCAAGATCGATACGGACGACGACGGGCTTCTCGATCAGATTGAGGTTGCGCTTGGGACGGACCCGACGGATCGGGACACGGACGGGGATTTTTTGAGCGATTTTCAGGAGACGCGCATCGGCACCGATCCGCTCGTTCCGGACACCGATGCGGACGGGCTGAGCGATTTCGAGGAGCGTGAAACCCACAATACCGATCCGCTTTTGGAAGACACCGACGGCGATGGGTTGATCGACGGCGATGAGGTGGCGCTGATGACGAATCCATTGATCGCGGATACGGACGGGGACGCATTGAGCGACGGAGAGGAAGTGGCTGCCGGGTCGGATCCGCTGGACCCGGACAGCGACAACGATGGCGTGCTCGATTCGACGGAGGTGGCTCTGTCCACAAACCCCACGAACGCGGATACCGACGGCGACGGTTTGGACGACGGTGCGGAGATTTCGATCGGCTCCGACCCGACCCAGGCGGACACCGACGGCGACGGTCTGCTGGATGGGGCTGAGGTGCTGGCGGGGACCGACCCTACCAAGGCTGACACGGACAACGACGGCCTTTCGGACAACGATGAAATCACGACGATGACCAATCCGCTCGATCCCGATCACGACAACGATGGTTTGCTGGACGGGGTTGAGATCGATCTGGGCACGAATCCGTTGGTCAAAGACACCGACGGCGACGGATTGATCGACGGGGATGAGGTCGAGCTTGGGACCGATCCGCGATCGGCTGACACCGACGGGGATGGTGTCAGCGACGGGGATGAGGTGGCAGCCGGCACGGATCCACTGACGACCTGACACCTGTTGGCTCGAAACTCCCTACGCATCCCAAACATCGAAACGCTGATCTCTCACGCGAATATGAGCCTATCACTCCGCACCGACGCCTATGCCGACCATTACTATTTTGGCAGGCGTTGCGAAAGAAATACTTGAAACGCTTTTGCCGATTGGTTAGCCTTTGTGGGTAAGGTACGTGGGTGCCGGCTCGCTGGATTTTGAGGGGATTTGACATGCATCGAAAATTGCACGGAATTGGGGCTATTATCGGAGCCGGTGTTTTGCTGGTGGCTGGGGCGGCTCGCGGCGGCTTGATCGTTCCGGACTACACGGACTCAGCCACGTTTCTCGCCGACCATCCGGGGTTGTCAGTCGTTAATTTCGAGGGGGCAGCCACACCCGGCGGAATCGGTGGACCGAACTCCGATTACGCTGAATCCGGCGTGACGTTCTTCGGTGATACGTACGTCATTACCTCCGCCTACGCGGGCGGGTTGCCTGACACACCGTTCACGGTCGGGCCATATCTGACTGCTGGTTCAAACACCATCATGACGGATATCGTCTTCGGGGCGTTTGAAATCGACCTGGGTGGGAATCACACGGCCGTCGGTTTGGATGTCGGCTCGCTGCTGGTGGGGACGAATGATCTCGAAATCACATTTGCTTTCGACAATGGCAATTTCTTTACGTTCACGCCGGGGGCAGGGTTTCAGTTTTTTGGGTTCATTTTCGCTCCAGGCAATGAAGTCTCACTGCTTGAGATTGAGATCGCCGGTCCGTTTCAGGAGGCCCAGAATTACGCGGGGCTGGACAATCTCGCGTTCGGTTCGGCGGCTGTCGTTGCGGTCGGTGCCTGTTGTGACGACGTGACCGGTGTCTGCACGCCGGACCTTGAGCAGGTCGATTGCGAGAATGGCGGCGGACGTTACGGCGGGGACAACTCCACATGCGGCGACATCAACCCGCCCTGTCTCGTGCCCGTCGGCGCTTGTTGTGATGACGCGACCGGTATCTGTACGCCGGGCCTTACGCAGGTCGATTGCGAGAATGGCGGCGGACGCTATGGCGGGGACAACTCCACGTGCGGCGACATCATCCCGCCCTGTCTGGCTCCGACCGGTGCCTGCTGCGATGAGTCCGACGGCGCGTGCAGCAACCGTGTAACCGAAGCCCAATGCCTCCAGGATGGCTGGCGGTATGGCGGGGACGGTTCCGACTGCGCCACGATCGATCCGCCCTGTTTGAGCGACACGGTGGAGCAGCCGATCCCGACAATCAGCGGATGGGGGATCATTGTTCTGTCGGCGATTTTTCTGATCGGCGTCGCGATCAAGACGAAGCAGTTGGGGCAAGCATCCTGACACGGAGCGTCACGTCAGCCTGTTGAAGAGCATAGGTCTTCGGCGATCGCACGGGTTGAAAACCCGTGCCACACTTTTCCAATTGCCCGCAGGCACGCCGTCGGCGTTCGGGCAGAAGTTGTTTTCGAGTCGTGGTGAACGCGGGATTCACGCGGTGATCTTTTCGCGCACCCAATCGAGCGTAACACCCTTTTCCTTGAGCAGGTCGACGACGCCGCTCTTGTCATCGCGTAGCAGGGCAAGAAGCAGGTGTTGCGGCTCCACTTGTCCCGCGCCGAGCCTGTTGGCGGAATCGACAGCCAATATCATGGTGTGCCAAAACGTCGGCGACTTGAAGGCTTTGCTGAGTTCCTGCTGATGCACCCATTCGAATTCACCGTGGCGGGAATGGGCGAGATCGTGCGACGCATCCACGCTCGAACCCAGAAGCCCGAGCGCCTTCTCGCGGAGTGTTTCGACATTGACGCCCTGCGCGGTAAGCACCTTCGACGGAACCCCCTCGGTGTAGGACAACAGCCCGAGCACGATGTGTTCGGTGCCGACATAGCGGTGTCCCATTTTTCGGGCTTCGGCGATGGCCAAGTTGATGACCTTTTTGAGCTCCTTTGAATGGGCAGGCCGACCCGGCGAATCGTTGGCTTCGCCTTCGACCATGTGCGACTCGACCTCGTGCCGGACGGCGTTGAGATCGACGTCCATCAGGCGCAGCGCTTCGGTGGCGACGCATTCGCCTTCGGCGATCAGCCCGATCATCAAATGGGCCGGTGCCAGAAAATCATGCTTCATGCGGACCGCTTCACGGTTTGCAAGCGCCATGGCGTGCCGTGCGCGGTCGGAAAATCGTTCCTGCATTGGTGTGGCTCCTTGGAAGTGTCGGAGACGATTCGCTGCCGCCTGCGACGAAAAAGTTCTGAATTCCGCGACCGTGCTGCCCGGTCGCCTGCGTCCGCCCTGCTTTCCGGACCAGGACGTGAATCCCGGACGCGGTGGCAGAGTTTATCCCGGTCTCCCTCCACCGACAACGGTGCGGGGCGTGGGTTCATCCCATTCTGGGTGGCACGGTCTGGCGTAGTCAGGCCGTGGCGTCACCAAGCCCTCACGGCCTACCGACTGCGCCGTTAGACCGTGAAACTATGAAGCGAGCCTCCCCTTGGGTACGTTCGGGGTCTTGAATCGGGGGTCGTATCCCCGACATGGAAGCCCCAGAACCTCAAAAAGGAGACTCACTATGTGGTCGATCGGAATCGATGTTCATCAGCGTTCGTTCGCCG
>JAJDDQ010000036.1 GCA_029260215.1 Phycisphaerae bacterium
GCACACGTCCGACACCGGCATCTTCTCCACCAGGTGCCGCCGAAGAATCGCCATCTTCTCCTCGCCCATGAACTTCCTCCGTCCGTTCTTCATCACCATTTTCTCTCCCGGAATACGCTAATCCCGGATCAGGGAATGTCCGATTCCGACTGAGGCAGCACACGCCTTGGTAATTTTGTCTCCATTAGTGGTAACGTCGCCTTGGCCGGTGCTCGCCTACACGACGACAGTTGTCCTGGCAACCCAAACTGCAACTCAGGGTCGGCCTAAGAAGTCCTGCGCTGGCTGCGCAAATCGAAGTGTCCACAGGATAAGACCGAGATTCCACTCTGAGGCCCGTTGCAGGATACCTGTGGGCCCGGCTGGCGTATCGTCGATGTAACTTAACGTCCGCGCCGGTCGTTTGGCTGGTTCGACTTCATCACAATCGCTAAGATCGCTTGGCGTACGGAACGGTGCGTCGTGCGTCGTCAGTCTGCCCATCGCGTCAGTGGGCACGAGGGGCTGGCTGGGCAAAAAAGAGGGACCAAAGGACGGCTATGCGCAATCGAGCAACTTTTTGCACGTTTTTCGCCATTCTCGCGATTGGCAATTCCGCACCGGCCCAACCCATAACCCGGTCGAATGTTGCGTTCAGCGAAGCGCCGACGGTCGAGGAATCGCCGGAAATCGCGAATCTGCTGCGTGTGGCCGACGAAGCCGTCGCGCGGGCGGACTGGAAACTCGCCATCGACTCTCTCACCCGCGTCATCGCCAATCCGGAAGGGCTTCGATCCGCCGGCAACGATGCGATGATCTACGAATCACCACGCCGGCACGCATACCGCATGCTGGCATCCCTGCCCGACGAAGGCCTGAAAGCGTACCGCATTCTGCATGACGGCCGGGCAAAAGGGCTTTTGGAGCAGGCCCGTGCGAATTACGACGTGTCAGGCCTGCAAAGGGTTTGTGAAGAATACCTCCTCACCAGCCATGGTCTTGAGGCGGCGGAATTGCTGGCATCCTGGTTGATCGATCTTGGCCGTGAAACCGAGGCCGCCTACCTGTTGGATGACATCGCGGCTGTCCTGCCTGGTGACGACGCGTTGCCGGACTCGTTAAACGTCAAACGCGCGCTGGCTGCGAGGCTGATGGGCGACGAAACAGCGGTTTCGACCGCACTAGGGGATATTTCCGATCCCGGACTCGCTGGGCGAATCGAAACACTTCTGAACGGTCTGAACGTCCGTAAATGGGGTGATTCACCTATTCGCCGGGAACGGTGGACCGGTCCGGGCGGCGGCGGTCCGGCTCGGGGGATGATGCCCGCGGTCGATCCGTTGTTCGCAGAGCGTTCGCCGTGGCGGCAGCCCTTGCCATCGTCCATCGCGGGTTTGTGGCCTGAGCTTGACGCGCTCAGCCCGTCGATGCTGCCGGTGACGCAGCCGATCACCGACGATGGCAGGTTGTTTGTCAAATCCGGCGACGACGTGGTCGCGATCGATCTGCACAGCTTTGCGCTGCTCTGGATCAGCGATCGTGGTTTGAAATCGCCGCTCGATCGTCAGTGGGGGAAAACCGGCACGAGCGAAGAACGTCTATTGTCGGATTATGTAGCTGGCTCGCTTTCGACGGCTTTTGGCTTGGTTTTCGACATTCACCGGGACGAAACGCAACTGGTGCCAGCCAACCGGAATCAGCGTGTGCGGAATCGGCAGGTTTTGGCCAAAGACAAGACCAATACGTTGTTCGCGTTTGACGCTGTCAC
This sequence comes from Phycisphaerae bacterium, assembly GCA_029260215.1. Lineage (GTDB taxonomy): Bacteria > Planctomycetota > Phycisphaerae > UBA1845 > UBA1845 > OFTM258. The sequence goes on from JAJDDQ010000036.1 coordinate 1,748, forward strand.
GGGGCGTGTGCGCTGGAGTCATGGCAGGGCGGGTGAGGATGGCGACGATCTTCTGGAGCAGGTTCAGTTCCTGGCGCCGCCGGTGGCTGCTTCCGAGGCGCTTTGGGTGCCCTTTGAGCAGTCGCGTGACATTTTCCTGGCGGTACTCGATCCCGAAACGGGCCAATTGCTCAAGCGTATCTTCCTTTGCACGCTGGCTGGTCGCGACGTGAACAGCCGCGAAGCACTTTTCCCGGCGGTGGCGGACGGTGTGATCTACGTGCCCACCGGTCACGGTCTTCTCTTCGCGGTGGATGCAGCCAGCCGGTCGATCCGGTGGGCTTCGCGGTACAGGGTGCCGCCGCCGTTCACGCGCAGACAGCGCTGGACCAAGCAGCCGCAGGTCGTGCGGGCGGCGGAATGGTTGAGCGGTCCGCCCGTGGTGACGTCGTCGCTGGTTTTGTTGGCTCCGACGGATGACGATCGGCTGATCGCGCTTGACCGTCTTAGTGGCGTCGAAAAGTGGTCCGTGCCGCGCGGGCAGTTCCGCTACATCATCGCTGCGGCTGCGGATCGCGCGTGGCTTGGCGGCAGTTCGGTCGGGCAACTGCTTTTTGCCGACCTGGATTATGCCTGGGCGGTCGACTCGCCTGGGGAAACCGCGCGGGCGGTGCTCAGCGGCGATCGCATTTACGTGCCCACCCAGGTCGGGTTGAGCATTATCGACGCGGATTCAGGGGAAGCGATCAGTGCCTACGAATTGCCAGCCGACCAACCCCCGTTGGGCAACCTGCTGTGTATGGGCGGCTCGATGATCAGCCTGGACCCCAGCGAGGTTCGGGCGTTTCCAGATCGGGATTCTTACGATCAAACCTTGGCGGCGCATCAGGCTGATCCGACCGACGCTCGGCTGGCGATTCGCATCGCGTTTATGGAGTTGTGGAACGGGTCGTCTGAACGGGCGTTGGAAGCTTTGGCGGAAGTTGATGTTATGGGCGAGGACGGCGGAGAGATGCTGGCCCGACACGTCGCCCACCTGAGCGTCGAATCATTGATCAATCTGGGCGAATCCGTTGGTTTGGCACCGGAAAAGGCGATTGAGTACCTCCGGCGGGCGGCAGATGTGGCTGTCGAGCGTTCCGATCGGACGGAAGCTGTGATGGCACTGGGTCGCAGGCTCCGGGTTGTGGGTCGATTTCGCGATGCCTATGAGACGTTGATGAATCTCGGTTTGACCGTCAAGCCGAACGAGACAGTGAGCGCAGGCGATACGCTGCGTAATCCGCGCATCGTCATTGCGCGCGAGCTTCGGCGCATCGAGCCGGAACTCGGCGGCAGTGAGATCGAACGGATCGCATCCGGTGTTCGCGAGATTTACGAAACAGGCCGGACCAAGCTGTCTGACTCCCGCGCTTACGGCGAGGGCATTCGTGCGTTGCGGAACCTTGCGGATTGCGGCTTGCTCGGCGGATGGGATCAGGCTGCGTTGAACGAGTTGGGGCGTTTCGAGCTGTCGCGCGGGAAAATTGAGCGTGCCCAGCAGCATCTCCTCGAATCGGTTCATCGCGGGAGCGTTCGCGAGCGTTCCGCCGAGGCGCTGCTTATCCTGGCGGAGGCAGCCGTCGATTCCTTTCAAAACCAGCATTTGCAGGCAAGCGAGCTTCTCGACCGACTCATGCGCGAATACGTAAACGAGACGGTTTCGGGCGAGCATGTTCCGAGGCTCGTCGCGAAGATCGCCAAGCGCGTCGACGAGGGTGTTGTGGCTGCGCAGCGTGCTGCGATGGATTCGCCCATTTTTGAATTGACCCGTGAGCTTGCGTTCGAGCGTCCCGGCGACCGCGAGCTGGTTTCGTTGGTGGATGTGCGCGACGGGCTTGTTCCGGAGCTTTCGGACCGGGCGTTGTTCCTGGTCGCGCCGCGTACCTTGCGGTGTCGATCGGTCGTAGACGGCTCGCTGCTTTGGGAATCGGAATTGCTGCTGGATGAATTCGCGTTTGAGACGCCCCGGACCACGGCTGTGCGCATGGAGCAGGGGGCGATCATGGTCGACGGCCAAACGGCGGTCATCAACAGTCGTCAGGGGCTTCACGCGGTCGGATTGCTGACTGGTCTCCGTTTGTGGGCGGTTCCGTTTGACGGTGGGCCATTCTTCGGCGATCCGGTTTTGCGTAATGATTCCACGGACGCGGGCGCGGGTGTGGTTGCGTACCTGTCCGCTCCGCGGCAATTGGACGTGCGTCGATTGCTGGACGGCGAGCTTCGCTGGCGACGCATGTTGCGCGGCAAGACCATCGGCTCGGTGCGCATCCGCGATGATTATGTACTGACGGCTGACCCTGTTCTGGAGAACGTGGCTGTCTACCGCGTGGACAACGGCGACGCGCTTTGTGAAATAAAATTCGACCAGCCCAAGGGTCGCGTGATTCCCATTTCGTATCACGACGGTGTGCTCTGCGGGCCGAGCGGTTCTGCCATTGAGGCGTTCGATGTGCGAACGGGCGAGAGGCTGTGGCGACTCGATCTTTCGTCGGAGCCGGTGTGGCTTTTCGAGCCGACCGAGGGGCATTTGGTCGCGAGCGTGGCGGGGGGCTATCATTGGCTTGTGGAAACCGGAACGGGCGAAATACTGCTGGAAAAACAGACGGATGCTGTGCCCGGCGGTGCGCGTCTTGGTACGGAGCACGACGGAGTGCTCGTGCTGGCTGGTCTGGAAGAAACGCGCGAGGGCGATCGCTGGCATATAGCCGGCTTCGATCCGGCTGATGGTCGGGAGCTTTGGCGGCGGGATTATCTGGGGCCGAAGGCGGGGCCGCAGTTTCGGCTGGTAAAGGGTGCGATTTTGATGGCTGCCCTGACGAAATCCGATTCGGGCGGTCGGGGTGGGCTGCGCGAGGGTGTGGTCATACTGGACGTGCGCACGGGTAATCTGATAGGGTCGCCCGTGTTCCCGGAGATGTCGACGGAACGTTTGACCGGCCGGATGGCTGTTTGGCCTGGGCGGTTGGCGTTGCAGACGACGAAGGGCGTTGTCACGCTGCGTACGAATTTGGCAGGCCGATCGGCTGGAGTGAACTGACGCATGATGAATCGCCTCGCGACGACAATCATTCTGATTCTGGTCACGACGTTCGCGCCGATCGTGCAGGCTGAGCGTTCGCTTCCCCTGCATGTCACGCCCGCAACCGTCGAAGCCATCGACAAGGGTTTGAAATACCTGGTTCGATCGCAGGGGCGCGACGGAGCCTGGCGAAACGAGGGACGTTACGGGCGTTATCCGGTGGCGATGTCGGCGTTGGCGGGCATGGCTTTGCTGATGGATGGGAACACGACGACGCAGGGTCGCCACGCACCGCAGGTGGACCGTCTTACGCGCTATCTGCTGGATTCGACCACATCGACCGGTCTGATTTCACGCGGTGGCGAAGATTCCCGCCCGATGTATGGCCACGGATTCAGCATGCTCTTTCTGAGCCAGCTTTACGGGATGAGTGAAGCCCCGGCTCGCGAGTTGGCATTGAAGCGAATGCTCACGCGCGGTATTGAATTGACTGCGCGATCTCAGAGTCGTCTTGGCGGGTGGATTTATCAACCGACCAGCGGCGGCGACGAGGGATCGGTTACCATCACGCAGGTGCAGGCGTTGCGTTCCTGTCGCAATGCCGGCTTGGTGGTGCCCAAGGATGTCATCGACGCCGCTATGAACTATCTGACGATTTCGATGAACAGTGACGGCGGCATCGCGTATCGTGCGGGCACGCCGGGCCCGTCGCGCGCTCCGATCACGGCGGCTGCGGTCTGCTGCTGGTACAACGGCGGTGAATACGACAACCCGCTGGCTGCTCGGGCATTGAAGTATTCCAAGGAAAAAATCGGGGTCAACGACAGCTTCGGTCATTGGTGGTACGCGCATTTTTACTTTGCCCAGGCGCTTTACCTGGAAGGCGGCGCGGATTGGAACACTTATTACCCCGAGCTGCGCGAGCGGCTGCTGCGCTTGCAGAATGAAGACGGTTCTTGGCCTGACACGACGGTCGGGCCTGTCTATGCGACGTCTATCGCGCTGGTCATGTTGCAACTGCCGTTCAATCAGTTGCCGATCATGCAGCGCTGACCCCCACTAATAACTTGAGGAAACTGAAGCGATTCACAATTAGAGAATGTCGAATATGAATGATAATTTCGATCACGAACCGGGCGACAGCCCCGCGACAACGACGACTCCGCAGGCGGATGAGATGGAGCGCATCGAACGCCTGAAGTCCGGATGCGAGCGACTGAAAAAGGAGCTGGCCCGCGTCATCGTCGGACAAGAGGAGGTCATTGACCAGCTCATCGTCGCGATCCTGTCCAATGGCCACGTTATTCTGGAGGGCGTGCCCGGGCTGGCGAAGACGCTGATGATCTCGACGCTCGCGAACTGTCTGAAGCTGACATTCAACCGCATCCAATTCACGCCCGACCTGATGCCTTCGGACATCACCGGCACGGATGTGATTCAGGAGGACAAGAGCACAGGCCAGAGGGCGCTGAAGTTCATCGCCGGGCCGATTTTCTCGAATGTCATCCTGGCCGACGAAATCAACCGCACGCCGCCCAAGACGCAGGCTGCGTTGCTGGAAGCGATGCAGGAGCGGCACGTTACGGTCGGCACGCATCGGCATGACCTGTCGCAGCCGTTCTTCGTCCTCGCGACGCAGAACCCGATCGAGCAGGAGGGCACGTATCCGCTTCCGGAGGCTCAGCAGGACCGTTTCATGTTCAAGGTCTTTGTGCGCTATCCGTCGTACGAGCAGGAATACGAAATCGCCGAACGCACGACGGTCACGGTGGATACGAGTGTCAGTCAGATTTTTTCCGGGGAAGAGATTCTGGAGTTCCAGCGTCTTGTACGCCGCATACCAGCCGCTCCGAACGTGATTCGACACGCGCTCGATCTGGTTCGCGCATCACGACCGGGCGAGGACGATGCACCCGAATTCATCAAGAAGATGCTTAGCTGGGGTGCTGGCCCGCGTGCGGTGCAGTCACTGATTCTCGGTGGGAAAGCATTGGCTGCCTTGCGTGGAAGATTCCATTTATCAACTGACGATGTGCGCGAGCTGGCTTCACCCGTGCTTCGCCATCGCATCGTGACCAACTATTCCGCTGAGGCGGAGGGATACACGCCGGACCGTATTATCGACGAACTTTTGGCAGCGATTCAACCTAACGAAACCGGCGTGGCACGCGATGAGCGACTCGGAAAACTACTTTCGTCCTGAGATTTTATCGAAGATCGCGCACCTCGAGTTGCGCGCCCGGCGCGTGGTGGAGGGGTTCGTCAGCGGCCGACACAAAAGCCCGTACAACGGCTTCAGTGTCGAGTTCGCCGAGCACCGTCAATACGTGCCCGGCGACGACGTGCGCCATCTCGATTGGCGGGCCTACGCCAAGACCGACCGCCTGCTCATCAAAGAGTACGAGGTCGAAACCAACCTGCGCACGCACATCGTGCTCGACTGTTCGCATTCGATGGCCTACCCCGAACATCCGCCCTTACCGGGAGAAGACGGAAGGCGCATGACCAAGTGGGACTACGCAGCCACGGTGGCTGCCAGCCTCGCGTTCATGCTCGTGCATCAGCAGGACGGCGTGGGTTTGACGCTCTTCGATCACGAAATCAGAAGCCAGTTGCCGGTTTCGTCGCGGCGGGCGTCGCTGGTGGGCTTGATGCGTCATCTACAGGAAGCGACACCGGCTCAGCACACGGATACAAAACTCGTGTTTTCGCACCTCGCGGAGCAGTTTCCCAAGCGCGGGATGGTCGTGCTGATTTCCGATCTGCTCACCGACTTTGACGACATCGTCAACGGCTTGCAGCGCTTCCGCTTCAGCCGTCACGATATTCTGGTCATGCACGTTCTCGATCACGACGAACTCGAATTTCCGTTTACCGACCAGACGCTCTTCGAAGGTATGGAGGGTGTCGATCTCGAAATCCGAACCGACCCGCAAGCGCTACGCAAGCATTACATGGAGGCTGTCCAATCGTTCATCAGCCGCATCCGCGCGACGTGCCTGAATCACAGCATCGACTACGCACTGCTCAGCACCGCCGATTCGCTCGATGTCGCGCTGACGAAATTCCTGGCCAATCGCTTGCACAGGCAGAGGTCCACCGCGTGAACAGAACGGGAGACAGGTGATCGGATTCACATCACTCAATCTATTGGCTGCCTTCGTTTGGCCGACGCTGTTTTGGGGCGGGGCTGCGGCGGTCAGTGCGCCCATACTGATCCACCTGTTGGCCCGGCGGCGGTTCAAACGCATCCGCTGGGCGGCGATTCAGTTTCTCATCGATGCCGAACGCCGCAATCGCCGGCGTATTCGCATGGAGGATGTCATCCTGCTCCTCTTGCGGTGTCTCGCGCTTCTCTTGATCGCGATGCTCATCGCCAGGCCTTTCTTCGCGCCGAAGGGGTTGGCGGCGCTGCTCGGCGGCTCGGAACGCACGGAGCGCATCATCATTCTCGACGATTCATACAGCATGGCCTACAGCGGCGGAGCGGACTCCGCATTCGACCAGGCTAAGCGCGGCGTGCGTTCGTTGATCGAGATTTTCCGCGAGCAGTCGCCGCGCGATTCGATCACGCTGCTGCGCGCGTCGACGGTTGGTACGCCGTCGGCTGCCGGCGTCGTGCTGGATACGCGCCAAACCGAAGAATTATTCACCAGCATTGAAGGCATGACCGTCTCGCAGCAAGCCCTGGCACCGCGCGATTTGTTCGATTCGGTGCGAACGCTTCTGGACGAACGCACCGAGTCCATCGCGGTGGCTGTCTATTTGTTCAGCGATTTTCAGCGCAAAGATTGGGTTACAAACTCGACGGACGCGCGCGAAGGGGCAGTCAGCCCCGTGGCGATTCTGTCGAACTGGAGCGACGACCAGCGCTCGCTCAAGCTCATTCTTGTGGACGTCGGATTCGACGACGCTTGCAATACCGCCGTTGCCCGCCTTGCGTCGAAACGCGGCAGCTTCGTCGCGGACGTTCCCGAATACGTTGAGGCTGAGCTTGTCCATTACTGCGATCAGCCGGCCACCTCGCTTCGCCTGGAAGTGACGGCGGGTGCATCGCCGCAGTCGCTCGCGACCGTCGATCGTGTGCAGCCCAACAGCACGCTTTCCGTGCCGCTTTCGGTTCGCTTCGCCCGACCCGGCTGGCAGTGGGTCACCGCCGCTCTGCCGGAGGACAACCTGCCGCTCGACAACGAACGAAACCTCGCCATCGAAACGGTGGATGCGATGCGCGTTCTGATCGTCAACGGTGAGCCGTCGTCGGACGCTTACCGTGACGAAGTGGGTTTGCTTGCGACCGCGTTGCGACCCCCCGGTGAGGTGTTCAGCGGCAATGCTCCGGACGTAATCGACGAAACCGAATTCGAGGAAGTCGATCTCAGCCAATACGATGTCGTGCTAATTGCCAATGTGTACCACGTCGGCGAGCGCGTCGCGGACGCGCTTTCCACTTACGTTGCGGGAGGCGGCGGTGTCGCATTCCTGCTCGGCGATCAGGTGGACCCCGACGCTTACAACACCGTCTTGTTCGATGAAGGGCGAGGCCTGCTGCCCGCGCAACTCAGCGAGCGTTTCGTCTCGCCGGCGGGTGCGCGTATTCAGATCGACGATCGCCTGCATCCTATGGTGCGTGTGTTGGCCGGCGACGATAACCCGTTCGCAGCCAACATCACATTCGATCAGTATTTCGTGGTAGCACCGACGTCGTTTTCGGGCATAGCATCTTCCGATGCGCAACCGGGGGCGCCCGCGACGGACGAGTCCGAATCTGACGCGATTTTCGTCGGAGCGGCTCGAACCCTGGCACACTACTCAGGGGGCGAAGGGCATCCCGCGGTCGTCGAGCGAACCTATGGCCAGGGTCGCGTGCTCATGTTCACCTCGACCTGCGATCAGGAATGGAACGACTGGGCCAAGGATCCAAGCTACGTCGTGTCCATGCTGGAATTGGCCCGTTATCTCGGGAGCGGGGCGGGCGTCTCGACGGATCGTCTGGTCGGCGCGCCAATTGAGATCGAGATCGATCCCGAAAAATATGCTTCCGACGTGCGCGTGCGTACGCCGCGCTACCCGGCTGAACAGGAAGTCCCGCTGACCGCACGCGCGGAGGAGAATCGCCCCGGTTTCCGGGTACGCTGGAACCAGACCGAGGTCGCGGGCGTCTACCAGTTCGTGCTCACACGCCACAACGGCGAAGAGGAAATTCGGACAGTGGCCGTCAACCTCGACCCAGCCGAGAGCGATCTGCGACCAGCCGTCGAAACCGAATTGCGACAGTCGCTGACCGAAATGGATTTCGCCTACATCGACAATCTCGACACGCTTGGCGAGGTCGGCGGCGATGCCCGTCGCGAATACTGGAAGACCGTTTTGATCGCAGTTTTCATCCTGCTGATGGGCGAACAATTCCTCGGATGGTGGTTTGGGAGGCGCGCGTGATGACGGCGACGCACCAACTCATCGCCCAGATCAACCGCGTGGTCGAGGAGCGGCGTTTCGAGTTCGCGGCTTTGCCGACGGGCTGGTCCGCTATTTTCGCGATCGCCGGGCTTGTTGCGGTCTGTTGGATCATCTTCGCGTTCTACCGCACGGAAGGCCGGCGCGGTGCGTCTTCAATCCAGCGCATGTTCCTCGCAGTATTGCGGTGTCTGGTCATCCTGACTTTGGCGGGCATCCTCGTTCAGCCGGTATTGGCGACCTATCTGCACCGGTGGATCGACTCCTACTGCATCGTGCTCGTGGACGATTCATCGAGCATGGACCTGCGCGATCGATACCGCGAACCGGCGGACGCAGCCCGCGTTGAATCGGTCATGCCTTCCGAAACAGTCCTGCCGCTACGCCGGACCGACGTCGTCGAACAGTTGCTGACGCGGAATGATTACGCTCTGCTTGAAGGGCTTCGCGAACACAATCGCGTCAAAGTCTTCACATTCAGCGACGCCCCGGAACTCATCGGCACACTGTCAGCCGCAAGAGAACAGATCGAGCAAGCCGGTCAGGAGGATCAAAACTCCGAAACGTCGCTGCTGACCACCGACGCCGCATTGCGTACGTCGTTCGACGCTCAAGGGTCCGCCACCAATATCGCCCGGGCGGTTCGCAGCGCTATCGAATCTCTTTCGGGGGCGCCGCTCGCGGGCGTTGTGGTATTCAGCGACGGCGGATTCAATCAGGGCGACCCGCTTGAGGTCGTCGCCCGCTTCGTGGGGGAGCAGGGTGTCCCGCTGCACGTGGTCGGAATCGGCGACCCAGCCGAGCCGCGCAACGTGCGCATCACCGAAATCGCAGCCCCCGAAAACGCCTTCGAAAGCGATCCGTTCTCCATCACCGTTCACATCGCGACACAAGGGATGGCCGGCGACTCTCTTGTGGTCGGCTTGTACGACGGCGATTCAACATCGCCGCTTGAAACGCGCACGGTAAGCGTCAGCCCGACGGACGAGGTCGCACCGATCGTCTTCACACAAACGCGCGAAACACTAGGCCGATCCGTCTACCGTGTGGAGATTCCCGTACGCGAAGACGAGAGTGTTTCCGACGACAATACCAAGACCTGCACCGTCAACGTCATCGACGACAAGATGCGTGTGCTGCTGATATCCGGCAGCCCAAGTTGGGAATACCGCTACCTGTCGCGCCTGCTCGTGCGCGACGAAACATTCGATGTAAGCTGCTGGTTGCAGTCGGCGGACACCAACGCGGTCCGCGACGGCAACACCATCATCGACGCTCTGCCCGCGACGCCGGCTGACCTGTTCAAATACGACGCTGTCGTCATGCTCGACCCCGACCCGGCTGAGTTCGGCCCCGGTTGGGCCAAGCTGCTGGCCGACTTTACCACCGAACACGCCGGCGGCGTTCTTTACGCAGCCGCCAGACCTTACGCATCGACATTCCTGCGCGACCCAGCCGTCGCCCGCATCGTGCAACTGCTCCCGGTCACCCCCGACCCGGAAGCGGACCTGATACTCAATCGCGTAGGCCACTACCAGACGCGCGATTGGCCTATCGAAATCGAAAAAACCGCCATTGGGCACCCCATCCTCAAACGCCCGGGCGCTTCGTCCGGTGCGGGGTTCTGGCGCGATCTGCCCGGTGTCTATTGGCACTACCCCGTCCTGCGCGAGAAGCCGGTGGCCACTGTGCTCCTGCGTCACGGCAGTCCGCAGATGCGCAACGCTTACGGCCAACACGTGCTGATGGCCACCCAATTCGCCGGCTCGGGACGAACCGCGTATCTGGGCATCGACAGTACCTGGCGATGGCGACGACAGGGCGATGCATTGTTCAACACCTTCTGGGTGAACACGCTTCGATACCTCGTCGAGGGCAAACTGCTCGGTGCGAAACAACGGGCCAGCCTCTTCACCGACGGAGACACGTTCCAGATTGGCGAAGCTGTTATGGTCACAGCCCGTCTGTTCGATGCACGATTCGAGCCGTTGGAGATCGACTCGGTGACAGCCTCTTTCGGAGCATCCGCGCGCACCACGGATTTCAAACTCAACCGCCTGTCGGACAGGCCCGGATGGTATGAGGGACGCATCACCCCCAACGCGACCGGCCACTATCGCATCGCTTTGACGCTGCACGCCGGCGGGGCGGAACCGATCCACACCACACACGAAATCCAGGTGGTCAGACCCAATATCGAAGTAGTCAATCCACGCATGAACCGCGCAGCCTTGCAGATGCTGGCGGAGCGGTCGCCCGGCGGGCGATACTATGATATCGACGAGATCGATTCGCTAACGGATTCCATCGCGGATCACCATGAACTGACCACCGTTCGATCTCGCCCGGAGCAGCTTTGGGACCGCTGGTGGACCCTCGCGGCGCTCATCGGATTGCTAAGCCTCGAATGGGCTGTAAGAAAGTGGGTGCGTTTGTTGTGACCACGGGTGACGCCAATCTCTCACTGACCACGCTTGAGCCGGGGGCGATCGAGCGAAAAGTGCTCGGCCCGCTCACGCGTCTTCGCGCGCGTCTGCGACTTTACGCGCTGACTGTGGGTATCGCGAGCCTGCTCGTTTACCTGTTGTGCGCATCAATCGTGCAGTTCGCGCTGGACTATTCGTTCCGCCTGCCGCTCGACATGCGTGCAGCTTTGCTGGCTGTCGTCGTGGGCGGAGCGGGTTGGCTGATCTACCGGCGCATCATCAAACCCCTGCGCGTGTCTTTCGGGCACAACGAGGTGGCTGCCATCGTCGAACGTCGCGACCCCGGCCTGCGTTCCCTGCTCGTGTCAGCCGTTCAGTTCGCTCAGGGACAGGTCGGTGCAGAGGCCAGCAATTCCCGCACGTTCGTCGAGCGTGTGATCGCCGAAGCATGCGCCCGCGCGGACCGCATCCGATTCACGGAAGCCCTGGACCACGGCTTGGCGCGCAGCCGCATGTTTGTCATCGTCGTGGTCTTCGCGGTTTGGGTCGGCGCGTTCGGGTTAAGTCCGGAGGAGATGGGCATATGGTTTGATCGCAACGTGCTCCTCGGTCACGCGGAGTGGAAACAGCGCACGCATCTGATTGTCGAACTGCCGCACGGCGTGTTGACCGGCGCACGCGGTGACGATATCGAAATACGCGCCCGCGCCGAAGGCGATGTGCCGCGCGCGGTCACCGTGGAATTCGAACTCGCAACCGGTAGAAGCGGTCGCGAAACCATGATCGCGGTCGGCGAACGCGGATTCCGCCATACCTTCCTGCGTGCTGACGACGATTTCCGTTTTCGACTCAGCGGCGGTGACGATCAAACCGAGTGGTTCACCGCGCAACTCGCGGATCGACCTGTGGTCGAGGACATCACGCTGAATGTAACCCCGCCCGAATATTCCGGCGCACTGCCCTTCACCGCACCGCAAGGCCAATTGGCAATCGAGGTGCTGCGCGGCAGCACGGTGCGCGTCGATGCCCGCTTCAACAAACCCGTTATCGTCGCGACCTTGATGAGCGGGCAACAACCCGTTGCCCCAGCCGCCGGCGTGGACAACGAATGGTCCGTTTCGATCGCACCGGAGCAAACAAAAAACTACCACTTCGCCCTCGTCGACGAGCTTGACCTGAGCAACAAGCGACCGGTCCACGTGTCCGTGCGCGTCGTCGAAGACGCAGCCCCGCGCGTGCGCATGAAAATCAACGGCGTGAGTGATATCATCACCGCCCAGGCGCTTCTGCCGATCGAAATGTCATTCTCCGATTCGTTCGGGTTGGCCGACACGGAGCTGACTTATCAGATCGCCCGCGAGGGCTACGAACTCGAGAAAATCCAATTGGACGATTTCGTCCCCGGCATCACCAACTTCGACACGAAACTGCTCTGGGGTGCGTCGTCACTGCCGCTCGTGCCCGGCGATCATCTGACTCTGTTCGCCCGCGCGACGGACTTCAACGACATCACCGGGCCGGGCGAGTCCAAATCCGGAGCCGTCACCCTGCGCATCGTCACGCGCGAGGAAATGCTGGCAGAGCTTGCCCGCCGCGAGCAGGAATATCGACAGGAATTTGAACGCATCATCGAACAGCAGGAAGACCTCCGCCGAAACCTGCTGACCCTGATCCGCGAGATGGAAACGGTGCGGGCCGAGGATCGCCTCACCGCCCGCGTCGCACCGCTCGAACGTCGCCAAAGACAGATCGGCGGGCAGGTCAATCTCCTGCGGCAGCAGTTCGAGCAAATTGTGGCGGAATTCCGCGTGAACGGCATGGATACGTCCAATATCCAGGATCGCCTCGAAGACGGCGTGGTCAAGCCGATGTCCACGCTGGCCCGGCGAAGTCTGGTTTCCGCCGCCGACCGCCTTCGGGCCATCGATCGCAGCGACGCAGCCGATTCCGCCGAACTGGCAGACGCCGGTCAGCAGATTGTCTTGGACGACATGCGCCGGATATTGGCCAACATGCTAAAATGGGAAGGGTTCCAGGAGGCGGTCACCATGCTTCGCGACGTGCTCCGCCTTCAGCAGGAATTGCACGGGGAAACGCAGGACGAGATCGAGCGTCGAGCAGCCGATATCCTCGGCGGCGGCTGACATCGTCACCAATCTGAAACGGGAGCGCCAAAATGCCCAGCGCTGAAAAATTTCGTCGGTTCACCACAACCTTGGCTGTGGCCCTGAGCGTCTTTGCATTCGCACAATTCGCGCACGCACAGGATCAAACAGACAACGCGGATTCCGTAAGCCCGCTGGCAGCCAAGCAGGAGATGATCCGCGATCGCCTGACCCGCCTCGAAGACCGCATGTTTCGTCTGCGCGAATCGCTGGCGGAGCAGGAACCCGAAAACGCCGCCCGCCTCGAAGCCACGCTGTCCAAAGCGGGCGAACTCGGCGTCGAAGATCGCGTCGACGGGCTGCTGCGCATCTTTCGCGAAAGCGGCCGACTGGAAGAAGCCGACGTGAAGCAGAAGGCGTTGATCGAAGACCTTCAGTCCATGCTTCAGGTGCTCACCGAGAAAACCCTCACCGACGAAGAGCAACGCGAACGCGAAATCGAACGCATCGAAGAGGCCCGCGCCAAAGTCGAGGAATTGCTCGATCGCCAAAAAGACCTGCGCCAGCAAACCGCGCAGAAGAATGACGACAACCGTCGAGCCGCGCAAATCCGTGACGCCATCCGCCGCCTCGACGACATCAGTTCCCGCCAGCAGGCGATTCAACCGAGCCAACCCAACGCACCGCGCGATCAGGACCGCGTCGCCGACGATACCAAAAGACTGGCCGACGACGTACGCAAACTGGGCAGCCCCAACAAATCCAGCCCGAAGGGTGATAGCCAAGGCGATCAACCACCGTCGGGCGAAGGTCAAGGCGAGACACCACCGTCAGGCCAAGGGCAACCCAGCCAGGAAGGCAGCCAGGGCAGCCCGTCGCAATCGGGCGAATCGCCATCAGGCAAGCCATCGAGCGGCAAGTCGCCGAGCGGCGGATCGCCAAGCGGCAAATCCTCCAGCGGCAGTCCGTCCAGCGGCAGCCCCTCCGGGGGCGAGCCTTCCGAGAGCGGTGAAAGCGACGACAACGCCAAGTCCGCAGCCGACAGTCTCGACGACGCCGGCGAACACATGGACTCCGCCAAAAGCGAACTGGATTCCGGCGAAAAAGAAAAAGCCGAAAAAGAAAAAGCCGACGCAATCGAAAAACTCAAACGCGCCAAGCACAGCCTCGAGGAAGCACTAAAGGAAATCGAGGACGAAGAAAAGCTCGACACGCTCGCCGACGCCCAACAAAAACTATCGAAAGAAACCGGTGACGTCGGTGGACAAATGGGTGGCCAACAAGGAGGTCAACAGGGCGGTCAACAAGGAGGACAGCAGGGCGGTCAGCAAGGCGGACAACAAGACGGCCAGAAAAACGAGCCGCTACCGGGGCAGGAACAGGTGGAGCGTGCTCAGGAAAACATGGAAAAAGCCGCCGAAAAGCTGGACCAGGAAAAACCCCGCGATGCGACCGGCGATCAGGACCGCGCCGTAACCGACCTGCAAGACGCACTGGCTGAGCTTGAAGAAGCCCTGCGACAACTTCGCCAGGAGGAGCAGGAGGAAATCCTGCGCGACCTCGAAGCCCGCTTCCGCGCCATGCTCGTCGCCCAGCTGGAGATCAACGCCGGCACGATCGAGCTGCACACCGTCGGCAAGGAAAACTTCAAACGAGCTGAGCTTCTCCGCGGCGCGGAATTGGCATCCGCCCAGGACGACGTAAGCCAAACCGCCGCCAAAGCATTGCACATTCTCGAGGAAGAAGGCACAACGGTCGTCTTCCCCACCATCCTCGAACAGCTCTCCGAGGACATGCACGCCGTGGCAGACCGCCTTGAACAGTTGAACGTCGGCATCCTCACGCAATCCATGCAGGAAGACATCGTGGCTCTGCTCAAGGACATTGTCGACGCCATCGAAAAGAAACGCGAGCAACTCGAACAGCAGGGTCAACAGGGTCAGCCGTCACCCTCCCAGAAAGATCAACCGCTTCTGCCCGCATCGGCAGAGCTAAAACTGTTGAAGTCGCTTCAGGTGCGCGTGCTCACCCGTACCGAAGTCATCGAGCAGGAGCGCATCACACCAACAGAATCTCCAGAAGACATCGTCCGTGCCCTGCGCTCCGTCACAAAGCGTCAACAGGAAGCATCCAACATCGCCATCGAAATGCGCAAGGCGGAGAACGGGCAATGAAAAAAATCACAAAAAATCACGCCGCAGCCTTCCCTGCCTACGCACTCATCGCGATGTGTCTCGTCGCACCGCTCACTCTTGCAGGCCCGAAGGTCGAAGAAACCATCTCAGCCTTCATCACCCACGTACGCTCCGCCGACGCGTTCGACGCGAGCGCCAGGGATTTCATCGAACGCACCTGGAACGAACGAGATCGCGAGGACGACCCTGAAGAATTCCTGCTCGAAGCGCTCGCGGTGTTGTCCAAAGAATTCTCAGCCGGCCTCGATGCCTACGACGACGAGGACTACGCAAAAGCCCACACGATCATGGCCAACCTGGGCCAACACCCGGACCCATACCTCTCCGCCAACGCAAAGGTCTACGCGATCAAAAGCCTCGTCGAGGATCGCCGCATCATCGATGCCAAGACCGAGATCGAGTCCTTCCTCGAAGACCCCACCGCCGTCGATCTCTACACGCCCTACGCCGCCGAGATGGCCTTCGTCAAAGGCTACGTCGCCTTGCAGGCCCTCGAATACGATCAGGCAGCCGCGTCGTTGCAAACATTCGTCAACCAGTACCCCGACGCAGCCGACCGCCTGCGCGTCTCCGCCAAGCAAATGCTCGCGGAGTTGGCCCGTCGCCAACCCGAACGACTCGGCGACGTAGCCGACCTTATGGTCTACTCAGGTCATCGCCTGGGCCACGACTTCACCGGAAAACCCGTGCAGGAAAAACAACAACAAGCCATCGACCTGCTGGACAAACTCATCGAAGAAGCGGAATCCGCCGAGAAAAGCGGCGGGGGGGGCGGCGGCTCGGGCAGCGGGCAGCAGTCTCCACAAACACCCATGCAGGATTCAACACTCCCCGGCGGAACGGGCTCACAGGGACAGAACCTGCGAAACGCCCGCAAGATCAAACCCGGCGAAGCCTGGGGATCGCTGCCACCGGCTGAGCGTCAAAAAATCCTGCAATCGTTGCGTGACAGTTTTCCGTCCCGCTATCGCAAACTCGTCGAGCAATACTACCAGGACTTGTCCAAAAAACCGTGACGCGCATCTTCGCATCCATACTGCTCGCCCTCACAACGACTGCCTCAGCAGCCGTCGTGACGCTTATCGACGGCCGAGTCGTCCCCTGCGCGTCGGTTTCAATCGCCGAAAACACAGTCAATCTCAAAGGCACACCGCAAAGAAACGAAACGACTATCACCACCCGCGAACTGCGCGTCATCGATTTCAAACGCACGCCGCAGCGCTCCGCCAGCCGCTTCGCTGCCGTCGTCTACCACAACCACGGCGGGCGCTTGCGCGGCACCATCACCGCCCAGTCCGAGGACGGCATCGAAGTCGAAACAACCCTGGGCCAACACACCTTCGCATTCAGCACGCTCGCCGGCATCTGGTTCGAAAACATCTCATCCAATCCAGCCGTCCGCGCCGAGTTCGATTCCACCCTCTCGAATCGCTTGCCCGGCAAGGACGTGCTCATCACAGAGCACGACGGCAAATCCGCAGCCGTCAGAGGCCGCATCGCCATGCTCGGACCGGAGGGCGGCACCATCCAAATAGGCCGACTCGAACGACCGTTCCAAAGCAAGCGCATCGCCGGAATCGTGTTCGCCACCGGCGCAATCAACCAAGACGCCAAACCAACCCTCGTCGAGCTGCGCGACAACAGCGTGCTCACAGGCCGACTTATCACCCTGAATGAAAACACGCTCCGGTTGGCCGCCTCATTCGGCCCCGAGCTTGACATCGCCGTCGATCGCATCGCCCGCCTGCGTTTTCAAAGCGACCTCATCGTCTTCCTCTCCGACATGGTCCCCGTCGCCGACGAAAGCTCAGGCCTCCTCCATCCACCCGCACCCGCACGCATGGACCGCTCGTTCAGCAATCGAAAACTGTCCATGCACGACCGCGTCTTCGCCAAAGGCATCGGCGTCCGCGCCCACAGCCTCCTTCGATATCGCCTCGAAGGTCGATTCAAATCGTTCGCCGCGACAGTCGGCATCGACGACGCAGTACGCCCACGCGGCAGCGTTCTGTTCAAAATCAGCGGCGACGGCCGGGAACTGCGCACCACCGAAGTCCTCACCGGCCGGGACCAGCCACACGACATCGTCGTCGAGGTGACCGGCGTAAACGAACTGACGCTCGAAGTCCTCCCAGGCCCCGACGCCGACCTGTCCGACCACGCAGACTGGGCCGACGCGCGACTCATCCTCGATCACAAGGAAACAGGCCCATGAAAACCGTCGTGATAGGCCTGCTCATGCTCGCTTCGACCGCGCCCGCCGCTGACCGCGAACTACGCGAACGCGTCCTCGCCCACGAGCGCGAACGCATCGAAACCATCCGCCGCATAACGCCCGCCTGCGTCTGCATCTACGGCGAAGATCGCGCGGGCGGTGGATCCGGTGTCATCATCGACGAACGCGGTTTCGGCCTGACCAACTTCCATGTCGTCGCGGGCATGATGGCCAAACGCAAAGGCTGGGGCGGCTTGAGTGACGGCGAACTGTACGAACTCGAAGTGCTCGGCGTCGACGTCACCGGCGATGTAGCCATGATCCGCCTCAAAGGGCGCGACAGCTTCCCCGTAGCCGAGCTGGGCGACTCGCATTCCGTCAAACTCGGCGACGAAGTCATCGCCATCGGCAACCCCTTCACCCTGGCCGAGGACTACGTTCCCACCGTAACCACCGGCATCGTCACAGGCCTGCATCGCTATCAGGGCGAAGGCGAAACGCTCGTCTACACCGACTGCATCCAGACCGACGCCTCAATCAACCCCGGAAACTCCGGCGGCCCACTCTTCGACGCCGATGGACGCGTCGTCGGCATCAACGGACGCATCTCCGCCGAAATGCACAAGTACGCACGCGGGCGAACCAATGTAGGCCTCGGATACGCAATCTCCATCAATCAGGTCAAACGATTCATACCACACCTTCGCGCAGGATTGCTCGGCAAGCACGGAACGCTGATGGCCACCACCATCGACGACATCGGCTCCGTCGTGTTCGACAACATGTACGACAACGCACCCGCCTGGGACGCGGGCATCCGCGTCGGCGACAAACTGCTGCGCTTCGGCGGGCAGGACATTCGCTCCGCTAACCACTACGCCAGCCTGCTCGGCACCTTCCCGGAAAACTGGCCCGTACCCGTGTCCTACGAATCCGGCGGTCGCACCTACCACAAGATCATCCGACTCGAACCCGTTGATCCACCGCTCAAAAGACCCTACCGCACACCCGAAGAGATCAACCGCGAAGCCCTCAAAGACACCATCAAAGCATTCCGCACAGCCGTACTCGGTTCGCAACGGACATCGCCGCCGCGCACATGGCGGATGACCTGGACGCGCGTAGCCGCCGACGGAACGCACACCACGTTCCAGGATGAAATGAGCGGCGGACGATCGCTCACCCGCACCGAAACATCCAACGACAACGCGCAAGCCCGACGATGGGAAACCCGTGACGGCGAGGTCTACATCCTCGAAGGGGACAAGCCCTACCTCGCCGACAAATTCGACGCACTTTACCATCAGGCCATCGAAGCACTCTTGGGGCGCCTGCTTTTCGAAGACGAAGCATGGTCCCGACCCGGCGCGTCGCACGCCGGCGGAGACGCACTGGTCGAGATAGACGATCACGGATACGTCACAAACAAGCGCTTGCTTGAAACCATCGTTTGGCCGGTCTCGGAACACGTTAAGTTAAGTGTCGGCCTGGATTTGAAGTCCCACCTGCCGGCCCGCGTCGTCATTCGAGACGATGCCGCCAACACCACGCTTGAATTCGAAATGAAAGATTACCAAACCAGCGGCGGAATCAGTTGGCCTCACCGGACCATCATCGAATTGCCCTCCGGCACGATCGGCGAACTGCTTACGGATGTCGAAATCAAACCATGACCCGACGAAACGCCATCCTGATTCCCTTGCTGTGTCTCACCGTCGCGCACCCGCTTTCCGCGAGCACCGATTTTGACACGGTCATCGAGACAGCCTCCAAACGTGTCGTCCGTCTTTTCGGGCTAAAAGCCGGTCTGTCCGCCGGGTACGGTTGCGGCGTGCTGATCTCCGACGACGGATTGGTCGTAACCGTAGCCTCGCTCTTGCTCGACGCGGAAAACCTCCGCGCCATCGCCGCCGACGGGACCACCTACGGAGCCGACGTCATCGCCCGCGACGACGACCTGCAACTCGCGCTGCTCAAACTCAAACCCTGGCCTCAATACGATCGCCGAGGTCGGCGACTCCCCGGCGCGCCCGTCGGACCCGGAAAATTCGAATACTTCACCCCCGGCGATTCCACCACCCTCACCCCCGGTGACTGGATCATCGCAGCCGGCAATCCGTTCAAAGTCGCTCAGGGCAAGGAAACCATAAGCCACAGCCTCGGCGTATTCAGCGTCCGCACCGAACTCGACGCCCACCGCAAGGCCAGACCCTTTCCCTACCGAGGCGATGTGCTGGTCGTCGATGCCATCACCAGCACACCCGGGTCACCCGGCGGGGCGTTGCTCAACCTCGACGGAGAATGGGTAGGCTTGCTCGGACGCATCGTGATCGCCAACCGCACGCACACCAACCTCAACTACGCCCTCCCGGTCGAAACCGTCATGGGCTTCGTCGACGACGCGATGAACCCCGACAGCCGCGACAAAAGCGAGGACGAACAGGTCGCGACCTACCACGGCATCAAATTATTCGAACTGGGCTATCAGAAAAAAATGGTCTACGTCGATAAGGTGCGGCGGAGATCGCCCGCCCGTCGCGGCGGAGTCAAAAAGGACGATCTCATCGTCTCCGTCAATGGCCACAGCGTCACGGACATTGAGTCATTTAATGACGAAATGGGACGCTTCAAACCCGGTGACAAAATCGAGTTTGTCGTCATCCGAAGCGAGAAAATCAAGATGATCAGTTTCCAACTGGAGCAGGCCAAACCATGAACCGCGCGACCGTCATCCTCGCCGTCGTCGCCTGGGCCGGTGTCGCGTCCCACGCATCCGCCGACCGCACGCGCGATCTGCTTCCCGCCTATCAGGAAATGTTCCACGAAGCCGTCGATGTCGTGCTGCCCTGCGTCGTAAGAATCCAGACCATCGGCGGCGCTCAGCCGCGATTTGCGACCGATAACGATGACGACGCCCCTCAGCCCCCGCCCGAAGACGACGGCTCCCCGCCCGAAAAACCCCAGGAACGCGAAAACCTGCCTTTCCGCGATGATCTGGGTGCCAATTTCATGGTGGCCGACGGCCCGACGGCGGGAATCATCTACGAGTCAGATGGCTGGATTCTGACCAGCAGCTTCAACTTCGTTCGCGAGCCGGCCCACATTACAGTCGAACTGAACGACGGGCGAAGGTTCGTCGCGGAACTCGTCGCCAGAGACCGTGTGCGCAAGTTGGCTATTCTCAAAATTGATGCCACCGACCTCCCCACCCCCGAATGGGTTCCCGACGATCAAATCGAAGTGGGCCAAACCGCGTTGGCCGTCGGTTACGGGTTTGGGGGGGAATCACCCTCTGTGACGGCCGGCGTGGTCAGCGCCCTGAACCGCATGATGGGCAACGCGACGCAAACCGATGCCAAGCTGTCGCCCGCCAACTACGGCGGTCCCCTCATCGACCTGAAAGGGCACATTCTCGGTATTTGTGTTCCGATGGCCCAGAGGCCGGGCGACCTTGCCGGCATTGAGTTTTACGATGCGGGAATCGGGTTCGCCGTTCCCTACCATCGCGTTCGCGAAATAGCAGCCGACCTTCAGCGCGGCATCAGCTTCCATCGAGGCTGGCTTGGCGTGTCCATCAGCCGGGGCACCTGCACGATACGGGCGGTGGCAGACCCTTCGCCGGTCCGGTCGCTGGGCATCCGATCGGGCGACATCATCGCTTTCGCCAATGGCCGGGAATTGCGCAATATCACGAATCTGCGTCAGGCGATCTACATGGTCCCCGCCGGTGAGACGGTCACCATCATCATACGCAGAGGCCGACTCGAATTCGGCTATGAAGTGGTACTTGCAAGCAATGAGGAACTGGGCAAGCTGGAGGTGGATGATCCGCTTCCGGACCCCGAAAATCCGTTCACAATTCCGAACAAAGAGCGCTGGCCTCGGTAGCCGGTGGCGAAACGCTTAACGGGCGCCGTAAGACAGTACCCCAACGAGGGTAATCACCCCTATGGTGCTGGCGAGCAGGGCAAGGCCTACTGACCAAAGCCAGTGTCGTTTGCGTTTCCAGCGGACACAGACATTTCCGTGCCAGACTCGAGCGTGAGATGTTCCTGCAATAACGCCCATAAGAATTCGTCCGCGTGACCAAATGGTCCCCGCATCGTTTCTCTCGACTTCCTGCCCGGTCCACTTGAGAATTCGACAATAATCTTTGTCTTGACGGCTGGAATACCGCGTGGGCGTCCAATAACGGAGTTTGTGTCCTTGTGGTCAGCCACGCTCAATTGAGCGGCTGACAGTTTTTGACTGGCGGAACTCGGTGCGGTTGTTCGCGGGTTAGTTCTGGTGGTCGCGTCCCTGGCAGCCGTGCCTTGAACGCGAAAAAAATATCTGGAAGACTGAAAATCGGGAAAGTGCGCGGCGGACCGCGTGAGGACAGGTTGATTGTCGCCAGCGTCTGCGTTCGCCCTTTCTCACAAATGTGTCAAAGGTTGTCTTGCGGGATGATCTCCGCGCGGAAAATGCAAACCGAAACCCGCATGGTGTGTAATATTTGCGGGCGGCGTGCGAATCTATTTACGCCGCTTTCGGTTCGAGTCCCCGTCTTGGGGGTACGGCTTGATACGCATTTTGACGTTTTTTTACATGCTTGTTCGCAGATTTGGAGTAGGATGACGCCACAAGCCACCGACAACTGTAGGAGGCTTGAAACAGCGAATCTCAGCCCCCCATGTCTTGTGACGTCGGCTGCGATCGAACATCAGGGAGATCAATGACTATGACAACTGGACGAAACTGGAATCGGCGAACCGGACGCACGTTGTTGGCGGTGGTGATGGCTGCGGCTGGCTGGACGGCGTTCGCAACTTCAGACGCGCGGGCCTGCGACAAGAAGCAAAAATCGCCGCGTGTGATTTTGCAAACCAGCGACCCTGTTGACGACGGCGGAGCCGAGGCTGAGCTTCTTCAACGGCTGGAGGAACTCGAGGCGGAGATGAACGTTCTTCATGCGCGGGCGGCTGAGCTTCGTGCTCATCGACGGCAGCGACACGCGGTTGCTCCGCCGTCACACGTGCATGCGATGCCGCACATGCCGGCGATGCCAACCATGCCAACCATGCCAACCATGCCACGCATGCCGGAGATGCCGTCGTTTCCGCAAGTCGCGTTGGACGCTGACGACGCTGCGGAGGCGATGCATGAATGGCAAGGCGAGCTGCGCGAATGGCGTAGCGAGTGGCAGGAGCAGTGGCAGGAAGCTCAACAGGAATGGCGCGAGGAATTCAGGGAGGCCATGGAGGAATGGCGCGAGCATCATCAGGAATTAGCTGAGGATTGGCGCGAACGCGCGCAGGATATGACCCACGAGTGGGCGGAGCGGGGCTGGGAATTGCAGGAGCGCATCCGCGACCGGGCGGAGCGTCAGTTTGGGCGCCAGCGCGATCGGGCTGACCGGGCGGAGCGTCGCCCGCGTTCCGAAAGCCGGCGACGGGGTCCACGTGCGGATCGCGGCGCGCAGGGTCAGGCGGTTTACGGTGTCACCGGCCGAGAGGCGGAGACGCTTTATGAGCTGCTTGCTCCGAGCTACGTTCGCGTCATTGTTTCGCGGGCCGGTGAGCACATCGCGGTGCGCGCTTCCGGTGAAGAGCACGAAGCGTTGAACGCCGGTCTTCAGCTTCTCGGCTGGATTGATCGGGACGAGGTATTCGATGAGATGGGCGAGGGTAAGAAGGTTTCTCGCAAATATGTAGTCGGGAAAAGCCGTGCCAAACGTCTCTATGAGATGTTGGCGCCGAATGAGGTGCGCGTGGTCGTTTCTCATGCGGGAAAAGGGACGGTGAGCGTCCGGGGCACCGAGCGCGAACAGGAAGTCTTGCGAGGTTTCCTCGATGTTTTGAATTGGGAATCGACGGGAGGCTGAGAAACGGCTGCTCCGCGGAATTGCGCGGGGTTGGCTGAAAGTCGTCGCGGCTGGAATTAGGGTCGCGGTGCAACAACACACATCCCACGGGTGGCGTCGCTCTTTAACCGGGGCGGCTACGGTGTCGCGACCACACGGCTCACTTCGGTGAGCCGGGACACCCCACCCGTCCTTTTTTGCGCATTTCGCGTTTGGGTTGCTCATGCCTGTGATCGCGGATAGCCGATAACATGCCCAAACGCCGCTCGAAATTTTGGGCGGAAAACCCGCGGAGACTTTCTTATGCGCTTACGGCTGTCCTGGATTATCGGTATTGCGTT
Source organism: Phycisphaerae bacterium (assembly GCA_029260215.1). Taxonomy (GTDB): domain Bacteria; phylum Planctomycetota; class Phycisphaerae; order UBA1845; family UBA1845; genus OFTM258. Next base: position 25,366 of record JAJDDQ010000036.1, read on the forward strand.
GACTTCTTTGTGCGTCCTGACTTTGCCGGCCTGCGACCCGGTCGGGCCGTTCTCTTTTCTCAATGACAATGACAACGAAGCGGTGAACGACAACGATAACGCTTCTGATGTGGGCGACAATGCCAACGGCTCGGACGCTGGCAATACCAATAGCGCCGATCCTGATAATGCGAACACAGGCGGCGATGCAGACCCAACGGGCGCTGTCGATGGCGATGTCGACTCAGATGGTGACGGATTTTCTGACGAGGAGGAGACGACATCGTTTCCCGGTTCGGATCCGAACAACCCCAATGATACACCGGACAACCCGATCGACACCGATGGCGACGGCTGCTCTGATTTCGACGAGACGAATTTCGTCGGATTTTGCGACGGCAACCCCAATACCGGCGGCGATGACCCGCTCGATTCGACGGCGGCGTTCACGTTCAACATGACGGTGGCCCGACACACAGACCTTGTGGTCAGCGAGGCGGAGGTTGATGCGAAACTTGTGGCGGCTGCCACGGTGCTGCGCCTTGTGGAAACGGAGTGTCCGGACGTTGCTACCGATACAGCCTTCGTGCGCACGGGGTCACTTGGAACGTTCGACGCGGGCGGCGCGAGTGTGACGACGGAAGCACAGCTTGACGATGTGTTCGCGGTCGATCAGGACGTCAAGGTTGTCGAGTTCATGGTTGGTGTGTGCGGCGTGCCGGCTGACGATATGACCGTGGTGCTGGGGTGTGCGTCCGCCGGTGGAACGCTGGTCATCGTCGCCACCGCGCCGGCTGATGTTTGGGCGCATGAGTGGGGTCATGTTCAGGGTTTGACGCATCGCGACGAGTGCCCGCGTAACGTCATGCATTCGTTCGAGTTGGAAACGAACGCGGTGAATGAGTTTGAGCGAACGGCCTTTTTGAACGAAACACCGACAGGGTTCGCCAAGGTGGTTGCGCCTGCGGAAATGGACTGGCAGCCGTTGGCCCGTACGGAGGGTGAATCGATGCAGGCGTGGCTGACCCGGTTGGCCACCGGTCGCTATCTCGCGGGGATACCCGCCCCTGCGTTGGCTGAGGTTGGGTTGATGTCGGCGTCGCTGCTGGAGGAAATGCTGTGGTTGCCCGAATTCGCGGGGAGTCAGGGCAATATCGCGCGCATGATCGGGTATTCCGGCGAAGGGCGAGCGTGTTCATCGATGATCGCGTGTCCGACGCGGATGGCCGGTGAACTGAGTTTCGATCAGTTGGCGGCTGTGGCTGAGAGTATTTTGGCTGTTGGTCGCTTGAGTAAACATGATGATTCCGGCGTTGCGTTGCAATGGTTGATCGAGGGCACGTCGGCTGAGGCGTGGTCGGCGCGGGGTGTGAACTGGAGCTATGCGTCGTTGCAGGGTCGGTCTGCGGCTGAGTTGTCGGCGCGTCTTTCGGTGATGGCGTTGGGATTGACGGATAGCCCGGCGGCGCTGGCGCACCTTCGCACGTTGGCGGAAAACTCAATCGTCGCGGCTGAAGTGAAGGAAGCGATCGCGCGGTTGGATGGTACTTGGCAAGCCAAAATGGCTCAGCCGTCGTTGCGATTGTTGCGTCAGCCGTAGGGTCTTTGCGAAGAACGCCCTGGAGCGCTGTGGCGTCCGCGCGAACTGAAGTTCGCGGCTCGTTGGGGGCGGATTGAGGCTGCTTTACTGGTTGAACAGGATTTGCAGCAGGCTGAAGTCGTTCCAGTCTTTGTCGCCGTCGTTGTCGTAGTCGGCTGACGCGCACTGTGTGTCGAGCGGTTGGTTTGGGCCAGTTGCGCAGTCGTTCCAGATTGCGATATCGAAGAGTGATACATCGTCGTTGTTGTCGAGGTCGGCTGGGTGCCCGCCCAGTGTTCCGTCGTGGTTGACGGTTTGGGCGAAGACATCGTTTGCGTCGTTGCGTCCGTCAGCCCAGATGAGAACCGACGAGCCGGCTGGACCGGTAGAAGCCATGAGTCGCGATTTGCTCGATGCGACGGAAGAGACGAGTTCGGAATTGGATTTCCAGACCGGTAGGCCGTCTGCTCCGACGCGGACGGCGTGGATGCGCTGGTTCCCGAACGATAGTGTTTCCACCCAGAATACCATAGCTCCGTTGTGCCGATGCACCGTTCGCACTTGGCCCAGTTCCGTTGTGGTTAGCGGCGCGATGGTTGTACCGTTCGCGCTCCAGAGTCGTTCGCCGCTGCTGGAGATTCGTTGGCCATAGACACCGAATTCGGGGAATGGGCCACCCGCTTCCTCTCTCCAGAAGACGTAGGTGTCGCCCGAGTTGGAGTCGAACATGACATCCGGTGCGGTGCGCGGGCGGGCGAACATTGAGACCGTAACGCCGTTGTGGCTGAACTGCTCGGTGCCGTCTGCGAGAATGTGCTGCGTGTGTACTTGAAGCGGTGAGACGCTGTACCAGGCGAATGCGGCTCCGCCGTTTTGGTCTGAGACGAACTGCGGGAAGTTGGCGATTTGCAGCGCTCCGCCGTCGAAGATCGCGGGCGGCGTGTCACCCCACATGGGGCTGCCCTCTGCGTCGAACTTCTGGGCATGCAAGTGGTTGGGGGACAAAAAGCCGCGCACAAGGGAGATGATTATCGAGCCGTTGTCGGAGGTGTTCATGTCGGCGGCGGATGTCGTTGTGCCGCCGATTGCGGGAATGGTCAGGCCCGTGCCCCAGAGAATCGTGCCGTTGGGGCTGAGCCTTTGTAGTTTCACCTCGTTGTTACTTTTCCATGCGACGACGACGTCGCCGTCGGTCGTGCCGGATATTTTGGGGGCGGCTACGAAGTCGTTTCCGGTGGTCAGTTGCACGCCGGTCGGCCCCCAGAGTTGGACACCCGTTGGGCTGACTTTCGTCGCGGTGATCTGCGTACCGCCGGAGCGATCGTCGCGAAACGTGAGCAGGGCGTTTCCGGTGACGTCGATGTCGAGGTCGTAGTCCTGGGTCGAGCTGAAACCCCGGTCTGCCAATAGGACGCCGTTGTGAGGCCACTGTTCGTGACCGGCTGCGTTGAGTCGTTGCAAGTAGACGTCGTATCCGCCGGTCGCATTGTCGAACCAACTGATGTACGCGCCGCCGTCGGGCAGGGTGCGGATTTTCGGCTGCGTTTGTTCGCCGTTGCGATCGGCGATCGGGAGGTTGGTTGTGGCGCTTTGAGGCCAATCCGCCTGTAGGGAACTGGTGCTGCTCAAGCTCAAGAATAATATGACGACAAGCGTGGTTCGAAACATCGTGTGACCCCTTCATGTAGAATTCGTCCCATCGTATCTTTTGTCGATGCCCAATTCAAACTTTCAGTGTGACGGCAGGGTTTTCGGTTGACTGGTTGGGGTGCAACCCGCAAATCGCTCCACCGTCCAATAAGGCGAAATCGGCGAGTGCGGCTGGGGATATGGAGCGTTCGTTACTGTTCCCGGCGTGCGTTGGCGGGGGCGAGGGCGATTTGTGCTGCGAAATGCGGTTTCGTCGGAAGTCCTGATGCCTTGGACGTTGTTTTTTGCCTACAATAACGAGAATACCGTTCCGGGGGCTGCGAAATGGACCAGGCGTCGATCGCCGAGACAACACAACTGCTTCGGGCTGTCAGTGCGGGCGAGCCGGCTGCCGTCGATCGTTTGCTGCCCGTGGTGTACGAGCATCTGCGTGCGATGGCAGGCAACTACTTCCGTGGTGAGCCGGGCGATCACACGTTGCAGCCCACGGCGCTTGTTCACGAAGCCTATGTCCGTCTGGTTCGCGCCGATTCGCTCGCATGGAAAGATCGGGCACATTTTATGGCGCTGGCAGCCAACGCTATGAGGCGCATTCTCGCCGATCACGCCCGTGCTCGTTCGGCGGCCAAACGCGGCGGGGGGTGGGATCGGGTTTCCCTGGATGAGGCTGTGAATCCGCCTGGGGATTCGTTCGTGGATGTTGTCGTTTTGGACGCGGTGTTGAAGGAGCTGGCTGACCTGGACGAGCGCAAGCACCGCATCGTCGAGCTGCGCTTTTTCGGGGGGTTGACGGTTGAGGAAATCGCAGCCGTCATCGACGTATCGAAGACTACCGTTGAGACGGAATGGCGCACTGCCCGTGCCTGGCTCAAGTCCGAGCTTGAGCGGAGGCAGCCCTGATGGACCGAATTCGTTTCCGCCGTGTTACGGAGCTGTTTGAGGCGGCTTGCGAACTGGATCAAAGTGAGCGCGCGCGCTTGCTCGATGACGCATGTCAGGATGATCGCGCGTTGCGCGAAGCCGTGGAGCGTATGCTTCAACACGACGACGGTTCGGACGATGCGCGTGACTCGATGGTCGGTGCCGGGCAGCGCGTGTTTGCGGAAGCGGCTTCGTCGATTTCGCCGGACAGCGGAGGATGGGCGACGGCGAACGGGGCTGAGTTGGTCGGCACGTGCGTTGATGGATACAAGCTGTTGCGCACGCTTGGCGCCGGCGGGATGGGCATCGTCTACGAGGCTGAGCAGGAGAGGCCGAAGCGTCGGGTGGCGTTGAAAGTGCTATCGCATGCGCTTGTGGCGCGACGCATGTTTCAGCGTTTCGATTTGGAAGCACAGGTTCTGGCCCGGTTGCAGCATCCCAATATCGCGCAGATTTTCGATACCGGTACGCTCCGAAGCGATGGTCGGGATCGGCCTTATCTGGTGATGGAACTGGTCGAGGGTGAGCCGCTGACGCGCTATGCGGACCGATCGAAGCTCAACGTACGTCAACGTCTTGAACTCATCCTGGCTGTTTGCGAGGGCGTTGAGCATGCCCATCAGCGCGGTGTGATTCATCGCGATCTCAAGCCCGGTAACATTCTCGTGGACAAGACCGGTCGGCCTAAGATTCTCGACTTCGGCATCGCGCGTGTTACCAACGCCGACGTGCGTGTGACGACGTTGCATACGTCGGCTGGTCAGATGATCGGCACATTGCCTTACATGAGTCCGGAGCAGGTGCGTGGCCAGTCCGACGAAGTTGACATTCGGGCCGATGTTTATGCGCTTGGCGTAATTCTGTTTCAGTTGCTGACGGGCGAATTGCCTCTGGATTTATCGGGTCGCACCGTTATTGAAGCGGCCAGAATCATCGCGGAGACGGACCCGCCTGCGCTCGGTACGGTGAATCGCTCGCTGCGCGGAGACTTGGAAGCCATCGTGGCCAAAGCGCTCGAGAAAGACTTGGGCCGCCGCTACGCTTCGGCTTCCGCTTTGGCGGCGGACATCAATCGTCATTTGGGCAACGAGCCGATACTGGCCCGGCCGGCGAGCAACTGGTATCAGGTGCGCAAGTTCGCACGTCGCAACAAGCCAATCGTCGCGGGAGTAGCCACCGCATTCGTCGCGCTTGTGCTCGGCTTTGTGGTGACAAGAGTTCAGCTTGCCCGAGCGCTTCGCGCGGAGGAGTTGGCTGAGGCTCGCTTGGTTCAGGTAACCGAAGCCAACGCGGTGGCGGCTGCAACCGCAGCCCGTGCCGAACGTGTCAGTGGCTTTTTGCGATCAACATTCAGTCTGGCGGACCCTGACGCGCGCGGCGGGCGGGAACTTACCGTGCGTGTTCTCCTGGACGAAACAGCCAAACGCATCTCCGGCGAATTACACGATGATCCGCTCGTCGAAGCTTCCATCCACCTGGTTGTTGGCCGTGGGTACGGATCGATCGGCCTCTATCCTCAGGCGGAAGGGCAACTCCGCGACGCTTTGCGTTTGTATGAGGATCAACTCGACCCGCATCACTCCGATGCGGCGGTAGCGCGCAACCGGCTCGCCGAGGCGTTGATGCAACGGGGATCGCTGGCAGAGGCGGAGCGGTACGTCATGCAGATTCGCTCCGCGCCGTTTTCCGCAATCAGCCGGGATGATGAGCAACGCATTGTGGCGACCAACACGCTCGGCAGAATTCGATTTCGCCAGGGCAGGCTGGACGAAGCGGAGCGCCTGTTCACAGAAGCCGCCGACGCGAGGGCTGCACGGTTCGGCGATGAAGACCGAATGTCCGTCGTCTACGCAACCAATCTGGGCGTCGCCTGGCTTCGATTGGGTAAGCTGGAGCAGGCAGAAGCCGTCTTCCGCAGAACACTCAAGCTACGCCGATCTTTGTACGCTGACGGCCGGCGTCACATCGCGGAATCGCTGAACAATCTCGGTTCCACTTTGCGCGCCGGGCAAAAATTCGAAGAGGCAGAAGCGGTTTTTCGTGAAGCGTTGGATATCTTTCGGAGGCTGTTTCCGAACGATCATCGCCAGAAGCAGACAGCACTGAGCAACCTGGGGGGTGTCCTGTTGGCCCAGCGTGACTTCGACGCGGCGGAGCCGATCGCGCGCGAGTTGCTCGATGTTCGCCGGGACATGTACGGCGAAGAAAACGCGTTGGTTGCCAAGGCGATGCACAATCTCGGTGTCGTGCTGCATGCAAAGGGCGATTACCAACAGGCCGCCGAATTGCTCGTGGAAGCGCTCGCCATGCGACGCAGGATTTTGGGCGAGGAACATTGGCGAACCGCCGTCGCGAAGACCTCGCTCGCGAGAGCTTACAAGAGTCTCGCGAGACTTGATGAGGCTGACCATCTGTTGGGTGAAGCTCAAATCACCTTCCTCGGCCAATTCGGTGAGAACGATCGGCGTACGCTCAAGGTCAAGAAAATCAGGAATCAAATCGCTCAGGATCGAGCGATCAGTCGGCACGAACCCGACGCGCCTCGCGATACGGCTGTGCCGAAAGACTGACGCGGGTCCGCTTGAAATGCAACGAGCCGCGGACTTCAGTCCGCGCGGACTTTGAGAATTCCACAATCGCGAACCACGTCGTATCCGCTACCCATTAATCGAAACAAACCGATCACCCGGTTGCACGCGGCGACCGTTCATGTAATCGCGCCACGGCATGAGCTTGCCCGACTGCGGCTTGATCTCCACGATTTCAAGAGCGCCGTCGGCGAGGCTGATGTTGTGTCGTTCGTCGATCACACCGGGCGCGTCACCCGACCCGCCTTCAGCCAAACGAACGCGGGCCAGTGTCACGACCTCTTCGCGCGAACCATCCGCCGACACGAATCGGCACGACGCCCCAGGCCACGACCACAACCCGTGAATCCGCCGCACCAATTCCACCGCCGGCTGGTCAAAGACGATTCGCCCGTCGGACTTGGCCAGCTTGGGGGCGAGCGTGGCTTGACTGTCGTCCTGCTGCACGCCTTCCGGTACCGCTTCGTCGGCGAATAAGGCGAGCGCCTCAAACACAGCGGCCGGGCCAAGCAGAGCGAGGCGATCGTGCAGGTCTGAGGCTGTCTCGTTCGGCAGAATGTCCGTATCAGCCGACGTCAAAATAGCACCGGCGTCCATACGATCGACCAGCTTGAAAACGGTCACACCCGTTCGCTGGTCGCCGTTGAGGACCGCCCGTTGGAACGGAGCAGCCCCGCGTAGTTTCGGGAGCAGCGAAGCGTGCAGGTTGATGCATCCTCCGCGAATCGCAGATCGAAACGGCTGCTTGATTTTTTGCCCGAACGCGATGACCACACCGACATCCGCACGAAGACCGGCGATACGGTTCACGATTTCCGCATCGTTGATATTTTCAGCCTCAACCACCTCGATACCCATTTGCATCGCGGCTGTTTTAACCGGCGTCGGCGTGGTTCGCTTACCCCGTCCGGCCCGGCGATCGGGCTGGGTAATGACCAGCAGCGGCGCGCAGCCCCGCTCCGCCAGCGCTTCGAGCGTTGGCAACGCAAAATCACCGGATGCTATGAATATCAGTCGCATAAGACCCGCGTTTGACGTATCGAATACACACAAATTCTCCGTGCCAGCCCACTCGCATTATACGCGCCGTGTTCGCAGAGGGCTGTATTCACCGGCCCCCAAACCATAGACCCCGCATCTCCCGTCATCGCCTGCGTCGAGGCGATCCGATCGTCATGATAGTACGCAGTCTCGGGCGAAGTCCAGCCGTAATGCGTGCCCCGCAGAGACTTGCCGGCGCGGGCAGGGTCTTGCCGCGATCTCAACCGGTCCAGTCTATCCGGCTGCTCCCAAAATTCGTACAAGGCATCGAGCTGATGAGCTGCCGGCGAACCTGGCCACGTATCGACTCTACCCTCCCGGGTTTTCAACGGCTCGCATTTATGCGGAATCGCCGGTGAGCGTATCGCGAAGTCGGCGGCGTCGCGACGAGGTACACAGTTGACCCGCCGGCGACCAAATCATCCAAAAATCGTCGATTCTGAGCTCAGCCGGGGGCGCGCGCTTTTTTTACCCCAAAAGCGCGCGCCTCCGACGTTATATTAGTAGGAGACGGCGCCCCAATCATGCGGTACGACCGCCGGGCGACAATTGAATTTCAGGAGCAGCACGATGACCCAAGGGACCGTAAACGCACTACACGTTTTCTCGCCCGCACCAACCGTTCCGATACGAGATTCCCAGCTCCGCCGATTCGGTCACGGCCCCCGAAACGCATTGCCTGTCGCCTGCCGTGGTTCGGGCTGACGATTTCACGTATCATTCACGGGATAATCAAATGGAGTAACGAAGCATGAGCGAACTTGCGGGAAAATGGGCCATCGTGTGCGGAAGCAGTAAGGGCATAGGCCGAGCGTGCGCGATCGGGCTGGCCGGCCGGGGTGCGTCGGTGACGCTGGTGGCACGCGATGAAAGCGCGCTGGAACAGGTACGCAAATCTCTGTGCAGCGATGCGGGGCAGGAGCATGGCCTGTTGAGCGCTGACTTCGACGATCCGCAGGCGCTTCAGGGCAAAATCGCCGCCCACGTGAAGGAATCGGGGCCAGCGCACATCCTGGTGAACAATACCGGCGGTCCGAAATCAGGGCCTATCACGGAATCGGAACCGGACGCCTTCGCATCCGCGTTTTCGCAGCACATCCTGTGCAACCACCTGCTGACCCAAACGGTGCTGCCGGGGATGAAGGAGGCGGGGTTTGGCCGAGTCATCAACATTATCTCGACGTCCGTGGTCCAACCCATCAGAGGCTTGGGCGTGTCCAACACCATCCGCGCCGCGGTGGCTAATTGGGCCAAGACGATGGCGAGCGAGTTGGGTGCGTTCGGGATTACGGTGAACAATGTTCTGCCCGGCTACACGGATACGGATCGATTGAAATCGCTCATCAGCGCGCGGGCACAACGGACGGGCGTTTCCGAAACCGACGTTGTCGAGCAATGGAAATCGACCATCCCCGTCGGTCGCCTCGGTCGTCCGGAGGAAATCGCCGCCGTGGTCGCATTTCTCGCGTCGCCGGCTGCTTCGTACGTCAATGGTGTCAATCTTCCTGTGGACGGCGGGCGCTTGGCCGCCCAATAACGATGGAACGCATTCGGAACTTCATCAACAACGAGTTTGTCGAGCCGGTCGGCCAATCGTACCTCGACAATGTCGATCCCGCCGTGGGTCATGTGTATTCGCAGGTGCCGGACAGTGACACCGAAGATGTCAACCGGGCGGTTTCGGCTGCCTCGGCTGCGTTTGCGTCATGGTCGCACACACCAGCCGACGAGCGCTGCCGCATTATGCTCAAGTTGGCCGACCTCCTGGAAAACGATATCGAGCGATTCGCCCGGGCGGAGTGTGTGGACAACGGCAAGCCGCTGTCGCTGGCCCGATCGCTGGACATCCCCCGCGCGGTCAAGAATGTGCGTTTTTTTGCGAGTTCGGTTCTGCACTTCCACGGCGAATCGCACGCGACCGACGACGTGGCCATCAACTACACGCTTCGCCAGCCGCGTGGTGTCGCGGGGATCATCTCCCCGTGGAATCTGCCGCTGTACCTGTTCACCTGGAAGATCGCGCCTGCCCTCGCGACGGGCAACACAGTGGTGGCCAAGCCGTCCGAAGTGACGCCCATGACGGCCTACATGTTCGCGGAGTTATGTCAAAAAGCCGGCCTGCCGCCGGGCGTGCTGAACATCGTTCACGGTCAGGGACCAAAGGCGGGTGCCGCCCTCGTCGCACACCCGGATGTGCCGACGATTTCCTTTACCGGCAGCACGCGTGCGGGCGGTGAGATCGCCTCGGCCACGGCGCCGATGTTCAAGAAACTCGCTCTGGAGATGGGCGGCAAGAATGCGAACATTGTCTTTGCCGACGCCGATTTGGCTGCCGCTGTTGATGGCAGTGTGCGGGCAGCCTTCGCCAATCAGGGGCAGGTGTGTCTTTGCGGTTCGCGCCTGTTCGTTGAGCGTAGCGTTTGCGACAAGTTCACCGAGGCATTCGTAGCCAAGGCCCGCGAGCAAACGGTCGGCGACCCGCTCGAAGCGGACACGAAGCAGGGGGCTGTCGTTTCAAAGCAGCATTTGGAGAAAATTCGCTACCATGTCGATCTCGCACGGGAGGAGGGCGGCACGATTCTCTGCGGTGGAGAGGCCGTCGCCAACGTCAGCGAGCGATGCAAGGACGGGTTTTTCTTCGCCCCGACCGTGATCGCCGGGCTGGACATGAATTGTCGTACGAACAACGAGGAAATCTTCGGAGCCGTCGTTTCGATCATCCCCTTCGACGATGAGGAACAGGTCATCGCGCAGGCCAACCAGACAAACTACGGCCTGTCTGCCAGCGTGTGGACCGGCAGCGTTTCGCGCGCTCATCGATTGGCCGAGCGGCTTCAATGCGGCACGGTGTGGATCAATTGCTGGCTTCTGCGCGATTTGCGCGTTCCCTTCGGCGGCATGAAATCCAGTGGTGTGGGCAGAGAGGGCGGTGAGGAAACCCTGCGCTTCTACACCGAGCCGAAGAATGTGTGTGTCAAACTTTGACGTGACGATTGAAGCGTAAACCCGACGGGCAACGCGATGGCAACATGGAACCCACGCAGCATTTTCGGGGAAGAGGAAGAGTCGGCCGTGTCTCCTCGACGCAAGGCGGAGTCGGTGTCGTCACCTCGATGCGAGGAAGGGTTGGCGGTGTGTCCTCGTTGCAAGAAGGAGGTTCCGGCTGCCGAGCTTCGCAGGATATGGAGTGTTTTTGCCGAACCTGCCGAGATTCTCCTGTCCGTGGTAGGCTCTGACGAAATCGACGGTGAGTTGGCTCGTTCTTATTGTCCGACTTGTCGCAGCGTGTTGAATACCGCGTGTTTCCTGGTGGCTGCGTTGGGAGGGGGCGCGATTGTCCTAGCGATTGCGGGATGGTATTGGGGTTGAAATTTCCATGAGCGAACGAATTGACAGTCAAAAGGCACCCGAACCCGTCGGGGCTTATCCGCACGCCCGGCGGGTGGGGAACCTGTTGTTCCTTTCCGGCGTTGGGCCTCGTGAGCGGGGGACGAAAGTTATTCCCGGCGTGACGCTGAACGAAAGCGGCGAGATCGTCGCCTACGACATTGAGGTTCAGTGTCGTTCCGTTTTCAAAAACGTGCGCACCATCGTCGAGGAGGCGGGTTCGGGTTGGGATCGGATCGTGGATGTGACCGTTTTTCTCACGAACATGAAGGACGATTTCGCCAAGTATGACAGCATTTACGCGGAGTATTTCGCGACCAATCAGCCGGCGCGAACCACGGTGGAAATCACCGCTCTGCCAACGCCCATCGCCATCGAGTTGAAAGTCATCGCCACAATCGACTGACGCGCGGATCGGCAGCGCGCGTTTCCGGGGGGGTGTCAGCTTTGTGTGTGAGTGAGCTTGTTCGCCAATGCGAATATCTTTCGGCTGGCGGTCGACAAGGCGCGTTCGTTCAATTCAATGGTTTTGGCCCACGAGTAATCACCATCGAGGCCGACGCCGTTTCGTCGCGACGGTTGGATGACGAAAGTTTCAAAGTGCATCAGACGGTGTGTCAGCCGATGGGACAGTACGCCCGCGCGTCGCGGTTGCGTCGCCCCGTCAAAACCCAAACAGTCCAGTAATGAATTCAAGACCGTTTTCGCACCACTTTCGACCGGGCATGAGCGATTCGGAAACTCCCAAAGCCCACCCCATAACCCTCCGGTGGGGCGTTTGGTGATGAGATAGGCTCCGCGAGACTTCACGACGGCCACCACATGATGTGTTTCGGGCACGGTTTTTTTGGCGGTTTTCACGGGCAACGAAGCGGCTACGCCGGCTTGAAACCCGACGCATTCCCGGATCAGCGGGCACAGATCGCAGCGTGGGGCGTTCGGTGTACAAATGGCTGAACCCAGGTCCATCCACGCTTGATTGAAGTCCCCGCATCGCTGCCGAGGTCTCAAATGGTCCGCCGTTGTCCAAAGGCGTTTTTGAGTGTCACGATCAGACACTGGAGAATCAATATAGAACAATCTGCTCAACACGCGGGCCACGTTGCCGTCCACGGCTGCGACGCGCTCGCCGTATGCGATGGATGCGATCGCACCGGCTGTGTACCTGCCGATGCCCGGTATCTCCTGCAAACAGGTGGACGAACGCGGCATGCCCCCGATGCGCACGACGTACCCTGCGCCTCGATGAAGATTGACTGCCCGACGGTAGTAGCCCAACCCCTGCCACAAAGTCAGAACATCGTCCAGCGATGCGGCCGCCAAGGTCTCAACCGTGGGGAAGCGTTTCAGGAATCGTTCGTAGTAGGGGATGACCGTATCGACCTGCGTCTGCTGGAGCATTACTTCCGCGACCCACTGGGCGTAGGCGTCGGTTGAGCGACTTCGCCACGGAAGATCGCGTTTGTGGTCGTCGTACCAGCGCAGGAGCTTGCGGCGGATCGCGCGGGCCAGGGTTGGGGATAGCTCGAGTGAAACGGCTGACGACCGATGGCTACGGATCACGACTTGACCAGGGGCTGACCACAATGGGCGCAGTAGCGTGCCATAGGCCTGTTTACTTCGCGGCAGCGCGGGCACTTTGGTGTGGGGCGTTTGGCTGCCGTTATGAAAACGGCGAATGCCACCACAAGAGCGCCCGCGAAGAAGCAAATATTTCCACTGAAGAACATCACGATTTAATCCCGCGATTTCAAGGTGCGGATGGTTTCGGCAACTCGAATCGATCAGTCATGCGCGAGTACCACTCTCCGCCCATTCGCCCGACGAGGTCGATCTTGTCCACGTCCACCGTATCGTTTTCGAGCAGGAAATCGTCCGCCACGTGAAAGCAAAGAATCTCGCCGATGCAAATGTTGGCCGACAGCGGACCTTCGCCGACTTTGACGATATCGAGCAGCTTGCATTCCATTTGAACGGGCGATTCAGCCACGCGCGGCGGCTTGACGAATCGACTCGGCAGGGCGGTGAATCCGGCGGCCTCGAATTCGTTCACGTCGCGTTCGTAGGCAGCCGACGCCTGATTCATCGCGTCGCGCATCGCGTACGGTACGACCTGCACGACCATTTCGGGCACTTCGCGGAGATTGACCAGCGTGTCCTTGTCGGTGCCGTCGGCCTTAGTCGCGGGCGAAAAGACGATCGCGGGCGGACTCGATCCCACGCCGTTGAAGAACGAAAACGGCGCCAGGTTGGGCAGGCCGTCCGCCGAAACCGTCGAGACGAAGGCGATGGGTCTGGGCAGAACGCAGCTCAACATCGTATGGAAATTCGCCCGCTTCTCCCGCTCGGAGCAGACGAGGGTTTTGTATTCACTGAATGCTTGCATGCGCAATCACCGTGCCAGGATTTCTGTAGTGCGTAAGTTACCCAAGTCGGCCGACTAGATGATCGGCGTGGTCAGCACGCCGAGTCGATCGATTTCCAACTCGATCGTGTCACCCGGCTCCAACCAGCCGTCCGTGTTCTCCGCGCCCAATTCGAGAATGCAGCCCGTGCCCACCGTCCCGCTACCGATGAGATCGCCGGGGAAGAGCGTTACGTCGCGCGAGGCCCGGGCAATCATTTGGGTGAAGTCGTGTGTAAGCCCGTTCATATTTCCGCGTGAGATTTCCTTGCCGTTTTTGCGCGCGACCATGTTCAGATCGTACTTTCCGGGGCCGATCTTCACGTCCGCCAACTCATCGGGCGTCACGACGTAGGGGCCGATGGCTGAGGCGAAGTCCTTGCCCTTTGCAGGCCCCAGCATGCACTTCATTTCGTGACGCTGAAGGTCGCGTGCGGAGAGGTCATTCAACACGAGATATCCGAAGATGGCTGCTTCCGCTTCGGCGCCGGACACGTCGATTACCTGCTTGCCGATTACGCAGCCGACCTCAAGTTCGAGGTCCATTTCCTTGGTGTCCTTAGGCTTGGCGACCGGTTCCATGTGGCCTCTAAGCGACGAGGGGTTGGAAAAGTAGAAAATCGCAAGCTCGTACCATTCCGGGAGCATTTCCTGCCCACGCTTTTGGCGGCACGTTTTGACGTGCTGCTCAAAGGCGTAGAAATCGCGAAACGTCCGTGGGTCAGGAACCGGCGGCAGCCACCGCGTTACCTTGTCGATCGGCAGGCCTGTGGCCGCTTTTTCACCGAGGGCCATCAGCCCATCCACGCCGCTCTGGTCCAGCGCCTGACGCAGGCTGGGTGGGGCATCCACCGGATAAAGCGTGTTATCCTTGGCTACACACAGTTTTGCGCTTGGATCGTTCTCAAATTCAACAAGACAGAATTTCACGGATCGCCTCCTTCTGGGGTGTACATCCATCATTTCGTCCGTTCCCGGCACGATGTGGCTGTATATTATCGCGCGTTCCGACTTGTGGCCACGCCTTGTCGAAAGACGCCTGGATATTCAGCTTGAAGGCGGCCAAGGCTGTCGGTACTCTGGGGCTTGTGTTTGCCGCGTAAGTCGGTCGGCGACAAGATACTACGGAAGTTATGGCAACCGGGAAACAACAAAGTCGTGGGGAGGACGCTCGCAGCGCTCGGCGCGAGCGCATCGCTCGTCGCAAGGGGCGAGGAGCAGGCGTCGGGGGCAAGCCCGTTCGCAAGCGCCCCGTCATGCGCGCGATTCTCATGTTCTCGGCCGTCATGGGCGGATACTACACGTTCGATTACTTCTACCTGCAAGACTCGGGTATGCTTGACTGGTATCTCTCGGGTATTGCGAGCGTCACGTCCGGTATCATCCAGATGTTTGGCGAAGAAGCGCAAAATATCGGAACCACAATTCGATCGCCCGGCTTCTCGGTGCGCATCGTGCGGGGCTGCGATGCTCTGGACCCGACGGCGGCTTTCGTTGCTGCGGTGTTGGCCTCTCCCGTCGGTTGGTCGTTGAAACTCTACGGCACGATCGTTGGCAGCGTGGCGCTGCTGAGTATCAACCTGTTCCGCATTGTCAGCCTGTTCTTTATCGGCACGCATTTTCGCGAAGTTTTCGACATGATGCATTACGAAATATGGCAGGCGGTGTTCATCGTGCTCGCGATCGTATTCTGGGCGATCTGGGTGCAGTGGGCCTCGCGACGCAGATCGCGGGCGATTCATGCGACGGCCTAAGCTCGCAACAGAATTTCTTCTCCGTTTTCTTGTCGTGTTCGTCACGGTGCTTATTCCGTGGCATGGCTTGTATGGCGCGTTTGGCGGTTACTTTCGGGCGTGCGGAAATACGTTTTTCGGTTCCCTGTTCGACGACGCGGTGGTCGAATTCAACGAGATCGAAAACGGTGTGGACGGGCGCGACATCGAGCTGTGGCTTGAAAACACGCGCACGCCCTTCGCCGCCGATACGCAAGGCAGTTCGCGTTGGCTGGGCTACTTGCCTACGGCGTTCTCGTTGTCGCTGATTCTTGCCACCCCGCTGCCGTGGCGACGCTTGGGTTTGGCTTTGCTCATTTGGTTGCCGCTTATTCATATTTACGTTGGTTTTCGTACTCTTGTTTTGCTTTGGACCGTGTTCAGCGTGGAAGGCCCGTTGGCACTGTTCTCGCCGAGTCCGGCTGTCTCCAGGGTGCTGGAGTTTCTGAACTGGATGCTGGTGGTGTCTTTCGCAGGAAGTTTCGTGCTTCCGGTATTCATCTGGTTTGCCTGCTGCTTCAGGCGTTCCAACCTGACGTTGCTGGGTAAACGCATCGGTGTCGATTTCAATTCAGCCGTTCCAGCCGAAGCGTAGGGCGAGAGGGCGACAGCTTGGGCGGCGGTGGCTCCGGATTCGCGAAGGTTATGGGGCGTGCTGTTCGCTGAACACTTCTTCGAGCGTCCGTGCCAACCTGACGCCGGCCTGCTTGAGCCGTAGCTCGATGACACGGTTAGCATACTCGCGATAAGTACGTGTTTCCGTTGGGGAAAGAATTTCCTCGTTCGCGATGGTCCGATTCTCGGACGGGTGCTTGTAGGCGTAACCGGCTGCTTGGCGGGAAGAGGCGGTGGCCCATGCGGCGGGATCCATTGTGGCGAGCCATTCGACGCGGTCGGCATCTGAGATGCTCGCGTAGAGGTGGGTGGTGTATTGCTGCCAATCTCCAAAACCAAGTTCTTCCATGCGGCGTTCGATTAGGCCATAGTCCCACATGGCGTGCAGGTTGCCCTTCTGTGTTCGATCTCCCGAGTTGGTAAAGGTGACGTCGATGTCGTTACCACCCCTGTCTGCTCTGAGGCCTGCGTGCAGGGGCTGGTGGACATCGCCGACGAAATGCGCCATGAACTTGAGCGACAGCAGCCTTTTCTTATCGGATGCGTCGGCGTCCGCCAGGACTTTGCGGTAGAACGCAACGGCTTCGACCACGCAATCCCGGTTCGGACAGGGGAGATTTTCCGGGCAGTTGTTTTTTGGTCTGCAATCTCGTTCTCGTGAGAACGATTCCGCTCCCTCGGGCAGGTTTACATAATGCAAGGTGCGTGCCCAACGGTACGTCGAGCGGTCGGGATGCGTTGATTTCTTGATGTCGTCGGCCCAGACGGTGGACTCGGACAGGCTGTGGTATTTGTCGTTCGCGTCGGTGCGGAGCAGGCGGAGCAGGTTGCGTCGCGCCGCTGGTTTCATCTCTTGATAGGCGATCTCGCCGACGATGCGGTGTCCGTCGTATCCCCAACCCAGGGCTTCCGTGGAAAACGCCAAGAGCGCGAGAATCGCCAAGTGTCTGCATGTCGTCATTTTGTTTTTCCTCTCTGGTGGAACGGGCGATCACGACTACATGGAAATCAGCAGTTCGTGGTGTCCCCAGTGGGGCGATACCTCTTCTCTTAACCTTCAGCGAGGATTGAATCAAGGATCGATTGTCTGGAAATCGTCTGACACGCTGGTGATACGGAGAAACGTCAAGCGTAAACATCAGACCGGCGACGGCGTCCGAAGACGATTGAGCCAGCTGAGGCCAGCATCAACGACATAATCACCATCCCCCAGTCAGACGTCGTGGGAATCGTCTCGCACAGGCATGTTCCGTCCACCGGATCGCATACGCCTACGGCGCAGCCGGCATCGAAAGAATCACAAACCACGCCGTCGCAGGCGGTGGTGATTCGAATGTTATCGACCTGCCAACCAAGCGTCCCGCTGTCGAATGTGTCGCTCTGAAACTTGAATACAATCGTAATATTCCGGCCTTCGAATTGCCTGAGATCAATCGACGCATTCACCCATCCGCCGGATGAGCCGCTCAATCGCATCATCCGAACATTGTTGACCGAGACGTCGGCGAAATCGAAACCCAATTCGGTATCCAGTGCGTAGCAGAAGTCCAAAGTTGCGTTCCCCAGTGGCAGTTCAATCGGTGGTGATTTCAATCCGCCGGCATTGCCGTCGCCGTAAATGCAAGCGCCTGCGTTCCCGGCGTAGGCCCAGCTCGAACCGTCGCAGGCGGGTGTCTGGCTGCACGCCCCGGTAACGTTGAATATCCCTGAGGTCGTCCATCCTGCAGGCAGGCCGTTTTCAAAATCGACATCCAGCAGAACACCCAGCCCGGGTGTCTCGCACTCATCCAGGACGCCGTTCGCATCAATATCAGTGGACGCTCCGCTGAAAACATCGCAAATGTCCTGGATCGAGTTGCCATTGCAGTCAAAGTGCACCTCGCACTCGTCAGGCCTTCCGTTCGCGTTGCAGTCCTGGCTGACGGCGTTGATGTCACATTCATCCGGTACGAAGTTGCAGTTGCAATCCATGCTTGTGCCGTTCGGCCAAATGTCGAGATGGTCGTAGACTCCGTTGCCGTTGCAATCAACCTGGCATTCATCGGGGACACCATTCAAATCGACGTCCGCACTGAACGCCGAATCAATATCGCAACTGTCCTGTATTTGGTTCTGATTGCAGTCCACGGCGAACCCGTCAATGAAATCAAAACCGGTCGCAAAGTTAAGCCCGTGATCGTTGCCGCCGATGTGCGTCTTGCGGAAGTTTCCGGTGCAGACGTTGTACTCGAACATCCGAGCGTCGGTAAGGTGCGAAGCAGCCACGCCCGCAGGAACCGTTTGCTCGCTGTCGATCGGCCCTGTGCGCGTAACATACACATGCCCGTTGGGGCCGACTCGGATACCCCAGGGGCTGTCCTGCGTGATTCTGGTATCGGTTCCCACTTTCGCCCACTTCCCGCGCGAACGACCGGTCATACCGTCAAACTCCAGCACCTCGTCCGTACCGAAGCTGGCCACCAGTAAATTGCCGTCAGGTTTGAATGCCAATCCCCGCGGTTGATCGAGGCCGCCATTGTCCGCCGCAGAAACGAGAACACGCAGAAACGCGCCCGTCGAACCGTCGTACACCATCACTTCATTCGTGCTGCTCGTTACATACAGGAGGCCATTGGGACCGAACGTTATACCGAAAGGCCCCGTCAATCCGCCGGCCCCATTTGCAATGAATGCCCCCAAAGGCATTCCGCTTGTTCCATCGAAAGCCAGAACCTTGTTGTCGCCTTGATCGGCCACAAGTAGCACCCCAGCGTCCGTCATGAGAAGTCCTGCCGGTGCAATCACACCTGCACCGGCCGGGACAAAATCGCGTTGAAAAACGCCAGCCGCGTCGAATTCCATGACGCTCGCCCCGCCGAGGTTGCTCGCCAGTATTCGTGCCGTCGGCCCGCTTCCCACGATGATCAAATCCTGCGTGCCGCCGACCGTGGCACCGCTTGAGGAAGACATCAAAACGCCAACGTTCGCATGAAACTCGCGCAGAATCGACGAGGCCAGACCGCTGCCCACCCACAGGCCATGCGCTCCGCCAAGCTCGTCAAAGTCCGTCATGCCATCGCCGTCACAATCCTGACAGGAATCCAGAATGGCATTGCGGTCCTTGTCCAACGTCATGTCCGCCTGAATCTCGGTATAGTCGGACACTTCATCGTTGTTGCAATCCGCTTCGCACTCGTCTGGAATATAATTTCCATAGGCATCGAGGCTGAACAGCGTGTCGATGTCCTGGGAATCGGGAACGTCGTTGCCGTTGCAGTCTGTTTCGCAAGTGTCGGGTACACCGTTGGAATTCGTGTCCAGAAATCCTCCCTCGCTGATGTCCATCGGATCCAGCACGCCGTTGCCATTGCAGTCTTCGCATTCGTCGGGAACCGAATTCCCGTTTATGTCGAGGCTCCCTCCGCCTGCGATCTCTGACAGATCATCCAAACCATTCATATTGCAATCCGCGGGGATGCACGACTGCGATGCCGTGATGTGCGCGTCCATCGAGGTTTGGATGAGACGGTGAAAATACTGGTCCGCATTGGCACTCATACCGCTCCATGTCTGACTACAGTATGACATGATCGAGCCGCGTTGAGGCGTCGTGAGGGGATCATCACATGTATCCACGCCGATCCCATGCGTGTGCGGGGCACCGCATGTATGCCCCAATTCGTGGGCCGTCACTCTGACATCCCAGGTATACGGGTCCGGTCTGGTTGGATCGGGCAGGATACCCGCTGCATAACCCACTATGCCATATCCAATGGAATTGCTGCACAGCGAGCCGAGATACGCCTGGCCGCCGAACGGATAATCCCGCCGGCCGGAAAAGAGTTGCGCAGAGTCACGCTGTACTGCCGTCATATTGAATGTCCAGAATGGACGAAGCTCGCGCAGCGGATCGGGGCCGTTGAACAGATCGTCCGGCTGGTCCCAGATGCGCACAAACACGACATCGATCCACATGTCAACATCGCGCATGAACGTCGCACTCACCTCACCATACACGGTGACTACGTAGTCCATCGCTTCCGTCGCATCATCAAAAAGCTGAAATAGCTCGTAGTCCGTCTCGATGGCCAACTCCATATGTTTGAGAAACACAGTAGAGCCACCCCCGCTGCCCGCGGCGATCGTGGAAATCTCCATCTTGGGCTGGTCGACCCACGACCCGCGAAACAGCATCCTGTCGCCATCGATGCCGCAAAACGGAACACCTGCCGGTCCGCCCTGCGACACGTCGCCGGTCGCAAAGACCGAAACCTGATCGGCGGCCAGCAACGCACCGGTTGAGTCCTTCGACGAAATCCGGTAGCGCGGCAGGCCGCGTCCCAAATCGACAACCCCCGTCGAGCGCCCGTCGCCCAGGGCAAGAAAGGCATGCGAGCCCGGCTTCCCCTTTACTCGGCCGTGGAAAAACGAAATCCGATTCCAGTCATAATCAAAGGACCGATCTGCTCCGCCTTTGTTTCCGATGACGATTTGCGTGTCAGCGCCGACAACTTGGAATGGCTTGAGTTCGAGACTGACCCGACGATCGGGTGACAACGGGAATTGTTCG
This sequence comes from Phycisphaerae bacterium, assembly GCA_029260215.1. Taxonomy (GTDB): domain Bacteria; phylum Planctomycetota; class Phycisphaerae; order UBA1845; family UBA1845; genus OFTM258. The sequence goes on from JAJDDQ010000036.1 coordinate 45,851, forward strand.
ACAACAAACGACTCGCTCCGAGCGCGAACAGCCGCCAAATACGCACGGTCCAGTTTCAGGATCGTCGCCCTGGTTTCGGCTCTCGTAACAGTGAACAGGCGAACCGGTTGCGTCGTCGGCGACTCAGGTGCCTCTCGTTGACCAGCACGCGCCGCAACCGAGAACGTATCCAATGCCCAAGCAGCCACCCCGATTCCGACAGCGACCAGAAAAATATTCGCAGACGTGCGGAAGCAATTGAACGAATGGACGTGCATGTGCCCGTATCCCCCGAAAAACCCCGAATTCAGCCATCGCCACCGAAACGTTGCCTGCCGTTCCGATTCCACGGACACCCACAATCAATCTAGAGAGTCCGTCTGTCAAATTCAAGGGGAAGGATTTCCCAACAAGGGTCCAAGACCGATTAGGCGGAGCTGGAAATCTCGTGTTGGAACGGCTGGTACGGGCGAAGAAGCGTGTAACGCCTTGGCCGCTTTCACACGATCAAGTCTTGACAGTTCGGTTCGTTCCCGAGCGAGCGATGATCAATGTGCCCGTGGTCAAGACCATCAGCGTCATCATGATCATTCCCCATTGGGATGTCGTCGGAACGACCGGTTGAGCGAATTGGAATTTCTGCACGCGGAAGTTGCTTGAATCGGTGACATAAACGACCCCGTTGGCACCGGGGCGTATTCCGTAGGGCAGGTTGAATTGGCCTTCACCGCTGCCAAAGGAACCCCATCCCGCCAAGAAGTCGCCCGTGCCGGTAAACTTCTGCATGCGCGGGAGGTTGCGGTCGTTTACGTACACATTGCCGTCGTCATCGGTCGCGAGGCCACGCGGGAAATTGAACTGGCCGTCGCCGACCCCAGCCGACCCCCACGAGGTGATGAACACGCCGTCGTTTGTGAACTTTTGGATGCGCGGGCTGCTGTCGCCGACGAACACATTATCGTCACCATCGACAGCTACGCCGTTTGTGCCGTTGAACTGCCCGTCTCCCGTTCCGGTTGTTCCCCACGCCATGACGAAAGTGCCGTCGGTGGTAAACTTCTGAACGCGGTTTTGATTGCGATCCGCGACGAAGACGTTGCCGTTGCTGTCCACCGCGAGGCCATGATTGTGCTGGAACTGGCCGTCGCCTGCACCGAACGACCCCCACATGGTGATGAACGTTCCGTCACTTGTAAATTTCTGGACGCGGTTGTTGCCGGTCTCGGACACGTACAAGTTCCCCAACGGGCCAATGCCTATCCCGTGGGGATGAAGGAATTGACCGGGTCCGCTGCCGGGGGTTCCCCACTTCATGAGAAAGACGCCCTCACTGGTGAACTTCTGAATGCGGTTGTTGCCGGTGTCCGCCACATACACGTTGCCGTCGGCGTCGACCTCGATTCCGTGCGACCCGCCGAATTGGCCATCGCCGCTTCCATTCGATCCCCATTCCATCACGAACGCCGGTGCGTTGGTTCCCGCCCAAACACTGCTGGGAACCATTGCCAGCGAGATCGCCAGAACGCATGCATGTGTCGAGAAATTCATCCATCACCTCCTGAATACAAAGTCGGTCTTTTGCGAAACGACTTGGCTATGAGTTTACTCGCCCGCGAACACCAATTGCAAGGTGACGAAATCAGCCCAATCAGGTATCCGTTAGTTCTCCTAAAGCAGCAGGGGGCTTGGCGAACGAAAATCTCAGACGGCGGGATAGGAAATCGTCTTGCCGGTGGCTAGAATCGGGGAGTGAGCACGACCACTCAGCGAGGACAATCTCAGATGCGGATTTTTTCGGCCATGCGTTGCGTACGACCAGCTTTACTCGTTGCGTTTGCGCTACTTTTTTCGGTCCGCGCCGATGCGCACGTATTCATCTTCGATTTTTACCGGGCGGGCGCTGCCCCGCAACACGAAGGCCAAGGCTGGATCGCCGAAGTTTATCTCAACATCCCGGACGAATCAGCCATTCATCTACTGGCTGCGGAACAGTACGTGGAGAAACGCGTTCCCGATTTCACGTTTAGAACGCCCTATATCGATTTTCCCGCCGGTCCGGTCGCCTTCCGTTTCGACAACGAATTCGAAACGATGGGCGATTTCCTTGACGATTACATCTACGACGTTTCCGATCCTTCAAAGTTGGACGAACCGTTTGGAAACTTCCTGATCAAGTTCAGGGGTTACCTGCGCGTTGAGCTTAACGACGATCATACCCTGACGCCGGGTTTGTCCGTGTGGGTTGAATTCGGCACGATTGGTTTTGACGGCTTTCGCACGGCCATCGAGGAACAAACGATTTATCGGCTTCCGATCGTCAACGAGAACTTCCCGTTTTTTCACGAGAACTCCATCGTTCTCGGGCTTGGCCTGTTTCCGATCGAAATCACGACTTTCAATCGGTACGATCCCAAGGGAGTCATGCGTCACGCGGGCATCGAGTTTTACAGTTGGCACGGCGGGGCGCTCAACTGGCCCGCAGGTGAGAATCTCGTGCATCCGGTTTTCGGGGCTGCAACCATCGTGCCGCCGCGTGTCATCTATCAGTTTGAGGACATTCGGCCGCTGGTCAAAGGAGATTTCGACGCCGACTTCGATATCGATGTCCTCGATTTCCAATGGTTGCAAACCTGCTTTACAGGCCCCGGTGGCGATGATGTGTTTCTCGACGAAGGTTGTAACGCTTTGGATTTCGATGACGACAATGACGTTGATGTTGATGACTTTGCGGCGTTTGCAAAAGTTGTCGGCGGTCCGGGGGTCGAGCCGCAGGTTGAGTAAGTCTGAATCGGTGCGCAGCCGTACGATTGCGGAAGGGTATGGCAAAGGGGAATGAAGAACCGATCGCTCATTCTGTTCGCATTGGCGACGGGCGGATTGGCTGCTTTGGCTGGCTCAGCCGCGCGCACCGGCGGCGCTCCGTCCATTCTCACAACACTGGAAGACTTCTTTCTTCCAGGGTCGCAGCCGTCGGGCGACGTGGTGTACGATTCGTTCGTCACCAGCAACAACTGCCGCGTTTGTCACACACAGGACGCTGACGGCGACGAATCACGCATTTACTCAAGCTGGCAGGGCAGCGTGATGGCCCAAGCTGGACGCGATCCGTTGTTTTACGCCTGTCTCGCCGTGGCGAATCAGGACGCAGCGTTCGCCGGCGACATGTGCATTCGGTGTCACATGGCTGGCGGTTGGATTTCGGGACGGTCCGAGCCTGCCGACGGTTCGTCTCTGACGCAAGCCGATCGTGACGGTGTGAGTTGCAGCGTCTGCCATCGAATGGTCGATCCCGTTCTTGAGCCGGGCGTCAGCCCCCCGATCGATGAGAGCATTCTGGTTGCCATCAATCCGCTGCCGGTCAATCCTGGCGGAGGGAACCTCGTGCTTGATCCCGAGGACCGCCGGCGGGGCCCCTACAGCGATCCCGCGCCGCCCGGACACCTCTGGCTTGCATCGCAATTCATGCGTTCCGCAACCCTGTGTGCCACGTGTCACGATGTCAGTAACCCCGCCTACATGCGTCAGGCCGACGGTACCTATCAACTTACCGAACTTAACGAGCCTCATCCCACCGGCGACAAGTACGACATGGTTCCGATCGAGCGCACATACAGCGAATGGCTTATGAGCGATTTCGCAAAGTTCGGCGTTGATCTGGGCGGGCTTTTCGGCGGGAATATCAAAGGCGGCGTGGTTTCCACCTGCCAGGACTGCCACATGCCCAAGTTCTCGGGTCGCGGTTGCATTCGTACCGATGCACCGGTTCGCGACGATCTCGCTGCACACGATTTTTCGGGTGGAAACACCGTCGTCCAGGACATGGTTCTCAACCTCTATCCTGACGAAAACGTCGTGGCTCAGAATCTCGCGGACGGAAAACAGCGCTCGATCGAGATGCTTCAGCGAGCCTGCGATCTTGAAGTCGAACAGTTTGGGTATTACCTGAACGTGCGTATCATCAATCAGACCGGGCACAAGCTGCCGTCGGGCTACCCCGAGGGCCGGCGCATATGGATCAACGTGCAGCAGCGCGACGCGCGCGGCGATCTCATTCTCGAACTTGGCTCTTACAACGCGTTGACTGCGGACCTGACCACGGAAGACACCAAGGTCTACGAAGCCCATTACGGGATCGATGAAGCCGTGTCGCGCGCAACCGGTATTCCGGTGGACGAGCCTTTTCACTTCGTGCTCAACAACGTCGTCCTCAAGGACAATCGCATCCCCCCACGCGGTTTTACGAACGAAGCCTTCGCCGCGATACAAGCCTCTCCTGTGCGTGCCGTTTACGCCGACGGCCAATACTGGGACGACACACGATTTCGTCTGGCACCGGGGGCGGTCAGCGCCACGGCCACGATTCAATATCAGACGATAAGCAAGGAGTATGTGGAGTTCCTGCGCGACGAGAATCATACCAATGACGCGGGTGAAATCCTCTACGATCAATGGATGCTTACAGGCCGATCCGCACCGATTGCGATGGCTGGATCGTTCGTGCAACTCTTGCCATTCGCCGACGGTGACGGCAACGCCGATGGCGCGGTCGATGATTTCGACTTCGCCCTGTTCGCCGATTGCGTCACCGGCCCGGATGCCGTTGCTGTCCCAACCGGTTGCACTCCCTTCGATCTTGACGGCGACACGGACATTGATTTTGCTGATTTCGCTGCCCTGCAATACCTCATTGCTCCATACTGACGGGCGTTGCCAAGCGCGCTGGGCGCGTACGCCTGGGCAGGAAAAAGTCAATCGAAACTGACTTGCAAGACGATTTTGCTCGATAACCGATCGCGAGAATCAATTCCCGAGCGTTTGGCCCAACAACGCGGCGTGCGGCGAGCCGAGAAAGGTCGTTGGATTTCGCTTGCTGGATCGTTAGTATGGACTCGCAACGCTCCTGATCTGGAAACGATGGCTGCTTTCGCGAGAGGTTGCAGGAAGTGGCCAAATGGTTGCTGGAGCGGCGCAGCAGCGTTCCAACGTGCCGAGGCGTCATAAGTGCGTTGCCAAATTGCATCCGGTCGGGACGATTGACGCTCCCTCCGCATGCCCAATAAATGTCCTGCGAATAGGGGAATTAGGATTATGCAATCTGCTTATACCGCCGCCGGCGTCATGCTGATCGCCAGCATCGTCACCGCCCAACCGATTCCGACAGGCAGCAGCACGGTCACGGTTAGTTACGAAACAGCGCAGGGCGAAGTGAGCTTCTCCGGTGAGCGAGCATACTTGCCCGACGCAGCCGGGCCCACTGACGCGACTTCGCTCGGGGCTGCGCCAAATATCCGCGCGTTCAATGCGACCAACTCCTTCGGTCGGCGCACGACGCTCGCCAACAGCAACCCGCAATTCCAGCACGTTCTTGACGAGGATGAAACGTTGATTACCCACGCATTTTTCAAGAACATTCCCACGCAATTGGGCGAAGTGTATTTCCCCGATCTCGTACCGGATGGACTTGTGACAATCACCATCGGACCAATCGAGTTCGCCACGCCTGTTGAGGTCGATCGTGAAACACTCATGCTGCACGCTTTGTGGAACGGTGATCAGGTCGACCAATTGCCTTTGTTTTACATCAACCTCCACAACCACCACACGGCGGAGAACGTATTTCGCGACATGGAGGATTTCATCAACGGCGGCGTGTTCAGCGACTTCCCCGTCGCAAATTATGTCCTCGGCGATGTCTCGCCCGTGATTTCCGGCAGCGGCACGAACACGCTGCACCTGACGTTCACTTTCCCTTACGCGATTTTGGAGAATCTGGAAGAGGCAGGCCAAACCGTTCCCGGCAATCTGCCCGCCCCGCAGGGATTTCTCGAACCGTTCCACATTCACGTGGAGTACGTCGTACGCGAAGCCGCTGTGGAGGTCGACGCTGTTCCGTTGGCTTCTTTTGGATCGGCGACGGCAATGCAGGGTATCATCCTGTTGGCGTCATTGTTCGTCCTTCGTCGAAGGCACAAGTCCGCCATCGGCCAAACCTAGTGCTCCGGCATAGCTCTGTTGATGAGTCGGATGGCACGGTTGAGGACGAATCCTCACACGCGAAATTGACTTCCGACGTTAAGCCCTCCAAGAATCGGATCTACGGATAAATCTTGCCCATCATCCGCGGATACGCGCTGGTTTCGCGGATGTGTTTGAGTCCGCATATCCATGCGACTGTGCGCTCGAGACCAAGCCCGAACCCGCCGTGGGGGACGCTGCCGTAGCGGCGGAGGTCGAGATACCATTCGTAGTCGCTTTGGCTTAGCCCTTCCTCGTTTATTCGCTTGAGCAGAACGTCGTAGTTTTCCTCGCGCTGGCTGCCGCCGATGATTTCGCCGAATCCTTCGGAGGCGAGCAAATCGACGTTGTTGACGCGCGTGGGGTCGTCCGCGTTCTGCTTCATGTAGAAGGCTTTGCAATCGCGCGGGTAATGCGTGACGAACGTCGGTGTGTCGTAGAGGCGGCTGATGATGGTTTCGTTGCTGCCGCCGAGGTCGCCGCCGTCGTCGAAATTCCTGGCCAACTCGATGTGGTGCGGGATGTTTTCGATCTCGACTTCAAGCTCACCCATCTCTTCACGCAGGTTGTTGACTTCGGCGGTGAGTTTGTCCTGTTGCCACGCTTTCAGTCCGCCACCGGAAAGTTTCGCTTCCGTCTCGGACAGTGCAGCCTTGATCTCTTCGACACGCGCGGTCTTGGTTGTCAGGTCGGTTTGGAGCAGCTCTGTGGCCTTGGGGCCTCGGAGTATTTCGGCTGCTTCGGCATGCGTGATCCGATTGAACGGCTTCACGGCATTCTCGAGCACGTCGATCGAACGCCCGAGCGTTTCCAGGTCGGCACGGTGGTCCTTGAGCACGCGTCGAACGATCGCACAAACGAAATCCTCAGCCAGCTCGATCACGTCATCAAGATCGGCAAAGGCGATCTCGGGTTCGACCATCCAGAACTCCGTCAGATGTCGGCGTGTCTTGGATTTTTCCGCGCGGAACGTCGGCCCGAAACAGTAAACTTTGTCGTGGGCCATGCACGCTGCTTCTACGTACAGTTGCCCGGTCTGCGCGAGGTAAACTTTTTCGTCGAAGTAATCCACCTCGAACAGGTTTTGCGCGCCTTCGCCAGCGGCGGGTGCGAAAATGGGCGTATCGATCAGGATGAAATCGCGATCGTTGAAGAAGCTGCGAATGGCGTCAACGATCGTGGCGCGGATGCGAAGAACGATCCAAGGCCTCTGCGAGCGAAACCAGAGGTGTCGATTCTTCATGAGAAAATCCGTGCCGTGCGGTTTGGGCGTGATGGGATATTCGCCCGAATTGCCCACCACGCTGAACTCGGTCACGTCACGCATTTCGACGCCGCCGACCGCGCGATCCTCGGCAAAGATCGTGCCCCTGATGCGAATCGCAGCCTCCTGCGGGCACTTCTTGGCCTCATCGTAAAAAGCTGCGGTGACGTCGTTTTTCTCGAGCACGCACTGGCAAAGGCCGCTGCCGTCGCGAAGGGTGATGAACGACACTTTTCCCGTCGCGCGGGCCTTGGAAACCCAGCCGAAGAGCGTGACTTGGGCGTCAACGTGATCCCGCAAATCCTTGATGTATGTTCGATCTTTCATGGTGGCGTATGATAGGTTTGCGCGGCGAATTGGCAACCGGCAGCCGAGTAGGGCGGCTGCAAAGTGTTTACGCGACGGCACTCCGACAAGGACCGCTAAGGACCGGTAAAGCGAACCTCGACCCGGCGGCGCGAGGGGTGACGGCTCGGGACGGCGCTGTTCCGACATTGGGAAAAGCAGTCAGCAGCGAGTACTCATGCACCTGTTCGCAGTGCCCATCATGCATCCACGATGGCTTCGACTGACAGCTATCCAACCCGCATACTCGCGATCAATCATCTGCTCAACGTTGCGGCCTAGCCCGTATGCTTACGCGCACCGAGCCGTGATCGACGCTTGAACTGTCAAGATTGCTCATCGCTCCGATCAACGAAACACCGGCGAACGGTTGACTCGACGGTGCCAGTTGGACACGCGCGAATCTCGCTCCGGGGCGAGGCTGTATGCGGAGCGTTGCGATTCTTGCCCAGGTCGCTCCCGTACCGCCACCCAATGCGGATGGGCCAACGCAGCCACCAACGCCTCGAACTCGACCAATGCGCGGCGCAAATTCCGTACTCTGCAGTAGTGCGAAGTCATCCGCCGAAAAAACGTCTTCCACCCGTAGCTGCGTGGGATCGTACACGACGTCAGCGACCGCACACGCCAATGCATCGATCGAAGCGAACTCGCGCGATGCCCACACATGCACAAAGAACGAAGCGCCTGCAGGCACCGTATCCGCGCTGGTTGGCAGCACGTCTGCGTAAGACGCAGCGGAGATAGTTTTCGAGACTACCAGCCGAAGCGCCACTGACCCGGCTCCAGGTGGCTCCGGCGACGGACCGGCAGGGCACGGACAAAACTGTCCAAAACAGCCCAGGAAGCCTCCAAATTCACCCGTGTCGCCCACACCATTGTTGTTGAAATCGGCACATTCGCAGGCGTCTCCGAGATTGATAACCGCTCCGAAACATCCCAGGAAAAACCCGAGGTCGCCTGTGTCAACAGCCGTGTTCATGTTGCAATCAAAAATGCATGTATCGACACAAACATCGTTGATTTCATCGCAGGATTCATTGATGCCTTGGCAAGGCAATGATGCAGACGCACACAGCCCGCCCATACACGCTTCAGCGCCATTGCAGAACAAACCATCATCGCAAAGAAAACCTTCGTTCGCGGGCAGTGCCTCACAGACGCCCGTCCCTATGTTGCATGTTCCAACGTTGCAAGCGTCATCCAGTACGGAACAGTCGGTTGGAATGCCCGTGCAAACCCCCGACACGCACGCATCGCTTTGGGTACACAGCATTCCGTCGTCGCAGCCGCCGCCCTCGTTGGCAGACGCCGTCTCGCAGACGCCCGTGCCGACGTTGCACACGCCCACGTTGCAGGCATCGTTCAAGCCCGAGCAGTCGACCGCCGA
>JAJDDQ010000037.1 GCA_029260215.1 Phycisphaerae bacterium
GCCGCCGCGTGGATCGCTTATCACCGTCGCCACAACACCGAAGCCAAGCTCAGCCACACGCGAACCAAGCGAAAAACTCTATCGAAAGCCGGAATCGACGTCGATCAAGTCAGGTCGTGCTTGGAGAGTAACTTTGCGCTGTACTGCTAAGGGATGTGTTTCCGCTGAACGTGCAGCCGACCAACGTCGGGCTGCTGTATCTGTTGTGCATTCCGCCCCCGTTGAAGTTGGCAGCGTTTTGGGCGAATTCGCAATCGATCAGCATTGGCTTGGAGGATTCGTTGTAAATACCGCCGGCGTTTCCCGCCGTATTTTCGCTGAACAGGCATTGGGTTAGCTCTGGACTGCTGTAAGAGTTATAAATCCCACCACCATTAATACTCGCCGAATTCTCGCTGAACGTACAGTTTGTTAGCATTGGATTGCCGGAGAAACGGTTGTCCATTCCACCACCGCGACCGAATTGGCCTTGTGCAGTATTCTCGTTGAACGTGCAGCCTATCAGGGTTGGGCTACTCGGTCCGGTGTTCGCCATTCCACCGCCATAGTAGCCCGCTGTGTTCCCGATGAATGCGCAGTTGACCAGAGTTGGACTGCTGAAGAAATTGTTGTCCATTCCGCTACCGTGACCATTGTCGTTGGCAGAGTTCCTGACGAAAGTGCAGTTTGTCAGCTTCGGGCTGCTACCGTGATTGTACATGCCAGCACCGTGGCCGAACCGACCCGTTGCCATATTCCCGCTGAATGCGCAGGAGGTCAGCGTCGGATCACTACTGCCGACGTTGTTCATTCCGGCGCCGCTATTGGCTACCTTGTTCCCACTGAACGTGCAGTTCGTTAGCGTTGGACTGCTGGCCAGCTCGTTGGACATCCCACCGCCGCCGCCTGCCGTATTTACACTGAACGTGCAATTGGTCAGCGTCGGGCTGCTGGAAACCTCGTTGCGCATGCCGGCACCTAGGGCAATTGCCGAGTTCCCACTGAATGTGCAGTTGATCAACGTTGGACTGCCCGAATCGTTATGCATGCCGCCGCCAACGTTATGCGGAGTGCTTGAATCGGCGTTGCCGCCCGTAACGGTAACCCCATCCAAAACAGCCGTCACATCGGTCGCGCTGCCCGTGATAACGTGGTAGCTGTTCTCTTCGTTGTTGGCGAAGTCACCGCCGTCGTCGCTGGCCAGATCCCCGGTTAGAATCGTTGCGTTGGCGGCGAGATCGCGATCGTTCAAGTCGAAGGGGGCTGAATCCTCATCACCAGCCAACCCGCCGTAGAGCACCACGCCGTTGATGAGTTGAAACGTCGCCTCCCGATCACCGGGGGTTTGACCCGCCCCGTCGTCAGGCCGGTACGTACCGGCGGCGACCCAAATCTCGTCCCCCGCGACCGCGCTTGCCAAAGCGTCCTGCAAGTTATTGAAGGCAGACGCCCAAGACGCCCCGCCGCCCCCAGCCGGAGCGTCGTCATCGACAAATATCAGGCTCTGAGCCTCAACAGGAACCGCCAAGCCAAACCCGATCAAAACAGCAAGAACGCCCGCACAATTCATGTTCCGACGCATATCGCACACTCCTTGATCCCGTGGTTCGCTATTTCAATCGATCCACCAAGGCGTTTCGAAACGCCGCTGCAGAGCATGTTACGACTTATCAGACACACTTTCGACGAAAATGCGCCTCGAATACGGGGGGTTTCATTCAATTGAGCGGAGTCGCACCTGAATTGAATTCGCTAACCGGCTTGGCAGCATCAGCAACGCTCCCAAGAGCCGCGGACCCCCGAACGACGGATACTGCAATCCCCCACACACGTGTTGAATATAAGAAAAGGCGCCAAACCGCGCCCAACAAGACTCACCCACTAAGTCCCCGGGCGGTAGTTCGCGCGCAACTGCTCCATTTCGGGCGGAGCCTCGGTCGGCATGGGCATGAGCCAGTCGTAAGGCCACAAACTCCGCTCAAGCTTGGTAATGTCAACGGTATCGCTCATAAACAATTGTGGCTGCCGGCCGTTCAAAGACATTGGAATACGCACATACATTTCACGCTCGTAGCCAGCCGCCCGCATCTTACGATCGCAATACTGTCCGAACTGCACCAGCATGTCCGACTGCACCAGCATCACGCGCATCTGCCAACCCTGCAAACCATTGGCAATTTGATACAAGCCCGCCGGCGTGCTCTTGCCCGTTTCCGGATCCACGATTCGAAACGCCACCTGATCCATCGGCACGTGCCGGGAATTGAGCATCATCCGCCAGCTAAATCGGTGCCCTTCGCAACTCCAGTCCGGATCGCTCGGATAAAGGAGGTACGACCGCAACGGCAGAGCAATCTGAACCAGCGCGAACACACTCAGTAAACCCAATCCAACCCACTGATACGGACGAACCACAACTGCCGATCTCTTGCCCGATGCGGGAGTCGGCACGTCGCGTTTTGAACCCCGTGAAAACAGGCCGCGCACGCCCCGAACAACCATGCGAGGCCAACTCGGCGACAGGAACATCGATGTCGCCCCCATAGCCAACGCCGGAAACGAACCAATATCAAAGAGGAAAATCCAGTTGAACAGATGGAACGAGCATGCAAACACGAAAAACGCCAACCGCGTTCTTTTCCACAACAGCGCAGGCATAGCCAGCGTGTCGAACAACATGCCCGCCCAGGAAAAGAACAACACGCTGGACGGTTCGTGCATGGCTGCTATGGGCGTCTTGTCCATCAGAATCAACATCAGCGCGTGGCCGCCCAGCCAGTCCGCGTTCATCTTCGCAATGCCCGCATAGAAATACACAATCCCCATCAAGAACCGAATGATCCACACGCACCACGCGGGAACCGTCTCCCCCGCTCGGCCCGGAAAAAATCGCGCATCCATCGAATAACAACGGTTCGCCGGAATGAATACCATCAACCCCGCCACCATCGACATCAGGTAAAAGTGGTTGATGTAAACCGCCTGATCGAGAAGAAACATATACGTCCAGAGGACGAAGAGCAGAAACACGCTCAGTCGATAAAGAAACCCGAACATCACGAACACGGACACCGCACCGACCGCCCACGGCAAGAGGGGCATGACCCATTCCCATTCGCCGCGCAAGACCCGAACCCACTCGAACCCGTAATACTTGAAGAGCATCGCCGGCTGAAGAAACCGTTCTTGAACCAGGTTCCCGCGAATGTGATACATCGCCTCCCACAGCATCACCGCACCGAAGACAATGCGAAACACCACTGTGGAGGCGGCGTCGACCGGAGCCAAGGCACGCTGCACCAGGCCGAGACGAACCGTTTCGCCCGGCCCAGTCACATCGCGTTCGTTTTGTTTTGACTTGCCACGTGACACTGTCATTCTCTCCGCAATTCCAGATGCACTCTGTGATGACCGACACGACGTTGCTACCGCTACCGACGCACTCACGTCCTACGCCGACTTACCCTCCAGCTCTTCCCAGCGAGCGTACAGCACTTCAACACGTTTCCGCGCCGCCTCCAATTCCTCCCAGCGATTCATAGCCTCGACTTGATCACCGGAAACAGTCGGATCCTCCGCAGCCCGACGACAGGCCTCCACGTGTGCGTCTGCGTCCATGATGGCCTGCTCCATATCGCGAAGCTCATTCCTCTCACTCGCGGTCAGTCCATTGCTGCCGGCGATCTTGCCCGACTTTTTCGACTTGCCCTTCTTTGATTTGGCACCCCGGCCACCGACTTTACGATTTTGGGCAGTTTGCCACTGTGCGCAATCAGCATAACGACCCACCTCGCCCTGCCCTTCCAACCCCAGAATCTCCGTGCAGATGCGATCGAGCATGTAACGGTCGTGCGTCACCAGTACGACAGCCCCGGGAAACTCGATCAAACTCTCCTCCAGCACGTCCAGCGATGCGATATCAAGATCGTTCGTCGGCTCATCCAGCACGAGAAGGTCAGCCGGTTGCAGCATAAGACGGGCAATCAGAACTCGAGCCTGCTCGCCCCCGGACAGATCATGAACCGGCAGATCGAGCTGCGTCGGCTGGAACAGAAACTGCTTGGCCCACGCGGTCACGTGAACATTCCGACCGCGAAACTCCACGCTCTCGTTCTTGCCCGCGAGGGCTTCACGCAACGAAACGTCCTGAGGCAACTTTTCACGCTTCTGGTCGAACACCACAACACGCAAGCCCTCCGCCGTCGCAATCGTACCCGCATCCGGCGGAAGATCGCCGGTCAACACGCGAATCAGCGTCGTCTTGCCGCTGCCGTTCCCCCCCAGCAGCCCCACCCGTGTGCCGGGCGACAGGAACAAAGAAACATCCGTGAACAACAATCGCCCGCCAAACGATTTCGCAAGCCCAGCCGCCTCCAGCAGCTTTCGCGTCCGCCGGCCCGAGTTGTCGAAATCGATACCAGCCACCGATGTCTGAGCGTTACGCTGTTGCAAATCGCGAAGCTCGTCCTTGAGTCGATACGCCTCCTCAACACGCGACTTCGACTTCGTACGCTGAGCCTTCGAATTCGACTTCAGAAACGCGACCTCCCGACGCACGATGTTCGAAAGCGAGACCTGCTGGGCCTGCTGAGCTTCCAAAAAGTCCGCACGCTTCTCCAGAAACATGCTGTAACTGCCACTCGAACTGAAGAAACCGTCCGGATAAACGGGGTTCAACTCCACCACGCGTGTCGTCACACGCTCCAGAAAATACCGATCGTGACTGACCGCCACAAACGCAAACGGAGCAGCCACAAGCGTCTTCTCAAGCCACTGAATACCCTCAAGATCGAGGTGGTTCGTCGGCTCGTCCATCACCAGCAAGTCGGGTTCCTGAATCATCTCCCGAGCCACCGCCAACCGCTTTCGCCAGCCGCCCGACAACGTCTCAACAGTCTGCTGCGGATTCTCGAAGCCGACCTTGCTCAACATAATGCTGACCTGCGTGTCGCGCTCGTAAGGCTCCATCGGGTGGTCGGCCAACGCTTCGCCCAAAGCCGATTCAACCGTCGCACCGTCCGAAAACAGATCATCCTGCGGCAAATAGCCGATCCGAGCACCCCGCCGCCTGATGATCTCGCCCCCATCAGACGAATCCAACCCCGCCACGATCTTCAGAAACGTCGTCTTGCCCGATCCGTTAGGTCCGATAAAACCCACGCGCTCGTCATCGCCAAAGCCAATGGACAACTCCTCGAAGATGGTCCGCGTGCCATAATGCTTCGACATCTCGCTGCATGTCACCAGAATCGCCATCAACACCTCATCAAACCAATTGCACCGTCGCCCGCGACACCGGCCTTCCACATGAAGACCGCCCACGCGACCGTCGCCCACCAGCCCCCATTCTAACGGAAACACCCCCTGCGACGAATACCGCCCAGGAGATATGAAGGCATGCACCAAATCTGCGAATCGCGTCAGTCATCGCCACCGCAAAAGCGATCGCCGCAGGACGCTGACAATCCTCGGATTCCGGCATGGTGACGTTTCACCAGGTTGGCCACACGCAATCCGAGCAACAAGACCGGGAACATCGCCAACGGCACAAAGAGCGGCATGCGAAAAGCGCGGAAGACACAACTGCTCAGGGACTGAAATAGAACAACGAATGGAGCCGAAAATCTGCAGAACTCACCACAATCTCATTCCCCGTCGCCGGGTCGGCGGCGGGGAATGAGATGAGCACGACTGCCGCTGGGACAGGCGGAGCATAGCGAAGCCCGTCCCAACAGCCGATGGATTCACGGAAAACTGCACACCGGCGATCGCGTCCCCTTGTACGCGAGACGGAGTAAGTCAGGAGCACTCTTCCGCTTGGTCCTCGGGTTTTCGATCACTTGGAACCCTATCGGTCGCCGCCCGGCGACATGCGCGCAGCTCACGTGTGCATGAACTCTGTGTATTCCTTAATGGTCGACAGATCCATCGATTTACGTCTTCGATCCACATTCTCAGGATCGTGCAGGGGACGTGGTTGCCTGACACCTTTCACAACGTGAAACTGAGTGCCGTAGAGTTGTGGCTTCCCTTCGTTGACCAGTACTCGGTCAGTGAGGTACGCGACATCGCTGTTGTGAGCCTGGCCATTTTTCGCTGCCTGCTCAATCAGTTTCAAACAAGCTCGCTGAAAGACCACGTCATGATCGGCATGCTGAACCAATAGCCAAGCCGAGCGCATGCCATCGCTTCCCACCATGCTCTTGAGAGGCCATCCGTGGAGCGCGATGATCGCCCGCATACGCTTGGTATTGCGCTTATCGACATTCTCTTGATTCACTGCCGCCGGAGTTTGCTGACCGCCCGGGCCGCACTTTGTGCCCGCTCACGTTCCGGCGGATCGGGCAACTTGATCCCGATGAGCCATCGTAAGCAGCTCATCTCGCAAAGCGGAATGAGTAATCTTTTGAAGCTCCGCCGACTGGGGTGGTTCAAAAACGCCCGGCGTCGATATCTCCGTTTGAGTCAAGACCCCGGATTTCTTGTTCACGGGATCTTCCGTCACGTCGCCTAGTGCGAAGACCGACAAGCTTAGGATACCCGCGCACACCAATGCAATTCGTTGTTCGAACACTTCGAAACCTCCTGAGATAACTGAAAGGATCGGTCCTGCTCGCCAAGAGCTAATTTACGCGGCGAACGATGCCGCCGCCTGTCACATATGCGCAACAATCCGGGCAGCGCAGCCTCTCGATTTGGAACAAGTGCTGTGTATCTGTATGCAGCGGTCCCGCCTGGGAATACAAGAAACACTCGGGCATGCAACGGGTTTTCGTGCTCCCGAATGCCTTGGCACGCAAAAGCAGCGGTCGTCCGAAACCGGCGTTGATCCTTTCGGCTGATCCACCTAGGATATCACAGGATTGGAGCTGTTGTTGTCGGAGCGGAAGCCGTCATGAAGGACCTCATCGTGTCCATCCTGATGCTGGCGGGGATGGTGCTCGCATTATTCGTCGTTTTCCTTCAGGCGAAAGCGTGGTTGTCGCGGGACAGCACGCTTGGCGGACCGACCTGGACGCTGCGCGAATTGACCGAATTGCGCGATTCGGGTGAGTTGACGATCGATC
The DNA here is from genome assembly GCA_029260215.1 of Phycisphaerae bacterium. Taxonomy (GTDB): domain Bacteria; phylum Planctomycetota; class Phycisphaerae; order UBA1845; family UBA1845; genus OFTM258. The sequence goes on from JAJDDQ010000037.1 coordinate 7,047, forward strand.
AGTTTGAAAAGCTCAAGGAGCAGGTGATAGGCGAAGCGAAACGGGGATAATCGCAACGTCGAAAACGGCAAGGCCGATCAACGAACGGGACACGCTCCCAGCGTGCTCGCGGGACGCGATGGGCTGGTTCCGGCGTTCTCGTTTCAGACCGACCCGCCACCTTGACGATATGACCCTTGTCGCGGGACAATGGTGAACGGTTCGAAGAGTGGACCACCGGAGATAGTGCAGATGGCCAACGGAAAGAGCGGAGGCGGAACCTCAACACGTCGCGGCAGCGTTTGCAGCTTTTGCGGCAAAGGGCAGCGCGAAGCAGGCCCGATGGTCGAGGGGCCTAAGGATGTGTATATCTGCAAAGCCTGCGTCGAATTGTGTCACAACATCATTCGCCAGGAAATGCGCAAGACATCCGCCGCCCGCGCCGTGGTCGGCGGAACCCCGTCGCCGAAAAAGCTGAAGGAATTTCTGGACCAGTACATCATCGGGCAGGATCAGGCCAAGCGCTCGATCTCCGTCGCGGTCCACAACCATTACAAACGGTTGGCCCACTGCGATCAGGGCGACGTCGATGTCGAACTGGACAAATCCAACGTGCTCATGGTCGGGCCCACCGGTGCGGGCAAGACGCTGATCGCCCGCACGCTGGCGCGCATATTGAACGTGCCATTCGCCATCGCCGATGCGACCACGCTCACCGAAGCTGGCTACGTCGGCGAGGATGTCGAAAACGTGCTTCTTCGTCTGCTTCAGACGGCGGAATACGACCTTGAGATGGCCCAGCGCGGCATCATTTACATCGACGAGATCGACAAAATAGGCAGAACCACGCAAAACGTCAGCATCACGCGCGACGTTTCCGGCGAAGGCGTGCAGCAGGCGCTGCTCAAGATGCTCGAAGGAACGTCCTCGAACGTCCCGCCGCAGGGCGGCCGCAAGCATCCCGAGCAGCAGTACATCCAGATGGACACGACGAACATCCTGTTCATCTGCGGTGGCACGTTCAGCGGCATCGTGGATATCATCAAACGCCGCGTCGGTCGCGCGGTCATCGGATTCGCCAACGAGTCCGCCGATCAAACCTGGTCGGAGGAAGCCTCTGAATTGCTGCACGAAGTCGTCCCCGACGATTTGATCGAGTACGGCATGATTCCTGAGCTTGTGGGCAGAATGCCGATCATCACAGCCCTAAATCCGCTGGATTCAAAAGCGATGATCCGCATTCTGACGGATCCGAAAAACGCTTTGGTCAAGCAATACCAGAAGTTCTTCGATTTCGAGCAATGCCAGCTTGAATTCACCAAGGGATCGCTCAAGCTGATTGCCGAGAAGGCACTGGACCGCAAAACCGGTGCCCGGGCGCTGCGTGCGGTCATGGAGGAATTCATGATCGATGCGATGTTCGAGCTTCCCGAACGCTCCAAGTCCGGTAAGTGGACAGTCACGGAAGGCGTCGTCAATCGCACAGAATCCCTTTTCGGACCCAAAAGCAAGCGCCGCCGCGAGTCCGCCTAGTGTCTTGCCAACCATCGCTCGATGTGAAGAGACAAACAGAGCCGCGCCCGTAAGGAAGCGGTGGACCGCGATAACCGTCGGCTACGCCTGTTCTTGCACGCACCGTCGCGGTCCGAATTACCCGTTAATTCGTGTGCAGCATTTCGCTGTAAATCGGCACATTTCCCATTCCTCGGGGTCGCCGGGGCAGGTACCCCATCCCTATGGCGATTTCAGTCGTCGTATCTTAGGGTCGATACGAGCACTGCGTCGTGTTGCGCGGGGTGATTCGGGCCTCGCGAACTCGTGACGCTGTCCATCGACCGGAGGGTACTCATGGCCGCTGCCATTACAATTCAATGCCCCAACCTGACTTGTCGAGCCGTGTTGCAGGTTCCGGAAAAAGTCCGTGGCAAGAAAATTCGCTGCGGCAAGTGCGACCTCTGTTTCATGGTGCCCGCCCCCCGGACCGCCAAAGCACCGCCTCAGCCAGCCGCAGCCGCCGAGAAAAAGTGACCCCGTTTCAGGTGTCGGCCAATCGTGCTTGCGAAATAATCTGCGAAATTCGCCCCAGAATGGACATAAACTGGTCGCGTTCGGTCTCGTTCAGCGATTCCAGGATTCCCAACGCGAATCGGCGGCGTACCGCGCGGTAGGCGCGCAGCGATCTTTCACCCTTCGCCGTCATGCGAACGTCGATTTTTCGTCGATCAGACGCGTTGATGCTGCACGACACGTAGGCATCGCCCCCCTTGCTTTCGAGCGTTCGGATGACGCGCGACATCTGAGCTGGCAAAACGCCGATCCGCTTTTGGATCGCCCCAACCGTCAATTCCGCACCCTCGCTTAGCGCGTCGAGCGTCAGGAACTCAGCCTCAGTCAGCTCCTCCGGGCGACCGCTGCGCGACCGGGCGCGGGCCACCGACGCGAGCTTAATCAGCTCGACGATCTTGTCCGCCATCTGCGAAATCTGCTTTTCGGGTTCGTCAACCATTGCGGCTGGGCTGCCTGAGCGGTTTTCCTGATGAGTCATGCGTTTACGCACCATGCTGGAAAAATTCCAAGGTGTTAAATAACTGATCCAATGAATTGTTTCAAGTGTAAACTAACGGGTAACCGTTCACGGGGTTGAAAACTCGATTACGGGTCAAGAACCGCTTTTTTGCCCAGTGACTCGCTGATTCCAGGGCTTTCCGGGCGGCTCGATTGACGAAAGCCCCTTGTTTTTGAGTGTATTAAGCCCGTGAACGGTTACACTAACGGTTTGCACCATGCACTCGGATGTGCAGGGGGAAATTTGACGATTTGGTAACGGGGCCTTAGCTACGAAGGTGGTGCGCTCGAATCCGGACCAAGCTCTCGACGAGAAAACAACGCAACGTCACGCGCTCCGACTGCACCCTTGGAGGACGACAAACCATGAGCATGACCAAATCCCAAGTTCTTGCGCTTCTGAGAGAGAGCCGAAACGAGCGCGGCGTTGCGAACTGGAATAAGCGGGGGACCAAGAATGGCAAGCTCAAGAGCTTTGGAATCGGTTTGACGCGGTTGCGCATGTTGGCCAAACAGGTCGGCCGGGATCACAAACTTGCGCTACAACTCTGGAAGAGCGACATTCACGATGCGAAAGTCGTCGGTCTGTTGATCGACGATCCGAAGCAACTCTCACGGGAGCAGGCCGAGGAGCAAGTCGAAGGACTCCATGGCGGCGTGTTGGCGCATGTGTTCGCCTCCTGCGGCGCGACGTTGACCAAGACATCCTTCGCCTTTGAGCTTGCATGCGATTGGATGGAAAGCAGTGACGACATGCGCCGCCGATGCGCATATTTCCTCATACACGAGCTGTGCAATAAAAAAGTCATGGACGATGCCTTTTGCCTGGGCCGCATCGATCACATCCAAAACGCGATCCAACACGAGGAAATGTGGGTCAGAGAGGCGATGGCCCGCGCACTGCTGGGGATCGGAATGCGCGACAAGAAACTTAACAAGGCCGCCATCCGCGCCGCCAGGGCGATCGGCCCTATCGACATCGACTATGGCGATGGCAACAACTGCAAACCCTTGGACGTGCTCAAGCACCTGACCGGCGAGTTTGTGAAGAAAAAGTTGAAATCCTAGCAGCACGCAACGCATCTCAGTCTAGCGAGAATGAACAGGTGTGCCGTCTCCCGGGCGACCGAACCAGATGGCCCAGGTGACGCTCAAAATTTGCAAGCCGAAGGTCGCGCCGAAAACCGCACCGGCGGCGGCGATCGCGTAGATAAATCCCTCGGCCCATCGCGCCAGCCACCAGCTTGAAAAATCGACGCAGAGGCTGAACATCGGGGCGACGGTCAACAATCCGCGAATTCCGCGGCAATTCCCAGTTAGCAGAAAAAGGGCGGACACGATCAGCGTGAAAACTGGGATGCTGAGCATGTGGATGTGGGTCACCAGAAAAAGGTGTGCTTCGCTGTTCGGGCCTATGGTTCGTGGTTCGCCTGGAGTCGCTTCGGTGGTTTGCTTGGCGGTTCCGGGTGCTGCGTAGACGAAAATCATGTCGTAGTCGACGTCGAACAAGTCCTCGCCGTATGGGGTATCTGCCTTCTCCCCGCCGTCGGCGTTGTGGCAACGCAAGCAATTGGAAGCGACCACGTCTGCGGGCGAGGGGTCGCCCTCCTGGGCGATCCCCGCCTTGGTGAAATTCTCGCGCGTCGCGCCGTTGCGGAGCCATTTTTCGAGTGTCCGGACGGCTGGCTCGCCCCCCTTGGTCAGGTGCTTGCGCATGTCGCCGCCGGGTTCGACCATTTCCATAAAGCGAGACTTGGGGGCGGACGAAGCCTCGTCGCCTGGATCGTCCTGCACTTCAACTCCGTGAAACGCGGCGCGCAGGTCGTCGATCGACAAACCCGGAACACCGTCGGCCAACTGGTGTTGATGGAACATGTTGGCTACCGCCGCGAGATAGCCGAACCCGACGATCGCCAGAAATGCGGTGGCCAGCCATTTTCCCGCCGCCGGCCAACGCGCCGGATGCCGCAATATGACACTTGTCTCGTTCGTGTTCATCGAATCGCCCTCGCTTTGCAAAACGGTTCCCGGAAGTCCAGCTTTCGTCGAATCCGAACTCTGGTGTATATTCTTTGCACGCGATTGAAAAGGACTCTTGATGATATTCTCCCGCGAAACGCGATTTGACTCTGGTGCTGCGCGTTGGGCGATGCGGGCACGTCACAGTATCGGCGACGTCACGTTGGATCCGCTGGCGCGAACCAATACAGCAGCAACCCGTTCCCGGCTTGGCTGCTCCCTTCACCACAGTGTTGCATAAAACGTAACAGATCAGCAACCTGCAATGGCGATGTTTCGGCATGGCGTGCTGGCTGATGATAGTGCTGGACGGGTCTGGGGGCGTCCGCGCGGACTGAAGTCCGCGGTTCGTGGGGTGCATTCAAGAACAGTGTAGAATATGGGCGAACGCGGTCCTTGAGTGGATTGGCATTGGCACGGCTGACCTGTGACTCTGGGTCTTCATCGACGGCCAAGTGACCTGCGCGGACACCATTGTCGGCGACGATATGGGTAATCAAACCCGAAATTATCTATTCATAACTACCGGCGCCCAGTGTACTTGGGAGTGAATTGCGATTGTAGCGAATAAATTGTTTGACGCGACTGCTCCGCCGATGTCTACTGTTTTTGCAGGGCCGGGGGGCGTTCAGCATTCAGCGGATGCGCAACGACAACCTGGAGGATCGGCCATGATCCGAAACGCGACGAAGTTTGTTGAGCGGCAGGGGCGGTTGGCAACTCCACGGATTTGGACCGGGGTTGATCCGGTCTGCCTTTTCCTTCTCCTCGCCGGTTCCTTGGTTTCCGGAACAACCGACGCCAGCGATTATCCGATTGTTGAAGGCCCACCGCCGGGGTTTGAGGTGGTGAGGCTGACCAACGGCGGGTTTCAAGTTTTCTCGTCGATCCCGGACATTAACGATCGCGGCGAGGTGACTTGGGCGCACTTCACACCGCCGTTTGAATCCAGTGTGTACGTCTATCGCGACGGTGTGGTCACGCGCGTTACCGACGGCACGCTCTACGAGGATGGTCCCACTCTGGACAACGAAGGGCGCATGGCTTGGCGACGAGGCCTGACGCGCCCGACGGCCAACGATCTTTACATCGCCGATTGGGACGCCGTGGTATTCACCGGGCCAACGCCTCTATGCTGGCCAAGGGACAATGACGTGGGTCAATTGGTATTCGACACGACGCTACCGGGGAATCCTGATGCTCGCGAAATCTTTGAGTTCTCGCGCGCGACGGGTGCATGGCGGCAGGTGAGCTTCGAGGGTCTTTCAAGCCAGGAGCCCAAGATAAACAACGCGGGCGTGATCGTCTGGACCACGCTCGATTTCAGCGCCAGCCCGTGGGAGTCGCGCATTTTGATGGACGATCACGGTGTCACGACGAGTCTTACTCCCGGCATCGGTCAGCGACAATCCCCGGACATCAACGACGACGGCATGGTGGTTTGGATGGATTCCGAGGGGATTCGCCGTATGGCTGACGGCAAAACGGAACTGGTCTATCCAGGAGGTAGGCTCCCGAGAATTAATGGTCTCGGCGACGTTTACTTCATCGTTTTCAACGAACAAGAGCAGTTGTCGGATGCGTTTCTTCTTTCGGACAATGTCGTGTACGCGCTGCAGGACTTCGGCACGTCGAGCAGCAGATCAGCGATGAACGGCACCGGAGAAATCGCGTGGATCGTGTTCAGCCCCAGCTTTGATTCAACGGATGTGAACTTGATGCGCCGAATCAAACCGGACTTTGACTTCGACGGCGATTGCCGAATCGATTTTCGTGATTTTCGCGCCATGCAGATTTGCGTGGATAGAGACCCGCAGGACGAATTGCTGGCAGACTGCACACGCGGTGACGGCGACAACGACGGCGATGTGGACATGAACGATTTCGAAGAATTTCTTTCGGCAATTTCGGGGCCGGATGTCGTCCAGCCCGGTTGTCAGTAATCCTCGCGCAATTTGATTTGGATCGGGAAAGGAGGTTTGGGGATTGCGATCTGAATTCGCGCGGATGTTATCGGAAGTATTTGAAGAAAAGGGGCGGGCTTGGGATAGAGCCCCAAGCGCCGCCCGGAAACCCTCGCCGAGAAACTCGGCGAAAGCTTAGGAGCGCAAGTCATGTGTGAGCGAAGTATTGTAGCAGTTGCGGTGACGGTTTGCACGATTGGATTCACGGCAAATGCAGCCGTGACCACGAGTTGGACTGATGCTGGCGGCAACGCCAATTGGGACACGTTGGCCAATTGGAGCGATGGCGTACCTGGATCCTCCGACGACGCCAAGCACACCAGTTCGCTGAGCGACATTCAGATGAACGCAACGACGGGCGAATGCGCGTCGTTCGAGGGCGACGGCGGCAACCCGACAAGCCGCTTCATGCTGATTGAAGCCCAGAAGGATTTGGCCATCGGCAGCGGGGGACTCGACGGCTCGGGGACGGGCAAGTTCCGCATCCTGATGCAGGACGGTATTACGTTCGACACCACCGCGTTGACCGTGGCGGGGGCCGCAAACGACTTCAGCGTCAGCCCCGCACGCAACCACAGTGCGGACCGCGTCTGGGTCTTCATCGACGGCCAAGTGACCAACGCGGACATCACCGTCGGCGAGAACGCGGCGGTTACCCTCTCATCCGACAGCACGGCGGACATCGTCGACGTGTCCATCACCGCCAGCCAGGGATCAGGCATATCCATCGGTCACCTGACGACAAAGACATCTGCTACACCGGCACGCTCAACGCCAATAATTAACAGACCAGCAATCTGCAATGGCGATGTTTCGGCATGGAGGCGTGCCGGTTGAGAATAGTGTTGGATGGGTCCGGGGGCGTCCGCGCGGACTGAAGTCCGCGGCTCGTGGGGGCACTCGAAAACGGTGTGGAATGCGGGCGAACGCGGCCCTTGGGCAGACTGGCATTGCACACGGCTGACCAGTTACGCCAACAAAACCGGTTACGGCGACATCAAAGTCATCAGTGGTGGCGCGACCTACAATCCGGTTCAGTTGACCGCAACAACCTACGGAAACTTCGATGGTGACGGCACCGGAACAGGCTCCGACGATCCGCAGGACGTCGCGGTTTTCAATGCAGCCTTTCCCTCGGACGTCGACGACATCGGCACATGCACGCCCGGCACCGACTGCTACAACGCGCTGGTGGACAGCGATTGCGACGGCGATGTGGATTGCGACGATCGCGCCAAATTGCTTTCCAATTGGCCGAACTACGCAAGCGTTGAAAACAACAGTTGCAACTGAATGTGATCTCTAATCGGGACCGAGCGGGCTGCGGTCGTAATAGATCAACGCCGCATTTGCTATCGACGGCTTTCGTGCCCTTGGCGCGACGGCCTTTTTTGATGTTGTTGAAGGGCCGGGATCGATACTTGCGACCCGGTGCCATGTATGACATCACCGCTTGCAAGGGTTGAAAATCGGTGCCACACGAAAACCGATGCGCTGTAGAATGTCGTCGTCTACACCGGTTGAGAGCCGGTGCCACATATAGAGCCTGTGTTTCTTGAAGAACGGTCGAGCCACGGGGATGGCGCACGGAGAAGACGATTATGAAGAACAACTACTACGACGGCGAGCGCATCTACTTCAGGCCGCTCGAACTGTCGGATACGGAGCAGCTTTGCGGCTGGTTCAACAATCCCGAGATATGGCGAACGCTCAAGCGATTTCAGCCGATGAACGCGCTGCGCGAGCGCGAGTTCATTGAGAAACTCTACACGGATCGCTCGTCGCTGGTGCTCGGCATCGTGGTTAAGGACGGCGACCGCCTCATCGGTTGCTGCGGATTGATGAATATGGGCACGACGCATCAGTCAGCCACGTACGGTGTTGGGATCGGCGATTCTGAATATCAATCGCGCGGGTTCGGGACGGACACGACTCGGTTGATCTGCAGGTTGGGATTTGAAGAGTACAACCTGCATCGCATCGAGCTTTCGGTATTGGCGGACAACGTTCGCGGTATTCGCTGCTATGAACGGGTGGGATTCGTGAAGGAGGGCGTGTTTCGCGATGCCTATTTCCGCAACGGTCGATTCGTCGACGCTTGGCAGTACTCATTGCTGCGCCCGGAGTGGCAGGCCGCTCAATCGGGGAGCGGCGGTGATTCGTAGTTCCTCTGTGACTGGCGCGAAGTGTGGAGATGTGCGTGAACACAGCTGACGTCGTGATCGTGGGGGCCGGTGCGGCTGGGTTGGCGACGGCGATCTTTCTCGGTCGGGCGGCGGAGGGTCGTCACATCGTTGTGCTGGACGGTGCGCGAACGGTCGGTGCGAAAATCCTGGTCTCCGGCGGCGGGCGATGCAACGTCACCAATGTTCGCACGACGCCGGCGGATTTCTACGGCGGGAACCCCAACGTCATTCGACGCGTGTTGGCTGGTTTTTCGGAAGCGGACGCGCGAGCATTCTTCGAGGAAATCGGCGTAGCGCTGCACGAGGAAGAAAACGGCAAGTTGTTTCCGGACAGCCATTCCGCACGAACGGTTGTGGAGGCGCTGCTGGCTGAGACGCGGCGGCTGGGAATCGACGTTCGCGCCGGTTGTCGCGTGGAAAATGTTGCGGTCGCTGAGACTGGGTTCGAAATCTCGGTGCGCGCCGATGACGAGCCAGAGTCTTGGTGCGGTCGTTATGTGGTGCTGGCTACGGGCGGGCTGTCGTTGCCGAAAACCGGGAGCGACGGGTTCGGGTACACACTGGCCCGCCGCCTGGGGCACGATGTTTCTCCGACCACGCCCGCGCTCGATCCGTTGCTGTTGGACAGCGCGTGGCACGCGGGATTGTCCGGAATTTCGCAAGACGTGCGGCTAACCGTGCATGTTGAAGGGGTCAAGCCGGTACGTGTGGCTGGTGCGATGCTGTGGACGCATTTCGGAATCAGTGGGCCTGTCGCGCTGAACGTCTCGCGATTCTGGAATCGGGCGATGTTGGAGCGTCGCGCGGTGCGCATCACGGCGGACTTCACGGGATTGGGCGACTTCTCAGCCGTCGAACCTGTGTTGCTTGAAGCGGCTCGATTCAATGCTAAAACGCGCGTGGCCAATGTGTTGCGCACGTGGTTGCCCCTCCGTGTGGCCGACGCGATCTGCCTCGATCTAGGCATCGGGGGGGATCAGGAAATCGGGCGACTGACGCGCGAGAATCGGCGGCGGTTGGTGCATGAACTCATCGAGCGTCCGCTGCCGGTTGTCGGCACGCGTGGCTACCGTTACGCGGAGGTGACGGCTGGTGGCGTGCCGCTTTCGCAGATCGATACGTCGACGATGTCTTCGCGCGTGTGCGACGGATTGTTTCTGGTCGGCGAGATTCTCGATGTCGACGGGCGTATCGGCGGGTTCAATTTTCAATGGGCGTGGTCGAGCGGTTACGCCGCCGGCTGTGCCATCGCACGGCGTTTGACGGGAAGCTGACGCGGGTTGCGACATCGCCAGCGGTGCGTCGTCACGGATTGACTCCATTTTTCGCCCGTGAACCCGAAAACAGAAGCGCCCACCCGTGAGAAACGGGCAGGCGCCACGAGTTTGATCATTCTGACAATCCGAGCGTTTTGAATTGAATCAGCGCGCTCGCGTCGGCCTAACCCCTCGGGCGACGGCCAGCGCGGAAGAACCGGCGACCACCGCGATTCTCCTCGCGCCACGCGCGCCGCTCTTCGATTGACAACTCGCCGTCACCGTTCGCGTCGGCGTCTGGATGACGTTCGAGGAATCTGGCGGTACGTTCTGCTTTCACTTTGTCCCGCCAAGCGTCGAATTCCTCGGAACTCAGCACGCCGTCCGCGTCGGAATCGGCTTCGGGGGCGCGGTTGAGTACGCGCCCATTTCGGATTGCTTCGCGCGATTCGATGAACGAAGCCAACTCTTCGTCGGACAGTTTGCCGTTCCCGTCGGCATCGGCTTCGCTGTGCCGGTCCAGAATCCTCTCTACCATTCTATCAATTCGAGCGTCCGCAAACGAGCGCCATTCTTCGGAACTGAGTGCGCCGTCGCCGTCGAGATCGGCGTTGGGATGCCTTTCGAGATTGAAGCGGTCCGGCGGAGTTTCGGATTCCAACCGTTCGAATGCGGCACGGAGTCCGCCCTGTGAGCCAAAACCCTGACCCTGCCGGCCGAATAGGCCAAAACCCTCATGCCCTCGACCGAATCCCATGTGTCCGTGTCCACGGCCGCGTCCTTGGCCTCGGAAGCGTCTGCCGGCGCGGGTGCCCTTCTTCGGTCCGTTGGCGGGGTCGGCAAAGAATGCGGACACCTCATCGCAGGTGAGTGCGCCGTCCGCGTCGGCATCGATACCCTGATCGGCGTACATATCGAGCAGCCGCGTTTCCCGCTCGGTATTACGAACGCGGTCGGCCGGCTCTGAGGCTGTTGTCGTCAGCAGCGCCGTCGAGATCGTGATGTTCAAGAGTGCGTGTACCATGATTGAAAACTCCTAAGGGTTTATTGATCGTCGTTTTCCACTTCCGGCCTGCGGTCGTGAGGTCTGAAACCGCGTCGCCGGCTGAATTCGTTTCCATGTCCCATGCCTCGTCTCTCGCCCATGCCTCGACCCCAACCGGGACCACGCCCTCTGCCCGGGCCTTCGAAAACATGACGCAGCATGTGTTTCACGTGATCGCGAAAGGCATCGCGTTGTTGCGGCGTGTCGAGTCGATCGCGCATGTCGAGGAAATGCGTGACCACGCGACGCTGCATTTCGGACCGGGCGTTGATTACGCGCTCCAGTTGTTCCAACGCCGCTTCGCGATTTTCCGGATCGACTGTCATAAGCTCAGCCAGTTTGCGCTGCTCGCTGAACATTTCCCGGCGCGTCTCGAACAGTTCCTTGCGCAGGCTGTCGCGTTCCTCAATCATCATGCGTCGCCCCGAAGAACCGGCGGGGAAGAAGTCCGAAATAATTTCCGGGGGTTTCCTGCGACGATGGCCATCAATCGGCCCGCGCTCGGCGCGATGCTGAATGCCACGCACCGCCAGCGTCCCTCCGACGCCCGCGTTGAACGCCAACGAAGCGAGCAGCACCGTCCAGAGGATTTTGGATCGGGAACGCGGTTCGTTCATGGCAACTCCTCCGCTGGAGCGATCAACTGAAACAATGTTTCGTCGATCGATTCATCGAACCCGACTTGCAAATAGTCAGCCACATGCCCGTCCGAAGCTGCCGATGCAAACGTTTGCGTTTCACGCACGCCGTTGGAGGCGTAGACCAGCAACACACCCGCGGCGAAGGCAAGCCCAGCCGCCGTCGCGTGCGGGAACCAGGCCAACGGATGACGTATGATCCGTTCGTACGCAGATTGGTCGGTCAGCCGTGCGGAAACCTTGCGGGAAAAATCCGCGGGCGCTTCGGGCACTACCAGGGCATCCAACCGATCGTCCACGATCGCCAGTTGCGTCGCGACGGCGCGACAATCCGCACAGCCTGCCAGGTGCGCGTGCAACCCGCGGCTGTCGTCCGAATCCAATTCGCCGTCGATTCGGCGGGAGATCATTTGTTTGGCGTGTTCGCAACGCATGGTTCTGTTTCCTCGCAGTCCTTAGGGTTGAGCACCTGTGTCGGGCAAAACTTGCGGTTTCGGTGAAAGGTCTTCAGTGGTCGCCAATTCCCGACGCAACCGCTCCCTGGCCCGAAACAGCAGCGATTCCACGGCGGAAACCGAGATATCGAGCACCTCGGCGATGTCCGTATAACTCATATCGTGAAAATGACGCAGGACAATGGCAGCCCGCTGGCTCGGCGGGAGTGAATCGACCGCATCGCGTACCTCAGCTGAGCGGGGATCGCGGTCGGTCGATTGTGGCGCTTCCGCCAGTCGCTGATCGTCGTCGTCGCGCAGCGTGAGCACATCGCGCAGGCGGCGGCGACGGCGAAGGTTGAAACAGGCATTCGCGGCGATGCGAAACAGCCAAGTCGTCACCCGGGCCTGCGGCTGAAATGTCGGGGCGGATTTCCACGCACTCAGGAAAACTTCCTGGGCGAGATCGTCCACGGCATCACGGGTGAGCCGGTTCGTACAACGATGAGCGAAGCTCAGGACGGTGCGGTGGTGACGCTTAACGAGCAGGCCGAAAGCTTCGCGATCGCCGCGACCGGAGGCTTCCATGAGTTGTTCGTCGGAAAGCTCGGGCATTGTGACTACGGTTTATCCGCCAGCCGGCATCGCGTCGACCGCCGTTCCGTTAAACGCCCGAACAGGCGAAACCATGCGATCAATTTCGAGCGGGCGGGATTAGTCGCGAATCGACGGCGGAACGCGCCATCGAGCCATCACGACGCCGGCTGCCCCCACCGCTACATACGTGACAGGCAGTACACGCAGGAACCCGCTTGTCGGAATCGTCGGCAGCGTGGGGTTGGCCTGTAGCGACATGACCATCGCCCACACGTAGGCAGCCACGCACACGATCACCACCGATGCGAAGGACCAGAACGCGGTGCGTGCGGGAAACATGATCTGTGCTCTGCCGGCGGCGATGTAGAAAGCGGCGGCCACCGCGAAACACGACTGACCGTTGCGAATGTCCTGTTCCGGACCGCCGGCTGCGAAAATGAGAATGAGCGCCAAGGCGATGAAGGCGGTGATGCCCGCGTGCAACAGGCCGTTGATGAGTTCCGCGCGCGTGAACCGCGGGCAGGACAATCCGCTAAGCATGCAGCGTACAAACGGGATTTCGGAGGCGATTGTGTCGCGAAGCGTTACGCCGTTCGACTCGTCGGGACGGCCTTCGTCTGCCTCGCCAAGCACCCAGCGCATGACGAATGCGCTCGCGACGACGGCGGCGGTCATCGCGAGAAACCAGAAAACACCCTCCGCCGCCAACGCAAGACACAACGACGGAAGACTCTCTGCTTGAACGAGCAGCGTCGTCGTCGGCCCACCGCGAAGCGATACGATGGCGATCGCGATGCCGACAGCCGCTACGCCGATATCCGCGAACACTCTGCCGGCGATAACGGTTGCGACTGCGGCCATGACGGCGGCGAGGGCTGCGATTTCGATCATGGACAACGTTGCCCGTTCCACAGCCAGCATGCTGACCGGGCCTCGCGGATCCCAGGGCTGAAGCGCAAACCATCCGAACGTCCAGAAAACGACGGCGGCCACACCCCAGGCGGCGTGCAGGCGGAGGCGATCACTGATCGTGTGATGGACGGGCATGGTCGAGATACTCGCTTCGGACATGGCGGATTGCACTCCTAAATCAGTTCGTACTTACGCAGGAGGCCTTCGGCCTCGACGCGGGCGGACTCCGCCATCGGGCACAGCGGGAGGCGATATTCATTCTCCAGTAAACCCAGTAGGCTCATGGCTGTCTTGAGCGGAAGCGGGTTGGGGCCCAGGACACCGATCTCATCCGCCAGCCCGCAGGCTTTGAGGTGCCACGTTCTCGCACTCGCATAGTTGCCTTGTGACGCGGCGTCGACGAGCGTTTTCATCCAGTCCGGAACGAGGTTGGACATGACGCTGATCACGCCGCGTGCGCCCAGCGACATCATGGGCAGCGTGAAGGAATCGTCACCGCTGAGCACATCGATGCCGATCCGACCTGCCAACTCGGCCACGCGACTCACCCCGCCGCTCGCGTCCTTGATGGCGACGATGGTCTCGTATTCATCGAACAGTCGCCCGACCGTCGCGTTGTTCAGGTCGATGCTGCAGCGCGACGGCACGTTGTAGAGCACGACGGGCAAATTGACGGCCTGTGCAACGGCGCTGAAATGCAGGTACATGCCTTCCTGCGTCGGACGGTTGTAGTACGGTGTGACGACGAGTGCTCCATCCGCGCCGACTTCGGCAGCGTGCCGGGTCAGGCGGACAGCCTCAGCCGTGCTGTTCGATCCGGTACCGGCGATCACCTTGCATCGCCCGTTGACTGTCTTGATGACGGCTTCGATGACTTTGTCGTGTTCGTCGTGGCTGAGCGTGGCTGATTCGCCCGTACTGCCGCAAGGCACGACGCCCTCGACCCCAGCCGCGATCTGCCGCTCGACGAGTTTTTCCAGCGTCGCCCAATCCACTTTGTCCGAGCGAAACGGCGTGACCAGAGCAGTGTACGTGCCCTCAAATAGATGTTCGCTTGCGGTCATGATTCGGGTCTACTTTGATGAAACCTGCATTTCGATAGCGATGTCGATGGTACGCGGCGTGCGTTCGAGAAGCTTCATCATGCCTTCGTGAAACACCTCGAGCGCCCGGTGGTGAAGCCGGTAAGACTCGGTCAGCTCCGGTTCGATTTTGGGGTTGTCGATGAACTGTCGTTGAAAATTGGCGATGTTGAAGAATGCAGCGTTCTTGTCCTCGATGCGATCGACGAGTGTTCGAAAATCGGACGACGCAAGAAGCGGGCTTCGCACCGCGAGATTGTACCCCGCACGGACGACGCGCGACGGCACGATCATGGGCCTGCGTCGCGTGCCGCGCTCGCGCATCGCGAGCTTGCCTTCCGGCAGATTCGGCGATTCGAGCGTGATGCGACAATAATCCGCACACGCGAGTTTCTCGGAAAAAGCAGCGTCGCGCTTGCCCGTGTACAATGGCATCGGAAAGTCCGTCAACAACAGCGTGTAACCGTTGCCCGGGCCTTTGGAAAGCTGAGCCTTCCCGTGCGTGGTCGAAACCTCACCCGCCACCCAATCGAGCGTCACGCGCACATCGAGCGGCTCCAGCTTCCACGCATCCATAATCAGCTTGGCGGCGATCGCGTCCGAAGGGCCAGCCGGGTACATCCCGTTCTTATCCGTCAGGGGTTCGCCCTCGCCCGCTTCGTGAATGGCCGCCGTCGGCGTGTACCAGTCCAGCACCGTGATGCCCCGCTCCGCGCCGACCTTCCTGATGGCCTCAGCGATTTTGCCGACGGTCTTGTCATACTCATTGATCGCGAGCACGTTTTTCTTTGAAATCGTCGGGCAGGGCGGCGTCAATGCGAACACATTCGGGGTCAGCGCCTTGCACTTATCAATGAGCTTCCCGTACTCGCTTGCGAAATTAGCCAAACGCGCATCGTCAGCCTTTTTCATCTCGCCGTCGCCCATCCCCCACGACAGAACGATCGTGTCGGGCTTCAGCTTGGCCACGCGCGCGACGAAGTCTTCGTTGGCTTTTGGGGTCTTGTCGAACTCGCGCGTGCCGACGTGCCAGAACTTCGACTTAGCCTCCGGATATTTCACCCGAACGAAGGCCTCGACGATCCGGCTGAAATGCGGCGGGTAGACCAGCTTGTCACCGTAGAACACGACGCATTCATCGTCGTTCGTACCGACAGGCCCCGCGAGCGCCGACACCGGAATCAAACAAGCCGACCACGCAAAAATTAAGAGCGACGTTCTCATGCCAGTGTCTCCGGCGGCGCATGACGCGCCAAAAGTTCCTTCATCAATCGAACCGCCTCACGCATACCCACGAACACCGAACGCGACACGATCGAATGCCCGATATTGAATTCGCAAAACCCCTCAATGCCCGCAATCGGCCCGATGTTGCGATACGTCAACCCATGCCCGCCGTGAACGGTCAGACCGCAGCCGTTCCCAATGCGAACGCCCTCGCGCACCGTCGCCAGTGCGGACTCCATCTCAGCCGAGCCTTTCGCGTGAGCATACCCGCCGGTCCACAGTTCAATCGCGTCGAAACCGACCTCCGCCGACGCCTTGATCTGATCCGCCAACGGCTCGATGAACGCGCTCACCTCAATACCGCACCCGTGCAATCGCTTCACGGTCTCAGCCAGCCTCGCCCGATGGCCGGCCACGTCAAGCCCGCCCTCGGTGGTCAGCTCTTCACGCTTTTCCGGCACGAGCGAACACTGCGTCGGGCTAAGCTTACAGGCGATGTCCACGATCTCCGCTTCGGCGGCCATCTCCATATTCAGCTTGACCGCCACCGTCTCTTTGAGCAGCCTCGCGTCGCGATCGTTGATGTGCCGGCGATCCTCACGCAGGTGAAACGTAATGCAGTCCGCCCCACCAAGCTCAGCCTCAACCGCCGCCCACACCGGGTCCGGCTCGTCCGTACGCCGAGCCTGACGAACGGTGGCAACGTGATCGATATTGACACCTAGCGAAATCATCCGCTCCTCCGAACCGCAATCCAGCCCAAGACCCAACCAAATCCGCTCATGACTCTTGTGTTTCGTTCGCTCCCTGCGAGCCGCGAACTTCAGTTCGCGCGGACACCAACCGCAAACAGCCACGCCCAAATGCAAAAACGCGCTAGTACCTCGACACACCTCAACTGACGGGTTGGGTGCCTCACGGCTCTAGCCGTGGGGGAAGTCGAATCCGAGGGACTATTCGATTCTCCCACCTCTGAAGAGGTGGGGCACCCACCCGTCGTTTCAGGCTTGCCAAAGCACCAGCCCAAGAACCGCGAATCTCTGGACTCACAAGTACAGTCCGCGCGCACTACAACCGCGCAATCTCATTATAAGCGGTGATGAATGGGTGTAAATGAATCTGCAACCGGGCTTTGTCAGTCCGGTTCGTGCGTGGCGACGAGGTCGTAGGTACCGAATTGCTCGCAGTAAAGCTCCGCACGCTCCTTGTGCGTAACCAGCAGCATCGCCACGTCGGTCTGGTGTGCTTCGAGCATTTTTTCGATGGCTTCTTCGATGCTCAGCGGTGTTAGCTCGACGATCTTCTCGATGACGAAGACCATGTCGTTCACGTCGTCGTTGTGCAGCAGCACCTTATAAGGCGGCAGCAAACGCGGGCGAACCTTGGGCACCGCCAAAGCCGTCCCGCCGTCACCCCCGGATGATCCCGTGTTGTCCTGGTCAACTGCCATAATCACACCAACTCCATGATGGGATCATATCGGCCAACCCCCACTTGTGGCAAGAAAAAACGTGTTTTGACCTGTGCGGTACGGGAGCCCAAAACGGCAAACAGCCCGCTAAGGGAAAATCCCGCGCTCCGTGTAGACTTTCTCCAATCGCGTCAGCGCCACAATGTAGGCCGCCGTCCGGCGATCCGTATTATGCTCGCCAGCCACATCCCGGACACGATCGTAGGCTTTGTGCATCGTCGCTTGCAGGCGGGCATCGACTTTTTCCAACTCCCACGATTCGCGACGTTTATTCTGAAGCCACTCAAAATAGCTGACCACAACCCCCCCCGCGTTGCACAGAATGTCCGGAATGATGTCGATACCGCGATCCTGCAAAATAGCGTCACCGGCGGGGTCGGTCGGGCCGTTGGCAGCCTCAGCCACAAGCGAAACATCAAGCCAGTCAGCCGTGTCCGCCGTGATCTGCCGCTCAAGAGCAGCCGGAATGAACACGTCCGCCTTGGTCTTCAAGAACATGATGTGGTCGACGAATTGCCCGCCGGAGTACTTCGCCAGGCTGCGTCGAGCGGAGGTGAAAGACAGCACGTCCTCCGGTTTCAGGCCCTTGAGGTTCCGCGTACCACCGGAGATGTCCTCGACGGCGATGAGTTTCGCGCCAAGCTGAACAAGCAGCCGTGCCGCCCACGACCCGACGTTGCCGAACCCCTGAACCGTGAAGGTCAGACCCTTGATCGGGCGATTGTTTTCCTCCGCCCATTTAAGAATATTGTACACCACGCCTTGTCCGGTGGCTTTGTCTCGCCCGAAGCTTCCGCCCGAAACGATCGGCTTGCCCGTGACGACGTGAATCGAGTTGTTGCGATGCTTCGGCTCGACCATCGAAAGGTACGTGTCGAGAATCCAGGCCATGATCTGCGCGTTCGTGTTGACGTCCGGCGCAGGGATGTCGTACTCCGGTCCGATATAGTGGCCCAGCGCGAAGGCGAAGCGGCGCGTGATGCGCTCCAAATCCGCCAGTGAGTAGCCTGTGGGGTCAAACTGGATACCACCCTTCGCCCCGCCGAACGGGATGCCGGCCAACGCACACTTCCACGTCATCCAGGACGCCAACGCGCGAACCTCGTCCAGATCGACTTTTGGGTGAAAGCGAAGCCCGCCCTTGAAAGGCCCCAGAGAATCGTTGTGTTGAACGCGATAGCCGGTGAACATCTCGATCCCGCCACCGGACATGCGCACGGGGAAATTCACCACAATCTCGTGGCTGGTCCGCGACAGTATCTTGCGGATGCTCGGGTCGAGACGCATCAGGTCTGCCGCCTTGTTGAACTGCGTGATGACGTTCTCGAACAGGCTCGCGTGCTGCGTGTTTGGTCTTGCGGATTCAGACAAGTTCCCGTCCCTTTGTAATTCGACCCCCTCGTCAGCCGTTCCTGATTGTCGGCCGCACGAAAGAAAACTCACCCGTCATTGTGACCTATCCACAATTTGGATGGCCATAACGCTGCCCGGCGTCCGCCGAGCGCGGTCGGCTATTCTAGCCCAATGCGCGGCGGAGCAAACAGATTGGATAGAGGATTCCGAAACGCGGGAATGGGGGGGCGTGCAGGTTATCGGCCGGAGCGTACGGACATGCTATTCGCCGCGTGTGTGGCGACCACTTCCCAGTTTCTTGCGGATTCGGGGGTGCGAGAAGCGGGATTCCACTCGGCATTGCCCAGGGAGGGAGTTTGCGAATTCGGATTCGAGGCCTATTTGTTCCCGCCGGACGCCCCGCCATCGCTCCTCGCCGAAGAACGCACCAGCAGACACCAGCGAACCAGTTCAGCCACGCAACCGGCAATCTGCTTCAGATCGCCGCCGCGAACGCTTTTTTCAAGATCACCCGCCGCATCCGTGATTGGCTCAAAACCATACCCGCCTGCTTCGCCCTTCATCGTACGGGCAAGTTTCTCGAGAGCGCCCACGTCGTTGTTCGCCCGTGCTTCCTCGATGGCCTTGATCTTGCCCCGCAGCCCGCTAATGAACTCAACCACCAAATCAGTCATCATGGGGTCGTCGGCCAGCGTGCTGTAGAGAGGCTCCTGATTGACCGCGCGGACAACAGTCTTAAGGTCATCAATGGTGTGCGGCTTCGCAAGGTATTGGTCGCAACCGGCCTCCAGGCAGCGGTCTTTGTCGTCCGGCCCGGTAAGCGCTGTCAACGCCACGATCGTGCCGGCATACCCAGTGCTTCGAAGTGTTCGGGTCGCCTCAAACCCGTCCATCTTCGGCATCTCCATATCCATCAGTATGATGTCGTAGAAATCACGCGCGGCCGCCTCGATCGCCTCCACACCGTCGGACACGTGCGTAACTTCCGCTTTGAGCCGACCCAGATGCGTCATCGTCAGACGCGCGAAGAACGGATTGTCTTCAACCAACAGCACGCGCGATCGCGAGGCATCCGCACAGTATCGACTGACGTCAATCTCATCCTCGAATTGTACGCGAACCTCGTGGATCAACCCTTTGACGTGATCGCAGCCTGCGACAGAACCAACCACATCCTGCCACGCGCCATGGGTGCTCACGAGCTGTGCCACGCATTTCGTGCCACTGTGAACATAACTTCCGAAGAGAAACGACATATCGACCGCGCTGAGGCTTCGCGCAGGCACATGATAGGTCGTAGACTCGGAGGATCCCGGCTGGGTTATATGGACGACGCAGGGATTCAGTCGAAAACTGAATACCTCATGCGCCCTCGGCCCCTCATCTCGCACCGACCCGGCAGCATCCAGCGCATCGAGCAACTGTTGAACCTCTGCGTCGGCAAGACGAACAGCCCTTATCAATTTGGAAGTAACCGGCGCGCCACTCATCGCGTACGAAACGTCCCATACGGATGCAACACGCCGACGTTCGGTACAACCGACACGGGATCGGCGCATTTACTGCATCTCGTAATTGGGATTTTCGGCTTAATAGGAGGTCGAGTTGCGTACCGACTACACATTGGGGCTTATGCAATGGCTCGTATGAGGATTATCCACCACCGCAACATGATCCGCCTGTGCTCCCCGGCTTCCACGAGAGCTTGCCGAATAATGTAACGATAATCGGACCGCGTCAGCGGCGACGCGTGCTCCGAAGTGCCACAAACCCGCACATCGTCATAGCCATGAACAGGTTGCCGCCCACGCCCAGCCCGCACAATTCGAGCGGAATCCCACCGCCACCCAATGTGGGGCAAACACCGATCGGAGGATTATCGACCAGACCGAATTCACACGAATCACAAGGCGTGGAGACGAAATCCGTGGGAAAAGCGTCGCTGACCAGCGGTTCCAACGTCAGCGAGTCAAGATCGATCACCCGACCGTCGAACGTCAGCCACCACAGCGTGCGAAAGCCATCGCCATCTTCGGCGAATTCAATGCTGCCAGCCGGCTCACCGTTCACGAACACGAGGGAGTCGAGATCGACAAAGGAGTCCGTCAAGATTGTGTCGAGATTGGATACGAGCATGAGTTGGCCCGTATCGGAAAGCACGACCAGCTCGCTGTTAAGCGTATTAACCACATCGCAGGCGGAGTCCGAAATCGCATCCTCGAACAAATCCCACCGCAACTGGGCGTCGGCTGAACTCGCAAAGCCCACCGCCATCAAGCCCGCCACAATCCACGCCTGAATTCTCATCGCAACGATCTCCATCTAGCCAGTCAAAATCGACTTCCCCACACCGCTGAGCATCGCAGAAACCAAGCGTCCCCGCCACCCCACTCAGGCCGAACCGACAATTTTGGATAGTAAAGCGATTCTTGAACGTCAAAAAGCCGTTCGCCACAGGGCGAGACCGAGGCTTGCCGCATCCCGAAATCACACCTACCCTGACCGCCTCATGAAGCCTGTCCGACGACGAGTTTTGTTCTCCGGGAGGGTGCAGGGCGTGTTTTTTCGCGCGACCGCCTGCGAAATCGCCCGTGGATTCGACGTGACCGGATACGTCAGAAACCTGCCCGACGGACGCGTGGAGCTGGTAGCGGAGGGCACGCCCGACACTTTGGACGCCTTCATCACAGCCGTGACAGCCGCCAAACGCGACAACATCGACAACCAGACCGCCCAGGACGCACCCGCCACCGGCGAATTCCGCGATTTCGACACCGCTCGATAGCAAAGCCCGAGCTTGTTCCACGTCGTTACTCGAGCAGCACCTGAAACGCTGCGAAATCGATCAGATCGACATGGAGATCGAAGTCGAAATCAAACGCTTCGCAGCCGTCCGCGTACGGTCCGCCGTCAACACCGGTCAGGCACTCAGCCCACAAGGCGTAGTCGTCAAGATCGACGCTCGAATCACAATCGAAATCGCCAATTCCGAATTCGTACGCCCCCATATCAACCCGCCCACACAACACGCGAGCGTGGCCGTCGAGGTCTGTTTCGCCCGGTTGGAGGGACACACTCGGATCTCCCCCGTCGATGGCTGGCGAACCCGCCGTCAAACGCAGATCGCCGTAGTCGTCATCTTCCGTACCCCAAACCCCATCCAGCCCAAGATCGGGACTGCGCATGAAAACGGGATCGTCACCAATGTTCCCGTCGCCAGCCAACGCATCGAGGCCCTGAATGCAGCTATAAGTCACGATGGGGGAGGGACCGAGAATCTGGGCCGATTCACCCATGCCTCCTGTGTCGGAGTTGCTCCACAGAATGCAGTTGGTCAACGTCGGGCTGCTCCCCGTATTGGACATTCCGCCACCATTGAAGTTTCCCGAGTTCCCGACGAATGCGCAGCTGACTAGCGTCGGGCTGCCGCCGCCATTGCGCATTCCGCCGCCGCTGCCGGCTGAGTTCCCATTGAACGAGCAGTTGGTAAACGTCGGGCTGCTGCCAGAATTGCACACCCCTCCACCGCCGCTGATGCCGGCCGAGTTTCCGCTGAACGTGCAGCCTGTGACCGTCGGGCTGCTGCCAGAATTGCACATTCCGCCGCCGCGAACGCCGGCCGAATTCCCGATGAATGTGCAATGAACCAACGCCGGGCGACTGGTGGAGGCGTTGTAAATCCCACCTCCGCTGTTGCCTGCCGAGTTCCCGACGATCCTGCAGTTGGTCAATGTCGGGCTTGCGAAACTGCAACTCACCGCTCCGCCAGCGATGGCGTAACCTCCGGTGATAGTGAAACCAGCCACCACGGAGTCCGGCCCCTCCAGGGATTGGAATCTGAACGCCCGGTGGGGAACCGCGTCAGTCCCTTCGCAGTCGATTACCGTGGCCGCCACCACTTCTGGATCGTCGGGGTTCATGCTCCGCACAGTCATAGCTTTGCCCAGGAAGTCCAAATCGCGGTTGCCGTCGCCAGTGTACGTACCGGGAGCGACAATGACGACATCACCCTCTCGCGGGTCGGCGACCGCAATTCCGGCCCGGATCGTGGATTTGGGGCCGTGCTCGCCATCCCACGCTGGCGTTAGTCCGTCCCAGCCGTCGTCACCAGCCAAGTCCACGTGGTAGATTTGCGGCGACACGAACGGATTCGTATCCCCTCCATACTCGGCCAGGTTTTCCCTTCCGTCATTGTCAGGGTCTGCGCTCGGGGTGCCAGCCGTCGGTGAGCCGAAGTGGCTTTGCTCCCACCAGTCCGGCAGCGAGTCCTCGTCTGTATCCAAGAACTCGTCAACCCCTATGTCAACGAATTGGCCGACCTCTCGCGGCTCGCCGTCAATATCGACTTGTCCATCGAATTTTCCCAGTGGGCTGCCAGCATCGATGCAAGGGGAGCCGGCTCGCAGGTGTATTCCGTTCCCAGCCAATAGAGGATCGTCACCGATGTTCCCTTCGCCGGCAAGTGTGCCGATCCCCTGGATGCAACTATAAGTTGCCAATGGAGAGCCACCCCATATTTGGGCGGATTCAGCTGAGTCGCCCGGATCATTGTTTCCCCAGAGGTAAGAGATCAGCCGTCTGCAATGTCGCGTCGGGGTAATCGAGGTAGTTGGCCGGTGGTGAGGTAGTTTTTCAGGGCGTGGGCGATGGTTCGTGTGGGGTCGAGGCCGCGAAGGCGCAGAGTGCGGTAGACGCTCATGAGGACGGCCTGCGTGGCGGCACCCCGGTCGCTACGGTTGGACTGGCTG
>JAJDDQ010000038.1 GCA_029260215.1 Phycisphaerae bacterium
CCAGGCCGTGGTTGCCACAGGTTCCCACGGCCTGGCTGCGCCAGACCGTGCCACCCGACTCATCAATTAAGGTGTGTCGGAGCACCAAACCGAGACGCACACAAGCGTCGCGGATCGCGGCTGTGGTAGTCGAAAAGTCCGCGCGAACTGAAGTTCGCGGCTCGCTGGGATTGGGGTCTTGGCGTTTGAGTTGTTTTCGTTCCATCATGTCAGAATGTCAGCGTGAGCGACGTGAACACCGAGTAAAGCGTTTCATCCGTTTCCAGCAACTGCTCGAAACCATTCCCAGGCCAAAACGCGGACATGCCCACGTTCAAGATTACGTTGTTGTTCAGCAGCGGGCGATACTGAAAGCCCGCGCTTACTTCACCGCCGATGTCGCGACTTAGCTTGGCCTGCTGCAAATACAGTTCGAGCGAGTCCGTGTGTGCAAACCACATGTAATTCGCGTTGACGATCGCCTTCAGTTTGGGCGTGATGTCGGCATCGAAACCCGCGTTCACCAAGAACAAGCCCGGATTCACGAAGTTGGCTTGCCCTTGCGTTTTGCTCGAAGTCAAATCCGGAAAAATGCTTTGACGGTTCACCAAATTCACGCCGACCAAGCGAATCGCCTGACGGTTCCAGAAGCTGAAAGGCCCGCCGGCGAAGTTCGGATTGTCGAAAATCGCATCGAAGCCCCTGCCCTTTTTGTCCTGGGGATCGCTGTCGCCCGAAGCCCACAAGAACGACGAGCGCAATCGAAACCAGTCGTAGTCGCGCGACAGCTCGAGCGCGAACATCTGAGCGTTGATATCGATATCGCGACCGGCGATGGGGTTCATGCTGTCGCGACCGATGGCCCAGTAAAACGCGTGCGTGATGTTCAACAGGCCTATGTGCCCGTCGCCCGCCCAGCCGAAGTAGGCGACCTTGACATCGTGCGGCTCGAAACTGCCCACCGGGTCAGGCCTGGCCAGAAAACCGTTCTTGTCGAAGGTCAGGCCTCGGGTGTTCTGGTCGTCGTAGTTGAAATGAAACGATACCTGCGAGGTGTATCCCTTTCGCCACATGGGCGGCAGAAATTCGAAATCCAACGCATCCTGCCGGTAGAGATTGGCGATGAACACGTGCTGGCCACGGGCGTCGAAGGTGTTCAACTCGCTGTTGGTTTCCTTCTCAGCCTGGTAAAAATAGGCGATGTTCCACTGTATGCGGTTCGATTCATCGTTGCCGAACAGGCGCACCGCGTCGTTGATGTCGTTGAAAATGAACCCGCGAAAATCGCTGACGAACGGCTGGCGACCGATGCGCAGGTTGATGAAGTCGTAGTGCGGGCTGACGTCGGTCAGCTTCGCCTCGAAGAATAATTCCTGAATCGCGAAATCGCGTCGCTCGCGCTGGGCGCCCCGCCGCACATCGATGCCGACCACGCCCTGCTCGCGCGGCTCGAAGAAATTCAGATTCCACACCGGCGTCACGCGCAGGCGCCAATCAAACGGTTTGTAGGCGGCTGACCCGTGGAACAGGTCGATTTTCGCGATTAGATTCTGTTGAATGAATTGCTGGTTGGGTTCCCCGAAAAATCCTCTGGAATCCGTGCGTTCTGTGCTCTCGCCAGCCGGCGTGGGGACGCTGCGGTATTCGTATAGCGTGTCGCTGATGAAGGTCGCGTTTAAGAAGGTGTGTTGGCCCAGAATAGGGTAATCACCCTTGAAAATGTTCTGATTGTAGGGATCCCACCAGTGGCCTTCGACGTACTGGTAGTTGCCGCTGACCGCCCCCGTCGTGTACCTGTCCGCTGGGACGCGCCGGCCCAGGCGATCGTATCTTGGGAAACCCACCCGCCAGCGGTCTGCCAACGGCAGGAACCCGTCCGACGGATCGACGAATTCGGGGAAAAGCACCGTGGATCGACCTTCGAAACCGGGCGGATCGAGATGAAAAACGGTGTTTTTCGCGTCGGCCTCCGCCCGCTTCGCGGGAGGTGCAGTTTGTTCCAGCGGAGATTCCGCCCGCTTCGCGGGAGGTGCCGTTTGTTCCGGCGGAGATTCCGCCCGTTCGAGGGTAGGTTCTGCGTGTTCCGGGGGAGGTTTTGCGATCGAAATATTGACGCACAGCAAGCCGACGAGCACATAGAGTGTTCGTTTCGCGGGGGCAATCCCTGCCTTGCCGTTGAATCCGTTCACCGGTCATTCCACGTGGGTCTTGGTTCGAGTCGGCACGAGGGCAGTTTCGATTCGAGCAGCCGCGCCGCGCTCGCCCGACACTGACAATCGTGCGCCAATGCTTGACAAGGTTATCGGTCGTCGCGTCGCGGTCAATCAAAAAAACGAAGGCGACGCGCGTTCTGTTGGCGGCGGCGGTCGGCTTGGTGCTCGCGGTTTGCTTCGGGAGGATCGAGGCTTGCCTGCTTTTTTGTGACGACGTAATCTTGTGTCGCCTTCCAAGGTGCAACGTGAAAGGAGTCACGAAAGTATGTCATTTCGACGTTTGTTGGGTCAGGGTTTCCGACGGGTTTGTCTGTGTCTCACGCTCGCGTTGGGGGGTTGCGGGACTGGTTTGAGCGGCTTGATCGGAAGACCAGCCTCCACCACACCCGCACCCGGCGGACCGACGGAGCCGTTGACGGCTGAGGAGGTGACGACGGTCGTTGCCCAAGCGGCGGCGGCCCTGGCTGGCGACGGTATGGTCATCGCGGTTGTCGATCGCGAAGGTCGCCCGCTGGCGGTGTTTCGTAAGAACGGAGCGCCGGTGACGGTTCAGGCGCTTTTGGGCGGGCGACTCGACACCGTGGATGCCAACGAGCTTGCGCTGAGCTTGGCGCGGACCGGTGCGTTTTTCAGTAACGATCAAGCCCCCCTGTCGTCGCGCACCGTTCGCTTTATCAGTAGGGAGCATTTTCCGCCGACGTTTGCTGCGGACGGTTCGGTCACCGGGGTTACGAACACTGCCTCGGGAGCGCTTTGGGATATCGAGCGTACCAATCGCGGTTGTTTTCTCACCGACGCGTACATCGCGGGGCAGGAAGTTTCGGCAGCGGTCTCGCTCGACGGGACGGGGCCTGGGTTAGGTATTGCGACGATTCCCGGCGGCGTACCGCTTTACAAATCGGGCAAGCTGGTTGGTGGTGTGGGTGTCTGTGGTTTGGCACCGAATCAAGCTGAGTTTGCCGCTGCCTCTGGGAGCGCGGGATTCGGACCTATGGTGGCTGATCCTGGTGAGATTTTCATCGACGGCGTGCGCCTGCCGTTCGTCGAACAAGCGCGCCGGCCTGGTGGGTTGAGCGGTGATTCCTTCGATACGCTTGCCGACGTTGGCGCGTTTGTGGCGATTCCGAATGTTGCGGACGCTGCGGCTGATCCGGTGGCGGGTGCGCAGGGAGGCCCGCGTGTGCAGGTGCCCGAGGGTTGGCTGGTTGGGCCTTTGGACAGTGCGGAGATGTCCGCCGAGGAGGTGCGTCTGATCATCGACCGTTGCGTCGCCCGGGCCAACCGTACACGGGCGGCCATCCGTCTGCCGTTGCAGGAGCGTACGAAGATGGTCATCGCGGTGACGTCTCTTTCGGGAGATGTTCTGGGCCTGTTCCGCATGCCGGACGCGACGGTGTTCAGCATCGATGTCGCGGTGACCAAGGGACGAAATGTGGTGTACCTGAGCGGGTTCGAGCGGTCGCTTCTTGATCTGCCCGACGTGCCGCTGGGGACGGCGATTACGAATCGCACGCTGCGTTTCGGGAGTCAGCCTTTTTACCCGCCGGGGATTCAAGGCACACAGCCGGGGCCTTTCGCTGCGCTGCGTGAACGCAACGCGGACGCACCCTGCACACTGGCGCGTCAGCCGAGTAATTTGAATCAGAGCGGTATTGTGTTTTTTCCGGGCAGCGCACCGTTGTACCGATTCGGGACGCGTCTTGTCGGCGGGCTGGGCGTCAGCGGCGACGGCGTCGATCAGGATGATTACGTGACGGCAGCCGGATTGCGGGGTTATGAAGCGGCTGGGCGGATTCGGGCCGACCGCGTCGATGTGCGTCGTGTGACACTGCCGTATCTGAAGTTCCCGCGTGCGCCGGAAGAAGGCGGCTGACAGGCGTCAATCGAGAAACTCGGCACAGACGACTGTTCGAACCAACGCTGACAGGCCATTGAAAAAATGTGGCACGGATTTCCAACCCGCGAATTCGTGGGCCGAAAGCCCAGTAGCACGTAGAACACGAAACCTCTGCACCGGTTGAAAACCGGTGCCACACCGAAATCTGCCCTTGTCGACAAACTTGCTAACAGCCAATCTTTCTTGCGTCCTCGCGACGGCGGTAGAGAATCGTGCCTGCGCAAAGCAACAGCAGGGCGATGACGACCTGCCCCCATTGCGACACGGTTGGGATCGGTGGAGGGCAGGGGTTGGGGGTGCATGGGACGGCTGATCCCTGAAAGACTCCGCCGGCGTTTCCGCAGTCGATTTCGGACAGCGTCATGCATTGGCCTGTGAGGGGGATGCAGCACGCACCCGGTGCGCCGGGCGGGGTGAAATCGATCGTCAGTTGAGGCCTGTCGGCTGAGTTGGCGACTTCGCGGGTGGCGAAGCGTTTGGCTGTCCCGCCTTGCGTTTCGGTTCCGACGAGAATCCAGCCGAAGTTGTTCGCGGAATTGTCGAGCCAAAACTGTGCGTCTGCGACCATGCCGGGGGTCGAACCCCATGTGTAGAATCCCTGGCTTGCGACGGTTGTGGTGGCGCTTCCGACAGGCTCGAAGTCGCCGCCGTTCGTGGTCCAGAACTGCGTATTGGAGAAGGTGTGCAGCCACGTGGCATCGCCGGCGACGGCTGGACCGCCCCCGCCCCCGCCTCCGTTTCCGAAGATCGCGACGGACGAGGATTCACCCCAATCCGCCAGCAGCCGGTGCGTTGAGATGTCGAAGTTGAATGAATTGCCTTGCGTCTGTCGAAGCTGTAGAGACACGCTCGTGATGGTGGAAGATGCGGGTATGTTTCCGGCGATGTCAAAGGCCATGGCGGCGCGGCGGATTGAATCTGTGGCCATCGAGTTTCGGCCAGCGAACATTCCTGTGCCCGCGCCGTTGCTCAGCGTACCCGGAGATTCATAGAGTGTGTTGTCTTTGGTCGGCGACAGCACGACGGTGTCAGCCGAGGTCGAGGTCGGAACACAGAGAGAACAGGCGACGATCACTGCCGCCGTGCGCACAGACAAACGCTGAAGCGTAATAGGCATTGCTTTTCCTCCTCCTGGTGGACCGCACGAGAGTCTCGCGTACGAGCATTCGACGTGCGGGCCAGATACCGGCACCGTCCGCATTCTATCAAATTTATGGCGAAAAGCGAAAACTCAAATGATTTGATCTGTCCTGCGCCTCATTCGCCCGGCGACACCCGGCCGCGACGACGTGTCAGACGCCGACGGGATCCGGCTGTGCGGAGAGTGCGAAGGCCCCCTGCATTTCGCCAACGAGTTCTTTCATGACAGCAGCGGCTTCGCGATCGAATTCATCACGTGCCACGGCTTCGGTGATGATGGCCATCGCGTCGAGCGGTGAAAGAGCCTGATGGTAAGGTCTGATTGTGGTGAGTGCGTCGAAACAATCCGCGACGGCTGTGATGCGCGGATTGAGCGGAAGTTCGTCGCCGCCGATTCCGTCGGGATAGCCCTTTCCGTTCGGTTTTTCATGATGCCAACGGACGATCGGAAGAACATCGTGAAACGTCCTCAGGCGGGAGAGGATGTCGAATCCGACCACCGGATGACTTTTCATGATGACCCACTCGTGCGCTTCGAGTTTCCCGGGTTTGTTCAGGACAGCGTCGGGAACGGCGATTTTCCCGAGGTCGTGTACCACGCCGCCGCGATTGAGGGTGACGATGTCGCGTTCGGGTAGGCCGAAGCGGTTTCCGATCTCGACGCTGTATGCCGCCACACGCTCGACGTGTCCTTGTGTGTATCGGTCGCGGCCCTCGGTGATGCGCGCCAGGGCGAAAATGACATTCTCACTGTCTTCGAGCGCGTCGGAGGCTTGCTTGTTCCGAATCAGGTTGCGACATCGTTGGACAAGCTCGACATCGTGAAACGGCTCTGTGAGGCAGTCGTCCGCACCGTTTTGCAGCATGTTCAGGCGACTTTGGGCATCGGCGTCGGTCAGCAGTGCGATCACGGGAAGCAGCGAGTGACTGGGGCCGTTCTTGAGCTTGCGCACAAGTTCCAGTGCGTCGGGACCGTCCTGACAGGCATCCACGACAACGAGATCAATGTTCTTTTCCTTGCGGACGCAAAAAAGTGCATCGGGCACGGAAGAGGCCTGATAAACGGCGATCTCCTCCTCGGACAGTAGTCCGGTACATCGATTCACAAAGTCCGAGTTCCCGGTGACGACGAGCACGGCCGCAAGCATGTCTTTCGCAGAATCAGTTGTCTTCAATCCGTTGTCCGTCATTACCGGTCCCGTCCTGCAGAGAAGCCGCTTTATGAATTCCCCAAGTCGCGTGAGCGCGAACGCCCCCCGCGTCCCATCGGCACGTCACGGTGCGAACTCCATGCGATCGTATTGAAGCGGCGGGTGACCAAGGCCGAAGAATTGAGCGGTAGCGGCGCGCGCATTCTCGAATCGCACAGCGGCTTATGGGGTCTTGGTGTATTGTCACGACTCAATTGAACGGATTCGACTTCCCCACCTCTGAAGAGGTGGGGCACCCGTCCGTCGTTTCAGGCTTGGCAATGCTGGTGGATATGAACGTTATTCGGTGCGAGACGCCGCCCCGTTGAGAGGGAGATCGATGTCAGGATTTAGACGCAGCCACGCGACGACAGGCAAGAGCGGCGGCTCGCAACCCGCGCAGGTCATTCAGAGCCAGATCGAACAGTTGGCTTACCTGCCGGGATCGGCTGCGGTGGCCATTAAGTTCATCGAGCTTGGCAAGGATGCGGATGCGGGGCCTGTGGAATACGACCGCGTTATCTCGTCGGACGCGGCGTTGAGTGCCAAGCTCTTGTCCCTGGCCAACTCCTCGTGGTACGCGACGCGGCAAGAAGTCACGACCGTTCTGCGCGCTGTGAATCTCTTGGGGATCAACAACGTACGGACGCTGGCGATCAGCTACTGCATGGCTGGTCTGCATAACCGTATCAAAATGCCGAAGGAAGTGCTCAACCGGTATTGGCTTGGATCGCTGACCAAGGGGGTAGCGGCCAAGGCCTATGCGGCGGCATTCGATCGCAATGTTGAGGACGAAGCTTTCACGGCTGCTCTGTTTCAGGACATGGCATTGCCGGTGATTCATTCTGCCGTGGAAAACGACTATGCGCCCATGATCAACAAGTCCCAACTCGAAGGCCAGGCGCTGCTCGCAGCCGAGCGCGAACTGCTGGGCATCGATCACACTGAAGTTGGGCGCCTGCTCGCGACCAAGCTGGAGCTGCCGGAATCGTACATCGATGCAATTGCGTTTCACCACGATTCGGACTGTCTGCACAAGTTCGTCGAATCGAGCGCGTTGGCGGGCGCTATCGAGGTGGCTGCTATTTTTCCGCACCTTCCCGATCAATGGCACCCGTCGGACGCGGAAGCACTGACGACTTTCCTTGCGGCCAACGCCGCGGTTCATTTCCCCACGCGAGAGTCGTTTGTCGAGGCGGCCCAGGAGACGTTCGATTCGATTTACCGATTCTTCCAGACGGACGGCTCCCCGGCGCTTCAATTGAACGGATTGATCGCCGATGCCTGCTCGGAACTGGCGGACGCGACAAGCGTGATGGTGGGGCAGATGAACTCGCTTATGAACGAGGCGGCGAAAATGGGAGCGGCGGTCAGCGAACTGGCTGCGAAACATGAAAAACTGGACGACGAGCGCAAGCACGATTCACTCACCTATGCGCTCAATCGGGTAGGGTTCATGGCGGCGGCGGAAACCAGTATCGAACAGGCTGCACGCGATGGCAAGAACTTCGCCCTGTGTTACTTCGATGTGGACAGATTCAAGTCGACCAACGATGCCCACGGGCACCAGTTTGGCGACTATGTCCTGCGTGAAACCTGCGATCGCATTGCACCCGTGTTACGAGATGAAGATTTCATCGGCCGCATAGGCGGAGACGAGTTCGTCATTTTTCTAACGGACACCGATGCGGAAAAGGCTCGCCAAGTGTCCGACGCGATCATGAAGGCCATTCGCTACGAACCCTACGTCTCCGGCAGAACCGCGATTGAGAAGACCGTTAGCCTTGGCGTCTTGTGTGTATCACCGGAGCAGGCTAACTGTTCGCTCGGTGCGCTGATTCAGGAAGCGGATTCGCTGATGTACATGGCCAAACGCTCGGGACCGGGGCAGGTGCGCATGCGTCAATTCTCCGGTGCGGCGGTGGAATAGCTGGAATACGAATCAGTGGAACTACGATCCAACGGATTGTAGAAGCATCATCAACGCGCAGGCTGTACCTGCGGTGGAAAGATGCAGCATGAACGGTGTGAGCCAACTGTTTGTGCGATAGGCGATGAACCCGAGCAACATTCCGCCCGGAACCGACAGGACGAACTCGCGTGGATCCTTGCCAGCGTGGACCAGTCCAAAGAGCATGCCCGACGTGATCACCGCCGGTACGCAGCCCGGCGCCAGGCCGAGCCACCTTGTCACGCGCTGTCCACCACACGCACCGTCGGTCGGTTGCGACAGGCCGAACCATTGGAAGATGCGTCGCCAAAAGCCCGCATGATCCTCGTAAATCTCGACACGCTCAGGCCAGCGATGGTCGGGGCGAAAGGCAGCCAGCATCACGCCTTGAAAGAGGAAATGCTCGACGAATATGTTGACAAGATAGAACGCGGCGAAACCGGCCAATCCGCGCTGCATCAGCCGCGTGTACTGATCGGCGAAGACGGGGCTGCGGACCATCCAAATGAGGAACGGTACGGCGACGATGTAGCCCACGAGGAGAATCCGCCACGCCAACCGGTTCGGTCTTCGCCAGCCAAGCACGCCGGGGCGACCGCGACGGAATGCAGCCATAGCGATCCACGGAATGAGACACGCGAGCAGGACGAGGTAGATGCCGGTGACTGATGTCAGGGAAAGATCGGTCAACCCGACGGCGGCCATCGCGGATTCCAGCAGATCGAAGACGGCTCCTTTGGGTTTTTGGACCCAGGACGCGAGTTGCACGCCCCAGGCACGAGGCCACACGGTGAAGAATGCGAGCGTGTAGGCCGTCGTGATGGCCATGACGAATGCAACGCGCACGACAGCCGCCAGCGACCAACGAACATCGGAGGGGGGGCGAAGCGTGTGGGATTCTGCCGAACGCGCGAACATGCCATTCATACTACGCCGAACCAGTGAGGTCGGCCAAGCATCGACGCACGGCGGCGAAGCGCGCACAATAGGACGTTATGAGTGGAATCCCAATCGTCACCCTGTGTCTGATCGCGCTGGCCGGCGCGGAGTCCGACGAGCGACTCCGGCCTGACCGCGACGACTATCCGATTCGCGAGAGCGCCGTCATCGTCAGGGGCAGCTACGCCATCACCGACGCCGAAGGCAACGGGGCGATCCGTGTCGAAGGCGACAACATCACAATCAACTTCAACGGCGCTCTGATCGACGGCGCGCGAGACGGACGATCGCCGGATAAGTACTCGGGCGTCGGTGTGTACGTTCGCGGCAGAAATGTCACTATTCGCAATCTCCGTGTACGCGGTTTCAAAGTCGGCGTGCTCGCTGAGAATGCGGACGGCTTGATGATCGAGGATTGCATCCTCTCGGATAACTTTCGTCAGAGGCTGCGCTCGACACCCGATGCGGCTGACGAGCGAGATTGGCTGCACCCGCGTGACAACGAGAAGTCGAAATGGAAAGATCGCTACGGGGCTGCTTTGTGCGTCGAGCGTTCCAAAGGCGTTTCGATCGCGCGTGTTCGCGTTCGGGACAGCCAAAACGGAATCATTCTCGATCGCGTCGACGATGCGAAAATCTACGATTGCGACTGCTCGTTTCTGTCCGGGTGGGGCTTGGCGATGTGGCGATCGAATCGAAACGTCATCTCGCGAAATGCGTTCGATTTTTGCATTCGCGGCTACAGCCACGGCGTGTACAACCGCGGGCAGGACTCCGCTGGTATCCTGATGTTCGAGCAGTGCAACGAGAACATCATCGCCGAGAATTCAGCCACACATTGTGGGAACGGATTCTTCGGTTTCGGCGGGATGGCCTCGCTCGCGGGCGACCGTCGGACGGGCAACAACGCGAACAAGCTCATTCGCAACGATTTTTCGTACTCCGCTGTCCACGGCATCGAGATGACATTCAGCTTTCAGAATCGATTCCTGGAGAACAAGCTGATCGGCAATACCGTCTGCGGCATCCGAGCGGGGTACGCACAGGAGACCTTGATTCTCAACAATACGATCGAGGCGAATGGTAACGCGGGCGACGATCTCGATCGCGGCGGGATAAACATCGAACACGGCTTCGGCAACGTGATCGCCCGCAACAGATTCGCGGCCAACGCGTACGGCGTGATTCTCCGGTCGGATGATGATCCGCACCTTGCGGAGTCGCCGTGGGTTCGGGCGAACGATCGCGGGTCGAGAATGAACACGATCATGTACAACAGCTTCGCCGGTGACAAAGTCGCGATTACGTTGCGCCGATCCGAGCACACAACGATCCTGGAAAACGAGTTGACCGGCGTCGGCAGCGCAGTTGAAGCGGACAAACACAGTAAACCGATCGTGCCGCCCGAGTCGGACAAGCGTCACAAGATGGATTACGTTACGCCGTCCTACCCAGTCTTTGGAGCGAACCGGCCCAGGGGTGCCCGCGACAACCGCATCGGACGAAGCCAAATATTCATGACGGAGTGGGGGCCTTTCGATTTCGTGGATACAACGATTTCGCCGAAATACATCGGTGGCGGATCTTCGGCTCGGCTGAACATTCTCGCGGGCGGCGGGAACTTTCGCTTTGATCAAGCCACGGAAAACGTCACGGTATCGCCGACTGAAGGACAACTGCCTGCGACCGTCACGGTCTCGACGACGAAGCAGGGATTGCAGCCGTTCGAGCTTTCGTTTCGGACATCGACCGTTCCCGACCTGCGTGTAGCCGGCTCGCTGTTCAGAGCCGATTGGCGCGTTCGATTCTACACATGGGACGCCGATCGCGATCCGCGCGGCAAGTCGGAAGCATGGGCCAAGGTAGTATCAGCCCTGCCTGTCCATGAGCTTCGCGTATCTCAAATCGATTTCGACTGGTCTGACGGGGTACCGTCGGAGAAGGTTCCCGCCGACCATTTCGCCACAGTGGCTGAGACGACAGTCAACTTGCCAGCCAGTTTCTACACGCTGCGAACAGTGTCGGACGATGGCATCCGCGTATTCGTAGACGCAAACCCGGTCATCAACGACTGGACCCATCACGCACAGAAAACACTCGAAGCCCGGATCGAACTAACGGCTGGCAAACACACTTTTCGCATCGAGCATTTCGAAATCAGCGGGCGGGCACAGCTTCAGTTCCGGCTGATTCCAAACGAACCTGCTTCCAGCCCGTAACCGCGCGTCCGTAGCGTACGCAGCTAACCTCCATCGTCTGTGACGGAGTCCGGGGATTCGGGCTGCTCTTTTGGGAAGAACGGTTCGAACGCTGGCAATGGCGGCAGACCCAGAGATTTTCGGAGCGTGTTCTGTTGATCGCGGAATGGGCCGTTGGAAACGATCGCCATCGTCGTTCCGCTCGCGAAACCGGCGACCACGGGATGGTTTGGCGAGTCTCCGACCCGGCACACCAGCCACAGGTCTGGCGTCTGATACTGTTTATCGGCACCGTGGTAGATGAAGATGAAATCTCCAAGGCGATGCGCGACCGGCTTCGGCCCCAACGCCGCGACAGCCTCCTCGATGACACGCTCACGCTCTTTTTCGGAAAGAAAGATGAAGTTTTCGAGATCGGTAGAGCCAACCGCAACGTCGGCTTCGACCGTACGGGTGGAGGGCACGACCAGATCGTGAGACGTGATGTAGCCTTCATGCACAAGCTCGATGGCATGTCGGGGGAGGCGTCCCTGATGTTCCCCGGCGTACCGGACAATCGCACCGGTGACTCGTGTCGTTTCGGTACCCCTTCGTGCGAACGCGCCGAAACCGCCCGGCGATATGAACACGCCGCTCGATCCGGCGGCAGCAACGAAAAAGATGGCGACCCCAAAATACGCGCCCACTACCAGAAGTGGCGGCGCGAGAACAGCCAGCACGGCGCGGAAACCGTGTACCTTCTGAGCCTCTCTGACCATCAGCGTCGCACTGACGGCCCACCAGATCCAACCGACGTACGCCCCGCAAATCGGGATGGCTGTCAACGCATTCGCACCACTGCTGTAGCCGATCGCGGTACAGGTCCTGCCGATTCCACGCTCCGTCTTACCGGTGATCCGCAGAATCCCGTGTGCGACAAGCGACCAAAGCCAGACTCCCAGGTAACTGTACAAGACAATGCTCAAGAATCCTGCGCCCATCATGCCGATGATGGCCAGGCCACCTGCCGCAAAACCGCCGGCTGCCCCCGCACCGATCACCACTACGACCATGAAGAGTACGATCGTAGGAATCGCGAGCAAGAGATTGGTCACGACGGCAAAGCGAACGGCTGGGCCTGCTTTGGCGTCGGTGGGGAGGAGTTGAATCACACGTGTGGGGTTAATCAAGGCCATTCCCACAGTCTTGAACCACGCTCTGAGCGTGCCGAGCTTCTTTCGATTCAGCCACGGCATGCGTTCGATTTCGGTCTGTTCCTCGTCAATACCTGCGGTCGGCAGGAGGACCATTTCGTCCATGTTGACGGGCTTGTGACACTTTACGCAGGAGAATTCGCGCGGAAGGAGATGGCCTTCGGGGCTGGTGCCGTAGTAATCCTGCCCACAATGAAGGCAGCAATAACGCACACTGCTGGGAACGAATGTGTACTCGCTGGGCTTGAACGGCAGCCCGCATTCGGGGCAAAGTCGCGAGCGCAGGTTCCACAGGCGATAGTCGCACTTCTTGCATTTCATTCGGACACCCTCTCGCCTGTCTGGGCGCAGCCATGAGTACACCGTAGACGCTACATGCCCGCCTTCGAGGCGGGCATGCCACCCACCCTATTAACGCGCGTCAACACACATTGGGCGCGCATCTATTTCCAGGTGCTCATGTATTCCCGCACGCTCAGCCTTCGCATCCAGATCAGCAGCAACACCGGCGGCAGGCAGCCCTGAATCAAGCCGGTGAAAAACCCGATCAAAGGCGCGGCGGCATTGAACGCCCCTCCGGGCATCCCTGGGGCGCCCACCGGGCCTGCAGATGCGAATTGTTCACAC
Source organism: Phycisphaerae bacterium (assembly GCA_029260215.1). Taxonomy (GTDB): domain Bacteria; phylum Planctomycetota; class Phycisphaerae; order UBA1845; family UBA1845; genus OFTM258. The sequence continues at coordinate 13,328 of JAJDDQ010000038.1, forward strand.
TGAATCCGATACGCACAGAACGCGCCGGCCAAGCTCGCGATGACCTGCATGGCACTCCACAGTATGGCGAGGCGGCGGGCGTTCTTCCCGCGTAAGTACAAACTCACACCCGCAGCAAACAAAAGCGCATCAAGCGCCAACCCGAAAAACAAGAAAAATCGCATGAATGGATCATTGAATAAATCTCTGTTCGAGAAAGGCGACGGAGCCGCTTCGGTCATCCAGGTTGACCACCAAACGAGCAACGGTGTCAGAACGATCCCGCCGGCTCCGAAAAGCATCGCGAGCAAACCGATCACGCTCGGCCAACTCGGCTTGTGGACGGGCGGCTCGACGACTACAGGCGCAGTGGGCGGTGCCAGTGGCAATGCCACGGGCGAAGCCATCGACGAAGTCGTCGGCGAAGTCGGCGGCGGAGGTGCTGGGGCCGACGCGTCGGGAAGTTGTTGGTCTTCGGGTGCGTTCAACGGCTTCGTTTCTCTGATAATGATTTGGCGGACACATCGACGCAGACCAGTTCCTTATCGTTGCGAACGTAGATATGCCGATCCGCAAAGGCGGGATGCGTCCAGCAAACACCGCCCCGACGATTCAGTTGGCCCTTGGTCGGATCAATGATTTTTGTGCGACTTATTTCCTTGAATCCTTTCGGGGACAATCGGCTGATGATCAATTCACCGCGTTCGTTGAACATCCAAACGTCATCGCCGTGCTCGATAAAGTGAATTGTGGCCCAACGGGCTTTGGGCACCGCCTTCAAACTTTCCCACACTCGGTCGCCTGTGCGAAGATCAAGACAACGCAACTCGCCGTAACTGCAACATCCGTAGATGTGGTCGCCTTTGAGATAAGGTGTTGAAATGATCGAGTGCAGGGCGTCGGTGTTTTTCTCGTCTTCGCCACCCCGCCGCCAAACCTGCTCGACCCCGAGTTCGTCCTTCTTCAAACGCAGCAACATCGAACCATCGAAAAAGTTACTGACGAAAATCAGGTCGCCGTGAACAACGGGCGTGGCGATGTTGATTATCATACGCCGCTGCTCGAACGGATGCGCCCAGTGCAATTTGCCCGTCTCGGGGTTCAGCCCCACCACGCGCTCGCCGGTCCAGCAGACCAGCACGCGTTGGCTGTTCTGTTCGATCACGATCGGTGCGGAGTAGCTTGCGTTGTCCTTGAGCGCTCTCCACTTCTCTTTACCGGTTCGCCGATCGAACGCGACGATGGAGGCTCCGTCTTCGCCGCCGATGTGAACGATGAGCAGGTCTTTCTCGATAATCGGCGACGCGGCGATGCCCCATATGGGCATGCGTATTTTGTATTCAGCGTTGAGATTCTTCTGCCAACGTACGCTGCCGTCGGTCGCGTCGAAACAGATCAGATGGCCCATGCCGCCGAGCGAATAGGCAGCCCCGTCGTGAACGAGCACCGACGCTCGCGGGCCTGTATCGTACCCAACGCTGACGTACGGGCAATCGTATTCATGCGTCCAGAGGGTTGCCCCTGTCTTGGCATCGAAGCAGTGAACGCGCTCGACCTGCTTCGGTTTGGTCAGGCGGTCGGTGACGTAAACACGTCCGTCCGCCACCGTGGGGCTGCTGTATCCCCCGCCGACCGGCACGCGCCAGACGGGATCAAGTCGCGACGACGCGAACTTCCTGACGATACCCGTCTCTCGCCACACGCCGTCACGAGTCGGCCCCCGCCATTGAGGCCAATCTTCCGCGAACGCCGTCGTCGCGCACAGCAGATACACGAGAATTCCAGAAATCAGTTTGATTCGCATCCTAAGAAATCGCCTCCAGCCAAGGTTCGGTCGCACCACCCACGAAGTGATTCTATGAGCGTCGCGTGTACATACAAGCTTCGATGACGTTCCGCATGATGACAAGGCCGTCGTTTCGCGAACGGTTTGACGCAATCGACATGCGGCGCTTAACATTTTCGTAAGAAGGGAATCTGAATCTATGAATACATGCATGCGCATCGCCGCGTTCTTACTCTTCGTGTGTCCCGCCGCCGCTGATTGGCCCAACTTCCGCGGCCCGAATCATGACGGCATCAGTTCCGAAACCGGATTCGCGAAAACGTGGGACGCAAAGCTGCCCTTGCTCTGGGAGCGGCAGATCGGCGACGGATTCAGTTCGTTCGCCTGCGTCGGCGACCGTGTTTACACATGCGGCACGCAAGACGACGAACAAGTTCTCTACTGCTTAAATGCCGACACCGGCGCGGTCATCTGGCAAACACCGATCGAAGAAAGTTACTTGGAACGACAAGGCGGCGACGGGCCGAGGGCAACGCCGACGGTCGATGACGGCAGAATCTACATTCTCGGAGCGCGCGGCACACTTCTGTGCGTGGACGCGAACACGGGCAAAATCATCTGGCGGAAACGGTTTCAACATCGACCGCAATGGGGCTACAGCGGGTCCGTGCTCATCGAAGGGAATCTCGCCATCGCCACCGGCGGCGAGTCTGACGGCGCACTGGCTGCGTTCGACAAAGTCACCGGCAATCCAGTCTGGACATGCAGCCGAGACCTCGCGGGCTACGCAACGCCCTACCCGTTCACGTTTGAAGGCACGCGCTACATCGCCGGTTTCACCGGAAACGCCATGCTCATCGCTGAAGCCAAGACGGGTCGAATGGTCTGGCGCCAGCCTTGGAAAACCGATTGGCACGTGAACGCTGCCTCACCGATTTTTCACGACGGCCATCTGTTCGTCACGTCCGGCTACTTCACCGGCTGCGGGCTTTTTCGCTTGCGCAAAGACGGCGACAAAATCGCAGCCGACGAAGTCTGGCGGAGCAAAGTGCTCAAAAACAAGTTTCAATCGTGCATTCTGCACGAAGGCCATCTCTATTCGAGCGATCAACGCGCACTGGTTTGCGTAGACTTTCTCACAGGTCAGGAGCGATGGCGAGAACACCGTCAAAAGCACGGGACGATCGTATTAGCCGACAAGCACCTGCTCGTGCTCGCACAGGACGGTACGCTCCGTGTCGGACCGGCTGACCCGCAAGGCTTTAGCCCCACCGCCACCGCAAAACTGCTCAGCGGCCGATGCTGGACCGTCCCCGTCTTGAACAACGGAAAACTCTACGTCCGCAACCTCAAACGGATGGCCTGCTTCGATATGCGCAAGCGATGACCGCGATTTGACGAAGCCGGACATCGCACGGCTGCAATCTTTGCACTCCACGCCCGCCCGCGACATGTTTCTGTATAACTCAGCCTACTTGCACGTTGTGCAGGTACGTTTTTCCCAAGTGACAGGCTCGACATTGAGAGCCAACAGGGGGTTTGAGTATGCAAACGCCGGTAACCGAGCGAGGCGGTACGGGAGGCTCGTCCGCCGTGGAAGGCGCAGCAACGGACCCATCGTTCGTTGCAAGCTGCCCAGCGCATTCCAAAGCGGACGAGTGTACCACACTCAGCCCATCGAAAATCCTTTGGGGGTATTTCCTGCTCACCTACGCGATGCTCCTATTGAATACGAGCGGTTTTCTGAGGCACATCGAGCAGACCAGCTTCTGGTTGACTATGTATGCGCGGGCGGTCCAGGTTACGTACACGCTTCTCTATCTCGGCCCCGTGCTCATCTTCGTGGTTGCCACGCATCGTATCCTGCACACCCGACTCGCGAGACGGGTACTGAGCCTGCACGAAAAAACGATTCGCCGAATCGTTTACTGTGCGGCGATCGCCGGCTGCGCACTCGCGCAATACGTGATCTTCGTCGACAAGTCGGTCTTTGACGTGTTTGGTTTCCACCTGAACGGTTTTGTCTGGAATCTTGTCCTTACGCGCGGCGGGATCGAGTCAATGGGTGCCGGCCCAGCCACCACACTGTTCGCGGTATTCGTCGGCATCGGCTTCCTTCTCGCTCAGGCGGGACTGTTTGTGCTCGTGTTGAAGGTGGGTCTCGTTCGCGAATCCCTGTTTCGATTGCGACGTCGTAGACCGTACATCATCGGCGTGTGCGGCCTGTCGATCGCGGCGCTTTATACGCAGCTCGGTTATGGGATCGGCTCGTTTCGCAGTTTTGGACCAACGCTGGCCGTCGCCAATGCCTTTCCCTGTTTTATGCCCATAACATTCAAGAGAATTGCGAAATCGTGGGGATATAAAGCCCAGCGGGTACCCACGATGGCCGTTGGGGGGAATGCGTTCGGTCTTCGCTATCCATTGCACGATATTCAGCGCGACCCGACCGTGAAGCCGCCGAACATCGTATGGCTCGTCTCCGAATCCCTGCGCGCGGACATGCTGGACCCGGAGATCATGCCCAACACTTGGGAACTGTCGGAGCGATCCAGCAGATTCGAGCGTCACTACAGCGGTGGCAACGGGACGCGCATGGGTATGTTTTCGATGTTCTACGGTCTCTACGGCCCCTACTGGTTTACCATGCTCGCCGAACACCGCGGCCCGGTACTCGTGGACACAATGCTCGAATTGGATTACCAGATGAGTTTATATTCCAGCGCGGTATTCAGCTATCCGGAATTCGACAAGACTTTGTTCTCCCGGATCCCGTCCGACCAACTCCACGAAGGTGCGATGAGGCCCGCCTGGCAGCAGGACCAGCGACACATTGACGCACTTCTTCGATTCATCGACCAGCGTGACAAATCAAGGCCGTTCATGACATTCCTGTTTCTTGAATCTCCGCATGCGAACTATTCCTTCTCGAAAGACGCAATTATCCGGCGGCCTTTTGTGGATGAACTCAATTACGTGTCCATGAATCTGGAGCGTGATATTGATTTGATTAAGAATCGATATATCAATTCATGTCGGCAGGTTGACATATTCGTCGGCCAAGTTCTGGATCGCCTCGAAGAACACGATTTGCTCGAATCAACCATCGTCCTCGTTACAGGGGATCACGGTGAGGAGTTCATGGAAAAAGGGCGATGGGGTCACAATTCCGAATTCACCGAAGAGCAATCGCGCGTGCCCCTCGTGCTCTGGATTCCGGGCAAGCCGGCGAGCGTGGTGGGACGAATCACGAGCCATCTCGATATTCCCGCCACGATCATGCCATTGCTGGGCGTCTTGAATCCGGCACAGGACTACTCCCTTGGACACGATCTGTTCGGGCCTGAGAGGCGAGAATTCACCGTGATTAGTGCATGGAACCACGTTGCCTATGTCGATGAACAATTCAAGGCCACATTCCCAACCTCGACCTTCACCATGTTCCAACAGACAGTCACGACAGTGAACGATAGCCGGGTTGCGAACCGAGACGAATTCTACGAATCGCGCCAGCAAAACATTGTCGAAGTAATGCGCGGGCTGAAGACGTTCCGGAGGTGATGCAAACTCCACGCGAATCGCGCGTGCGTCCTTGTCGGCATTCAAACAGTGGAAACGGGCTAGCGTAATAACCCGAATCGAGTATTAGAGTCGATCAGCACGTGAGGAAGGGATAACATGCCGAAACTTCAGCGCGAAAACACTGATGCCCTCCAACGAGGTCGCGGGGAAAAACCGCAACCCTTGTCCTGCGGGGGCGACGCAGGCATTGCGAGACTCGTCGCCAACGTCGTGCTCAACCAACCATGGGCGCTCACGATTGTTCGCTTTCTCAAAAAAGAACGCACCAAAGCCGCGTTTCTACTTGCTGTTTGGTGCTTGGCCGAGGGAATATACTTTCGGGAACGCCCATTCGCGCTGGCGAAACCAAACCTGTGGGTTGTGATCGGCCTGCTTCTAATTGCAGGCGGACTGACCTTTCGGCTCACCGCATTGGGATGCCTCCGAAAGAAAAAACACCTGGAAACCCAAGGCGTGTATTCACTGTGCAGACATCCTCTATATCTGGGATCGGTGCTGTTGGCGTACGGCTTTTGCGTGTTGTCGGCTGACGTGGAAAACTTCGTCCTGGCGACGGTATACTTCATCGTGTTCTACCCGCTAACAATCCTCTGGGAGGAAATAAGACTCGCAGTGCGATACGGCGACGCTCATCACCGATACTGCGCGGAAACTCCGGTGCTGATGCCGTTGGGGACGTTTCGAGCAGGCGAATTCACTTGGCAGGCCGCCAGCTCCCGAGGGGGAGCGCTCTTGCTTTCCGCCGTGGTGATGCTTCTTTCAATGGTACAAGTGATGGCCGTGGTTCTGGCGGGGTAGCACCCGCGTGACCCGTTTCTGTATGATGCAACGCGCACGGACGACGTGCGAGGAGATCAGGAAATTGAAAAAGGATCACGGGTTTTTCCATTCGGTATTCAAACTGCGCGGCGGGCTTATGTTGCCGCCCGTGCTGGTAACCCTATTCTCCCACCATGGCGAGATCGAGGACCATTGGGTGTTCTTCGCCGGCGGACTTGTGTTTGCAACCGGCGCAGCCTTACGCATCTGGACTCAAACACATCTGCATTATCGCCTGTCCGAACCGACACGATTAACCTACACCGGCCCCTATGCGTTTGTACGCAACCCGATCTACATTGCGAACACGCTCATGCTGGTCGGCATGTGTTTTCTTTCCGAGCTTCTTTGGTTCATTCCGTTCATGCTGTTCTGGTGCGGGCTTGTGTACAGCCTCACAGTCATGCACGAAGAGCGTCACCTTGATGGAAAGTACGATGACGCCTATATGCGTTTCTACACGAACGTGCCGCGGTGGCTTCCGAGAACCAGAGCATGGAAACCCCAAGCGATACCCGCACCAAAGCAGAGCTTCCTTTGGCCCAGCCTGCTGACCGAAGCGCACTGCGTGTTGCTTGTCATCCCGTACGTGTTCAAGGAATACGGCCACTTCTGATTCGTCGGCAAGAACGACGAGATCGAAATTGCCCGGAAAACAGAGAAGATTTCGCAACTGGATTCCCTGCGCCGTTACACTGTCTTGCGCAAATGATGACGAAACGTGCCGCTGCTCACCAGCTCGCCCCGCCACCACCGCCACCAAAGCCGCCCCCGCCACCGAAACTCCCGCCACTGCTTCTGCCTCCACCGCCGCCGCCATCGTAGGAAGAGCTCGACCAATCACTGCTCGAACTATCACCGGTCGACGGCCCCCATTCGAGCGCATAGAACCATCGCCAATATCCCAGCGGCGTCATGATGCCCTCCTCCGACGTCGCAATAGCCATCATGAATCCCAAGGCAGGACCGGGTATGATCAGAACAAACATGATCACCGGAGGCAACCACTCCCAGCCCTCGCCAAGCCAGCCCCCCACAATCGACGACAGCCACCAAACACCGCAGACGTAAGCCAGCACGACAGCCAAAATCCCCGGCCCCACCCACTGCTGCCAGTCGATTCGGCGATCCGGCACAACGGATACCAAATCGTAACCCGTCCAATCCGGTGAGTGAATAATCTTCTCGCCAGCCCCCGCGCGCACTCTCGCGCATCCGGTCCAGTCCATCGTCGTTTTCATGGAGTCGCTCACTAAGTCATATTGATCAGGATCGTTTCGGGCGAACATCGTCACGCATCATCGCGAACTTCAAACTCATCGACATGCTTCGCCATCGCGCCAACCTCACCATACAACTGCTTGTAGTAACCAATGCTTACCCGTTGCGGAGGATTCTTGATGAACCGCTGGAAATCCGACAAACCTACACCCGTCGCCTCCATACAGCGGCTGACGATCGACAGCGCATCGTGACGCTTGCAATCAACACCATGCAGATACAGCACGCCACGCATCGCACTCAACAATCGCAACGCACACGGGCGAAAAATCGCTCGCATCGTCGATGTAGCGTCTTGCCGCAGCAACCCTTGCCGCAGGTACATGAGTTCGGACTTCAGCATCCGCTCGCACTGAACACGCACACAAGCCGGACTGATTTTCAACTCCGCGAATCGATCCTCGCCGCACAACAGTTTCCCCGTCTGCTGAATCTCCAGAAACTCGACCGGAAACGTGTCCAGCGAATCACGAAGATACGACTCAGACATAAAGTACGGTGCCCGCACTCCCTTGGCAGCGTATGAAACCCCTTCGTCCGCGATGTTTGTCAAGCCGCCGAGGTCGTCCTCGCGAAGCGCGACAACACTCGTCACCAACTCCCCTTCCAGGAAAGCGTCCCCACTCAACCAGCCTCCATATGCGGAGAATCCAATCAGATTGCTTTGCAACAGCCGCTGCAACCGATCCGTCAACCCGGCGAATACTTCGCGATACGATTTCGGCAAATCATCGATACCTTCTTCAGCCATAAATCTTCATCCTTTACGCTCGCGAACAGGGATGCTGTTCAGTGCCATACCTGCCAACACAGCCCGTTTCAAGAAAGCCACTTCGCCACGCCACTAGGCTGACCGCGCCATGCGCGTTAAGGTTCAACCGGGATCATCCACAGGCACAGGAATTGACGCAAGAATATGGAAACCATCGAATCCAAAATCCAAACCTCCGATCCGATCTTCGAGGAAAACCGCGCCCACCTTCAAGGCCTGACCGCTGAGCTTAAAGCCAAAGTCACCGCCGTCCACGGAGGAGGAGGCCCCGCGTCCGTCGAACGACACCGAGGACGCGGAAAGCTGTTCGTCCACGATCGCATCGAACGGCTGATCGACCCCGACAGCCCGTTCCTCGAAATCAGTGCCTTGGCCGCCAACAACATGTACGATGACAAAGCCCCCGGTGCGGGCATCGTCACCGGCATCGGCAGGGTTCGGAACCGCGAGTGCGTCATCGTCGCCAACGATGCCACCGTCAAAGGCGGCACGTATTACCCCACTACCGTCAAGAAGCACCTTCGCGCCCAGGAAATCGCCGAAGAAAATCATCTGCCGTGCATCTACCTCGTCGATTCCGGCGGCGCGTTCCTGCCGCTGCAGGCTGAGGTCTTCCCTGACAAGGAGCATTTCGGCAGAATCTTCTTCAACCAGGCCCAAATGTCCGCCAAGGGCATCCCACAGATCGCAGTCGTTCTCGGATCATGCACAGCCGGCGGCGCGTACGTGCCAGCCATGAGCGATGAGTCAATCATCGTCCGCAACCAGGGCACCATTTTTCTCGCCGGCCCGCCGCTGGTGAAGGCAGCCACAGGCGAAGACGTCACCGCCGAGGCGCTGGGCGGGGCGGACGTGCATTGCAAGACTTCCGGCGTGACCGACCATTCCGCAGCCAACGACGAGGACGCGTTGGCCATCACACGCCAAATCGTCGAACACCTCAATGCCAAGCCGAAGACAGGCTTGCAAACGATTCCGTCGGAGGAACCGGCCTACGATTCCAGCGAAATCTACGGCGTGATCCAGAAGGATATCCGCAAACCCTACGACGTGCGCGAAGTCATCGCGCGCATCGTGGACGGCAGCCGCTTTCACGAGTTTAAGGCACTGTACGGTACCACGCTGGTCACCGGCTTCGCACACATCTGGGGATACCCCGTCGGCATCATCGCCAACAACGGCGTGCTCTTTTCCGAAAGCGCCCTCAAAGCCACGCACTTCGTCGAAATGTGCAGCCAGCGCGGCGTGCCGCTCGTCTTCCTTCAAAACATCACCGGATTCATGGTCGGTCAGCAGTTCGAATCCGGCGGCATCGCCAAGGACGGCGCGAAGATGGTCGCAGCCGTCTCCAACGCAGCCGTTCCCAAGTTCACCGTCATCATCGGCGGGTCATACGGTGCGGGAAATTACGGCATGTGCGGGCGCGCTTTCAGCCCGCGGTTCCTGTGGATGTGGCCCAACGCGCGCATCTCTGTCATGGGTGGCGAGCAGGCAGCCAACGTTATGCTCACAGTGAAACGCGATCAATTGGCAGCCCAGGAAAAGACGGCGATGACACCCGAGCAGGAAGAAGACCTCAAACGCCCCATCCTCGAAAAATACGAGCACGAAGGCAGCGCCTACTACTCAACCGCTCGGTTGTGGGACGACGGCATCATCGACCCAGCCGACACGCGCACCGTGCTCGCCCTCTCCATCGCCGCCACGCTCAACGCACCGTTCCCCGAACGCAAGGTCGGCGTGTTCCGAATGTAGCCGCAAGCGGAACGAACGACAGTCAGAATTCCACACGTGTCATTCAAGGAAGGATGCTATCGACTCACAACCTGCCCAGCGTCCACGACCATCCCCACCTCCGCAAACGCCTCTGTGCTCGAAACACACCCGCGACATTGGCCGCAAGGAGCGTTGTCGCCGATCAGACACGACCAGCAGAATTGAAACGGTGCCCCCAAGCGCATGCCCAATCGAACGACATCACAACGCGCCATGTCCAGAAACGGAAAATCCAGATCAATACGGCGTTTCGATGGCATGGACAATTCGATCGACGTCTGCAAAGAATGAAGGAAAAGTCGTTGCGATTGCGGATCACCCTGCCCGCGCGTCGCGCGAAGGTCAGCCTCATCGCAGCATTGCGACACGCCGCAAACGATCGAAACAGCCCCAAGCCGCGTCGCGAAATCGAGGGCAGCCCCGAACAGCGACAACATCATGCCGGGCGGCTTTCGCATCGCCTGTGCAGCCCGTCTCTGCGTGTCAGCCCCCGCTTCCGCGCCCCCACCGGGTTCCGCCTCATTCAGCGCAACCTCCACCGTGCTCAACGGCAATGCCAAAGACTGCGCAATCCGCCGAGCCGCGTTCCGCTCCGAGTGCGCCGACGCCTGACCGTAATCCACGTGCAGCAGATGTAGATCGTTCACCGACAGAAGGCGCATGCCAGCCACCAGGCTGTTGACACCCCCGCTCAGCAAAACAACGACCGATTCCCGATCCGCCATGATCCGATTCCGCCTCCCACAAGACGCGCGCACACCTTCGGCGTACACCACAACGGTCTATCGGCCAAAGCCCCCCGCGCGGCTCCACGAAATCGGCACTTGATCGCACGCGAATCCTACGAACAGCCCTCGCCCATATTGGCCATCCATTCCGCTGCCCGCTTGTCGATCTCTTCCGGCGTTAAGTCCTCCTTGTGCGTGGCGAAGGACCAATTGTGCCCGAACGGATCAATCACACCGGCGAAGCGATCGCCCCAGAACATGTCCGTCGGCGGCATCTGCACGGCAGCGCCCGCAGCCACCGCCTGATTGAACGCAGCGTCGCAGTCCTCAACATAAAGATGCAAGGTGCTCGTCGTGCCGTTTACGCTCTTGGGTGACTTGGGACCGGGGCCGGAAAACTCGTCGTTGAGCATAACAATCGAATCGCCGATCCTGATCTCGGCATGCATGATGCTCTTGCCGTCGGGCCCCGCAAGCCGCATGATCTCCACCGCACCGAATGCCTCCTTGTAGAACTCGATCGCACCGTTGCAATCATTCACGGTGATATGCGACGTAACCGTGTGGAATCCATCCGGAATCGGTTTCACGTTTCCACCCATAACTTTAATTCTCCTGTAGTTGAAAAATCCGTTGCCTCACGAAGCCACATCGATCGAACGCCGACCGATCTCCATTCTATACAACAAATCCGCCACAACCTTTAACCCCGGCGAGAAAAAATCAAGGTTTCCAACTGCGACGCTTCACAATCCCTTAGGATACGCTGACAGGACCACCGACGATTGGAAAAAAACGACATTTCGAAAGGCCACAAAATGGACAAAACGACGATCGCCGAATTATTCGCCTACAACGATTGGGCACGCGACCGCGTGATGGCCATCGTACGTGAGCTTCCCGACAACGATCTCGACAGCCCATTCGAGATGGGACACGGCACGTTGCGCAAAACCGTCGAGCATATATTCGCGGCGGAATGGGGCTGGTTTCAGCGATGGAACGGCCGCTCGCCAAGACGCGCAGACTGCCCTCAGGATTTCCCCACGATCGACGCGCTCATGGCCGCCTGCCGCGACATCGCCGAACAGCGAAACCGCCTTCTCGCCGACAGCACCAACGCCGATCTCGATCGCGTGGTGGTGTACACGTTTTCCAACAGCAAACAGAGACTCTCCAACACCCTAGGCCGCCTCATGCTACACGTGTGCAATCATGGGACACACCATCGGGCACAGGTGCTCAACATGCTCCGACGATTCAGCCATCAACCGCCATCGCTCGACCTCGACGACATGCATGTGCAACACCTCGACGCCTGAGATTGCGAGCCGCCGCATCCGACCATAACATCCCTCTGCCATCGCCCAATTATCGTTAGCAGGCTGAGACTGAATTCTATGAACGCAAAAATCCGCGTGATGCACTTCCGCCGGACGAGCGAGATCGTCGGCGGCCCGGAAACATTGCTGTGGTCCATCGGCAAGTACGCCGACCGCGACCGCTTCGAATACATCATGGCCGACTTCGGCCCTGACGCGACTTCGCGAACGCCCTACCTGCGCGAATTCGAAAAATACGACATGCCCACGGTATCGATCCCAGCCGGCAACAAGTGGGACTTCCGTTCGATCCAACGCGTGGCCGACGCGCTCGAAGAACACAAGATCGACATCCTGCACACGCATGACCACCGCACCGACTTCATCGGGTACTTCGCCGCCAAACGCAAACCGACCAAAACTGTCGTGACTTTCTGGCAACCGTTACGACGATACTGGTGGCTGTGGCACATCGAGCTGCTCGACGATCACATCATCCGCCGATTCGATCGCATCCTGCCCTGTGCGGAGGCGGTGCGTGAGGAGATTCTCGCCAAAAGTCCGCACCTGCGCGAGCGATGCATCACCGTGTTGAACCGCGTGGACCTCGAATTGTACAAGCAGACCGGTACCGCCCGTGCGACCATTCGCAAAGAATTCAACCTGCCCGACAACGCGTTCGTCTGTGCGACGGTAGGCCGAGTCATGGAAGACAAGGGCATTACCTATCTGCTCGACGCTCTGAAAATCATCGCGGACCGAGGCCTGGACATGCGTCAGCTCATCGTCGGCATCGGGCCTCAGATGGACGAAATGAAAGCGAAGGCACGCGAACTCGGCCTCGCCGACCGCGTCATCTTCACCGGGCATCGCAAGGACATTCCCCAGGTTCTGCAAGCCTGCGACCTGCTGATTCAATCCTCGCTCTCGGAAGGTCTGTCCATCGCCGTCGTCGAAGCGATGGCCGCCGGATTGGCCGTGGTCGCCACCGATGTCGGCGGAACCAAGGAAATCGTTTCCCACGGCCAGACCGGGCTGATCGTTCAACCGCGTCAGCCGCAACAGATCGCCGAAGCAGCCATCGAACTCTTCAACGACAACATCCGGCGTAACGCAATGGCCAAACTAGGCCGCGAAATCGCCTTCCGCGACTGGTCCGTAGACAAATGGGTACGCGATTTCGAACGAGTCTACGAAGACATGATGGCCAACGAATCACCGTAATTGAACGGAGATACACATCGTTTGCTTGGTCATACGCAAATGACATCAGAATAGGCAATCTGAGTATCTGAGTAACGCAATTATCGCGCAAATATGCTAATCCTCGACACCGCTCAGGGAAGGCAAAGCGAATTCATTCTTCGAGAATTTTCAGCTGGTACTCTCGTTCTCCCAATATTTGGAAAAATAGTCGCTCTGAGGCGCTACCGGTCGACGTGCGAAGATGAATAGGAACTGTCCCCGACTCCGTGTCCTCAAATCTTGAGACGGTATGCAGAAGCTCCTTGCCCATCGCACCGAGGGCGATTAGGCGTTCGAGTTCTTGGGCATTTGTTGGGAGATTGCCGTCGGCAACGGCCTCACGCAAGAAGGAGTTGACGAATTCGTAAGTGCGATGTGCAGAAAAGGCGTTTCCCGGCCCTGAAGTTCTTTTTGGCCGTAGCCCTGGTAGAATCATGGCAGCAGCCACAAGAACAGTCATGGCAAGCCACAGCAAGCCTGATTTGCTTTCTGATCTCCTATGGGAATTACTGGATGCCATTTTGATCCTGCGTAACTCTTCAGCCATGTGCAATTCGAAGCGACGTTCTGCCCTCGCCTTGCGACAGAATACGATCTTTTCCCCCCTTGCAAAGGGGGGATACAGGGGGGTCTGGATCGGAGTGACGCTTCGGTTCGCAAGAAGAACCTGATTCTGGACGCTCCCGACTTGGTTGCGTCCAGC
>JAJDDQ010000039.1 GCA_029260215.1 Phycisphaerae bacterium
GCACACGTCCGACACCGGCATCTTCTCCACCAGGTGCCGCCGAAGAATCGCCATCTTCTCCTCGCCCATGAACTTCCTCCGTCCGTTCTTCATCACCATTTTCTCTCCCGGAATACGCTAATCCCGGATCAGGGAATGTCCAACTCCGACTGAAGCAGCACAAAGACGCTTCCCTGCACGCGTCACGTAGTACTGTTCGGTGGGCTTGTGGAACGAAATCGGGTCGCTTGCGGGCCGACTCCTGGGCATGGCACTACCTCCAAAAGTGTAGTCATAAGTGTTTTGCCACGTTTGCCGCGTCGGATGACCCGGGAATGACGGCTCGCAAGCTCTTGGCTCACAAGCAGATATGAATTCGGGGCGACTGGATTCGAACCAGCGACCTCTTGACCCCCAGTCAAGCACTCTAACCAGGCTGAGCTACGCCCCGTCGCGGCGGTGGGATGCGCTCTCAATGTGGATTGCACCAAGCACGAAAATCGCCCCAAAGCCACCAAACGTCAGCCGACGATTCTACGGGCTGGCTGACATTCCACAACCCCCGCATCAGCCCAGCCGGTGCGTTCATTCGCCTCGATACAGCGCGAGGTACCGGGAACGAAGCGGCTGCCAATCGAATACCGCGAGTGCAGCCTCGCGCCGCGTCAGCCCCATCGTCGTCAATTCTTCGCCGCTCAGTTTGATGAGAGGTCTCAGCGCGTCACGCAGACCGACCCGGTCGGTCATGCAGGTGTTCACCCTGTCAGCCAACTCGTCGCACAGGCCTCGATTCGAGGCGACGACTGGAACACCGGCAGCGAGTGCCTGCAAGACCGTCACGGGACATTGCGTTCGCAACGCGGGGGCAACGACAACGGCTGCCTGGGCGAGCAGACTGCGCTCGGTTTCGACATCGGGATCCGTCACGAACTGAACGCGATCGGTCACACGCTTGCGGGCCAAAGCCGCCTCCATCTTGCGTCGCCACTGTGCGATTTCCGGTCCGGCAAGCACGAGTTTCCAACCCTTGAAGTCATGCCCAAGCTCGCCAATGGCACGGAAGAGCGGCACCAAACCCTGCTCAGGATGCAAAGGCCCCAGGAACAGCAGGATGCGATGGTCGTCCAATCCGGGAACACCGCATCGCGGAACCGTGGACTCGTACAATCCAAAATCGCAACCGTACGGTAATTCCCGCAATTCGACGGCTGCGCTCAACTCTCGAACAGACTCACATTCGCGCTGATCGAGACACGCGACAACATCCGCGCCGGACAGGATTCGGTGCATGACGCGCGTGGTTCGCCATCGTCGCCAACGCGACGCCTCTTCATTCAGTGCCGAACCCGTGTCACCGAGCGGAGACAATACGACACGCGCACGCTGGTGCCCTGCCCAGGACATCCACCGCTCCGCGTGCGCGAAATTCAATCCGTGCAAGTGCAGGACATCGATCGGCGACTCGCTCGTTTCATGCTCGTACGCAACGACTCGACTCTTGAACAACGCACCGTCGAAACCGCGCAAGGCCAAGGCGACCGATCCCGCGCCCGGCGAGATCGTGTCGACAACGTGCGTCACCTGCATAACACGGCGATCGCCGATCGCCCCCGTCGCGTATGCGGAATTTTTAGTCGTCGAAGTGCTCATGGATCAATCGGTGAAACCGTCCAGTTTTCCGTGTTTTCTCCGCTTGGCGGCTGCATTGTACCGTCCGACATCCCGAGCCATCTCGCGATAGAGATGCCGCCAGCCGTCCTGCGCACCGTCAAGCGCAGCCAGCCACTGACGGAGGAATCTTGCACAATCCTGCCGGGAAACGCTGGCGGAATCGCTCAGACTGGCAGCCAGCCGGACGATTGAACGCCGGTCATCGCGACGAAGGGATCGACGACAGCGTACACCGTCGAGATCGACCAGCCAAAGACGCACACCAACGCTGTCCCAGTCGCCGGCGACAATGTTCGATGCTTTGAAATCCCGATGAGCAATACCGCTGCGGGTCATGCGTGCGCAAAGCTCGCTCAGCTTCCGCGTCAAACAAGATTTAACCAAAAACCGCCGATCCAGCGCAAGACTATGCAAGTGCCAGTTCAAGACACTGTCCAAGTCAATGGCCCGCGGAATCGCCTCTGTCACAAGCCACGCTTCGGCGCGTGGCCGACGACGCTCGATGACGACACGCGGCAAGGCTGTGGGCACGCCCTGTCGCAGGAGTTCCAACCCCACATTCCAGGTACGTCGCTCGCGCGAACCAAAAAATCGCCAAGCGACAGCCTCGTTTCGCGTGCTCGCAACGTGATGTTTGCAAATAACGTCAATCGGCTTCGAACACAGGCGCATGGTGCAGCGAATGGTCTCGGCTGTCCGCGAAGACTTGAGCGTTTCACACGCGGGCATCGATGTCCAATCGCTCGTCAACCGCTCCAAAGACTCTCGCCAGTCGTCAACCGACGGCTGAAAAGATTCGGTAGACACGGTGCCGTCCGCGAGTCGCCAATTGACGAGAACATGGCCCGACCATCCACCAGCCAAGGAAATCGGCTCGAAATCAAGTTGCGTGTCACCCAACTCCACGTTTACCTGTCGATCCTGATTCAAAACGCCCGCGTCGCCCGTGCCTGTTTGAAAAGTTCGTGCCAATCTTCCATCCCGGAACGATTGACACGCCGCGCAGCGTAACCATCCAGAAACGTCGTGCCAACACGCTCACGCAACACCTGATCGTCAATACTGGCAGCCAGCGTCTTGAGGTCGGCGGCGGCTGCACGATCGTCAATCCGCCCGACACGCGCACGCTCGACATCGATAAGCCGAAACGTCCAATCTCCCTCGCTTCGGCCCACGTAGATGTGTCGCTCGGAAAAGTCCGTATGCACGAATCCGGAATCGTGCAGCCGAGCCGCAAATCCCGCCAATCCATCGATTAACTCATCCGCACGATCCGGCATCAGCCACCACGCCTGTTCGAGCGGATGTTCCTCCTCCTGCTCCGCCATCAGAAAGAATAGCCGATTCGTCAACCCTAGAATTCTCGAATGCCCCCGGGCGACGACAACGGGACCGGCGAAACCATTCTCGTTCAGCCAATCGATCATGCGCAGCTCGTGCAATCCGCGTGAAACGTGACGCTGGAACAATTGCGACGCAGCCAACCAATATCGTTTCAAATAATAGGCCCTGCCATCCAGCTCAAGACGCACCACGCCACGCCCTTTATGCATGCGCATTTCGTCACCGGCGAGGGCGAACACGCGATCGATGTCGTCAAAGCCCTTGACGACCTCTTCGGGTTGCGGGCGATTCGTTCCACCGAGCATACCCCATGCTACACGGTTCGCACGATCGGGTCATCGCTGCCAGGAACGCCGATGGGCATCGGCTGCTTCCCCGAACGGGTGGCCATTCGTAGAGCGGGGTGGCACGGTCTACCGGCGCAGTCGGTAGGCCGTGGAAGTTGCGGAACACCACGGCCTGGCTACGCCAGACCGTGCCACCCAGAATGGGAGGCTCCCATGCACATTTCGTCATGATGGCGGAATCCGCTTGCCGTGCGGATCGATATCGGCATCGCCAACGTGCTCGGCAATGCGGGCACGCATCGACGGCGTCACAAAATGCTCGACGCGCTCAGCCGGTTCATGCAGGTGATCGAGCGGCAGGTTGAAATGCTTAGCCAGATAGGCCTCCCACAAGCGATGCGAACGCACGAGCGTCCGGGCACGCTCCATGCCGGCTGGTGTGAGCTTCAACCCCTCCGCCCCAATGCGAACAAGCTTCAAACGTCGCAATCCAATGACAGCCAGCCGCGACGTCACCCCCCCGCCGATCGCACGAACAAGCTCCACCCCCGACAGGCCTCGTTCGCCGAACGACTCATGCCAACGGTAAAGCAGCGCCAGCACATCCTCCCGCACGATGCGCAGCGTGAGCAAGGTTCGATGAACCCATTTACTCACCAAGCCATAGCGCGGCGCGAGAATCAGAGCAAGCCCGAATTGCCCCCCCGCCACCACACTCATCATGCCCGCCACGGACGTGTTCCAGTAAATCGCAAGCGCCGTTCCAAACACCGCCGACAGAATCCCATGAACCGCGGCAATGACCAACATCCGGCCCAGCCGGTCGGTGAGCAGATGGGCCGTCGCACCGGGCGTAATCAACATAGCCACCACCAGGATAGAACCGACCGACTCGAACGCAGCCACCGTCGTCGCCGCGACCATGGCCATCAGCAGGTAGTGTACGATGGTAGCACTGATGCCCAGTGTGCAGGCCAACTGTGCATCGAACGAAACGATTTTCAACTCTTTGTATAACAATGCGATGAAGACAATGACCGCAACCATCACGATGGCAAGCAGCCAAGCTGCACGCGGCGCTTCGATACCGAAGTGCATCTGCATATCGAAAGGCACGTATTCGATGAGTCCGTACAGCACGCAACCAGGGTCGAGATCGACATCGCGGGCGACGTTGTTAATGAGAATCACGCCCAGCGCAAAAAGCGAGGTAAAAACGACACCCATCGACGCGTCCTCGGGGACTTTCGCGATGCGATGAATCGTCTGCGAGAGGAACGCGGTGAGCAGTCCCACGATCATGGCCCCGATGAACATGGGAACGATGGCTCGACTGCCCGACAGCATGAACGCAACGACGAGTCCGGGCAAAATCGCATGCGAAATCGCATCGCCCAAGAGACTCAGGCGACGCAATACAAGGTAACAACCCAACAGGCCGCAGGACACGTTCACCAGCGAGCCGACCAGCATGACCCAGATATCGTCGGGCGTGAGCGTCACGTCGCGTCCCCCCCGTTGGCCCAGCCGTGCGGCGAAGGCGGCGGCAGCGGCGCTTCCTTAGGCCAACGCCCCATCTCCACCAGCCGGCGTTCAAGGTGACGAACTTCCTCCGCACCAAGAACGTGTTCGATCGAATCGGCGTCGCGATCAACGTGATCCGCAGCCACATGGGCCTCCTCAATTAGGAAAACCTCCCACAAACGGTGCGTACGCACCACGCACACCGCCTCTTCCAGCCCAGCCTCGGTAAAGCGATAACGCATGCCGTCCACCGACTCGACCATACCGGCAGCCTGGGCGCGTTCGAGCGCTCGGCGCGCCTGCACCACGGACCACGCACGACGACTCGTCAATTCCACGGGCGTTACAGGCGGTTTCGCCGCCGGGTCAGGCTCAGCCAACTCGTACATCGTCCGCAAGAGATTCTGACGCATGGTGCGCACTTCGAGCCGTCGTCGCGACAAAACACGCGCGACGATTCCGCGTCGCGGGGCGAACAGCATCGACGCCACAAACATCGACGCACCCACGAGCACGATGATCGGGCCTGCGGGCAGACCGGCATAGCGGGCGCTCATCATCGTGCCGAAAAGACCCGTCAAAGCGCCGATGAACGCAGCAATCATGAGCATCCAATGCAGGCGATCGGTCCAGAAACGCGCCGCCGCACCCGGAATAATCAGCATCGCAGCCATCAGAACCACCCCGACTGCGGGCAGGCCTGCAACAGTTACCAGCACGAGCAGCGTCATCATCGCAAAATCAAGCGCCAGCACCGGCAGACCCTGAGCCGACGCATATTCACGATCGAAACTGAGCGCCTTGAATTCCTTGTACAGCAACATGGACACAGCCAGAATAAACACACACACGCCCCCGATGATCATGACATCCTGCCGGACCATCGCCGCAGTCTTGCCGAAAATGTAGGTATCCAACCCCGAACGGTTCCCGCCGGGCATATGTTGAATAGTGCTGGACAGAACGATCCCGCCGCCGAAAAAAACGCTGAGCACAATGCCGATGGCGGCGTCTTCCTTGATGCGCGTGGAGTGTCGCAACAGTGTCACAATTCCGACACCGAGCGAGCCGCTGACCAGTGCTCCGAGCAGAAATCCCGCAAAATGCCGCTCGCCGATGATAAGAAACGCGACACAGATACCCGGCAGCGCAGCATGGGCCAACGCATCGCCCATCAGCGCCCGGCGGCGCAACACGGCGAATGAACCGATCACACCGGCGGCGATCCCCAGCAGACACGTGCCGATCAATACTACGCCCGTGTTGTAATCCATCAGGCGTCCACACGACCGTGGCGCATCGCCTCTGCCGCTTCGTCCAGCAGTGTTAGACGTCCGCCATATGTGTTGCGCAGGTTCTCCGGTGTGAACACGTCGCCCGTCGGGCCGTCGGCCACCACGCGCATATTGAGCAAGATCATGTGGTCAAAATAGCGGTCAACCGTCTGAAGATCGTGATGCACAACAACGACGGTTCGCCCGCGAGCACGCAAAGTACGAAGCAACTCGACGATCGCCGACTCCGTCGCGGCATCGACACCGGCGAACGGCTCATCCATAAAATATATCTGCGCATCCTGCACCAACGCCCGCGCCAAAAACACGCGCTGCTGCTGACCGCCGGACAGTTGCGCAATCTGCCGGTGCGCGAAATCAACCATCCCGACATTCTCAAGAGCCTCGAGCGCTGCCTGACGATCATGCTTGCCGGGTCGCCGAAACCATCCAAGCCGACCGTAGCGCCCCATCAACACCACATCGAGCGCGCTGACCGGAAAATCCCAGTCAACACTCTCGCGCTGCGGAATGTAGCCGACCAGATGCCGCTGCTGTTCGTACGGTTTCCCGTAAATCAGAACGCGCCCGCTGGCCTTGGGCACCAAACTCAGGATCGCTTTAATGAGCGTACTCTTACCCGCACCGTTGGGGCCGACAACCGCCGTCAGACACCCGTCGGGCAACGTCAGATCGACGTCCCACAAAACCGGCCGACGGTGGTAAGCCACCGTCATGTCGTGTACGTCGAGCGGCGCGACAGCCGCCTTCTTAACGGCTGCTCCGGATTCCGTCGCAGCCTGCTGAACATCGCGTTCGGGCGTGATCACTTGAGCGCCTCAACGATCAAATCGACATTGTGTCGCACCATGCCAATGTACGTGCCCTCGGGCGTTCCGTCGCGACCCATCGCGTCGCTGAACAACTCGCCGCCGATGCGGATATCGTGACCAGCCGCCCTGCTGCCTTCGACCAGCGCGGCGATATTCCGCTCGGAAACACTCGATTCAACAAACACAGCCTTAACACCTCGCTCGGCGATAAACGCGACCAGATCGTTGATGTCCTTGATGCTGGCTTCGCTCTCGGTGCTAAGCCCTTGAATGGCACGAACCTCAATATCATACGCTCGGCCAAAGTAGCCGAATGCGTCATGCGCGGTCACCAGAATGCGTCTGGATTTTTCGATCGAGGCGATACGCTTGATTGTGTATGCGTGCAACTCAGCCAACTCAGCCAGATAACGAGCCGCGTTGGCCTCGTAGTGGGCACGATGCTTCGGGTCGAATTCAATAAGCCTGTCGCGTACGCTGCGCGCGCAATGCATCCACAATGACACGTCGAACCACACGTGCGGATCGTAATGACCTTTGAATTCGGGCGGCTCGCGCAGCAACTCCTGCGGAATACCACCAGCCGCAGGATGTGTCGGTTTGGAAGAGGCCAATCGAATCAGGATATCCGTCATGCGCCCTTCAAGCGACAGGCCGTTGTAAAAGATCATGTCTGCACCGCGCAGCAAACGCAGATCACCCGGCGAGGCTTTGTAAAGATGAGGATCGACGCCCTCACCCATAAGCGAAGTCACTTGGAAATACTCACCGCCGACGTTGCGAACGATGTCCGCCACCATGCCGACCGTACACACCGCCTTAATGGGGTAATCACGCGCAGCACCGGACGGGCTACCGACTGCGCGCACAATCAATCCGCCCGACAGGACAGCCATCATTCCAACGATACAAACCCAACGCATCGACAACCTCCCGACCTTGAACGCTCACCGGCGATTTCCAAAACCGCACAATTCTTAATATCGGCTACACAATGTAGCCAATGCTACTTTATCCTAGCCGAAAGCAGCCGCCCCGCCAACCGAGTCATCAGCCCCGCGTGTATAGGGGTATCTTCCTCAGCTCAGCGATACGCCCCTATCGGACGCTAAACTTTTTGAATTTCAAGACTTACAGCGTGCGGCGGAATTGCATACTGAAGTCGAGGGACCACCGAGTCCGCCGAGGATTCGGGAACGCGAGGGGACAAGAACGCCCAAACTGCCAGTCGGGGAGCCGGCACGAATGAGAGTTTCCACGGAACAGAAGCTGTCAGCCGTCATTTTGGCGGGTGTCCACGATTGGGGAGCGTGCGCGCTCAATCGTGCCGTCCTGCGCCCGCTCGCACCGATCGGCAACCGTCCGATAATCGGGCATGTGCTCGCCGCCGTCGCCCGTGCCGGCGTGCGGCGGGTGGTTATCAGCACCAACGGCCACAGCCAACAACTTCGTGAGTCGCTGGGCAACTTCTTCTGCGGCGGCCTGCATCTGGATTTCCGGGACGACGCAATGCCCCGAGGACCGGCTGGCTGCGTGAAAGACGCGTCGCTGAGCGAATCCGGCGGAAACATTATCGTCCTTGAAAGCGGAACCGTACCGCAATTCGACATCGAAGACCTGGTAACCAACCATTATCGCACGCGGGCTGCGTTGACCATCGCGGGTGTTCGCACGCAGGTGGAGGACGACGACACCTACACGCCGGCCGGCTGCTACATCATTGCGAGCGAAGCCCTCGCATTCGTGGCCGATCGCGGATTTTGTGACATCAAGGAAACACTCGTACCGCGATTGCACGATGCAAATTTGCGCGTAAACATTCATCCGATAGACGGCCACGCGCCCCGGCTGACCGGAATCGAAAACTATTTCGCGCTCAACGACTGGGCGATCCGTCTCGCAGCGTCCGATAAATCGATCGTAGACGGTTACTTCATCGAAGGCGCGGCGGTCATTCATCGTGAGGCTTTCATCCATCCGCAAGCCAAATTGCTCGGCCCGGTCATGATCGGCCCGGATTGCAGCATCGAAGCGGGTGCGATTCTAGTCGGACCAACGTCGATGGGCCGGGGTGCGGTCATCGGCGAGGGTTGTGTCGTATCGCGCAGCGCTCTGTGGGCGAATTCCCGTACGGGCGAAAATGCAACACTCGATCGATGCGTTGTGGCGGAACGGGCACGAATATCAGCCGGCGAAACGCGCGTGAACGCGGTATGCCTGGCTGACACCGAAACCACGACTCAGTCTTGGGGGATCAAGGATTCAACGCGCCGCATTGAAAGTACAAGCACATGGGCACACGGAGAGGCATATGCAGCTTACGGGGATCCTGCTGGATTATAAGCCGGCTTGCCTGCCGGACGATGCGGATTTCTATTCCGCGCTAACGCTTCCGATCGCGCGCGGCGGCCTGCTTCGCGAGATCGCCGATGCGCTCGCCCGGGTATCCTGTCGGCGGCTGATCATTGTGCCGTCGTTCGAGCATGGGGATGGCTACGTCGATCGCATTCAATCTCTGGCTGGTTCAAACCGGCCGACCATCGTCAGACCCGACCAGCGCGGCGAGCAACTTCTCGAAGGCGAATCGTCGGACAGCCTCATTTTCGTCGATCCGCGTTTCTTTCCTCCGGGCGGTATCGATTTCACCACAATGCTCGAAGCGCACGCTGAACATCGTGGCGCTGTGTTCGTGACCGGTTCCGCCGGAGAAGGGGATTCCTACGCAGAACGCGCGGTGGTGGATGCGTCGGGCAACGTGCGCAAGATTCACCGCCTTTTCGACCGGATGGCCTGGTCGCAGTGCGACGCATCATTCGTGCCCGCGTGTGTCATTCCGTACATGCTCACGTTACAAGGCCCTCAGTTCCCGTTGTCATCGACACGCCGACGCTTCGCGACGCGCGGCGTGCCGGTGCGTGACATCCCCTGCCCAAGCCCGCTCGTGCCGCTGAATCGATTCGAAGATTGGCTTCAACTGGGCTGCACGTTTGATGCGGGTTCCGAGCCGTACATCTCGCCTCAAGCGAACATTCACCCAAACGCACGTCTCATTGGAAAGGTAGTCGTGCATGATTCCGCCAGCGTGGAAACCGATGCGACGATCGTCGGACCGGCGTTTATCGGAGCCGGCGCAACCGTGCAACGCGATGCGACGGTCGCGCAGGCGATCGTACTGGATAAAGCCATCATACCAACGGCAGCCAACGTCTTCGGGCGAATCGTCGCGGGCACAAACGAAACGATGCAACCCGCCACAACCTACAACGTCCGCCAGCCGGCTGCGATGGGGCACACATCGTTCCGTGTGGTTGAGCAAGGACGCCCACCGATCATCGAAAAAACGCGATTCACACTGGCGACCAAACGCGTCGTCGACTTCTTCATCGCAGCGGCGGGACTCCTGCTTCTAAGCCCGCTGCTCGCATGCACCGCCATCCTCATCAAGCTGACATCGCGAGGGCCTGTATTCTTCACCCACTGTCGCGAAGGGCAGAATGGAAACGTATTTGGCTGCCTGAAGTTCCGCACGATGCGAACGGATGCTCACGAATTTCAAGCAGCGATGGCGGAACAGAACGAAGCGGACGGGCCTCAGTTCACAATCCGCAACGATCCGCGCGTGACGCGCGTAGGGAGATTCCTCCGAATATCCAACATCGATGAGCTTCCCCAATTGTGGAATGTACTTCGTGGCGACATGAGCCTGGTCGGACCTCGCCCCTCGCCATTCCGAGAGAATCAGATTTGCGCGCCGTGGCGATACGCGAGACTGAGCGTTCCACCGGGAATCACAGGAATATGGCAGATTTGTCGCCACGACCGCCACGAAGGCGACTTCCACCAGTGGATTTATTACGACACGTGTTACGTGCGTGAAATGTCGCCGTGGCTTGATCTGCGTATTCTCTGGTACACGTTTTGGACGCTCGGCGGGAGGCGACCGGTGCCCATTGAGAAAGTACTGCGGAACAGCAAGAAGAATACCTCGGCCGCACACGCGACGGCCCAAGTCACATGACGAACCGTGCACCGACCTTGTAGGAACCGATGGTTTGCGTGCTGTGCTGCACCCTGACCGGCACCCAGTAGTCATCGTCAACACGACGCACCTGCACGATTTCACCGCGCGGGAGCAATCGCTTGCAGACGAACCCCAGACCCGTCGTCGAAAGGTTTTCACCACGGGCAAGGACCGTTTCGTCGTCAACGAAAACCTCGAGCGACTCGCCCCAGACGAACCAGCGTGGCTCGGTTCGCTTGCCGAAATACTTGTCCATCTCGACGTCGCCGCCCTGGCGCAGTTCCTTCAGCCAAGTCTTGACGATCGCTTGAACGTCGCATTGCGTTGAACTCATGACCAAACCCCTGTCTTCCGACGAAACTCGCCCTCTCTAGGAACCGCGGCCCAGCAACTTGCTCAACAAGCCGGCCCCCTGTTTGGAGGGTTCATCCGTCACGCTGTATTCCGGTGCCAGCTTGCGAGCCACTTCCTGAATCGCTGCCCGGCACTTGCTGGCAGGCGCATCCGCCCCGATCGGATGTCCAAGGTCCAACGAGGCTGAAACATATTGGTAATCATTCGGCACGACGGCGAACACCGGCCGTCCGAAGTGCTGCTCGATATCCTTTAACGTCACGCGCTCGAAATCAGCCTTGTATCGATTAAGGAGAATCTGCACGGTGGACGGATCGGCTCCCATCTCCAACAAACCTTCGTAGATTCGTCTCGCGTTGCGGATCGAGGGGATAGCCAACTGCGTGACGAGAAGAATTTTGTCGGCACGGCCTACGGCGACCGCACTGAGAAAGCTGTATGCGCGGGGCAGATCGACAAGAACAAACGGAAACTCGTCGGCCAACATGCGAAACATGCGATCGACTCCGTCCGGCGTCACGTCGCGTGATTCTGCCACATGCTCCGGACGGGCGATAATCGAAATATTGCTCGGAAGTTCGTGCAGCACGACACGAAGCGTTTCGGCATCAACCTCCGCACCTTCGCCGCAAATGTCTGCAATCGTATATTTGGAGTGCGCATCGAATGCACACGCGACGTCGCCGTATTCGAGATTCAAATCGACCAACGCGACACGCTCGCCGATGTGATGGGCCATTTCCATCGCAAGATTACAGGCAATCGTTGTCGCACCCGCGCCACCTGAAGATCCAACCACGCAGATGCGCCGCGACGGCTGACTCTTTTGCGGGCGGGCAGGACGCACGCGCTGCATCGCGTTGCGCAAATCGTCCGGATCGATCGGAGCGCAAACAAACTGCGCACAACCCGAGCGCATCGCCTGGATAATGAAATCAGCCTTGGTATTTTTGCTAACGCCGATAATGCTGCATTCGGCGAATAGTCGCGCAAGAGAGCCTACTACCTCAAGCCCCTGCTCGGTGTCCAAGTTGACCGCCACCGCATCGACACTGCCGCGCAGCATGAATTCGTGGAGGCTTGACCAGGAGTCAAGGGTCGCCGCCACCTCCACGCCCTCGACGGCTGCAAACGCCTTGCGCAAGGCGTCCTGGTCAGCGTCGGGCTTATCAAACGTACAGATGCACAAATCCGCCATAGACGACATCCGAACGGAATGCGTTCCCCTTCCAACTCTGGTTGGGCGATCCGTATCTGCTTCACCATCCCTATCGTCCATTTTTGAACGCCCGTTTTCCCGAATCTTCACTTTGATACTCGGCACGTTATCGGAACCGGCGCCCACGACCGGAAAGCAAGAAATTCACGAAGATCATGCAACTCCATCCACACGCGAATCAAGTGCTGGCAGCCGCTTCCCGAATGGGTAGACAGCAAGCCGACGGTTCGCGATCCGAGCGACCCAGGCTCGACTGCGGGAAAGACTGCCTCGTCATGACGGAACGAAACAAGCAATTCGTTTTTCTCTGTGCAACCCAAGTGCTGTGCGTCACGATCGGGCTGTGGTTGCAGCACCGGTTTGTGACAGCCTCTCTTTTCGACGCGGCGGATTCTCAAGCCAGGCTTCTGCTGTCCCACGAAGCGGATCGCTTGGCAGCCTCGATCATCGGCGAAGGTGCCAGCCGCAGCTCCTTTTCAAATGTCGACGCTGGCGAATTGCGACGAAAGCTCGAGACCAATAACCACACTCCCCGCTTTCCCGTCGCACTGGTCGATGCAGACTGGAACGTGTTGAACCCGGTGACCGATAACTCGGCGAACGGTTTCCAAACGGGGCAAACGTTGAGTTGGGACGGATTGATTGAGCGGCCTAACATCGAGTACACGCTTGGCGGATTCATCGAAAACCCGAACGGTGGCCGAATTGCAATCGCCGTCCCGCTCAAGCACGAAACGGGTTGGCTTGTCGTTCACACGCCCGCGAAACCGGTTCGCGCCAGTGCGGTTGTCGCGGCGGACACGCTTCCGCTCGCCGGTGCGTTGGCGGCTACTTGGACATGCGCATTGCTGGGCATCACGGTTTTCCTGCTCATCTCCCGTTTTCACGACCGGATGGACCGCGAACGGGGAAACTCGGAAACGAAATCGCTGCGACGCATTCAAACACTCGTACGCACACGCGACGCCGTCATTTTCGGACTGGCCAAATTGGCCGACTCCCGAGACCCGGAAACAGGGGATCACCTGGAACGCATTGCGATTTACGCATCGACACTGGCGTCGGCGTTGCGCGATCACCCGCGATACAACGCCGTCGTCACACCGACCTTCATTCGCCTGATCGGAATCAGCTCGGCGTTGCACGACATCGGCAAGGTCGGAATCGAGGACTCAATCCTGCGCAAGCCGGGCAAGCTCACAGAAGAACAGCGGAATCGAATGCAGGAGCACACGATTATAGGCGGCGAGTGTCTCCGCCAGATTGAGTATCGCCTGGGCCAATCGAACTTTCTCGAAATGGCCCGAGAAATCGCACTGGCTCATCACGAACGGTGGGACGGAAAGGGTTACCCGTACGGCCTCAAAGGCAAGGAGATTCCACTTACGGCGCGCATCATCGCCATCGCGGACGTTTACGATGCCCTGGCGTCCAAGCGCGTTTACAAGGACGCCTTTCCACACAGCAAATGTGTCGAAATCATCAAACAAGGCTCCGGGACACAGTTCGATGCCGATCTGGTCGAAATATGGTTGACCATCGCAAACCAGTTTCGCGATTTGGGAAAACGGTACGGCGCAACTGACCTTGTTGTCGAGCCGCTGTCACCTGCACCGGAAAACGTCGAGGCCGACGAAGAGGAAGTCGCCATTTTTTAGCGACCAGATGGAGTAGTCATGGCTGTTGGAAAAAGCAACAAACGCACGTTCGAGATCATGCTCCTGCTCATTGCGCTGGCGATGACATCGCTTCTCGTCATGATGCAGGAACACAAGATAGTCATCCTCTATCTCTTCTTCCTGCCCGTCGTGTTGAGCGGATACTTCCTGGGCCGGTTCTCTGCCGGACTGCTCTCGGTGTTTTCAGCCGTGTGCGTCACTATTGCGCTGACTTTGGATTCCTCAGGTTTCGCCGTCTACTCCTCGCCGCTCTTGATCGGATTGGTCGTGACCGTATGGGCAGCCGTGCTCGGGCTGACTGCGTTGCTGATCGGCACATTGTGCGATGAACGAGCCTCCAAAGTCGAGGAGTTGCATGTCGCATATGTCGGCATCGTCGAGGTGCTGGCCCGCTATCTGCAAGGTGCCAACCCCAACGTCAAAGCCCGTTCGATTCGCGTGGCTGAACTGAGCCAGTCGGTCGCGGAAAAACTACACTTGCCTCAGAAGCAGGTGGACGACATTCGCGTCGGCGCGCTGCTGCACGACATCGGCAACGTCGAGATCACCACCAAACTGATATCCAAAGCCGTCGGCACGATCGACTCGGACCCAAGCCGCATTCAGCACACGTTCCACGGCCACGAACTCGTACACTCGCTCGAGCCGATTCTCAGCGGAGCCGTTCCGCTCTTGCTCAATCAGGACGACGCAGTGCTCGATTGTCTCGCGAGCGAGGACGGCCTCACACCGAATGGCATTCCGATCGGAGCCAAGATCATACGGGCGGTACGCGCCTACGACGCATTGACAGACGACGACGCCAACGGATCAGGCCTCAAGCCCAACGAAGCCGTCAAAGCCCTCAGAAAAGACCCATCATCACAGTACGACGAACTCGTGGTGCACGCCCTCGAGCAATGCGTCGCGACGCGCATCCCAAGCTCAACCTACGAAGAAAGTCTTTGCGTATAGTGGCTTGCCAAGGAGCGATTACTCTTCGTGTGGCACCGGTTTCCAACCGGTGCAGAAGGATAGGGTTCTAACCTGGCTGCAGAAACAAAAGCCCCGCTCCGCCCACTGCCAGAAGCGTCCCCAGCACCGCCCGCAACGTCACGGGTTCCTTGTACGCGATCGCGGTCACCGGAAGCATGAGCACCGGCACCAGCGAGCACAACGTCTGAGCAATACCCAGCGGCGCGCGATCCGACGCCACCAGCGACAGCCAAACACCAAGAAACGGACCGCTCACCGAACCGAAGGCTGTGTAAACCAAACCCATTCGGATCAGACTGCCGGACGATGCTTCGCACGCGTCTCCCGCAGGCCGCGCGCGAATCGAGCGACGCACGTAGTAAACAGTCAACGGCAACGAGACCGCCCCAGCGAAGAACATGCGCACCAGCGTAGCCGCCTGCGGGTTCAGGTGTTCCGCCGCAGGCAGCCATCCGTGGCCCATGCCCTTCTTACTGAGCATCAACCCCCCGGCCTGACACGATGCACCGACCATTGCGCACATCACACCGCGAAAGAAGCGCGGAGAACGCGTACCGACGGCCGCAGGCGCGCGCTCGAGAACCACCCAGGCCAATCCGGCGATCGAAATCACCACGCCCAACCACGCCATCCCTTGCAGCACTTCACCAAGGAAAATCCACCCGAAGAACGCGGCGAATATCGGAGACGTCGTCATAATTAACGCTGACATTCGGGGGCCGATGTCCAGAAACGAAACAAAAAGCGCGTGATCCCCGATTGTCAGCCCGACGACACCGGACAATGCCAGCAACACGATCTGCCCCGAGACCGCTTCCGGTAACCACACCCCATTGAGAATCCGATGCGTCAAACCCAGCAACACAACGGCCAACAACAACCGCAGACCGTTGACCAAACCGGGGCCGAGTCGCCGCCCCGCCGCAGTAAAGCAAAGCATCGTCACGGTCCAACAGACCGACGTCGCCAAACCGGCGGCCATCCCCATAAGAGTGTGCGTGTCGCGTAACATGCCCGAAATCGTAGCGGACCTGAACCGCGCGTGGAATCAGGACGGAACGCATCTTCGTGACACGCGGCATTCCTGAAAAAAATCCATTTCAGCCAAAGACACGTTGCGATCCGTTGAAAAGAAGGGAAACTGTCGTTGCGGCAGACTCGGAACAGAATTGTTCGGGCAAATCAAGGAGCAACACACATGGCGAAATCACCGGAAGAAATGGCGGCAGCGATGATTGCGAACCTGAAGGAAAAGACCGGCAAGTCGCTCGAGCAGTGGCTCAAGGTCGCCAAGAGCTCGAAGCTCGAAAAGCACGGAGCGCTTGTCAAATTCCTAAAAACCGACCACGAACTAACCCACGGGTACGCCAATCTCGTCGCGCACAAGCTGCTCAAGAGCGACGCGGGGTCGGCCACCGAATCCGGAACCGATCTCGTCACCGAGCAATACACCGGACCCAAAGAATCGCTGCGCCCAATCTACGACAAACTGATCACCGCCATCAGCCGGTTCGGCTCGGACGTTGAAATCGCACCGAAAAAAGCCTACACAAGCGTGCGACGCAAGAAGCAATTCGGCATCATCCAGCCATCGACCAAAACGCGTGTCGATGTCGGCATCAACCTGAAAGGTACGAAACCAACAAGTCGGCTCGAAGCGTCGGGCAGCTTCAACTCGATGGTCAGCCACCGCGTGCGCCTTGCCAACGCAAAGGAAGTCAACGCGGAACTCATCGGCTGGCTGAAGGACGCTTACAACTCTGCGGGGTAAAAAGTCGCGTCGCAGATTTCCGGTAAGACGCGAACGTGGAGCGAGGGCGCGCGCCGACCAGCTCGCACCCTTCGGCGATTGGTCGGCACGCGCCTGCTCAATTCGGTTTCACGCGACGGGCTGCGTCACGCAGAACCGCCGCATAAGGATCGTTCGGATTCAGCTTGGCTGACCGATCGAAAGCGAGCAGCGCGTCTTCGGGATGTCCGGAGGCATACTCGATGTATCCCAGCACAAACCAACCGTCTGCGTCGCCCGGCGTCGATGCCAAGTGCAGTTGCAACGCCTGCGTCTGATTCGTCAGGTCCGAAGTCTTCCCGTAAAGACGGGAAATGTCGATGGGCCTGTCCACAACATCAGGAGCGAGTCCCAACCCGCGGCGAATCGCACCCGCAGAGGCCGCGTAATCACCCGAGGCGAAATGCGCCAAGCCATACGCCAGCGAAGCGAACCCATTGTCCGGCTCTTCCAACACAGCATAGGACAGCGCCTGCGTCGCATCATCGTACGCACCATTGCGGAAATCCTTGTCACCCGTCGCGAGCCATGCATTCTGAACAGGGATGCGTTCCTGCGGCTCTACTTCGATTTCGCGCCCGTCGGGAGGAGCTGCAGATGCCTCCGCTCCCGTTGGCGGACCGACGAAGTCGCCACGCACATCAGCCGGTCTATCGGCCCGGGTTGGATAAACAACCTGCGTGCCGTTGACCTGCTCGTCGACATACACCGTACGATCAGGATTCTCAACATAGACAGTCTCGACCGCCGGCGTATCGACATAGACCGTCCAACTGGGCGTATTGACGTATCCGAGCGACAAGTATGGATACCGGTAGTAGTACGTATCGTAGAGACTGGCGTACCCATACGGATAATACGCCCCGCCGTAGAACACACTGTGATCCCTCACATAACCGAGGCCGCCGTAACCATACCCGCCACCGTAACCATATCCGATGCCAAAGCCGCCACCATAACCATACCCAAAGCCGCCACCGAGACCGCCGTAATAGTTATACCCATGCCCCCCACCATAGCCATAACCCCCGTCGTACCCGTGGCCGCGATCGTAACGGTTGCGGTCGTAGTACGCGGTCACACCGCCGCCCGAGCCGATCGAAAGCCCGGCGCGTTCATAACCATCGCGACCGTAATTGGAAAACGACAGGTCAAGCGGACGACGCGTTCCGGTCGCGCCGGCGGTCCGACCGGAACCGTACCAGTTGCCGCGTGCGGGTGATTTGTAGGCGCGATTCACATCCGACGAACCGCGAACGCTGCGAAACGCCCGCGGTGAATTGCCGCTGCGGTCCAACCGCGTAGACCGGCTGGACGTCGAATCCGATCGACTCAGGCGTCCGGGGTTGCCGAAGGAACCTCTTGTGGCCGACCTCGTTGAGCGCGTAGCACGCGACGCGCCGGAATGCTGGCTGTTCGCGGATCGACCGATCGAACGCGACGCCCGACTCGGTGACAACGACGAATGCGCGGAATCACGCGCGCCGCGCGAAGGCGACAGGCGAGACCGCGTGCCCCCAACGTTCGAACTCCGCGAACGCGACGAACGAGAGAAACTCGATGACGATGGGCTGTGACCTCCATTGGTGGCCGAACGCGGAGCACGCACGGCGCTGCGGTTCGTTCGTCCGCCGTTGGCGGATGAGCGATTACCGAGCGAAGACGCGGGACTTCTGCGAATCGAAGATGACCCGGAACGAGCCGGCGAATGCGATCGACCCATCGACGTCGATGATCCGCGCCGAACCTGCCGGGAGGGTGACCTGGACTGCACGGACGATCCGCCACGAATCGAACGCGATGAACCGGACGATCTGCGTGGGGCGCTGCGGAAGGAGCCGGACGAGCCGCGACTGGATCGCGAGGTGATCCCCCGACTGCGTGAAGCATGCCCGCCACCGCTGCGACCGATCGACCGCGAAGAACGACCAATGCCGCTTCGACCCACCGACCGCGAGGAATGTCCACGGCTGCTCCTGCCGACCGAACGCGAGGAACGACCCCGGCTGCTTCTGCCGATCGAGCGCGAAGAGTGCCCGCCGCCGCTTCTGCCGATCGAACGCGCGGAACGACCGCCATGCCCCCCACCGCCCGAGCGATGGGACGATCCGCCGTGCCCTCTCTGAGCGAACGCTTCCGGCGCCGTCGATGCTAGAAACGCGGCAACCAGCATGGCCAACCACGCAGGCCTAGCCCATCTGGTTTGATTTCTCACGGCAATACCCCTTTCGGTTTTTTGCGTCCGCCGATTATGAACATCGTAAGATAGTTCACACATGTTAATCAATAGCACACGAACCCACCTGCGGCAAACAGATTCCCGCTGCCGTACAAGGTTAGACACGCGCCGGCGAGGAAGGTTAGGCAGCCACAATTCGACGTAAGTCGCTTAGAGAGCTTATCTTATGATCCGCTTCGCCTGATCCAACGTCGTGAATGCGGCGTTCACGGCACACCCAGACGGCACAAATCCCAGCCGATCGAGCACCGCCTACGTCGCTGTGCAGGGAATCCCCTACGTGCAGGACATTGCGGGGTTTCAGGCTGAAAACCTCCAATGCGTGCTCAAAAATCGCGGATTCAGGCTTGTAGGAGGCCGCCTGCTCGCTCGATACGACAGCGTCGAATTCCAGGCCATGACGCTCGATCGCGGGAAGCAGGTGATCGTCATCCGCGTTCGAGACGCAGATTTTGGGCAGGTCAATGCTCTGGAGAACCTCTTTGGCTTCAGGGTGGAGGTTCGGGAAGCTCATATACTCGAAAAGTTCGTCGGCGTAGGGCGTCGGATCGATTTGGCCCACCCATTGCGCGCACGTCGCGACGAGACTCGCACATTCACAGTCGTAAAGCCTGCGAAAACCATTCACGCGACACGCATCGACCTCCGCAAAGAACCGATTGCCCCACTCAACGACCATCTCGCGAGCAGTGATCGGTAGGTCGAAATCTCGAACGACATGGGCGCACGCCCGTTCGACGGCTTCCACATCGCCCGAAGCGATCGTGCCGTAGAAATCGAAAAATACTGCTTTGAAGGGACCAGCCACCAAGACTACTCGCTTTCCAGGAGTTTTCTGATGCGCTTTTGCAGCGCGGCGGCTTCACCTTCGGAATAGGCACCGGTGTTCCAACGGTACCCCAGACCATCGTCAGGCCCGCGCGGTATCAGATGAAAGTGAACGTGGTCGACAACCTGACCGGCGACGCGGCCGCTGTTGAGCAACACGTTCAGCCCGTCCGCTCCCGAGGTAGATTGAATCGCTCGGGCCAGTCGAGGTAGGCATCCGGTTAGCTCAGCCGCCGCCTCGGCGGACATATCCGAAATTCTTTCAATGTGAAACTTCGGGATGAGGAGCGTGTGACCCGACGCAAGTGGGCCGATATCGAGAAACGCAAGCGCGGACGCCGTTTCGAAGACCACGGTCGCGGGAATCTCACCCGCGACGATTTTGCAAAACGGACACGCACTCTCCGTGGGCATCTTCAGCCCTCACAGCCAAAGGCGTTGGGGTCGGTCTATGCGCTGTCGCCGGATGCGTCGTCAGCAAGGGCGTCTGCCTTGGCAGAACCGGATCGCTGAGCCGCGGCAAACTGCTTGGCAGCTTTGACTGCGGCTGCGTAACGCGCATCGGCACGACTGCGTCGCGCTGATTTTCCAGGCTTGGTCACGCCGGTCGGAGCTTCCTCGTCGCCGACGAGTTGCACGATGGCGAGGCAAGCCTGATCGCCGATGCGACGCTTCGCCAAGCGAATCAACCGCGTGTACCCACCGGGTCGGTCTTCGAAATTGGGCGCGACCTTCTCGATCAAGCGATAGGTGACCGTCTCGGCGGTGAACGGCAAGCCGCCCCTTGGCGCACCCGTCCGATGCCGGCGACCACTGCGGGAGCGAAGCACCTGCTTGCGACGGGCGTCGGTCATCGCTTCATAATCGTCGCGGTGCTCGGCTGGGATCAAGGAACGATCGCTCATCAGCCTGTGGATGCGACGACGGGCTTCGAGACTCCCCCCGCGGGCCCGCTTGGCCAGCGTGATAAGCCGCTCGGCAAAGGGCTTGAGGTCTTTGGCCTTGGGGAGCGTCGTGCGGACCTGGCCGTGCTCGAAAAGAGACTGGGCCAAATTCCGCTGCATCGCCTTGCGATGTTCGGACGTGCGATTTAACTTTCGATGCGCTACACGATGCCTCATGGCTTCACCATATTCACAAATTGTGTCGGCGCGACCGCCGACGCTCATACGAAATTCTAGTTATGATCCGCGGGCACCGAAAGCTCGTGCGGATTTTCCGGCACACTTCCGCTTTCGCCACCGTCGGCGGAATCCTGAGATTCAAACATCATGCCCAGCCCCAGCCCCATCTCGCCAAGCTTCCGGCGAACCTCCCTCAGAGAGGTCTTGCCGAAACTGCGCAAACGAAGCATGTCACCCTCGGTCAGGCGGCAAAGCTCACCGACCGTGCGGATCTTCGCGGCATCGAGGCAGTTGCTGGCCCGTACGGAAAATTCCAGTTCCGCAATCGGCTTGGCCAGGATCGACTGCATCGCGTTGTCCATTTTGTGCGTACCGCCGTCGGCTTCATGGGCGGGCGCGCTCTGAATCGTGTCCTCACCAAGCTGGAGGTAGTGAACAAACGGGTTCAGATGCTTGCGAAGAATCTTGGACGCTTCGACCAGCACGTCATCCGGCGAAATCGTACCATCGGTCCATATCTCAAGGTTAAGCCGATCGTAGTTGGTCCGCTGGCCGACACGCGTATCCTCGGTGCGAAAGCGAACGCGCACGACCGGCGAATAAACCGAATCGACCGGTATGACACCGATTTCGTTCTCTCGCTCCGCATTTTCCACGGCTGTGACATAGCCTCGACCGGACGAGACAGTCAGCTCCGCCTGGAACTCGACATCGTCGGTCAAGGTCGCGATCACGTGATCCTTGTTGATAATTTCGACAGACGGATCGCAAACAATGTCGCCACCCGTAACGTCTCCCTTGCCCTTGCGCTCGACCTTGATCGTCTTGCGTTCCGAAGAATCGCACTTTACGACCAGGCCCTTGATGTTCAGAATGATATCCGTCACATCCTGAAACACACCGGGCAAGCTCATGAACTCGTGGGCGGCCCCGGCGATTTTCACGCTGCACACGGCTGCACCTTCGATACTCGACAGCAACACCCGGCGAAGGGAGTTGCCGATGGTCGTACCGAAGCCGCGCTCGAACGGTTCAATGACGAACAGGCCATACCTGGGCGTACTAACCGACTCATCAAGCTGAACGGTGCTCGGCAGTTCCAATCCACGCCATCTGATACGCATTAGCCAAGTCTCCTGCAGGTCCCGATTGGTCCTCGAACGGCAGCGCGGTCGCATCCATCGACCGCGCAACGCACACACTGGGCGTTAGCGACTGCACATCTCGACAATGAGTTGCTCCTCGACGGGTATTTGCACATGTTCGCGCGTCGGCAGCGCGATGACCCGTCCTTCAAGTTTGGTGATATCACGTTCCAACCACTCCTGCACCGGCGGCGGACTGTCGCCCATGAGGCGCTGGACATATTTGCGACTGCGCTCGCAACTGTGCGTCCCGATCACGTCGCCGTTGCGAATACGAAAGCTAGGCCTGTCGACCTTTCGGCCGTTGACCGTAATGTGTCCGTGAACGACGGCCTGACGGGCGGTGCGGCGCGACTGGCTGAACGCGAGCTTCCAGACAACGTTGTCCAGACGACGCTCGAGCAATGTCAGCAGCTCCACACCGGTGTTGCCGGGGAGCTTGGACGCCGCTTCAAAGTAGAGTTTGAACTGCTTTTCAAGCACGCCGTAGTAACGCTTTACCTTCTGCTTTTCGCGCAGACGGACCAGGTAGTTGCTTCCCTTGCCGCGTCGCCAGGAATGCATGCCCGGCGGATTGCTGCGCCATTGACGCTCCATCGGGCATTTGGCGGATTCGCACCGTATCCCCTTGAGCATCAGCTTGATGCCCTCGCGGCGGCATTGACGACAAACAGGTCCAGTATATCTCGCCATCTCGTGTTCGTCCGATCCGTATCAGTTGTGTCGAACCACCCGTTCGACGTACATCCTTCAGACTTCAAATCATGCTGCTAGACGCGCCGGCGCTTCGAGGGCCTGCATCCGTTGTGCGGCAGCGGCGTACAGTCCTCAATGGACTGAATGCGCATGCCCGACGCCTGCAAAGCCGTCACGGCTGAGTCGCGCCCGCCGCCTGGGCCTTTGACGCGCACTTCCAACTCGATCACGCCGAATTTCTTCGCCGCCTGGGCGACGCGCTCCGCCGCGCGCTGAGCGGCAAAGGGCGTGCTCTTGCGTGTACCCTTGAAACCGACCGTGCCGGCAGACGACCACGCAAGGGTCTCGCCGTTCATGTCGGTAATGTTGATCATCGTATTGTTGAACGACGCCTTAATGTGCGCGATCGCTCGCGCGACGTTACGGCGTACGCGACGCTTTCCTTGTTTAGCCACGGCTCAACTCCTTGACGCCCTTCTTGCCTGCAACGGTCTTCTTGGGGCCTTTGCGTGTTCGGGCATTTGATCGCGTCTTTTGGCCACGACATGGCAACCCGCGACGATGACGCAAACCTCGATAGCACCCAATATCGCGCAATCGCGCAATGCACGCGGAAACCGCGCGACGGGCCACACCTTCAACCTGGTAGTTGCGATCGATAACACCCGCGATCGTCGCCACCTCGTCCTCGGTGAGATCCTTGGCTTTGACGTTCGGCTCGATACCCGCTTCTTTCAAAATCAGAAGCGAGACGTGAGGCCCAACACCATAGATGTATCGAAGCGAATATTCGATCTGCTTGTCGTTCGGAATGTCCACACCCGCAATACGCGGCATCTTCGACCTCCTTAGCCTTGTCGCTGCTTGTGACGCGGATTCGTGCAAATCACGCGTACAACACCCTTGCGACGAACGATCTTGCAGTTTTCGCAAATCCGCCGAACGCTGGCTCGTACTTTCATGACAACTGCTCCAAAAAACTCCTGCGATCGCTCAACCGCAGGCTGTCAAAATCTCTGCTTGCGCTTCCGTCACCGCGACCGTGTGCTCAAAATGGGCGGCACACAAGCCGTCCTGAGTCACCACCGCCCAGCGATCGGGCGTGCCGTACCGAACTTTGTGGCTGCCGAGGTTCACCATCGGTTCGATCGCGAGCGTCATGTTGGCCTGCAAACGAAAGTCGTTGCGGGCCTGCTTGCGATCGCGATAGTTGGGAACCTTGGGTTCCTCATGCATTTCCTGGCCTATGCCGTGCCCGACAAAATCACGCACGACCGACAACCCTTCTCCTTCAACGTAGACCTGCATGGCGGCTGCGACCTCGCTCCACATCCGGCCCGCACGCGCCTCACGCACCGCCATGTCCAGCGTGCCTCGGGTCACATCCAAAAGGCGACGAACATCTTCACTGATCGTTCCAATCGCGAACGTCCGGGCTGAGTCGCCGCAGTAGCCGCTCAACCGCACGCCGCAATCGACGCTGACAATATCGCCGTCTACCAGCGGCTTGTCATCCGGCAAGCCATGCACCACTACTTCGTTGACGCTCGTACACAAAGCAGCCGGAAACGGGAAACTTGCCTGCGGATTTACGACGCCCTTGAACAAGGCCTCCGCGCCCGCCTTGGCAATGCGATCCTCCGCGATCCGGTTCAACTCCGCCGTCGTGACGCCGGGCTTGGCCAACCCTTCGAGTTCGTCAAGAACCGAGCTAACCAAACCGCCCGCACGACGCATCAAATCGATTTCACGAGCGCTTTTCAGTATGATTCCGCTTTGCACTCGTCCACCAGCACGCCCGCTACTCGTCTTCTCGGATTTCCGCCCAACCGGTCGATCCATTAACTCTGTCTGCCTCGAATCTGCCCTTCACCGCCAAGGAATCCCTGGTAGTTACGCATAATCAGGCTGGCTTCGATCCGCTGAACAACGTCCAACGCAACGCTCACAACAATCAACAATCCCGTGCCGCCCAAAAACGCCGACACGATGAAAGGAATCTTGAGCCACCCAGCTACCATCGTCGGAATCAACGCGATGAGCGCCAGAAAGGCTGCACCAACGTACGTGATCCGACTCATCACTTTTTCAAGATAGTCCGCCGTGCGCTTGCCGGGCCGAAGACCCGGAATGAAGCTGCCATAGTCGCGCAGATTGTTGGCCATCTCTTTGGGCTGAAACTGAACCGTGGTCCAGAAGTAGGCGAAGAAGAACACCATCGCCACATAGGTAATCACGTAAAGGAACGAGCCGTTCCCGAATGCGTTGGCCAGGAAACTCCACGGGCCTCCGGGGAACGCATTCCCCAGTTGGCCGAAGATCATCCCGGGAAAAATCAACAGCGAACTGGCGAAGATGATGGGCATGACCCCGCCATGATTGACGCGCAACGGGAGATACTGCCTCTGCCCGCCGTAGACGCGCCGACCTCTGGTCTGCTTGGCCTGTTGAATCGGAATACGCCGCTGCCCTTGGGTGATAAGGATCGAACCTGCCACCACCGTAACGAAGGCTACGAGAATGAACAGTATCTTCTCAGGCCCCATGTCGTCAGCACCGCCGCCGGCGACCGACAATCTGGCGTGCTCCACAACCCAGATCACCGCGCCCGGCATCTGCGCGATGATGCCAGCCATAATGATCAGCGACACGCCGTTGCCGATACCGTACTTGTCAATTTGTTCGCCAATCCACATCAAGAAAATGGTGCCGCTGGTTAAGGCCATCAGTCCCATCAGCCAATACATGAAATGGCCTCGGAACGGCGCATAGATAAACTGATTCCCTTCCAGGTAGTTCATCCATATCATGCCCTGAACCAAGCAAAGCCCCACCGTGGCGTAGCGCGTGTATTCCTGAATCTTTCGCCGCCCGACTTCACCCTCGTTCTTCAATTTCTCCAGCGCCGGCACTACCGTGAGCAGCAACTGGAAAATAATTGAGGCTGATATGTACGGCATGATACCCAAGCCGAAGATCGTGCTCTGGGTCAGGTCGCCGCCCGTGAACATGGCGAAGTACTCACCCAGCTCACCCAAGCCGCCCGAACTGGACATAGCCTCTTGATTCACCCCCGGAATCGCGACGTAAAATCCGACCCGGTAGATAACCAGCATGCCCACCGTGAACAACACTTTGTTGCGCAACTCGGGAATCTTGAAAATGTTCAGGAATGTACGAAACATAATAGTTTAAGACACCTGTGATTCGCGTTTGAGAACTTTCGCTTCTCCGCCGGCGGACTGGATTTTTTCAGCAGCCGACTTGCTGAACCGATCCGCTTCGATCACGAACTTCTTCGTCAGGTCACCGTCACCGAGGATCTTCAACCCCAACTTACGATGGCGAATCAGGCCAGCATCCGCCAGCACCGCCTGCGTCACATGCGTATTCGCATCGAATCGCTCTTCAAGCGTCGCGATGTTGATCACGTTGTAACGTGTGCGAAAGGCTGCGTTGCTGAACCCACGCTTCGGAAGACGCCGGAAAATCGGCATCTGACCGCCCTCGGTCACCCGATTGCGCTTAGAACCAGCACGCGAACCCGCACCCTTGTGCCCTCGGCCACAGGTCTTGCCGTGGCCGCTGCCCGTACCGCGACCGACACGCAAGCGACGCTTGTGCCGGCCGGCTAATTTAGTAATGTCCGCCAATTGCATGCGAATCGTCCCTATGCTGAAAGCTTCACACCGCGCAGCGCCTCGATATCTTCGAGTGTGCGAAGCGAAGCCAATGCGTCAAAAGTCGCCCGAACCAGATTCTTGGGGTTCCGCGAGCCGTAGCTTTTGGTCAACACATCATGCACGCCCGCCAACTCCAGAACCGCACGCATGCTCGCCCCGGCGATGACACCCGTACCCTCGCTGGCTGGCACCATGACGACGCGACTCGCGCCGCACGTGACATTGACCCGATGCGGTATCGTGTTGCCCTTGAGCTTGATCGTCTGCAGCGCTCGCTGAGCAATCTTGCGCCCCTTCTCAACCGCCGACGGAACCTCCGGAGCCTTTCCGTAGCCAACGCCTACGCGACCCTTGCGATCGCCCACGATGACCAGCGCCGCGAAGCTGAATCGTCGCCCGCCCTTGACCACCGTCGCACAGCGATAAATCCGCACGACGCTGTCCTCAAGACCCGTCCCTTCGAGAGGATCCTTCGGCTTATTCGATTGTCTTTGCATTCGGCTCATGCGTTTTGTCCGCCAGTTCCCGTATCCGGGGTTAGAATTCCAAACCGCCCTTGCGGGCAGCTTCGGCCAATGACTTCACCCGGCCGTGAAACTTGTAACCATTTCGATCGAAGACGACTTTGCTCAGTCCGGCGGCTCTCGCACGCTCTGCCAGAGCAACGCCCACCCTCTCGGCTGCATTCTTGTTGCCGCCGTAACCAATCTCGCCGCGAAGTTCCTTGTTGAACGAAGACGCCTGACAAATCGTCACACCGCGATGATCATCCACGATCTGAGCCGATATGTGGGTCAGCGAACGAAACACCGACAGTCGAGGCCTCTCCGCCGTGCCCAGCACGCGCTTGCGGATCCCGATCTTGCGACGCAACCGCCGCCCGGTCTTGGGACACTTCTTATTCGTCAACATCGCTTGACAACGCCTTCCGTCAACTAACGACCGCCAGCCAGAGCCTTGCCCTGCTTACGGCGAATCGCTTCCTGGTGATATCGAATACCCTTGCCCTTGTAGGGTTCGGGGGGTCTGATCTTGCGAACCTCCGCCGCGAACTGCCCGACCACCTGCTTGTCGCAACCCTTGATCGTGAACTTGGCCGGCTCGGTGTCGCCACGCGAAGCCGCCACCTCAACGTCAATGGTCAAGCCCTTCGGAATCTCGATCTGAAACTGTGCGACGCCCTTGGACCCCCGGCCCATGAAGCCGCAATTCAGATGCAACTTGCCGCCCTTCACGTCGGCACCGTATCCCGTGCCGTACACTTCGAGCTTCTTTTGAAAACCGTCCTTGACGCCAGTGACCATGTTATTGATCAACGCGCGACTCAATCCGTGAAACTTGCTTAGTTCCTTGCGCTCTTCCTTCTGGCGAACGACGACTGTCTTGGCGGCAGTGTCGTTCTCAACGACGATGCCTTCCGGCACAGACCAATTCAACTGGCCGAGCGGGCCCGACACGT
Source organism: Phycisphaerae bacterium (assembly GCA_029260215.1). Lineage (GTDB taxonomy): Bacteria > Planctomycetota > Phycisphaerae > UBA1845 > UBA1845 > OFTM258. The sequence continues at coordinate 28,124 of JAJDDQ010000039.1, forward strand.
CGACCGCACGCCCGTTTACCGAAACGGTAACACCATCCGGCAACGCAATCGCTTTTTTTCCTATCCGCGACATTCGGTCACCGCCTCCTTTAGTAAACCGTGCAAAGCAACTCGCCGCCGACACGGCGACTGCGGCACTCACGGTCACTTAGCACGCCGCCACTCGTCGAAACGATGGCGACACCAAGTCCGTCCAGAACCGTGGGCATCGCATCAATACCGACATAATACCGGCGCCCAGGCCTCGACTCGCGACGAATCGACTGAATCGCACGCTGGCCGAACTTGTCGTATTTCAACTGAACGCGCAACTGCCCCTGACGGGTATCGGCGATCACGTCGAAGTCGCCAATATAGCCTTCCCGTTTCAGAACTTCAGCAATGCCGACCTTGACCTTTGAGCTTGGGATCAGCACTTCGTTCTTGCGGGCGCGAACAGCGTTTCGAATCCGCGTCAGCATGTCCGCGATGGGATCACTCCACATCTTGATTCATCCTCTTAATCAGCCTCTACCAACTCGCCTTGCGAACGCCCGGAATCATGCCCATGTGGGCCAACTCGCGGAAGCAAATCCGGCAAAGCCGAAATTTGCGATACACCGCGCGGGACCGACCACAGCGCTCGCACCGTCGAATGGTGCGGCTGCTAAACTTGGGTGGCTGCTTCGCCTTGTAAATCCATGCCGTCGTCGCCATATTACTGCTTCTCCGATCCCGGCTCATACCCCCGCAACGGGAGTCCAAGCATCAACAACAAACGCTTGGCCTGCTCGTCCGTGCGGGCAGTGGTCACAAACGTGATGTTCATGCCCTGGACGTAGTCGACCTTGTCTATGTCGATTTCCGGAAAAATGGTCTGATCGGCGATACCCACCGAATAGTTTCCCTGGCCGTCAAAACTGGTCGCTGGCATACCGCGAAAGTCACGCATACGCGGGACAGCTGTGTTCACAAACCGCTCGACGAACTCGTACATCCGCCGGCCTCGCAAGGTCACCTTCACGCCGATGTCGTACCCTTCGCGAAGCTTGAAGTTCGAGACACTCTTTCTGGCTTTGCACACCACCGGACGCTGTCCGACGATCGCCGTCAAGTCCCGGACGGAAGCTTCGATGCGCTTCTTCTCCTGGATCGCCTTGCCCAAACCGGCGGACACGACGACCTTGGTCAGTCGCGGGATCGCCAACTTGTTCGAAATACCCAACTCCTCCCCGAGGGGAGATTGGATTTCCGAGAAATACTTTTGCATTAATCCGACCATGACCGCCATCCGTATCAGCTAGATTGCTTCGCCTTGACCACGCTCAGGACGTTGCCCGCACTGGTCACTCTGCGTTTTCCGATCACGTTGCCCTTGGCGTCACGCTCCACCTCGAAACGCACCCGCAAGCCCCGACCGACCTTCGGATCGACCGGAAGCACATTTGAAATATGGATCGGTGCCTCCTTCTGCAGTCGCCCGCCCTGCGGGTTGCGACGCGAAGGCCTGACATGCCGATAGACGAGATTCACACCTTCGACGAAGACCTGCTTGCGGTCCACGTCCACGCGGAGAACCTTGCCTCGGGCACCGCGATGGTCACCGCTGATGATCTCGACGGTGTCTTCTTTAAGTATCTTGCAGGCCATTAACGCCACCTCTTCTCCCGCAGGCTAAACAACTTCCTCAGCCAGCGAGATGATCTTCATGAATCCCAATTCACGCAGTTCGCGTGCCACCGCACCAAAAATACGTGTGCCGCGCGGCTCGCCGTTGTCGTCCAGCAAGACCACCGCGTTCGTATCGAATCGAACGTAACTACCGTCCGGACGACGCGTCGCCCGACGTGTTCGCACCACCACAGCCTTCGCCTTCCGCCGCGTCGAACGATCCTTGCGTGACGATCCGCCGCTGAAGTCGCTGTTCGGCATGGCCTTCTTGACGGTGACACGGACGATGTCGCCAATGTCCGCCGACTTAAGCCGCTTCTTGCGCTTTCTCGATGTACTGCTTCCGAGCACGGTGATGACCATAGCCTGCTTGGCTCCGGTGTTGTCCGTGACATCCACGACGGTCTGCCTCTGAATCATGTCTGATTCCCAATCCTCACTCGTTCCGTACCGCTAAACACCCTGGCCACGTTCAATGATGCGCACCAATCGCCAGTTCTTCGTCTTGGAGATCGGCCTGCAAGCAGCCACTTCCACCTTGTCGCCGAGCTGACACTCACTCTTGGGGTCGTGTGCGTGCAGGATCGTCCGCCGACTGACATACTTGCCGTACTTGCGGTGCTTGACCTTGTAGTTGAACACCACCTTGATCGTCTGCGTGCTCTTGTTCGACGTCACAACGCCGACACGCAATCGCCGGGAGTTCCGAGCTTCTATTACCGATGTAGCTTCGCTCATAACCTGCCTTCAACCGCCGCCAGTTCTGGACTGGATCAGACGCTCCGTGCCTGTCGAACCGCCACCGCCTCCATGTGATGCTGGTGCTGCTCGATGTTTTTTTCGTCCCGCTCTGTCAAAATTGTAAACACACGGGCGATGTCGCGCTTCGCCACGGTTACCTGGTTGGGGTTGTGCAACTTTTCCGTAACCCCCTGAGCACGCAGGTCAAACAAATGCCTGCGCAAACGCTCAAGCTCAGTGTAAAGCTCTTCTGTATGCATAGCCCGTATTTCAGCAATCTTCACAGCGAAGTCCTCTTCCAAACCTAAAGACCGTGACGCCGAATCACGAATCGGCAACGCATCGGCATCTTGGCAGCCACCCGAACCATCGCCTGACGGGCAACCCCTTCCTCGACGCCTCCGAGTTCGTAAATCATCGTGCCCTCGCGGACGCGAGCCACCCATTCGGACGGCTCACCCTTGCCCTTGCCCATTCGGGTTTCGAGCGGCTTTGCGGAGATCGAACGATGCGGAAAAACCCGCATGTAAACCTTTCCCTCTCGATTGAGAAAGTGAACCGCCGCGACTCTGCCAGCCTCGATTTGGCGGGCGGAGACCATCCCCTTGGACAGCGCCTGCAACCCGAACTCGCCATAGGCGACAGTATTGCCGCGTGTGGCTTTGTCACGAATTTTGCCGCGCTGAAACTTCCGATACTTGACGCGCTTCGGCATCATCGCCATGGCGTATACTCCCGCATAGCAGCCTAATCAACTCGAACGCACACGCTCGATTAGCCGCGCTTAAATCGACGCCCGCCCCGCTGCGGCGGCGCGTCGGTGTATTCAATTTCCTCACCATACCTGCCAAGGTGCAACCATACCTTGACCCCGATGATTCCGCTCTTGGTCGCCGCATGACACAGGCCGTATTTTACGTTCGCCTGCAACGTGTGCAGCGGAATCGAGCCACGAATCTGCGTTTCCTTGCGCGACATCTCCGCCCCGCCCAGCCGTCCACTGAGACGTATTTTCACGCCCTTAGCGCCGGCGGTCATGGCTGCCTCGCAGCGCATCTTGAGGATGCGGCGGAAACTGCCTCGCTTTTTCAACTGCTCGCCAATGCCCTCAGCCATCAGTTGCGCGTCAAGATCAGGTCTCTTGATCTCGACAATGCTGACGCTGACCTGGCGATCGATCAAATCCTCGATCGCCTCCTTGAGCTTCTCAACCTCAGCCCCCTTGGGCCCGATGACCAAGCCGGGCCTGGCGGTGTGAAGAATGATCTTCACCTCGCTGCTGGTGCGCTCGATCTCGACCCGCGCGACAGCGGCGTAGGGCGGCTGCTTGTTAAGCCGATCATGCACAAACGTGCGAACACTGTTGTCTTCCGAGAGGAACTCGCCGTAGGCAGCCTTGGGGGCATACCAGCGCGAGGACCAGCCTTCCGTAATGCCGACTCGAAAACCGTGCGGATGTATCTTTTGGCCCACTGCTACCTCTCCGAAACCCGAACGATCAAATGACTCGTTCGCTTCAAAATCGGATGCGCCCGCCCGCGATCCTTTGGCTGCCAACGCTTCATAACCGGGCCTTCGTCAACCCGCGCCTCGGACACGTACAATTTGGACATGTCCGCTTCCTGCTCGTTGGCGTTTGCCATTGCCGACTTGAGCACCGTGCCGACCAGCACCGACGCCCGCTTCGGATTGAACCGAAGCGCGTCCATCGCTGTGCTGCAAGGCATTCCGCGAATCAAGTCGATGATCAGCCTCGCCTTACGCGGAGCGATCCGGGCAAACCTGTGTCGCGCCAACCAATCCTGCTTTTCTGTCTTCGTATCTGCCACGATTCGTTTCGCTCCTCAGCCTGAAACCGCAGACTATCTGCCGCCGGAATGGCCCTTGAACGTCCTGGTCGGGGCGAATTCCCCGATCTTGTGTCCAACCATGTCCTCGGTCACAAAAACCGGAAGAAACTTGTTCCCGTTGTGGACCTCGAACCTCTGCCCGACAAACTCAGGAACGATCGTACAACGACGCGCCCAAGTCCGAATCGGAGCGTGCTCGCCGCGCTCTTTGGCGTGCAGCGCCTTGCGATAGAGTTTCTCGTCAACGAACGGACCCTTTTTTTGGGAACGTGTCATTTTAGCACCATCGTTGCCAACAGTTCAAACCAGCCTCACGGTCGCGCGGTTCGGAATCGTCCGCCTGCACGCCGCATCAGGCTTAACTTATCTCTTCTTGGGCAATACGAGCTGCCCGTAACGCCTGCTCTTGCGTCGACGAAGAATGCGCCGATTGGATACCTTCCGTGGACTCCGAGTGTGACCACCCTTGGCCAACTTGCCCCACGGGCTGCACGGATGCCGACCGCCACCACTGCGTCCCTCGCCACCACCCAACGGGTGAGAAACCGGGTTCTGCGCAGTTCCGCGAACATGCGGTCGCCGGCCCATGTGCCGCTTGACACCCGCCTTGCCGATCGAACGGTTCTGGTGGTCGAGGTTGCCGATCTGACCGATGGTCGCACGACATTCCACACGGACCTGACGCATTTCACCCGAGGGCATGACCAGCGTAGCCCACTCACCTTCACGGGCGAGGAGACGGGCGGAGGCACCGGCACTTCTCGCCAGCTTGCCGCCCTGTCCAACGTTCATCTCGATGTTATGCACATCCATGCCGACCGGAATATTCTTCAGCGGCATGGCATTGCCAACCTTGGGCTCGATCCCAGGGCCGTTCTCCACAGAATCGCCAGCCGTCAGGCCGTTCGGAGCCAGAATATACCGCTTCTCGCCATCGGCATACCGAACCAAAGCAATGTTGCACGACCGATTCGGATCGTATTCGATCGTCTCGACCGCTCCCACCACGCCGTCCTTGTTCCGCCGGAAATCGATCCGCCGATAGAGCTTTCTCGCCCCACCGCCGCGATGCCAAGCGGTAATCTTACCGTGATGGTTCCGGCCTCCGGTGCGCGAAATACGCTCGGTCAGCGACTTCTCCGGACGCTTGTTGCCATGCGTAAGCTCGGAAAAATCGTTGAGCGCCCGATGCCGTTGACCGGGAGACGTAGGTTTCAGTCGTCGAATACCCATTTGCTCGCTACACCCGCCTTAGAACAGATCAATGTGGCTGTTGGCATCCAACACCACGACAGCCTTCTTCCACGCACGTGTCGTACCCTTGGACAGTCTGACCCGCCGGGCCTTGCCCAGACAGTTGGCAGTCCGCACGGTCACCACGCGAACGTTGTAAATCTTCTCAATCGCCTGACGTATGGTCGGCTTGGACGCTTCGGGATGCACCTCGAACGTATAGGCACCGCCACGTGCGGCCTTGGTCCGCGTCGCCTCGTAATGCTTGCCAGCCTGGTGCGTCCCCTTTTCCGTTACCAAGGGCCGCTTGATTATGTGAAAAATATCCATGTCGTCAGCGTTCCCTGTCTCTTACGATTCCTTGCCCGCTCCCTGCCCTGTCAAAACATCCAGAGCGGAACGTGTCAACACCAGCTTCCGGCGGAGAAGTACGTCGTACGCACAAATCTCGGCGAAAGGCCTGACCTCCGTCTTCAACACGTTGCGACCCGAGCGGTAAACCGGGTCATCCGCACCGCCCATAGCGAACAGGCAACCCTGATCAGCGCCCATCGCGCTCAAAAGCGACACAAACCGCTTCGTGCTGGGCACGTCGAAATCAATATCCTCAATCACGACAACCTGCTCGGATTGAATTTTTGCGAGTATGGCGTTGTTACGCGCCAACCGCTTCATCTTCTTGTTAAGCGACTGACTGTAGTTCTGCTGACCTTTGGCAAACGCGACACCACCGCCGCGCCGGACGCATGTTCGCCGAGCACCCGCACGAGCATTGCCCGTACCCTTTTGACGGTACAGCTTTCGCGTGGAGCCAATCACCATGCCTCGGCTTCGCGTCGCACTCGAACCCTGACGGGCGTTCGCCTGCCAAGCGACAATCGCCTGCTTCAGCAATTGAGGCCTAATCTCGCCACCCAGTATCTGGGGGTCGATCTCCACCTCGCCGGAGCGCTTTCCCTGTTTGTCGTAAAGCGGAATGCTGAGCATCACGTCAACCCTTTGTCTTGCTCCGACGCACAAAAACCACCTGACCCATCGGGCCTGGAACACTGCCGCGAATCAACAGAAGATTGCGATCCTTGTCGATCCCGACCAACCGAAGATTCTGCTGGGTTCGACGATCATGACCCCAATGGCCAGCCATCTTCTTGCCCTTTTTGACGCCGCGACCGCGGAGCAGATCCGCATGACCGCCGATACTTCCCGGCGAACGATGCTTGCGCTCGACGCCGTGCGTCGCCTGCTGGCCACCAAAACCGTGCCTGGCCATTACGCCCGAAAAACCGTGACCCTTGGTCGTGCCGACAACATCGACATAGGTCACGCCTTCTTCAAACAAGGAGACAGTCAGCACATCGCCGAGCGACACGTCGGCCGGCTCATCCAGACGAATCTCACGGGCGAACCGCTTGGGACCGGTCCCCGCTTTGGCAGCGTGCCCAATTGCAGGCTTGGTCGACCGATGAGGCTTGACGTCCTGAAAGCCCATCTGGACCGCGTGGTAGCCATCCTTTTCAGTGGTTCGTAATTGAAGAACCGCACAAGGCCCAGCCTCCACAACCGTCACGGGGATGGAGACGCCCTTGTCGTCGTAGACCCGAGTCATCCCGACTTTTTTGCCCAGCAGTGCTGCAATCATCGTCGGCCCTGTACCTTACGGCGCAAAACGCGCCCGCCAAGAAATTGAGCGCATGCGCCCAAACATATTCCACAAAAAAATCGACGGGGCGAACCACGTCGATTTTGACCAACACTCAGGTCTTGATTTTCACGAATACGCCCGCCGGCACAACAAGCCGGTTCAGCGCTTCGATGGTCCGCGGCGTAGCTTCGTAGATGTCAACAATACGCTTGTGCGTTCGGACCTCGAACTGCTCACGCGATTTCTTGTCGATGTGAGGACCGCGAAGCACCGTATAACGCTCGATGCGCGTCGGCAACGGTATCGGACCAAGCACGCGAGCGCTGGTGCGCTTGGCGTGGTCTACGATGTCCCGCGCTGACTGATCCAGCGCCGAAGTGTCGTACGACTCCATACGGATTCTAATGCGTTCGCCTGTCGCCAAGTCCCACCTAACCAATCATTTACGACTACTGAAACTCACTTCACGAGTAGTTCGGCAAGGGTATCCACTTTCCAGCCCCTGTCAACCGCACTCGCCCGACTTTTGAGGAAATACGCTTGACATCCTCGATTACACTGACACTTTACGGTTTCCTAAATACCCGGGACCGATGTCGGAGCGTAATGCGACATCTCCATGCTGGCGGACGCACGCCCCTGAGTCAGGCTGCGGAGGTCCGTCGAGTAGCCAAACATACGACGCAGAGGTACCTGGGCGTGGATCACGCGCAGCGTGCCTCGGATTTCCGTTGACGTGATGGTCGCCCGTCGCGAATTGAGATCGCCGCTGACCGTCCCGAAGAATTCGTCCGGCGACACCACCTCGACCTTCATCAGCGGTTCCAGCAGTGTGGGGGCGGCGGCACGCATCGCTTCTTCAAAGGCCATCACGGCTGCGTTTTCAAAAGCCATCTCTGAGCTAAACTCGTCGTGCGTCTGAGCTTCCACCAAAGTCGCTTTCCACTGGATCACGGGCGCACCGTACACAACACCGGACAGTGCCGCATCCTTGACACCCTGTTCGATGGCTGCGACATACTCGGGGCGAAGCTGGGCTTCGGTCAGTATACTGCTGAATTCCCAGGGTTCTGCGCCTTCCTCGCGCGGCAGCGGTTCGAGACGCAGTCTGATTACCGCGAAGTGTTCGCGCCCGCCCATCTGACGCACGAATCGCCCTTCAGCCTCGCCAATTTGGGTGACGGTTTCGCGAAACGCAACACGCGGCTGACCGACGTTGACATCAACGTTCATGTCTTCGCGCAATCGTCGCACGAGTACTTCCAGATGCAGCTCGCCCATACCGCTGATGAGCATCTGCCCGGTCTCCTGGCTGATATGCACGTTGAAGGTCGGATCCTGCCGCCCCAAAGCTTTGAGCGATGCGATGAGCTTGTCACGATCGCGTGAAGATTTCGGCTCCACCGACTGACTGATGACCGCCTCGGGAAAGTCGATCTGTTCCAGCAATACAGGTTTTTTCGGATCGCAAAGCGTGTGCCCGGTCAGAACGTTTTTGGGGCCTATGACCGCGACGATGTCGCCCGCGACAGCCTCTTCAAGCTGTTCGCGTTTCTTGGCGAACATGCGAAAGATCCGCGAAATATTTTCTTTTTCCCCGGTAGCGGGGTTGAGCAGGCGCGTCGCGATCCGCAGCTTGCCCGAGTAGATACGCAGGTAGTAAAGGTCTACCGGCTTGTCCGCGACAATCTTGAACACCAGCGCAGCGAACGGTGCGGCTGGGTCGCTGGCCAGTGTGATGTCACGACTGTGCGGCTCCGGCACGGTGGCCGGCGTCGGCGGGACATCGAGCGGAGACGGGAGATAATCACACACCGCGTCCAGCAGACGTTGCACGCCTTTGTAACGCAACGCCGATCCGCACAGCACGGGCTGTAGTTCATTGGCGATGGTCGCACGACGCAGCGCTGGCTTGAGCATCGCTTCGCTGATCGGCTGCTCGTGGACGTAGAGGTCCATCATCTCCTCGCAGGTCTCAGCCACCGCCTCCTCGAGCCGGTGTCGCCACGTGCGAGCAGCGGCCATCATATCCTTGGGGATATCGCGTTCCTCGTAACGCGACCCCTGCCCGTCGTCGACCCAGTAGATGGCCCGCATGGAGACGAGATCGACAAGCCCCTCAAATGTGTCCTCAACGCCGATCGGCAACTGGATCGGGATCGGACGGGCCATCAGCCGCTCTTCGATCGATTCCACGGAACGGAGGAAATCCGCGCCGAGTTTGTCCATCTTGTTGATCAGGCAGAGTCGCGGGACGTCGTATTTTTCCGCCTGCCGCCAGACGGTTTCGCTCTGGGCTTCGACGCCCTCCTTCGCATCGAACACAGCCACCACCCCGTCCAGAACGCGCAGGGATCGTTCGACTTCAGCCGTGAAGTCCACATGCCCCGGCGTGTCGATGAGGTTGATGGTGTACTTCTTCCACGGGCAACTGACCGCGGCGGAGTAGATCGTAATGCCGCGTTCCTGCTCCTGCTCGTCGAAGTCGGTCGTGGTCGTGCCGTCGTCGACGTTGCCCATACGATGCGTTTTCCCTGTATAGAACAGGATGCGCTCGGTGGTCGTGGTCTTGCCGGCGTCGATGTGGGCTGCGATGCCGATGTTGCGTACGGTGTTCAGGTCCACGTCTGTTCATCCATCGGCGGCGATACGTTGTCGCCGGTCAGTTTCATTGTGAAATTCGGGAAATCCCCGGTTCGGAGTCAATCAAGCTCCCATTCCAAGTTCAATGTACGCTGGTTGGGCGACGATCCCCAGTGCGGGAGAAGCGCGCCGACCACGCGCATGAAAATCGCGGGCCGGACAACTGCTTCCGAACCCGCGAATTGAATTCGTTCAACGTTCCTACCAGGCGAAGTGGGCAAAAGCCTTGTTCGCGTCAGCCATGCGGTGGACGTTTTCGCGCGTCTGCATGGCACCTCCCTCGCCACGAAACGCATCGCCGATTTCCTGTGCAAGCACGGTGGCTGTCCCCTTGCCCTTTTTGTCGCGGATGGCTTTGATCATCCAGCGGATGGCCAGCGTCTGGCGACGCTTTTTGTTGACCTGCATGGGAACCTGGTAGTTGGAGCCGCCGACGCGCTTGGAACGCACCTGGATGTTGGGCTTGCAGTTTTCGACGGCGGTTTCGAACACCTCGATCGGCGGCGTATCCTTGATACGCTTGGCGATGATGTCCATCGCGTCGTAAAATACGCGCTCAGCCGCACCCTTCTTGCCGTCGTACATGAGGCAGTTGATGAACTTGCTGACCACTTTGCTGCCGAACTTCGGATCAGGCCGGAGCTGGGCCGCCGACATGGTGAAACGCTTAAATGCCATTGCAGAATTCGTCCCGTACGAAAAATCAGTTCAAAGGCCGCCGACCCGCGCGAACAACGCGGATGCCAGCCACCAACATCAATACTTCAACCACAGCCTTGGGCACGAACGGCAGCACGCCGACGGTCAGCGCAGCCGACCACGAGGTTCCATGCAGACCCACGAGCCAAAGCGTGCCGAGGGCGAGCACCGCAGCCGTGCCAGCCAGACCAGCCAAAGACATTCCAACAAACCCGCGGCGATTGCGGGAGAGAATCGAAACCATTCCAGCCGCCACGACGAAGCCGATCAGATACCCGCCCGTCACACCCGCGAGTCCGAACGAACCCAGAGCGAAAAGCGGAGCGCCAGCTGAGCCGAGCGTGAGATAACCCAACACCGCGAGAACAGCCGACACCGGCGACAGGCAAAAGCCCGCCAGCAGGACGGCCGGCAACTGCAGCGTCATCGGCACGGGCGTGTACGGCAACGGTATCCGCACCTGGGCGGCGATACCGATCAACAACACAAAGCCCGCCACCCCCAAGAGCCGTCGTGCGATGGTCGCCTGAGCGACCGGGCTTGAATTTATCGTTTGACCGATATGCATCAATTTGCTCGGAAACCGCTATTTCTTGCGACGCTTAACGCCGTACTTGCTTCGCCCCTTGTTGCGGAGGTTGCCTTCCTTGTCCTTTTCCACGCCGGCACAGTCGAGGGCACCGCGGACGATGTGGTAGCGAACACCCGGAAGATCCCGGACACGACCGCCGCGCACCAGCACGATGGAGTGCTCTTGCAGGTTGTGGTCCACGCCGCCGATGTAGGCCGTCACCTCTTTGCCGTTGGTCAAACGGACGCGAGCGACTTTGCGCAGGGCGGAGTTGGGCTTCTTCGGGGTCTGTGTCTTCACGATCAGGCAGACGCCCCGCCGCTGCGGACTCTTTTCCAAGTCACGCACCTTGGACTTCGGAGAAGTCTGCGAGCGTTTCCGCCTTACGAGTTGGTTTGTCGTCGGCATATGTCCGTTCTCTGTTGCGTTGCCAAATACTGTTACCGGGAACCGACCGCCAACGGCCGTCGGAACGACGCACTATAACCAAGTTGCCGTCGTTACGCTACAGGCGCACCCAAGGATTCTGCTCAGAACGTGTATCCACTGCGGTGATCGCCTATTCCGGGGCGGCAACGTCATCGCCGGAGTCAACCGTTTCAATGGTCTCACTTGTTCCTGTTGTACTGCTTGTACTCTCTGTTTCCGCGTCTGCCGTGAACCCCAGCGATTCTCCCGCCGCTGGCCCGCGATCGATAACCAGACGCCCAGCCAGCAAACCCTCCGCGGACGGTTCACCACCGACGGCGGACAGGGTCGCAATCGGCCCTGCCGTGCCGCTCATCAGACTTTCGGCCACAACGGCGGACAGCCCCACTTCGCCCGGAATGTCCTCCGGAATCGGCAGTGGCTCACCCACCTGACGCACACCAATCTCCATATGCGGCTTGAACGCGGTGCCGGCAGGGATCAGATGCCCGAGAATGACGTTTTCCTTCAAGCCGACCAACTGATCATTGGCGCTTGAGATGGCCGCCTCGGTCAGCACCTTGGTGGTCTCCTGGAACGAGGCTGCCGAGATGAACGACTCGCTTTGCAGACTGGCTTTGGTAATGCCGAGCAAAACCGTCGACGCCTGGGCCTGCTTCGGACGCTTGCCGCGAGCAGGTTCGCCGCCCTCTTCCTCCACCCTGTCGTTGATTTCTGATAGATCGGTCTTCAGGACGATGGCCCCGACTTTCAAGTTGGTGTCGCCCGCGTCCGTCATCTTCAAGCTCTTGGACAAACGGGTGTTTTCGTCGCGGAACCGGAATTTGTCGATCAACTCGCCCGGCAGAAACGCTGAATCGCCCGGCGACTCGACTTTGGCTTTTCGAAGCATCTGATTGACGATGACTTCAACGTGCTTGTCCGTAATGGTCACGTTCTGCGAACGGTACACGGACTGAACCTCGTCCAGCAAGTACTGCTGCAAAGCTTCTTCACCTTTGATCCGCAAGATATCGTGCGGCACCATAGGCCCTTCGATCAGCGGCACGCCCGCATCAACACGGTCGCCGGCATGCACGAGAAGCTGGCGATCCTGCGGTACGTGGTGTTCCTTTTCGATGCCTGTTTCGCTCTTGACGATGATCGTCATCTTGCCGCGACGCTTGTCGGGACGAATCTCGACCTCGCCGGAGATTTCAGCCATTACAGCTGGGTCTTTCGGCTTGCGTGCTTCAAAAATCTCGGTGACACGCGGCAAACCACCGGTGATGTCCTGTGTGCCGGTCATGGCCCGAGGCTGGCGAGCGAGTTCCATACCCGGGAACGCCTCCTGCCCCTCGGTGACCTCGATACGCGCTTTCGCGGGCAGGTAATGGTAATCGAGAACGTGGCCATCCTTGTCTTCGATCACGATTTGCGGATGTTTTTCACCCTTGTGCTCGATCACGACGTACTTCGACCCCGCACGTTCCTGCTCGAGACGAACGGTTTCACCCTCGGCGATATCCTGGAAACGGACGAAGCCGCCGACCTCCGCGAGAATCGGCGTCAGATGCGGATCCCAAGTCACGATGGAAGCACCGCCCGACACTTTCTGACCGTTCTCGACCAGCATTTCCGAACCGTACGGAACCTTGTATCGCTCCAGTTCGCGGCCCTTCTCGTCCTGCAGAGCAATTTCGCCGTTCCGTTTCAGCGCGATGTTCGTGGCCTTCTTTTCGCCGTATGCCTTCACCTTGACGGCCAGCCCCTCGTCGAGAAAGACGATGCGTCCCGCCTGGCCTGTACGCAACTCATTGTCCACCACGGAGCGTGAGGCCACACCACCCGTATGGAAGGTACGCATGGTAAGTTGCGTGCCCGGCTCGCCGATCGACTGGGCAGCGACGATGCCGACGGCCATCCCTTCCTCCACCAGCCGGCCCGTGGACATATCCCAACCGTAGCAACGGGCACACAAACCGAGCGGGCTTTCACACGTCAGCGGACTACGCACGCGGATCATGTCCAGGCCCAACTCCTCAATGCGCCGCGCGATGCCGTGGTCGATGACCTCGTTCTCAGCCACGATGATCTGATCCGTAACCGGGTTGCGAATCGAGTCGCGGGCGGTCCGGCCGATGATACGCTCGTGCAGCGCGACATCGACCTCCTCGCCCTTGAATGTGGCGGACTTGGTCAATCCCTGAATAGATCCGCAGTCTATCAAGTTGATGATGACATTCTGTCCCACGTCCGCGAGTTTTCGGGTCAGGTATCCGGAGTCGGCAGTCTTCAGCGCGGTGTCGGCCAACCCCTTGCGGGCGCCGTGCGTCGAACTGAAGTACTGAAGCACGTTCAAACCTTCGCGGAAGTTGGCCGTAATGGGCGTCTCAATGATCTCGCCCGACGGCTTGGCCATCAACGCACGCATACCCGACAACTGACGAATCTGATCGACACTGCCGCGAGCACCCGATTCGGTCATGAGGAAAATCGGGTTGAGGTACGGTGTCGCACCCTCATCGCCCGGCCTTGCGTAGCTGCCATCGGGGAAGCGGTGGTCCGTACGCAGTTCCTTCATCATTTCTTCGGTGACGAGTTCGCGCGCGTGAATCCAAACGTCGATCAACTGGTTGTAACGTTCCATCGGCGTCAGCGCACCGTGATGAAAACTCTTCTCAATCTGGTCCACGCGTTTCTGAGCCGCCGTGATGATCTTTTCCTTGGCGGCTGGTATGCGCATGTCCATAACGCCAAACGAAAGACCCGCCAGCGAACTCCAGCGGAACCCGATTGATTTGATATCATCGAGGAGGTCGATCGTGGCCCCACGCCCCAACTCGTGGTGACAGTCAGCGATGACGCGCGACGCACCCTTGTTGGACAACGTGCAGTTGTAGAAGCTCGCACCCTCGGGAAGAATGTCGTTGAAGATCAAGCGCCCAGCCGTCGTCACAACCGACTCGCCCGGTTTGAGCGGACGGGCCAGGCCCTTCAAGTCCTCGGTAATCATTTCCTGTTTAAGACGAACACGGATGTAATCGTGCAACCCGATCTTGCCCAGCGATTGGGCGTACATCGCCTCGAACGGGTTCGCAAAGCGCATCATCTCTTTTTCGTCAGACTTGCGCGATGTGTGATCCGTCGTCAGATAGAAAATACCGAGAACGATATCCTGTGACGGCGACATGATGGGCGACCCGTTCGACGGGCCGAAGATGTTGTTGGTCGCCATCAACAAAACGTGCGCTTCCGCCTGCGCCTCAATCGAAAGCGGCAGGTGAACAGCCATCTGATCGCCGTCGAAGTCGGCGTTGAAACCCCGGCAGACCAGCGGGTGAATCTTGATCGCATGCCCTTCGACCAGGACCGGCTGGAACGCCTGAATACTCATGCGATGCAGAGTCGGAGCGCGGTTCAGAATAACCGGGTGATTGCGAATGACTTCCTCGAGAATGTCCCAGATTTCCTGATCCTTGCGCTCGAGCGTCTTCTTCGCACTCTTGATCGTGTCGGCCAGACCTCGTTCCTTGAGCTTGCGGATGATGAACGGCTGGAACAGCTCCAGCGCGATCGGCTTGGGCAGGCCACACTGATTCAGTTTCAGTTCCGGGCCAACAACGATGACGGAACGGGCGGAGTAGTCGACGCGCTTGCCCAGCAGGTTCTCACGGAACCGGCCCTGCTTGCCCTTGATCATGTCCGTCAGCGATTTGAGCGGACGATTGCTCGACCCGAGCACCGGACGACGACAGCGACCATTATCGAACAACGCATCGACGGCCTGCTGAAGCATGCGTTTTTCGTTTTGAATAATAACTTCCGGCGCGTTCAGATCGACCAGCTTCTTAAGCCTGTTGTTGCGATTAATGATCCGGCGATACAGATCATTCAAATCGCTGGTCGCGAAGTTGCCGCTGTCCAAAAGCACCAGAGGGCGAAGGTCCGGCGGAATCACCGGAATGACCTCCAGAATCATCCACGTCGCGTCGTTTTCCGAATGACGCAACGCTTCGACCACCTTCAGCCGCTTGCTCAAATCCTTGATCTTCTGCTGGCTGTTGGTCTTGTCCAACGCTTCGCGCAGCTCGACCGATAGCGCGTCGAGGCTCATCGTATTGAGTATATCGCGTACCGCTTCGGCACCCATCTTCGCCTCGAACCCGTGCCCATGTTTCTCAACGGCGGCGCGATACTCCTCCTCCGTGAGAATCTGGCAATTCTTGAGCGGCGTATCGCCCGGATCGGTCACCACGTAATCCTGGAAGTAGACGACCTTCTCGAGGTCGGCGGTCTTCATGCCCAGGAGGTTTCCAAGCCGCGACGGCGTCGCTTTGAAAAACCAGATGTGGACCACCGGAGCGGCGAGATTGATGTGCCCCATACGCTTGCGACGCACACGCGAGTGCGTCACCTTAACGCCGCAACGATCGCAAATAATGCCTTTGTGCTTGGTCCCCTTGAACTTGCCGCACGTACATTCCCAGTCCCGTTCCGGACCGAAGATACGCTCACAGAACAAGCCGTCCTTTTCAGCGCGATACGTGCGGTAGTTGATCGTTTCAGGCTTCTTGACCTCACCGAACGACCACGCGCGTATGTCGTTCGGCGACGCCAAACTGATGCGCACGTTTCCGTAGTCGTTGATCCGATCGTAGATATTGCCGTGCATGAGGGTTATTGCCTCTCAAACCAGAATTTCGCCGAACACACGCAGCACGCCGGACCATCGCGGCGGGCTGCACCGTCACCCACTCAATCACGTACCAGCCGAAACCGGAACGGCGGCCGCAACTTCAAGCCGCAACGCGACCATCCCACCGACCTTCTTGAATCCAAGCTCCTCGCAGAAGTCCACTTCCGTGCCGTAGGCCAACACGTGTACCTCCTCCGCGCCGAACTCCTCAATCGCCCTAATCACGCGCGTAGCCATCTCACGCGCGATGCCCGCTCGATCGTGCTCGATCCGCCCATCACGCCGAGTAACCGCGCCAGGCCCCTGAAGGGCAGGGTCCAGCTTGCACTCAGCCAGATGACCGCGAACACCGTCGCTCACCCCGCGTGCAATGCCGACAAGCCGGCCGTCCTCCGATCGGGCAGTCACAAAACAAAAACTGCGATCGATCATGCGGGCCAGTTTCTCCATGCACGATGTCGTCTGATGACCACACCGCTCATAGAAAGCCGCTAATTCGGCCACATCGACATCGTCCGTCGTCTCGTAATGAATATCCGCCATAGGGTCGCTCCATGCGCGCAACAGAGTCTGTTCCCGATCAGATAACGCGCTTCTTTTCCAACTGAATGTTCAGGCACAGGCCGCGTATTTCGTTGCACAACACGTCGAAAGAAACGGGCGTTCCCGCTTCGAGCGTGTTGGTACCCTTAACCATTGACTCGTACAGCTTGGTTCGGCCTTCGACGTCGTCACTCTTGACCGTCAGAAGTTCCTGCAAAGTGTAGGCTGCCCCGTACGCCTCCAAACCCCACACTTCCATCTCACCAAAACGCTGACCGCCCGTCCGTGCTTTGCCGCCCAGCGGCTGCTGCGTGATGAGGCTGTAAGGGCCTGTAGCGCGAGCGTGAATCTTGTCGTCAACGAGGTGATGCAGTTTCAGCATGTAGATGTAGCCCACCATCACGCCCTGATCGAGCGGCTCGCCGGTGCGACCATCGTACAAAGTTACCTTGCCGCCGATCGGCATGTCGGCAAACAACTTGTAGTCCCCGCCATTACGCGCACCGATGGTCGCAGGATCCTTGCTCAACTCTTTGACGCGCTCGTTGGCCTCTCTTATCGCATTGTGGATTTCGTGTTCTTTCGCTCCGTCGAACACCGGCGTGACCGCCTGGAACCCGCAAATCTTCGCGGCCCAGCCCAAGTAAGTTTCCAAAATCTGGCCGACGTTCATACGCGAGGGAACGCCCAGCGGATTCAGAAGAATATCCACCGGCGTGCCGTCCTCCAGGAACGGAACGTCTTCTTCACGCAGGATGCGGGCGATGACGCCCTTGTTGCCGTGGCGACCAGCCATCTTGTCGCCCACCGAAAGCTGCCGCT
This sequence comes from Phycisphaerae bacterium, assembly GCA_029260215.1. GTDB lineage: Bacteria > Planctomycetota > Phycisphaerae > UBA1845 > UBA1845 > OFTM258. Next base: position 45,625 of record JAJDDQ010000039.1, read on the forward strand.
TGGTGGCGATCCAGACTTTGACCATTTCCAGCACACCCGACGGAAGCTCATCCCCGCGCTTCATGTGCGAGACCTTGCGATCGCTTTCCTCCATCAGATCCCGAATCCGAGGCCAATACTTGTCCACAACTTTCAAGGCGGCTTCCCGCTGCGCTGCCGGCTTGACCCATCTCAGGTCGCGGGCGTCCACCTGAGCTTTGAATCCTTCGATCTGCTCGACGATGACCGTGTCCATGTCGCTCTTGCCGACGATCTGCTTCGTCGTGCTGTCGACCATCTCCACACCCACAACGCCGTTGATCTCCTTACACATCTGCTTGAACACGGCGATCACCTGCGCGGTCATGTCGGCTGCGTAGGCGTCGGCCTCTTTGTCCATCAGTTTCTTCTCGTCGTCCGTCTTGTGGACACGACGCGCGAAACGGCGGGTCTCGATCACGATTCCTTGTTCGCCGGCGGGCAGCTCCAGCGAATCGTTCTTCACATCTTCGCCCGCCCGCCCGAAAATAGCGTGCAACAACTTCTCTTCAGGACTCAATTCACTCTTGGATTTCGGGCTGACCTTGCCCACCAGAATATCACTCGAGCGCACGGTTGTGCCGACCTGCACGACTCCGTTCTCGTCAAGGTTCGCCAAAGCGCGTTCGCTCACATTCGGAATGTCATTGGTGAATTCCTCGCGACCCAGTTTCGTCTCGCGAATCTCAACGTCGTATTCGTCGATGTGAATACTGGTGAACGTATCGTCCTTCACCAGCCGCTCGTTGATGATGATCGCGTCTTCGAAGTTGTAGCCGTCGTAGGTCATGAACGCGACGAGAATATTCTTCCCCAACGCCAATTCACCTTGGTGCGTGGCAGCGCCGTCCGCGATGATCTGCCCCGCCTTGACACGATCGCCGGTCTTGACGATCGGCTTTTGATTGAGACAGGTGCGCTCATTAAGCCCCTGGAATTTGCGCAGGATATACTCATCGGTGTCTTCAATGACAATGCGCGTCGCGTCAACGTAGGTGATTTTGCCGTCCTGACGCGCTTTGACCACCATGCCGCTGTTGGCAGCCACCGCAAGCTCAACGCCGGTGGCCACCACCGGCGGGTCCAGCTTCAAAAGCGGGACAGCCTGCCGCTGCATGTTCGAACCCATCAGGGCACGGTTGGCGTCGTCATGTTCCAAGAACGGAATCAACGCAGCCGACACGCCCACCGTCTGTTTCGGCGACATGTCAACATAGGACACTTCCGAACTGTCCGCCTGGCTCAACTCACCATGCGCACGCACGATGATGGACCCGTCGAGCAGACGATCCTTGTTCCCGATGATGGCTTCGGGCGGCGCGAGAATGTAACGCATCTCCTCGTCAGCACGAAGGTAGGTCACGTTCGGAGCGACCTTCCCAGCCTTGACCTTGCGGTACGGCGTGACCAGGAATCCGTAATCGTCCACCGAACTGTAAATGCTCAAAGACGCGATCAGGCCAATGTTCGTGCCTTCCGGCGTCTCGATCGGGCAGATTCGACCGTAATGGCTGATATGCACGTCGCGCACTTCAAAACCAGCACGCTTGCGATTCAAACCACCCGGACCAAGCGCGGACAACCGGCGCTCATGCGTCAACTGCGACAGCGGATTCGTCTGGTCGACTACCTGCGAAAGCTCGCTCCGGCCAAAGAAGAAATCGATACTCGAACTGATCGACTTGGTATTGATCAACTCCGCAATGCGCCCGATCTGTTCGGGATCCTTCATGCTCACCCGTTCCTGCACGGTGCGACGCAATTTCAGGAATCCCTTGCGAATCTCGTCGGCGGCCAACTCGTCGATGGTGCGCAGGCGACGATTGCCCAGGTGATCGATATCGTCCACTTCAAAGCGTGATTCGCCCGTACGCAGTTGAAGAACGTAACGCACGCAGGCGATCACATCCTCAACACGCAACACCATGATCGAATCGTCAACCGTCGTCTCCAGCTTCCGACTCAAGCGGAATCGGCCTACCTTGCCGAGGCGGTAGCGATTGTCGTCGAAGAATTTCTCGTGAATCAGCTTCTTGGCTTTGTCGAGCTGCGGCGGATTCCCCGGGCGAAGCCGGCCGTAAATCTTCAGAACCGCCTCTTCGTAAGACGAAGTGCTGTCCTCCGCCAGCGTGTTCAGAATCAACGGATCAGTAACGTTCACAATAACCTGAACGTCCTTGATCGAAGACTCCTGAATACGCGCCACACCCTCACCAAGCTGACAACCAGCCTTGACCAGTTCGTCGCCAGATTCCTCGTCAACGATGGTCGTGACGCTGTACATTTCCGGCTTCAGTTGCGCCGACTTGACCTTCTTCGTCTGATGGAACGCCTTCACAATAGCTTCGTCCGAGCCATAGGCAGGGTCCAACGCGCGAATAAACGTGGTGGCAGCTATCTTGCTCGACTGATCGATCCGAACAGCCAGCAAATCCTTCTTCGTAACGTTGACTTCAATCCAACTGCCGCGCTCGGGAATGATGCGGCAGGCGTGGAAGGCGCGATCCCCATCGTCCTGATCCTTGACGAAATCGACACCGGGGCTTCGATGAAGCTGGGAAACGATCACGCGCTCAGCCCCGTTGATGATGAACTCGCCGCCGCCGATCATAATCGGCAACTCACCGATGTAGATCAGATCCTCCTGGATTTCGTCCGAATCCTTGCGAATCAAGCGCAACCGAATGCGAAACGGCAAACCGTATGTCAAACGAAGATGGCGACATTCTTCCGGCGTGTAGCGTGCTTTGCCAAGCTCGTAGCTGACATAGTGCATAGACATGTTCCCGTCGTAACTTTCGATCGGGAACGATTCACGCAAAATCCCCTCCAGCCCGTACGGTGAGCGCTCATGCGGCGTTACGTCCTGCTGGAGAAAACGCGCGTAGGCATCCGTCTGCAGAGCGTCGAGCTTGGGAATCGGAATCGTGTCACCAAGCCGGGCGAAACTTCGTACCGTGCGTCCATTCTTCATGATCTCGATCCTTCACAGCACAACGGGCGCGCAGAAAAAGGCGCGCACATCGCGCGTGGCGATTTTGCTTGTCGCATGGAGGGGACGTGTCAGTCCGCCCAAAGCCATCCGATACACCGGGTGTCCCGACGACCGGCCAACGCATGCACGCCAGCCCGACGGCGACGCAACCTCAAGCCGCGTCGCAACCCGGTCGATCCCGCTCTGGGAAGACCATCGCAAAGAGCGTGTCCAAAAAGGCCCGTCAGAGCCGCGACCGTAAGGGAGCGGTCCGACCCTTGTCGGGAAACCTCTGCCTTACGCCAGCGGTCCGGTTCGAAGAACCACCTTCCAAAACACGTACCAGGAAAACAAACGCCGACCCAGCCGATTAGCGACTGAGTCGGCGCGGAAAATCGAACTACTTGATCTCGACCGCAGCGCCAGCCTCTTCCAAGTCCTTCTTGAGCTTGTCGGCGTCGTCCTTGGACAGCCCTTCCTTGACCGTCTTGGGGGCAGCGTCCACCAACTCCTTCGCCTCTTTCAAGCCCAAGCCCGTCGCAGCGCGAACAGCCTTGATAACCTGAATCTTCTTGTCGCCGATCGCAGCCAAAACCACATCAAACGCGGTCTGCTCTTCCGCGGCAGCACCACCGCCGTCACCGGCAGCCGCAGCCATGACCACACCGCCGCCCGCCGGCTCGATACCGTGGACATCCTTCAAACAATCAACCAGATTCTGAGCGTCCTTGACCGTCAAAGCGACAATCTTGTCCGCAATCGCCGTGATATCGGCGCTGAACTCTTTCACCGGTGCTTCTGCCATCGCTCACAAACTCCTAGCTATCTCATCAACCGCCAAACCGAAAGGCGACGCTCACACAGCGACGTTTCATCCGCAAAGATGCGGACCTGCCGATTCAAGTAACGGCCCAAACAAATATCTTCAGTATTCGCGACTACTCGCGTTCCGAAATCGTCTTGACGCAACCAGCCACCCGCGACTGCGGACCGGCAATGCAACCAGCGATGGATCGACCCGGCGAGGACATCAACATCGCGATCTCGCCCAACAATTCCGCGCGACCCTTCATCTTCGCAAGATCACTCACCGCCGTCAGCTCGTCATCACCCGGCAGCAATCCCTGCTTCAACTCAAGCAGCGGGAACATGCCGGCCAACTTCGCAACTTCGCGGGCAACATCGATCAACGAGTCGCCACCACAAACCACGGCACAGGGACCGCTGAGACCCTGCCCCAGCAACTCCAAAGGGCCGCCCGTGAAAGCGCGGCGAGCCAAGCTGTTCGGAACCACCATGACGCGGATGTTCTGCTCCGCGAGGGTGGTACGCACCTTCTGGGTGTCCTGAACGTTGAGTCGCGTAATGTCAACCACCAACGCCTGATCCACACCGTCAAAACGGGTCTTCAGCGTGTCGGTAACCAATTGTTTCAGTTGCCTGCTCATTTTGCTTCTTCTCGTCTCGAACCTTTGGCCCTTAGCTGACCGCCAACATCACTGCCGGCGTACACGTGCCGGAAATACACACGCGCTTTACGTACTGACCCTTCGACGCCGGAGGCCTGACACGCATCATTTGCGCAATGACTGCCTCAATATTCTCTTTCAAGTCCGCCGTCGGAAATCCCATCTTCCCAACCGGAAGGTGAATGTTCCCACCCGAATCGTTGCGGTATTCAAGCTTGCCAGCCGAGTACTCGCGAACCGCATCCTCGATGTCAGCCGTCACCGTCCCCGCCTTTGGACTGGGCATCTTGCCCTGCGGACCCAGCACACGACCCAATTTGCCGACCTTGCCCATCAAACTCGGATGAGCAACAGCCACATCGAAATCCATCCAGCCTTTGCTGACCTTGTTGATCAACTCGTCACCACCAGCCTCCACCGCGCCAGCAGCCTTGGCGGCGTCTGCCAATGAATCATCGCAGAACGCAATGACCCGCTGCTTCTTGCCCGTACCCTTGGGCAGGGAGATCGCACCGCGAATCATCTGGTCCGCATGCTTGGGATCGATCCCAAGGTGCATCACCAGCTCAACGCTTTGATTGTACTTCTTGCGCTTCTTGCCGTTTTTGTATGTACGGTCGCTGTCAACGCTCGCGAACTTCTTCAACCGCTCGATGCCGACCTCAATGTCAACCGGAGTCTTGTGATCCTCGGTGACCTTCAACTGCTTTTCGTAACGCACGCCTCTTTGGGGCATAGTCTTTCTCCGCCGGATCATTCGCCCGGCCAATCCAAGTCAGTCCGCGACAACAATACCCATCGAACGCGCCGTGCCCGCCACCTGACGCATCGCCGCCTCAACACAGGTGGCATTCAGATCGGGCAACTTCGTCTGAGCGATTTCACGAACCTGGTCGGATGTCACCGTGCCGACCTTGTCCTTGTGGGGTACGCCGCTGCCCTTCTCAACCCCGGCAGCCTTCTTCAGCAACACCGCAGCCGGAGGGCTTTTAACTTCATACGTGAATGAACGATCACCGTAGACCGTGATGACAACCGTCACCAACATACCGTTCAATTGCGCCGTCGACGCATTGAACTGCTGCACGAACTGACCGATGTTCACCCCGTGCTGACCCAAAGCAGGTCCAACAGGCGGTGACGGCGTCGCTTGTCCGCCCGGTGCTTGCAGCTTGATGAGGGCTTTGACTTCCTTGGCCACGACAATTCCTCGCTTATTTCATTGAGACGGTCGAGCTACGTCCGCTCGACCATCCAGTACTCAATTTCAACCGGAGTCGATCGCCCGAACACTTCCAGCACGACCGTGACCATACCGCGACGCTCATCGACCGACTCGACCGATCCTTCGAAGTTCTCGAAGCTGCCCTCGGTAATCTTGACCGACTCGCCCTTCTTCAGGTCCAGTCCGCTCAGACCGGGCGCCTCTTCGGACTTCTCGCAAGCCGCCAGCATGGCAGACACTTCGCCCACCGACATGCGAATCGGCTTGCCCGCCGACGCGATGAAATCACCCACGCCGGAAGATTCCTTGATCGTAAACCAGACATCCTCGTGAATCCGGCCATCTTCTTCGGTGGCCATCTCCACAAAAACGTAGCCCGGGTAAAGCTTGCGCTCAGCCACCCGAACCTGTCCGGCCTTGATACGCCGCTCCTTGACCGTCGGCACAAGCACGCGACCGACGCGATCCTGAAGCCCTTCGATCGCAATTTTGCGCTCAAGCGTCACCCGAACGCGATCCTCCTTGTTGGAGGCTACGCGAAGCACATACCAGTCCATTCCCGGGCTGGTCGCCGTTGGCGCGTCCGACTGGTCGGTTTTCGGATCCGATTCGACCATGAATTAACCGGGACCGCCGGTCTCCAGAACACCAATCAGCTTGAAGAACCAGATGAACACAAAATCCGCACTCGCCAACAGACACGCCATCAATATGGTCATGCCAATGACGACTTTGGTCGAACCAATCAGCTCACTGCGACTGGACCAGCTCACCTTCTTCATCTCGCCTTCAGTGGCGATCAGAAAATCACACGACCCTCTATGAACGCCGACAAGCCAGAAAAGCAACAGGCCGGTAGCTACGAGGAAGGCTGTGGGAACCGCATATTGCACCCAGAGCATCCACGGCGCATCGCCGGTCAGCACGCCTTCCATGCTGTTGAGAACGAAATTCGCACCACCCAGAATCAAGATGCCACTGCCCACAGATGTCCCCATCCGCGTGTAGTACCCCTGCCCGGGCTTGTAGATTTCAAAGAACCGCCGCCGCGCAACAGGCTGCTTGCGACTGGCTGTTTCCGATCCGCCCGTTTGAGACACCGAACGACCTCCCGACTTTCGCGACGATCCGCCCTTACGCTCGAGCGTCGCGATCGAGTCTTTGGCTACCGAGTCAGATTCCGAGTTCGCCATCGATTGTTTCGCTTTCCTGGTGCCACCGCAAACCTGTGAAAACAACTTTTCCCATCAGGAGCGGAGGGACTCGAACCCCCAACCGCCGGTTTTGGAAACCGGTGCTCTGCCAATTGAGCTACGCTCCTTCCGGCCGGGGGCGATCGACGCTGCGCTACTTCCGCTTGATCTTGTGAATCGTGTGTTTGCGCAAACGCCGACTATACTTCTTCAATTCCAGCTTCGGCACGCCGCCCATCACGTTCACCGACGTACGATAATTCAAATCGCCGGTTTCCTTGCACTGAAGCCAGACATATTCACGTTTTTGGGCTTTGGCCATCGCTGAACAACCTTAAATTCAATCCGCCGCAAATCAAGCGGCCAGCACTTATTCGACGACCTTGGCAACAACGCCGGAACCGACCGTGCGACCGCCTTCGCGAACCGCGAAACGCACGCCCTGCTCCATGGCCACCTTCTTGCCTAATTCCACTTCCATCGTGATATTGTCGCCCGGCATGCACATCTCAGCGCCGCCCGTCAGCGTCAAACCACCGGTCACATCCGTCGTGCGGAAGTAGAACTGAGGCCTGTATCCGTTGAAAAACGGCGTGTGGCGACCCCCTTCTTCCTTCGTCAGAACGTAGACCTCAGCCTCAAACTTTGTGTGCGGCGTGATCGAACCCGGAGCAGCCAGCACCTGGCCTCGCTCAATCGCATCCTTGTCAACGCCACGCAGCAGGCATCCGACATTGTCGCCAGCCTGTCCGTCCGGGAGACTCTTGTTGAACATCTCGACACCCGTCACAACGGTCTTGCGAGGCTCGTCCGCAAGCCCGACGATTTCGACATCGTCGCCGACCTTGACGATCCCACGCTCGATACGACCGGTCGCAACCGTGCCGCGACCCTTGATGCTGAACACGTCCTCGATCGACATCAAAAACGCCTTGTCCACCTCGCGAGCCGGCTCCGGAACATGCTCGTCAATCGCCGCCATCAATTCGCCAATGCACTTGATGGCGTCTTCGTCCTTGGGATTCTTGAGCGCGCCAAGAGCGTTTCCGCGGATGACAGGTGTGTCATCTCCGGGGAAACCGTACTTGATGAGCAATTCGCGCACTTCCATCTCAACCAAGTCCAGAAGCTCGGGATCATCAACAAGGTCGCACTTGTTCAGAAACACCACAATGTACGGAACATTGACCTGGCGGGCCAGGAGAATGTGCTCGCGCGTCTGCGGCATCGGGCCGTCCGCCGCGGAACAAACCAGAATGGCACCGTCCATCTGGGCGGCACCGGTAATCATGTTCTTGACGTAGTCCGCGTGCCCCGGGCAGTCGATGTGCGCGTAGTGACGCTTCTCCGACTCGTACTCCACATGCGACGTCGCAATCGTCAGAATCTTTGTCGAGTCACGACGACCCTGCGACTCCGACGCCTTGGCGACTTCATCGTAGCTGATCGCCTTGCACATACCCTTCGCAGATTGCACCGTACAGATCGCCGCGGTCAGCGTCGTCTTACCATGATCCACATGACCGATCGTACCGACGTTGACGTGTGGCTTTGTTCGCTCAAAAACCTCTTTAGCCATCGCTCGTTCTATCCTCCACTCGACCTTGTGGGGTCGCCGTTGATCTTCAGCGCACGCCCGAGTTAAAAACTTGTCCGTCGCGGGCTCTCCGCGCACGCCTGCCAATACTTCTGACTAAACGATTTCTCGTATGTCCGCCCCGGAAAAACGTCGAAAAACCGAACATCTTTCCGAAAACAAGACTTCGCTAACTGAATAGCTGCTGACGGGATTCGAACCCGTGACCTCGTCCTTACCAAGGACGCGCTCTACCAACTGAGCCACAGCAGCGCCCCGGTCATCGCCAGACCCGCGCCGCAGCGACCCTGAATCATGGCAGAAGCCACGTAGCGCAGCCAGCGGAACGAGTCACCTGACATCGACCACACTAACCGCAAATCCAGTGCCCGCAACGGGTTGGCTCATCACGCTTGCCAAAGCAAGGCTGGCAAGAGCCGGGCAAGTATAGATAGACCCGCCAACCTGTCAAACGCCAACACACCGAATTTTGAACCCGATTCAACCCACCCAAACCGAAAAGTCGCCCGCCGCGAAGCTTGATTTTGGCTTAACCCGTTATAAATAAATGTGTTACAAGCGGAAAACACTCTATCGCACCATCGCCGCTTTCGGTTTGTCATCACGCAAAGCGTCGCGTATTATACCCGTTTGGTTTCCCCCCTCCGGAGCGCCCCGGTTTGATACGTCTGAACAGCGACACTCCGCCCTCATCCACCGCCGTCGCACCCCCCGTTCAAACGGATCGCCCCGCACCGGCTGCCCCCAGGGAACACCGGCGGCGCGTTTCGGACGAAATTCGCCAAATAACGCATCCAACCGAACCTCGGAATGCCGGAAAAAAAGTCAAGACAAAGAAACTCGGACTCCTCGCCCGCGCTGCGATTTCCTTCGCCGTCGGAATCGGCGTTTTCGCTGCGGGAAGATTCGATTACCCGACGTCGGCCTCACTCCGCACCAACGGCCCCCCTGCCGACGTTCGCCGCGAATTGCTCGATATCGCATGGCACGCACAGGATGCTGGCGCACTGCACCAAAGCTGGCGCGTCGAGAGCGACCCCGCACACAACGGCTTGCTCATGCACCTGCTCACACACGACGGCCAAGCCGCCCGGCAGCAGCTACAGGCATTGGTGAAAGCCCTTCAGGATCGCCTCGAACAGGCCAACACCACAGCCGAAGTCGAAACGACGGCGGCTGAACGCATCGTCTCCCAGATCGCCGGCGAACTACGCGGGCAAATCACCGATATCGAAAAAAACATGGGCGAGGCAACCACCGAGAATACTCCGCCGATTTCGCAGAACCAGGCTGTCACGATGCGCCAAAACGTGTCCGACCTCTTCGCCAAACTCGAATCGCTCCGGCAAACTGAGTTGGCTGCGGCGGATCGACTGAACGCGCTCGCGGAAGACTCCGTAGAGCCGGCTTTCGACTTCGCGACGCGGCTGGCTGCCTACCACGAACGCGCTGATTTGCGACAGGACCTCGACGAACTTACGCTGCATCTGGCTGAATCGCGAAGCCAACTGATCGGCGTATGGCGAACCTCGTCGCCGCGTCTGGATGCACTGGCCGCCGCGACTGAGAAACTCTCTCAATCGCAATCCGCCGATCAAGCCGCTGGCGCGCCCGAATCACTTCAGGAGGTAATCGTACAGATAGGCCGGCGTGCGGAACTGTACCGCCGCCGACTGGACACATTCGTCCGCCGATGGTCCGAAACGTTCACACGATTGCGAGAAACGACTCCCGACCCCTTTTCCATCGCAGAGATCGACGGGCAAAAACGCCTGCACGAACTCGCTGCCGATTTCCTGCATCACGGCGGCAAACTCATCGAACAAATGCGCTCCGACGTACGCAGACTGACCGAGAACCCCGACACAGCCCCGCGCTATTTCCGCGTCATCACAGCCCTCAAGAAATCGTTCCACGAGGTTGAATCGGAACACCAGCAATTCGAATTCGTGGAAGGGGCGATGGTCTTCACCCGCAACAACTTCCGCCTCGATGCCGCACTAAGGTCCGCCCGCAGATTGGCCGGCCGCGTCAGACGAGCGTGCATCGAGGTTGACGAATCCATCCGGGCCGACCGGCGCGAAAAAGCCCGACTGGAACGCATCGCAGAGCAAGTGACCATCGACGGCGAAATCCGACGCGTCCGCACGCAGACCTACGCCACAATCGACGAAATCGTCCACGCCGTCGGCCAATGGGACCAGCACATGCTCGGTGCCAACAGTACGGCACTGGCGGAAGCCCGGCGAGATGCGATGCAGCAGCGACTGGCAGACGCCAAATCACGACTCGAAGGCCGCGAACGTATCCTTGAAGAAATCACACGTACGCGGGTGGAAAAGCACGCCCAGCGGATGACCGTCGAATGCGTGGCCTGCGTCTCAGAACCAACGCCCGCCAACCTGCAACCGCGTGCAGCCGCAGCATTTCTGTCCGCCACGCTGACGTTCGCTCTGATGACGTTCGCAGGCGGGCGCGCATCGCGAGCGCGTTGGCAATAGGCAACCCAGATTCAGTTATTGATGGTTGACAGGAGGCTGCGATCGACCGGAGAGAACCGGCGCGCAGGCAGAAGCGACGTGCGAGCACCGAAAGAATCGGTTCCGAAGCTCCTCAGCCGTCCTAAGCGATGTTGACGCGGTGTGTACCGCGACGACGCTTGCCGCTGATGATTCTTCGTCCGCCCACCGTGCGCATCCTAGCTCGGAATCCCTGCTTGCGGGCACGCTTAATCTTGCTGTTTCGCCTTGGGTAATGCATGAGTCCGTACGATCATCAAAATCGGTTAAATCAATCGTCAATCGCTCGATCGACGCGAAGTCGCGGGAGTCTACCGGGTGCCGCAGGATCATGCAACCCGCCCGCCAACCAATGTCGATATCTCGCATGCAGGTCCGATCATCCTGAATTCCGGGAGAGATTCGGTCGATAATCTGGTAAGATGATGTGCTGAGGTTGGTCGTCTGCGATACGGAAAAATCGTAACCGATTGCAGAATAATGGCTTACGCCAAAAACCGGCCGATGCCGAGCGTCGCCTTGCGGGTTGAACCACGAAGCGACGATCGCCATCGGCCCGTCGAGGTCGACGGGTGATTGATTCCCAGGCGCTTGATCGCGCGCAAGAAATTATTGGCTACACATTTCGGGACCGCACGCTTCTTACCAAGGCGCTCACGCACGCCTCGGTCGCGGATTCCCGCTTGGCCAGCAACGAACGCCTCGAATTCCTGGGCGATTCCGTGCTGGGGGTTGTGGTGTGCGCGGCGCTCTTCGAGCAGTTTCCAGAATTCCTCGAAGGCGATTTGACCAAGCTCAAGTCCGTGGTCGTGTCGCGCAAGACCTGTGCCGAGATGGCCGACCTCCTGGGCCTGACCGATTTCCTCATCCTGGGCAAGGGCATGAACAACCACCCGCACATTCCGATGTCGCTGCGGGCAGCCGTGTTCGAGTCCATCGTCGGTGCTATTTTTCTGGACGGCGGCTTTGAACCAGTCAGAGATTTCATTCTCAAACAGGCCAACCCGTTCATCGACGAGACCGCGAACTCAGGCCACGAGCAAAACCACAAGTCCATGCTGCAACAGCACGTCCAGAAAAGCCTGGCCTGCACGCCGCATTACATCCAGCTCGACGAGCAAGGCCCCGATCACAGCAAGTGTTTCGAAATGTGTGTGAGCATCAGCAGCCGCCGCTTCCCCGCAGCCTGGGGGCCGAGCAAAAAAGAGGCAGAGCAAAAAGCAGCCCACAACGCGCTGCAGCAGCTACTAGCTGAAGATAAGCTCACAGACAACGCAGAAGAAGACCACGACGGCGACTTGTCCACCTCAATCGACGGAAACGGACGATCAGAACCGCGCCCCTGAGTGCGACCAAGACCGAAGCACGAAGGGAGCGGGGGACCGCCAAACCGCAGGCCGCAGCCTTTCACGCTCGTAACAGATCAACCATGTGCAATACGTGCGCATCTTCTGCCCCTTCCTTCCGACAGGGAGCGTTATTTTCCCCCCTTGCAAAGGGGGGATACAGGGGGGTTCGGAACAAAGTAACGCCTTGCATTGCAGAAAGAACCTCCCCCGGCCCCTCCTTCTAAAGGAGGGGAGGAAGAGGGCGACCGTTGCGTTTGCACGAGAAACCTTTGCCCGCGCAGTGTTCCTTGTCATCCGACACGGTATATGGCTAACCTGTTGCTCACGTCTTATCCGACATCCAATGCCACAATACGCTCCCGATCACGGAGGAACATCGTACTGCCCACCAACGTCGGCGCTGTCCAGGAGACTTTTTCGAAAACCTTGGTTCGGCCCAGAACGTCGAGTGTCTCGGGGTTGGCATCGGCCATCGCGAGTGTGCCGTTTTCATCGAAAATCACGAGACGCCCGTCGGCCTGCATGCAGTTGGCCTTGGCGAACCCGCGCTTGCGCCAGGCGATCTTTCCACTCTTCATATTGATGGCCGCCATGAAGCACGGCTGGCGCGTGCCGGTGGAGCCGTAAACAAAGTCGCCTTCGCGCACGGCGGACACGTGGTAGAACTGAATCTTCCGCGTCGACCAGACCTCTTCGACCTCGTAATCGTCGCCGCTGCGCGTGAGTTTCAAACCACGAGCGCCGGCTTCGGGAGATGAGATGAAGAGTATGCCGTCATGCCAAACAGGCATGCAGATGTTCTGCCCCCACTGGTTGCCGTGCTTGTACTCCCATTTGAGTTCGCCGCTGTTCGGATCGACGCCGATGACCGCGGTGGCCATGAATGTGACGAGTTGGTCCTGTCCCAGAATGTTGTAAATCTTCGGGGTTGAGTAGCTGTTCTTGTAGGTGAGGTTTTTCCAGACCACGCGGCCATTCTTTTTGTCGAACGCGATGATGCTCTGATCGTCGCCGCCGCTGAGGGCGATCACCATGCCCTTGTATTCTATCGGGCTTGAAGCGTAGCCGTGCGGTATAACGCTCCCGCCAAAATCCTTCCAAAGCTCCTGCGACCAATGCAACGCGCCGGTCCTCTTGTCGAGACAGCGCATGGCGCCCGAGACGCCGATCGTGTAAATACGGTTGCCGGAAATCAAAGGCGTACCGCGCGGGCCGTCGCCGAACTCATGCACGTGCCCTTCAGCCGGTGACGACTCGTAGGCATGCTCCCAGATGGTTTCGCCCGTGGCGGCTGACATGCAAATGACCGCTTCCTGATCGTCGTGGCGGTGCATGGTGTAGATACGGTCGCCCTCGACCAGGATACCGCTGTACCCGTCGCCCAAGTCGCGACTCCAGATTTCCGCCGGCCCGTCCTTAGGCCAATCCGCGGCGAGCTTCGCATCGCGAACGATGAAATCCTGTCTCGGCCCGCCCCACTGATTCCACCCCGCAGTCGATTCCGTGGCCATCGAGCAGGCACCCAACAGTCCGACCATCATCATCGAACACAAAAAACGGCAAGCGCAGGCGCGATACGATTTCATGGTACATCCTCTCGTTTCCATACGTGAATTGGCCCGAACGAAGACCAAAGCCTAACCTTCCACACCCTTTGCGGGAAGAGTCTTTACACATCCTTACAAGCTGCGACAGAAGCCCGACTCGAACAGCCCCCTATTTCGGTTTCATGCACAAATCCCGCGAAAATGACTTGTTTCGACCGCCAATCTCGCGGAACATCGGGGGCGAGATCGCGTCTGTGAAGCGTCAACGCCAATGAACATCCAAACCGGGAGTTTACCCATGCACCGCATCGTCTGTCTGTCAGCCATACTCGGAGTCATGACGACTATGGCCTTCGCCGGGGAAAAATCCGAACTTACTGACCCTGTCGAGATTCTCAAAAAAGCAGACGCAGCCGCCAAGGCGGTGACTTCTGTTTCTTACGATCTGGTGGCGGAAGGCACAGGCGCAGCCAAGGGCCGCATGGGCAAACTTGAGGGCAGCTATGTCCTCGTCGGGTTCGCCGATGGATTGCCCAAGAAATTTCGCGCGAAATTCAAGAGCAAGCATGGCGACACCGGAGAGATTCAAGACAAGACCATCGGCGGTGACGGTGAGAATTACTACGTTGTCGATCATGTCACAAAAACCGTCTATCAGGATATGGACCCGACCGTACTCGGTTCATCCTTGCGCGTGGCGGGTGCCGGCTTCTTTGCTGAGTTCACACACCCCAACCCGTTCTCCGACGAGCTAAAGGGTAAGTCGCACAAGCTGATGGGCAGTAAGAGCGTCAACGGAGAAGATTGTTATGAAGTTTTTGTCGAATACGACACGTCGCGCGGGCAGAAGGCCGTCTGGTGCTTTTCCAAAAAAGACTTCTTGCCCCGCTCCCGAAAAGACATTTTCGCGTTCCCGGGCGGCGAGGAAGGCGGCATTATGAAAACCCTCAGCAACCTGAAGATCGATCCGAAGCTTGTTGACAAAGTCTTCCAGATTGGCAAGACGCCCGAGGGTTACAAGGAATCCGACGACTTCGCGCCGTAGGAAGCGTTACCAACTCCCTTATCAATCAAAATGCACCCTGGCCGAACACAGGCGTAATACCACTCCGGCTGCCGGCTTGGCCGCACACTTCACGCTTCCGCATCGGTCGCGTTCAGTGTCGCGGTTCTGATGGGTTGCGCGCCGCCTGGGACGTTGTGTCCTGGGAAGCCTATTCGGTTGCCAAAGAGCGTTTCGCGTTTCGCGTTGCGAGCGCGGGTTAACGCTTGCTGTCTACCAATAGAACGTCGTCGCTGATTCGCGCGAGCGTAAAAAAAGCAATCAGGGGTGGCCGCCGCGCTTGGGCGGGGGGTGGCGGCGGATGCAAATATGACGTTTTCGCCGCTGTCCGAATTAGGGGACGAGGAACGTATCTGTCTGTGATTGCTGGACTTCCGTGCCGGTGTACTTCGTTTTTTGACCTGACTGCCAGATGTTATCGCCATGTCGGCCTTGGTTTGGCGTGGTGGTCCAGCGTGTGGATCCGTCCAGAGAGAGGATGTTTTGCCCTCGGCGACCGTGGTTGGGCGAGTTGGTCACGGTGGGGTCGATCCTGTTGAGCTTGCCGCCCGCGAAAAGCGGATTGGCGTCGCCCATGTACGGCAGCGAGGAGGCGATCGAGTATTTCGGCGTGGGGCCGGCCATGTTGATGGAGTCGTAGCTGCAACGCTGCTCCACGGGCGTCCCGGTGTCCATCGGCTGGTTGACTGTCTTTTGGGATGGGCAGATGAACACGCGCACACTGCCGACGAAGTGATAGCGTGCGAGCAGAAGCGGATGCTGGCGGTTGGACTGGTAGACGATGTCCAAAGTCTGATCTTGCCCCGAAGCGAGAAAAGACGTCCGGCCCGTTACCGGGGCGCAGGGCAGTGCGTTGTTGTTGGCCAGGGAATAGGCGCTGACCGCCCGCCCGATACCGCCGAGGTTGGCAGCGCAAACCGCCTGCCGGGATCGTTCGCGAACGGCTGACATGCTCGGTGCGAGCAGGCCGAAGAACAGCGCGAGACAGGCTGCCACCGCGACGAAATCGTGTAG
This sequence comes from Phycisphaerae bacterium, assembly GCA_029260215.1. GTDB lineage: Bacteria > Planctomycetota > Phycisphaerae > UBA1845 > UBA1845 > OFTM258. The sequence continues at coordinate 61,593 of JAJDDQ010000039.1, forward strand.
GAACAATCGCCCGACCCTGCCTCGGGATTCGCCGGAGGGCAGATCGCGTTCGTACATAACGTGCTGGTTTTTTTGCGCGGCGATCTCGCCAAGGATGCGATCGACGAGACCGGTCGGCGGTGAGGCTGCGGTCCAACTGTCCAGCGGCAGCAGAATGCGTTGCAGCCTGCTATTCTCAGCCGCGAGTTTTGGATCGCTTTGCAGGCGATCCTGAAGAATGCGCTTCTGTTCTTCCGACAATTGCCCCAGGTGATCGTCGAGCAGCCAAAGGGCATCGGGTTGATCGTGGTCAGTCATGTTGTGTTCGTTCTTCACCGTCTAAAGTTCCTGACTTTTCCGCCCGTAATCCTGTTTCGCCGCCAACGCCTGCCGATACGCGACACCAAAATGCCCGACGGCTGAGTGCAGGCGGCTTTTCACCGTGCCCAAAGGGACACCGAGCACCTCGGCGATGTCACGATAGGGCAGCTTGTGGTAGTAGGCCAATATCAGCACCTCACGCAGCATTTCGGGCATGGCCTCCAAAATCACGCGCACGTTCCGCCGTTGGTCCTCAAGCTCGACCTCGCGAGCGTCGTCATCGTCGTCGGCGCTCATCAGATCGAGAAAACTGCGGCTTCCTGCTTCGCCGTCCTTTTCGATCTGAGCGTCCAGCGGAAGCTCCGACCGTCGCGAACGCTGCCTGATCCAGTCCCTGGCTTTGTTGGCGGCGATGGTGAAAAGCCAGGGTTTGAACCGTCGATCGGTGTCAAACGTCTCCGCCGACTGGTAAACCTTTATGAACGTCTCCTGGACCACGTCGTCCGCTGCGAGCGAACTGTTCGTGAATCGCAAGGCAAAACGGTGCAGCTCCGGGCTGTGCCGCCGAACGAGCAATTCGAAGGCGTCACTGCGACCCGCGAGGTGCTCGCTCAGCAAATGTTCGTCTGTTGGCCTGTCCACCGCTTCCTAGTATCCTTACGAGCCGCGTTTGATCTGGTTCGCTTCTTCTTTCGAGTTTGGGCGATGAATCATTTTCATTCCAGTCGCCAATCTGACAATAGGCAGCCTCAGCCGCCTCGCAGCTCGTTTTCCCGGGCGTTGACGGCTGCTGTGGTCGCCGGAATAGGCTTGGTCGCGGCTTGCGGGGCGATTGCGGAGGCAGCCCGGCGGGCGGAAATACCCTCCACAACCGTCCTGACGCTTCAGAAACCGAGGATCGTCGTTGTCAAATCGACGCGCAAGCTGTATTTGTTGGACGGGGAAACGGTGGTGCGCGTGTACTCGGTCACATTGGGGCCTGAGCCGACGGGCCAGAAAATTCGCGCCGGCGACGGGCGAACGCCTGAAGGGGTGTTTCGCATTTGCTCCAAGCGTTCCGACAGCCCGAACCATCGTTTTCTCGGAATTGATTATCCGGACGTGCGGGCGGCGCGTGAGGGGCTGGATCGCGGCTTGATCAGCGACGGGGAAGCCAAGGCGATTTTTGAGGCCCAGCGCACGGGCAGGTGCCCGAGCTGGACGACGGACCTCGGCGGAGCGATCGGTCTGCACGGGGCGGGCGCGCGGCAGACTGCCGGCTGCATCGCGTTGGCGGACGAGCATATTGAGCAGTTGTTCGCCGTTTTGAGAATCGGTGACACGGTCGAGGTGCTGCCCTAGCGGGTCTGTGGAGAATTGGGGCATGGGTTTTTGGACCTGTGTCTTCGGCGGTCGGGAAACTGTTGCATGCACCGGTTGCAAACCGGTGCCACACAAGAAGCCGGTGCCACACGGGAAGCTGGTGACACACGGGGAACCGGTGCCAAACTGGAGACTGGTGCCACGCGGGAAGCCTATGGACGCAGAGACCTTTCACAGTTCAGCCACGTTTTCGCACGTATCGCTTCGTCTTTTGGCGGAGGCGTCGGCGTCGATTAACAGCACGCTGAATCTGCAAACCGTTCTGGACCGCATCGCGGAGTCAGCGGCTAAGGTGATGAACGCCGAGGCGGGCAGCGTTCTGTTGCACGACCGTTTCCGCAGCAAGCTGGTGTTCGTCTCCGCGACGGGTGATCGGTCCGAAATGGTCATAGGCCAGGAGTTCGATTCGGACCTGGGCATCGCCGGTCGTGTCGCGTCCACCGGCAAAGGGGAAATCGTACACGATGTTCAAGGGGACGCGGGGTTCTACCGCGAGATGGATCAGGTCACGCACATGCGCACGCTGACGCTGATGGCTGCTCCCATGATCGCGGAATCCGAAGTCATCGGGGTGGTCGAGGTTCTCAACCAGCAGGACGGCGAATTCAACAACGGCGATCTCGAATTGTTGCAGGTTTTCGCGAACCTGGCGGCCGTCGGCGCCCGCAACGCCCGGGCACACGAGCGTTTGAAGCAGCAACATGACGACTTGCGCGAGCAGGTTTTCAAAGAGCAGCCGATCATCGGCGGATCGAAGGCGATTCGCGACGTCATCAGCCTTTGCGATCGTGTGGCTCCGAGTACGGCGAGCGTGCTGCTGCTGGGCGAGACCGGGACAGGCAAAGAGCTGTTCGCCAAGTACGTACACAACGCATCTTCGCGAGCGGAAGAAGCTTTTGTACCGGTCCACTGTGCCGCGTTGACCGAGACGCTGCTCGAAAGCGAAATCTTCGGCCACGAGAAGGGTGCATTCACCGGTGCTGTCGGCCAGCATATCGGTCGATTCGAATCGGCTCAGGGCGGCACGATTTTTCTCGACGAGATCGGGGAAGTGCCGCTGGCGACGCAGGTGAAGCTGCTGCGTGTGCTTCAGGAACAGGAATTTGAGCGCGTCGGCGGGACCAAGACGGTCAAGTGCGATGTGCGCGTGGTGGCTGCCACCAATCGCGACTTGAAAGCGCAAATCGCCAAAGGGGAATTTCGCGAAGACCTGTTCTATCGGCTGAATGTGTTCCCCGTCACGCTTCCGCCGTTGCGTCGGCGTCGCGAGGATATTCCACAATTGGTCGATCATTTCGCCGGCATCGCCGCGGAAAAAATGGGACTGCCCCGCCCGCCTGTGGCCGGCGACGCTTCGGCGGTTCTGATGAGTTACGATTGGCCTGGAAATGTGCGTGAGTTGCAGAATGTGATGGAGCGGGCTGTCATCCTTTCGCATGGCAGCCCCATAGACGTGAACGATCTTCCGGTCGACATCGCGGGCGGTGCGGAAGTTATTTACGAGACCGAAAGCGAAGGCTCGCTTTGGGATTTTGAACGCAGCATGATCGTCAAAGCGCTGCGCGATCATCAGTGGAATCAGACGCAGGCAGCCAAGTCGTTGGGCATCAGCCGGGACAACCTGCGTTACCGTGTGAAGAAGTACAAGATCAACAAGGACTGACAGTCGCCGGCGCGTTTGTCGGGCGGCTGCATTCGATTTGAAAGAGATACCGTTGGATACTGAACAACGCATCGCTCAATTCCGCAACATGGCTGAAGCCGACCCGGACAACGAGATGGGGCATTTCAGCCTGGGCAGAGCGTACTATGAGGCTGAGCGTTTCGCGGAATCGCTCCCGTGTTTCGAGCGTGTTCTCGAACTGAACGCCACGCATTCCAAATCGTTTCAGCTTCTCGGTGAATGCCAATTGAAACTCGATCAGCGTGACGCTGCCATCGCGAATCTCAAGAAGGGTTACGACATTGCGTTTGAACGCGGTGATGTCATGCCCCGCGACGCGATGGCCAAGCTGCTGACCGAACTGGGCGAAGATGTCCCCAAGGCGCCGGCCACCGCACCGGCGGCGAGTACGTCAGCCAAGTCGGCCGACGGCTTCCAATGCTCCCGCTGCGGTCGTCCGAGCGGTCAGCTTGAGCGTCAGCCTTTCAAGGGCGATCTGGGCAAGATGGTTCACGAGCGTGCGTGCTCCCAATGCTGGCAGGAGTGGATCGGCATGGGTACGAAGGTCATCAACGAGATGGGCCTGGAACTGGCTGACCCCCGCTCTCAGGAAGTTTACGACGAGCACCTGAAAGAGTTTTTGCAATTAACGGATTGAAACCGCGTAACCGCCGACCAATAGTAAGCAGGGGATCACACAGGAGTGTTGGCTGGTGAGCGGAGTCGGTGAATCGTCAATGCAGGCATCGGGCGAGCAGGCTGCGAGCGGTCTGAACGCGGTTGAGATCGCGGCCCGCAAGGGGTTCGGCCCCCTTAGCGCGCTGGCGGAGAAAAACTGGCATGGCGACGGCGTGCCTTGCGTGTCGTGCGGTCAGCTCGTGCGCCGGTCGGCGAAATCCTGCGGCTGGTGCGGTGAGGTTTTGTCCGACGAAATGCAGGCCAAGATGCGCGCGTACGCAGGTCCGTGGTTTGTGCTGGAGCATATCAGGCCTTTTCCGGGCGTGACGGCTGAGCGACTGGTGCGTCAAATCCGACGCGGCGTGCTGATGCGCTCGACCATCGTACGCGGGCCGACGACTCATTTTCAGTGGCGCTTCGCCGGCGAGACTCCGGGGCTGAGCAAGTTTCTGGGATGCTGCTGGGCCTGCGGATCGCCGGTCGCTCCGACCGACACGCACTGCACACACTGTCGCGTTGAACTTGGCGACTTGGCGGATGAAGTGCAATCGACTCAAGGGTCGACGCCACCGCCCGCAACCGACGAATTGCGCCGTTTGGCGGAAGCGGCTGAATCGGTGGATATCGACCGCCGGTATGAAACCGGTCCGCCGCGAATCGGTTCGATTAGGGTATCCTGGGTTATCGCAGCCATCCTCGTTATTGTCATGGGCATCCTGTTTGCTGTGGTGCAACTCCGCAGCGGTGCGTCCGCGGTCGTGAAAAAGCCGACCACAACGCCGTCCAAGCCAATCTCCCACGACGCTGTTCAAGTCGATTCAAAACCTGCACAATAAACGCGACGTGTGTTCTCGCATCCGGAGCATCTTATGAGCAAAACCGGACTGGTCATGGATGACGTGTTTCAGCGACACGACGCGGGGGCTTCCCATCCGGAGACGCCTCGGCGACTGGCGCGCATCGCGGATGAGTTGACCCGTCTCACCCTGCACGAACAGTGCCACATCATGGCACCCGAACGCATCAAACCGGAAATCGTTCTCCGAACGCACACCGATGCCTATGTGCGGCGGCTGACCGATGCGTGCAAAAACGGCGAGCCGTACATCGACACGCCAGACAGCGCAATTTGCCGGGAAACCTTCAATATCGCGTCCCTGGCAGCCGGTTCCGTGCTGGGTGCGGTCGATGCAGTCATGTCGAAAGAGATCGCCAACGCATTTTGCGCGGTCCGCCCGCCGGGTCATCACGCCGAACGCGACCGCTCGATGGGGTTCTGCATGTTCGCGAACGTGGCCATCGCGGTGGATCATCTCCGTCACGAGCACGGAATCGACCGCGTGCTGATTCTTGATTTCGACGTCCACCACGGCAATGGAACGCAACACATTCTCGAAGAAGACCCCACCGCCATGTTCATCAGCATTCACGGTCATCCGGATTTCCTCTACCCCGGCACGGGGTATGCCGAGGAGAGGGGCCGGGGTGCCGGCGACGGCAGCACACTGAACGTTCCCATGCAACCGCACAGCAACGACGGCGATTACCGCGTCGCGTTCGACAAGCACATTCGCAAGGTACTCGACAAATTCGAGCCGGAGTTCGTGCTGGTCAGCGCGGGGTTCGATGCCCATCGCTCGGACCCGCTGGCTACGCTCGACCTTGCTACGGAATCTTTCGGGTGGATGACCGATCTGCTGCTCGATTGTGCGGATCAGCATTGCTCAGGCCGACTGGTAAGCGTGTTGGAAGGCGGGTACGACCTGCACGCGTTGGCGGAATCGGTCGCGCTTCATCTGGAACGGCTCATCGCACGATCCGCCAAGCACGCGCATGCCTGAACTGGAAGTCCAGCAGGCCGTCAGGAAAATGTGGCACGGGTTTTCAACCTGTGTTCTCACAGGCCGGAAAACCCGTACCCCGTAGAACACCATCGTTTGCACCGGTTGCAAACCGGTGCCACACAAAAAGCCCATGTTCTTGAACAGGCTGTTGGACGGAGCGCGTCCGCGTTGCGGCGACACGGTGGCGAGGATAAGCTTCGCTGAATCTGAAACAAACTATTGCCCAACCTGCCAAACCGGAGGTAAGCCCCTTGCTGATCGTCGAATGTCGAAATTGTTCCGCCGCTGGTACGAAAATCCTCCTGACACTGGCAGCCGGGCTGATGCTGGTGACCGGTTGCGCTCAGCCGTTCCACGTCCGCGCGACGGAATATCAGATCATCGCCGATATCAATCCTGAAACGCACGCACTCAATGCCCATGCGAACATCACGCTCGTGCCCATCGACGGCCGCCCCCTGCCGGAAGGACCGGTGTGGATCGCGCTCGATCTCAACAAGAATCTCAAGCCGAGCGACATCCACGTCACCGGGGCCGATCTTCAACGCACGTCGAAAGTCCGCCCGCTCTACACACCGGACGACAAGGACCACAGCAAACGCAAAATCGCGTACGCCTCGCACAAGCTGTATCTTGAAAACGCCACCGATGAGATTCACGTCTCGATCGAATACGAGGGTGAACTCGAACAGGACGTCGCGTCGGGTGAAAAAGTGGGTGAAATTCACAATTTCGGCGTCTCGGCACACATCGGACCGGAGGGCATCTACCTGTCGCCGAGCGGTCATTGGTGCCCAACGCCGTCCATCGACGACCTCGATCAACTGGACCCGAAATATCTGCTGGCTGACTGGACGTTGCAGACATCCGTGCCCGAGGATACCGCCCTCATCACGTCCGCCCGACGTGAAGGCGAGCACGACGGTCGCACGAACTGGAAGAGTCCGCACCGGCTGACCGGCATGACGCTGACCGGTGGGAAGCACGACGTATGGTCGCGACACGAGGGCGGCGTCCAAATCTCCGTACACATGCAGCGGGCCGAGGACAAAGACGAACGCGATGCCAACGAAAAAATCGCACAGACCTACCTCGACCAGGCTGCCCGGTACATCGCCGACTACGAACCTCTGCTAGGCCCGTTTCCGTACGACCAATACACCATCGTCGAAAACTTCTTCAGCTCCGGGTTCGCCTTTCCCATGATGACGCTCTTCGGCCCCGTCGTGATGCACATGGGCGACAACTCCTTCCGGCATGGCTACCTCGACCACGAACTCGTGCATAGCTGGTGGGGCTGCGGTGTTGATGTCGATCCGCGCGACGGCAACTGGTGCGAATCGCTCACCAGCTACTGCACTAATTACTACGGCTTCGTGATCAACAACGACGAGTTCGGTGCCCGCAAGAAACGTCGCAACGAATCGAACTTTCTCAGTCGCGTCAAGCCGAAGCACGACAAACCGCTCGGCACCTATGGCCGACCCGGTGGCTGTGGTCGCGGCATCGCTTACAGCAAGGGTTCCGCCGTTTTTCACATGCTCTCGCGCGAGATCGGGCAGGAGGCGTTCTGGGCTGCCTGCCGCGATATCACAAAACGACTCGTCGGCCGACACGCGAGTTGGGATGATTTGAAGCAGGCGTTCGAGGAAGCTTCGGGCCGGAATCTGGACACGTTCTTCGCGCAGTGGATTCGCGGCAGCGGCGCGCCCGCGTTGCGCTTGCTCGATGCACGCTACGATCGCTCGAAGGGCGAGCTATACGTGTCGATCGAACAAGGCGTTACCGACTTCGACTTCGAACTCAACCTGCGTCTCGAATACGGAGCGGGCCATCGCGATATCGTCGCGTCGGTCACGGAATCCACCGAAACGCTCATCATCCCGCTCAGCGACAGCCCCGATTTTGTGCAACTCGACCCGGATTACCACACATTCCGCAAGTTGCAGCTGTCGGAAATCATGCCCACGACGGCCACGACCAAGGTGGCCAAGAGCTTGACCATCGTCATGCCGCCGGGCGAATCGCTCGAAGCCTATGAGACCGTCGCGGCGGCGTTCGAGAAGCCCGTCAAAGCTAAAGACGACGGTACGGTCGTTCGCGCGGTGGCCGACAATACGCTGACAGCCGAAACGCTGGCTGGGCGCAGCGTGCTCGTTCTCGGGGACTCGGTCCGCCATCCTGCCGTTCAAGAACTTCTCGAACGCACGGAATCTCCGGTCCGCTGGACCGAGGCTGGTTTCGCCGTGGACGATGACGCTTTCGATGAGCCCAATCACGCGGTAATGATGACGCTCCACCATCCCGATTCGCCGGACGACGGCCTGACGGTGTACGCGGGCAACTCGGAAGACGCGCTCGTCAACGCGGCGATCCTCGGCTTCTACGCCAACTCGCTGCTCGTTTTTGAATGCGGCGAGCGCTGCGAAGTGGTCGTCCGGCGGGATTTTGAGTCAAACCAGCGGGTTGAAGTCAGCGTGAAATGATACAACCGCCGACCGATTCCGATCAGTGATCCCTGGCATACCGGCGCGTCTCAATTGACGAGTCGGGTGGCACGGTCTGGCGTAGCCAGGCCGTGGGAACCTGTCGCAACCACGGCCTCCCGGCTACGCCGGAAGACCGTGCCAGCCATCGAATTGCGTCCGCCACCGCACCCGGCCCGTCGCATTGCGAGTGCCTGTGCGTGACACTTTACGTTACGAGCACTTGACTTCGATCTTCCGCGGCTTGAGGTCGTCCGCCTTGGCCAGCCGGACGGTCAGCACGCCGTTCTTCATCTCAGCTTCGATGCCGGTCTCGTTGACCCTTTCGCCGAAACGCAAGCTGCGCGAAAAGCTCCCCACCGTGCGCTCGGTGATGTGGAAATTCTCACCCTCGCGCTCGTTCTGCGACTTGCGCTCGCCGCTCAGCGTCAAGAGGCCGCCCTCGAAGGTGATGTCCACATCCTCACGCGAGAAACCGGGGACATCCACGTCCACATAGTAGTTCGCGTCGTCCTCGCGCACGTCGAGGTTGACAGCCATCCGGTCGTTACCACCGAAGAACCGCTCCTCGATATTCCCCAACGGCTCGAAATCAAACGCAGCCAGAGGCCCACCCAAACGTCGTGAAAAAGTGATCGGCAACATGATATGTACCTCCTTGAAAAAGGGCGAAGGCGACTCCTGCCTTCGTCAAACAATATTTTTCATTTCCAACGCCGCTCATAGAGCAAACAGCGTGCCAAACTCGGCGTTTGCCTGTAAATTGAGCACAGACAGTGAGTTACGTTGAATTCCGGTGAATCGTGAAAAGGGCTGAGACTGCCATTGTGACCGTCTCGGGATAGTTGAATCGAACGTAAGATTCGCATTCACAACACGTTACAATCTGCCGGTCAATTTTGACCCCGAATCACGCGGACATTTATCATTGGAAAACCGACCTCTGCATTTCGTGTTCATCATCGGCTGCACCGGCTGCGGCAAGGGTGCGCTCGGTTTCGAGCTGGCCCAAAGGCTGGACGCGGAAGTAATCAGCGTCGATTCGATGAAGGTCTATCGTGGGATGGACGTCGGGACAGCCAAGCCGAGTCCCGAACGGCTGAAAACCGTGCGTCACCACATGATCGATGTTGTCGATCCGTGGGAGACGTTTTCAATGGCCCGCTTTCTGGAGCAGGCGGAGGCCGCCGCGGGTGACATCGCCGCGCGTGGTAAGACCATATTGGCTATCGGTGGGACGGGGATGTATCTCAAAGGGTTGAGCGAGGGTATTTTCGATGGTCCGGGGGCCGACGCGACGCTTCGCGATCGGCTCAAAGCGCGGGCGGACACGGAGGGCTGGGCAACGCTGCACGGCGAGTTGGCTGACGTCGACCCGGAGGCGGGTTTGCGTATTCATCCGAACGATCAGCGGCGCATCGTGCGGGCGCTCGAGGTTTACGAGTTGACCGGAAAACCGATCACGACATTACAGGAACAGTGGGAGCGCGGGCGGACCAAGCACCGATGCACCTTCATAGGCCTGCGTCGGGAGTTGGCCGACCAGAACCACCGCACCAACATGCGTGTCAAAGCGCTGATCGAACGCGGCTGGGTCGCGGAAGTCGAACGATTGCTGGCGAGCGGACGCCCGCTGAGCACGTCGGCTGCCCAAGCGATGGGCTACCGCGAGATCATCGAACACGTCGGGGGCCGGCTGCCCCTTGAGGAGGCTGCGGAAAAGATCAAAATCGCGACGCGACAGTTTGCCAAATCGCAACGAACGTGGTTCAAGCGTTTTCAAGCGACACATTGGTATGATCTGTCGCCGGACGAAACCGCCACCGCGCTGGCTGACCGCGTACTCGGAGATTGGGACGAATTGTGCAAGTAACCGAACTCACCAACCTGGCCATCGACCTGATCGACGTCCGGAAGACCTACAATCGCCGCATCGAAGCGCTGCGCGGGGTGAACATTCAAGTCGGTCGCGGCGAGGTCTTCGGGCTGCTGGGTCCGAACGGTGCGGGCAAGAGCACGCTGGTCAAAATCATGATGACGCTCGTTCGCCCGAACGCAGCCATCGGGACGGTACTCGGCCGCCCCCTGGGCAACCGGAAAAAACGCGCCCAGATGGGATTCCTGCCGGAACAGACACGTTTTCCAGCCTTCCTCACCGGTGAACAGGTGCTGAACTACTACGGTGCCCTCGCGGAAGTGCCGCGAAACGTGCGTTTGCAGCGAACGTCTGAGCTGCTCGGGCGCGTCGGCTTGTCGCAGTGGGCGCGGACGCGCGTCGGACAATACTCCAAAGGAATGGCCCGAAGGCTTGGCCTCGCTCAGGCGCTGATAAACGACCCGGAGCTGCTGATACTGGACGAGCCGACGGACGGCCTGGACCCCATAGGCCGGCGCGAGGTGCGTACGCTCCTGACCGAGTTGAAGCGCGCGGGCAAGACGATTTTTCTCAACTCCCACTTGCTCAGCGAAGTGGAAACGATCTGCGATCGCGTCGCGATTCTGCACCGGGGGCTTGTCGCGCGGCAGGGACGATTGAGCGAGCTGACCGAAAACACGATGTCATACGAAATCGTGGCCCACGGCAACTTCAACGCAGCCGGCGAGCGCATCAAGAAAATCGGGGCGTCGATCGACGGAGAACGCATCGTCATCCCCGGCGGCAAGCCGGAAGAAGTGAACAACCTCATCGACGCATTGCGCGCCGCCGGCTGTTTGATCGAATCAGTCAATCCGCGGCGCGTCAGCCTTGAGGATGTTTTTGTCGAAATCATCGGCGAGGAGCGAGCACGCACAGCGGCCAGACCCATCGGCCAGGGAGGTGAAAAGGCATGATGCAATTCAATGCCATCGTCATGCACAGCTTTCGCGAAGCCATCGACCGCAAGGTCTTCTGGGTAATGATCCTGATGAGCGTGATCGTCGCGGCGTCTATGGCGTCGGTGGGCTTCAGCGAGCGTGGCGTGGATTTCCTCTTCGGAACATGGACGGTCGAGTCGGATTTTTGGTCGCTGCGTTCGGATACGCTGCACGAACGCGTCGGAGCTTTGATCGTCGGGTTCATCGCGGACAATTATCTGGGCAAGTTCGGCATGCTTTTCGCGCTCATCACGACGGCTTCGATTTTCCCCGCGCTCATGGAGCCGGGTGCCGTCGATGTCATCGCATCCAAACCGATCGACCGCAAGCTGCTGTTTCTCTACAAGTACCTGTCCGCCATGATCTTCATCCTGTTGCAGGCCACCGTGTTCGTGGGCATCACCTTCCTGGTCATGGGCCTGCGCTGGCGGTATTGGCCGATCGGTTATTGGAGTCTCGTGCCGCTGACCGTCCTGATGTTCAGCTACCTGTTCTCCCTGTGCGCACTTTTCGGCACGTGGTTCAGAAGGGCTATGCCCGCGTTGATTCTCACGTTGATCGCGTGGTTTTGCATATTCGGCGTGCAATCCGCCCACGCGGTGCTGATCGCCAACCCCGACTTCGACAAGACAGGCAAATGGACACGCATGGTGACAGCCATGCACTGGGCCACGCCAAAGACGCAGGACATTCCCGAAATCGCCCGACGGATCGTCGGTGCGGCGGACTTCGTGGACATCATTACCCCCCACGCGGACGCGATGTCGGAAACCGATCGCAGCGATTTTGAACAAGCAGCCGAGGGAAATCGAAAGCTCACAGCCTCAATCGATCCCCTCAGTTCTATAGCGTCGTCGCTGGCGGTGGAAGCGTTTGTGGTGTTCCTGGCGCTAAGAAGGTTCAATCGCATGGACCTGTGACCGCCATGCAACACCGGCGTTCATGACGATTCTGAATTATGCGCGGCGGCGGTAGAGTGACGGATCGACTACGGTGAGCATGGCCTGCGTGTTGAGGTTGCCGCCGAGGAAAGCGTTGATCGCATCGACGGGGCTTTGGGGCGTCTTGAGCACTTCGTTGTAATCAACGTAAAGCGTCTCGAAATTCGGCTGCTGCGTCAGCCAATCCGAGCACTTCTTGATCTGAGCTTCGAACGTACTCTTGAGTATGTCCTCCGACATGCCGCCCTGGCTCTTGCCGCGACGCTCCAGCATGACATTCTGCGACGCGATCACTTCATCCAGATGACGACGCATGAAGACCACACGGTAGTCAACGTCAGCCGGCAAATCGTAGAGCAGCATGTAGACCATCTTGACCGACTTCCCCACAGCCGTCGGCACCCACGAGGCGTCGTCCTTGGTCTTCTTGACCGGCTCAAACTCGTAGTAGCCCTTGGGATTGTCGACGTCAGCCTCCCGCACGCGGTCCGTAACCGCATCGATGCCGCCCTCGTCCAGCATGCGCATCATCATGGACGTCCCCGACCGGGGCAGGCCTGAGACAACGGTAATGTACTTGCGATCCATTTTCTTGCTCACGTCGATAGTAAAATAGTTTTCCACGAAACCGCACATCAAGCTTCGCACGCGCAAAAACGCACGCTCCGTCACGCAGTTTCGAGACTGGTTTTAGCATGGCCGCCGAGAACCGTCCATCGCCTGCGTCTCGCGAAACGAGTGACAATTCGCGATGCTGGGTGGCACGGTCTACCGGCGCAGTCAGTAGGCCGAGGGCTTTGCGAAACACCACGGCCTGGCTGCGCCAGACCATGCCACCCAGAATGGGGCGCATCCGTGCGTTACGTGCGCTTAAATTGGCGTTCGAGGTCTTTGACGGTCAGGCGCAGCGTTGTCGGTCGGCCATGCGGGCAGTTGCTGGACTTCTCGACCATGTCACGATGGGCGATCAAGGCGTCGATCTCCTCGCGGGTCAGCGCGTCGCCCGCCTTCACCGCAGCTTTGCAGGCCATCATGCTGAGCAGATCGTACAGAATCGTCTCGGTCGGCTCGTCCTGTCCGGTTTGTTCGAGACGATCGAACAGATCGCGTACCGCCCCAACCACGTCGCCCTCTTTCAATACAGTCGGTACGGCGTGAATCGCCACCGAGTCCGCCCCGAAGCGGGCGATCTCCAGCCCCACCCGCTCGAACAATTCGCCGAACGTGTCCAACAGCGCAAGCTGCGATTCCGACACGTGCAGCGATTCCGGCAGCAGCAGCCGCTGGGACTCCAACTTGCCGGAAGCAATGCGTTGCTTGAACTGCTCGAACAGCACGCGCTCGTGCAACGCATGCTGATCGATAATCATCATGCCGTCGTTCGTCTCGCACACCAAGTAAGTATTGTGCAATTGGATCGCCCCACGCAACGGAAAATCGCTCGGCAACGCGACCGCTGCCTCGCCACCAGCATCAGCGATGCCAGCATCAGCGTCGCCGGAATCGTGCGCGACGTCACCCCCCGAATCAACCGGACGATACGCTTCGCGCCACGCCTCAAGATTCGCACCCCCGCCGCCCGTCGATCGCCCAGGCCAAGACGCAGACCGCTCACCCGACCCACGAATCCCAGGCCCGAACGCGAGGTCCGGCTGAATCGGCTGCGTCTGCTTGAATTCCTCCGCAATGCCGCTCATCAGACTGCGACGCGATTCCATATCCGACACACCACCACCCGCCGGTCGAGGCTCGAACCCGCGCTGCGTACTCAACGCCGGCGTCAGCTCAGCCCTCTGCAACGTCTCGCGCAAGGCGCTCAAAACCTGTGAATGAACAAGTCGCGCATCCTGCCAGCGAACTTCGATCTTCGTCGGATGCACGTTCACATCGACGGCCTGCGAATCGATTGTCAAAAACAGAAACACAACCGGATGCCGATGCGGATCGATCAGACCACGGAACGACTCGCGAATAGCGTGCTGAATATTCTTGTCGCGAATGTATCGGCCATTCAAAAACGTCAATTGCCAATTGGTCGACGAACGCGCGTCCGCCGGCGGCGCTGCGTAACCCTCCAGCCTCAGCCCCGCCTCCTCGCGATCGAACTCCAGCAAACCCTCCGCCAGCTCACGACTGTAGAAACCGCCAAGCCGCGCACGACGCGAGTCCGCCGGCGACAACTGATGCACACTTCGACCGTTGTTCTTCAGATCGAACGCGATGTGAGGGTGTGCCAGCGCGATTCGGGCGAACTGCGTGTGAACGTGCCCATATTCCGTACCAGCCGCCCGCAGAAACTTCCGCCGCGCGGGCACGTTGAAAAACAGATCACGCACCTCGACAACCGTCCCCACCGGGCAGCCAGCCGCACGGTTAGCGTGAACTTCCTCCGCCTCCACGACGATCTCCGCCCCCTCGTCCAAATTCCGAGGCCGAGACAACATGCGTAAACGCGCCACCGATCCGACACTGGCCAACGCTTCCCCGCGAAAACCGAGCGTCTCGATGTGAAACAGATCGTCTTCGTTGACCAGCTTGCTCGTCGCGTGCGAGGTGACCGCCAACCGCAAATCGTCCGCTGACATTCCGCAGCCGTCGTCGGCCACCCGAATCAAACTCCCGCCGCCCTGCTCAACCGCGACCTCAATACGCGTCGCCCCCGCATCGACGGCGTTCTCCATCAACTCCTTCACTACGCTGGCCGGCCGCTCGATGACCTCGCCCGCGGCGATCTTCTTCACAAGGATGTCCGGCAGCACGCGAATCTGGGGCATTGATCATTTCCGTCAATTCGTGAACGCATCCCATTCTGGGTGGCACGGTCTGGCGCAGCCAAGCCGCGGAGTTCCACAGCACCCACGGCCTACCGGCTGCGCCGGTACACCGTGCCACCCTGCACTGCGAATTGCCTCCCGTTTTGGGATGCACCCTCAATTCAAGGGCCTCGTCGCATGGCGAAGCCGCGTCAGGCGAGTATAGTTACGCGCCCATGACCCGACAAACCCAGCAACAACCAATCCGCGCCCTTGCCGTCGCCCTCGACGCCTGGCAGCCTGTTGATACCGACACGCTATGCGCGCAAGCATTCGATGGCTTGGACCTTTCCGTCAATTCGTCTTCAGATATCACAGCCGAGACAATCCGCCGGAAGATTTCACCCTCCGTCCCAATCCTGTCCCTCACGCTCGACCCGATTCCCCCCGACGTGGTAAGCGAAGCCCCCTCCCGGCGAAACGCGGCACTCGAATCGGTGGCTGGCTTCGTCGAGACAGCCGACCGCCTCGGAGCGTCATACATCTGCGTATCGCCCCCCATCGCGGCCTACGCCGACGCACTCAACGGCGCGCTTTATTGCATGCAGGAACTCGGCGACGGTGCAGAATGCGCAGGCATCTCACTGCTGCTGCGTGCTCCATGCAACGACTGCCTGCTTTCACCGGTCGAAACACGCTGCCTGCTCGAATCCCTGGCCCGTGCCAACGTCGGGCTTTGCCTCGAAATGTCAGCCTTAACAGGCGAAGGCCGTCTTGAAGACTGGCTTCAGACGAACGCACCGTTCATTCGGGCCTATCGCGGACCCGCCGCATCGCACCACAAGCTCCCCCAGGCTCTGCGCGAAGCGAACATCCTCGCCATCACAAAAACTGTTTGATCAGCACCAGCACCACAACAGCGCCCGCCAGCCAGGGCAACGCATTGATGGCTGCGATGAGCACACGCACGCGATCATGCCGACCGCTCAAATGCGCCGGAGTGTCAGCCCGCGCGGGAAGCCCCTCGAATAACGAATCGAACGACAGCAACCGGCATGCCTCCAATGCTTCCACCATGCGGTCAGCAGCCGCGTAACGATCGCCAGCCTCATTGGCGCACGCCTTCGTAATAACGTCGGCGACCCGCTTTATGTCCCAGTGCATGCCGCCGTCAAAGACCTCGACCGGCAACACCGGGAATCCCTTCGCGTCAGGCCCGACGAGCATCTCGAACAGCACCCGCCCCATCGCGAACACGTCAGCCGTCTCATCCATCTTCCGATCAGGCGGCATGTACTCCGGCGTACCCACCTGAGACGGACCAGCCGTGTTGGCTGTCAACATGCCAATGTCCGCCAGCTTCGGCTGATGATCGACAAAAACGATATTAGCCGGCTTGATGTCGCGATGGGCCAACCCCGTCTCGTGCAATCGCGACAGACCCCGCAACAAACGCAGCACAACCTCGATGGCGGTGTCCGGGCTTAGCGCGCCCTTGCGAATAACGCTGCGCAGCGTCAGAGGCCTGTAATCACGCGGTAATTTGTCATGCACCGGGCGACGCGTACCGTCGTCGTCCGCCAGTTCCATCGTGTAATACAACGCGGTTCCGCGCATGCCGACGTGGAAAATCTGAATCAGGTTCGGATGACGGCGAACGCGGCGGCAGTATGTCTCCAGCGCCGTGGATTCCCGGCATTGCACATTCGCCGACTTCAAACGCGACAGGTCGATCGTCTTCAGCGCCCGATGCAGCCCGACGCGATCGCGCACCGCCCACACCGTCCCGAATGCACCCGAGCCGCACATGCGCACGCGATCGTAATCGGGAATATCCCACGAATAAACGTCTGCGTCAGCCCCAGCTGGCGGAAGCATGCGCGAATCAACCTCCACCGTCGAAGCCGTCGGATCGGCATGCGTGCGCGTATCGAAGACCGCCTCACGCACCGCGCTGCGAATCACGCGCGAATCGAAATCCTCCCGGCGAAACCGTTCGAGGTGCTGGACACAGGTGTCACACGTATCAACATGCCGCCACAGCGCGTCCGATTCTTCATCGGGAACGTCGCCGGTTTCGAGGCGTTTCAGAATCGCCAGTTCCGGACATGCTTCCATTTCAAACGATTCCGTCGGCCAGCTCGTCCCAGTGCTTCTTGATGCGGGACATCACGCGATGCTTGGCTGCGTAGATTTGACTGGGCGTTACACCGAGGCGTGCGACAATCTCCGAAACGGGCAACTCATCCACCACGTACAACTCGAACGCGTCGAACGTCGTCTTGGCCACCTCGTCGCGTACCTGATTCAAACAGTACAGCAGGTGCGTTCGATTCCACTGTCGCTCCCAAACCAGAGCGGGGTTCTCCTCCTTCGACTCAGCCTTGGCGAAATCACCCGTCCGCGCCCCGCGCTCCATGCGACGCTTGCGCAGTTGGTCGTTTACCTTGTTGTCGATCATCCCGTGCAGCCAGCCGCGAAAACTCTTGCGACGCTGAAAACCCTCGATCCCCGAAACCACAGCCGTCATGCACTGCTGGGCAATGTCCTCAGCCTCAGTCGAATTCAACCCGCGCGCAGCCGCATACCGCACCAACAGAGGCCTGTAGATGCGATCGAACTCCTCCCACGAGGCACTGTCATCCAGGTCCTTGATGCGTTTGAGCAGGCTGAATCGCGTTTCGCTCATGCGTTTCCGTACATATCCGTCCCGTCAGAATCGGCACCGGCCACCAACCGCCACCACCGCTGTATTCTATCCAGTCTTGAGCGAAGTCCCAATCAACAATTTGGACCAGCGAAGCGTGTGGCACCGGTTTTCAACCGGTGCAAGCGACAGTGCTCTACATGGAAATGATTGCTTGACCGGTAAATACACTGGCTGGATACGCACATCACCAGCCCGCAACGATCAGTACAGGAGATGCCCATCGCCGGAGTCGCGAAACTTCTGCTGCTCCCAACCGCGACGCACAAGACCCAAGCCATGAGCACAAACCTCGAATTCGCGACTCAGCAGTTTGAGCACCGAGCGCGGCGGGTCGGAATTGTCGTCGAACAGGTGCGAAGCGATCCCGTAGGACTCCTTGCCGCGATCGACGTAGACGACGTACCCGTCCGGGTTGATGCCCGTTTCCTGCCGGCCTATCTGCTCCGGAAAAACGCCGGCCCAGAACAACGCGTAGTCGCCGATGTAACGATGCATATCACGACGGTTCATAGGCCGACCGTGTACGTCTTCGCCTTCGACAGCCTCCGCCATAGACGCAACAGATTGCAGCGCACGCCCTTCGTTGTCGGTGAAACGGTACAGACTGTCCACGTGAATGAACTCGATCAACAGCCCGACGAGATACTCGGTCAGCTCCGGATCACAAAGCCCGACCTCCACGCACAACGCGCTCTCAACCAGCCCGCCGAATAGCTTGCGCAACGGGTGACGTTTTTCGTTCCATTGCATGAGGCCCCGTCCTCGCCCCCGTCACCGGGAGCGCATTCTCCGCCCGAAGAAACCATCGTCCGCTTCCATTTCTATTTTACGATTACACCAGCCCCAAGGGCAAACAGGAAATGAAAAAGGAATTGAATCGCCGCCGATAAAAAACGGAAAAAGACGAACAGAGCCGCGACCCTGAGAGCGACCAATGAGGGAGCACGAAGGGAGCGGTGGATCGTAAGGAAGCGATGGATCGCAAGGAAGCGACCAAACAATCAACAAGGCCCGATACGAGATTCCCGATCTCATCGAAACCGGCACGCACTCCGCCCACTCACGACGTCGAATTACTCAGGCTTTTCAGCTTCAGCCCCCCCACCGTTGCTTCCCACGGGCACGGGCTTCGGCGAGGGTCTCGCGGTCTTCTTGGAGCTGCTCACCGCGCGTTTGCGTGCAGTGGCCTGCTTGCCCTTGAGCAACTGGCGCTCGCGCTGTGCTTCGTCCGGAATCTGGTCGAGGCGCCCCTTCAACTCGGCGAAAAGATCGTTCACCGGCTTGAACAACTGCTTGCGCTTTGCGTTCCATATCTTGCGCTGCGCGACCTTGCCCTCGTTCATTTTCTTATTGACGATATCGATTTGTTTCCGATTCGTCTCGCGGAAGTCACTGGCGCGCAGCTTGATCTCGCGCAGGATCGAACGAGCCGACTCAACCTGATCCGGCTTCAACTCGAAATCAGCGATGAATTTCTTCACGTAAATGTCGAAAATTGCGTCGCGTTCCGGGTCTTCCTGAGGCTTCGGATGGTAAAGACTGTCCTTGTCCGGCTTGGTCGGGCGACGCGGCTCCAGACGGCGCTTGGCCTGCGGAAAAATCGATCCCGAGATCGGCTCACCCTTCGCCCACGCCTCGAAATTCTTTTCCATACCCTCGAACGTGCCGTCCATCTGACGCAGATCCCAATCGTGGAGCAGTTTCTGCTCGTCGGTCAGAATCTCTCGCCACTCGGTGTTCGAGGAATAAATCTCCTGCTTCGCTTCCTCGATAATCCTCAGCGCACGCGGGCCAAGCCGCTTTGCGGTTTCCGCATCGGGTGCCTCCCCGTTCCGCTGATGCATCACCAAATCGCGCAGCAGAGGCCAAACCTCGTCGCGATGACTTTCCAGAAAACCGTTGACGCGCGTGGTCAGCATCTCGCGAGTAAACTCCGTCTGCCGCTCGGTGAGGTTGTAGCGACGCGCCAGATTCTTGACGGCCATGTCCAGAATCTTCGAGGTCTCCCAGAAGCTCTCAACTTCCGCCTTGGCACCGTCGTTCTTCGGGGCGGCGGTCTGACCGATGGCAGCCAGCCCGGAAACGAGCGTCCCAATACTGAAAACAGCTAAAAGCACATTCCGTTGATTCACGATGTCGATTCTCCCAAGTGCCTGAATTCCTGCCGGGCGACCCAGCCGACGCTAAGCAGCCCTCGTGCTATCTTTATAGTAATGACCGACTGTCCGGGTTGCACAAGTTTCGCCGGAGCGGTCGTACCGGCGTGTCGGCGGGGAAATCCCTAGCTCCCGGCCCGAAAACGACCTGAAAAAGGCCACCAGCCAAACAGCTTATCTGTGATCCGACGTACCCGCGCCCGCCAAAGCCCATCCCGAAGCTGCGCCAAAAGCGTGTTATCAGGCTCAACAGACAAACCGTAATCGATCATCGCACGGGCATCCTTGAAACGCCCCAGCTTCTGATACGCGAGCGTCGTCTTCACCACGGCCAGAATATAGTCCGGCTTGAGTTCGAGCGCCCGCCGGCAATGCAGGATGCCACCCGAATAATCTCCACTGAGGAAACAGCACACGCCAAGATTGTGGTGCGCGCTGGGAACATTGTCGTCGATCGCGATCACCCGGCGAAACTGCTCCGCAGCCGCCGTCGGACGCCGAAGCCAAAGCTGGCAGTTGCCCAGCAGCAACAAACCCTCCTTGTTTGTCGGCTCCGCTTCGATCGCTTTCCGCAGGGATTTTTCAGCATCCGCATGTCGGCCCAGCTTCAAATAAGCGGAACCGATGTGAAGGTCCACGCCCGCGTAAGCGGGGTCCAACACGCGCGTGCGCTCCATACCCCGGAGCGCCGCCTCGGCGTCGTCATTCGCAAGCTGTAACTGAGCCAACGCGAAATGAGCGTCGGCCTGGTCCGGGTCCAGTTCGATGACCTGACGAAACTTCGTCATAGCGCCTTCGACGTTGCCGATCTCAGCCAGCAAATCGCCCATCTCGTAAAGCACGTCTGTATCGCCCGGGTCGGACCGAACAGCCGAACGGTAGTGCGTTTCCGCCTTGGCCATGTCGCCCATCGCACGGTACGCGCGGGCCATCTGACCCTTCACGTCGTCATACGAGGGGTCCAGTTGCTGAACCCGATTCCAGCAGTACAACGCCCGGTCAAACTTGCCTCGGTCGGCCAGTGAATTGCCCATGTGGAAGTAGCAATGCGGGCAATTCTCGTCCAACTGCTGAGCAAGATAAAACGCTTCTTCAGCCTGATCGTGCTGGCCTAACTCCGCATGAACCATGATCCGGTAGCAGTACGCAGGCTCGAAATCGGGATAAAGCTCTATCAAGCGGTGGAAACACCGCAAGCCGGCAGAAAACCGACCGATGCGCGCGCAATCGATACCCTGCGCCAGCAGGAGATCGCGGTCGTCGGGTTCATTGACCAGCGCCTTTTCGTACGACGCGATTGCATCCTCGAAACGCTCAAGCTGATCGAGTAAAAACCCCCGCTGCGCAAGCCAGGACGAGTTGCTGGCGTTGATCTCCAGCGCAGCGTCAAGCTCGCACAAAGCCTCAGCCCAGCGCTTGGATTCCGACAATTGTTGTGCCCGCTCGGCACGTGATTCGGCGTCATGCCAATCGTTCATAGCTCTAACCTGCGACTCGCTCCTATAACACTGCCAACGACGATTTTATCAGCCAGTCTGCCCGTGGGCAACAATTTTGATTCGGTTTTCACCCACCAAATCACCTTTCATCTTCCGCCACACCGAAATCCCGGTCCATCGGCCAACGTTTGTTGACCCAGCCACAGACCATTTTACAATCGCGGCCTGACTTTTGGAGATTTTTTTGTGAACGCAGCCTTCGTGGGATTCCCACTTTCCGGTAAGTCAACGCTTACAGCCGCCGCCACGGGCATTCCCATTGACCCCTCGGCCATGCCGCATGCCCGCAAAGCGGTGGTTAAGGTGCCCGACGACCGGTTGAACGTGCTTTCGGACATGTACAAACCGAAAAAAAACACCCCAGCCACCATCGAGTATATCGACGTACCCGGCTTTTCACTCGCGGACCAGAAAGGCCTGGAGGATTTCAAGCGGTATCTGCCCGAAATTCGCAAGGCTGAACTGCTCGTGGCGGTGGTTCGCGCGTTTGAGAACCCCTCCGTGCCGGCTTATCGGAATCGCGTGGACGCCGACGCCGATTTGGGCGAATTTCGGGACGAACTGGTTCTGGCCGACCTTGAGACGATTTCCAACCGCGTGGACAAGCTGATCCAATCGCTGAAAAAACCCTCGAAATCCCACGATCTTGAAAAACGCGAGCTTGAGGTTCTCGAGGTCTGCAAGGACGCGCTCGAGGCGGAAAAACCGCTTTTTCAGACGCTCACCAACGATGAACAGCGGCGAACGGTGGCCAGTTTCGCCCTTTTGACGCTGAAACCGCTGCTCGTGGTGTTCAACGTGTCGGAGGACCGGGCGGCTGAAACCGACCCGCCCGTCCCCGAGCACGCGGCTGGCGTAGTCAACGTGTGTGCCGCGATTGAAGAGGAAATCGCCCTTCTTGACGCCGACGATGGGCGAGCATTTCTGGAGGACCTCGGCTTGAAAGAGCCAGCCGGTGCCCGGCTGATTCGGAAATGCTACGAATCGCTGGGGCTGGTGTCGTTTTTGACCGCCGGGGCCGACGAAGTTCGGGCGTGGACCATCCGCAAGGGCAGCGACGCTGTCGAGGCAGCCAGCAAAATTCATTCCGATATCGCCCGGGGCTTCATTCGCGCGGAGACCGTCGCATTCGCCGACATGATCGAAAACGGCGATTTCAAGGCGGCGAAGTCCGCCGGCAAGGTGCGTCAGGAGGGCAAAACGTACGTCGTTCAGGACGGCGATATTATCAACTTCAAGTTCAATGTCTGAGGGTCAGCCATGTCCTGCCTGATGGAATTTTCAATGTCGCCGATGGACAAGGGGCCTTCGGTGGGAAAATACGTGGCGAGATCGATCGAAATCATCGACAAGAGCGGGCTGCCGTATCGGCTGAATCCGATGGGGACCGTGCTTGAGGGCGATTTCGACGCATGCATCAGCGTGATTCGGGCCTGCCACGAACGGATGAGCGTGGACTGCGAGCGTATCTCCTGTTCGGTCAAAATCGACTACCGCCGCGGACGAACGGATGGCTTGACAGCCAAGACGCAGCGAATCGAAGAAACTCTGAAACGATCGATACCCCAGTAGGCAACCTGTTTCCTGGAAAGGACTTATGCTGTGGACGCCGACACGCGTGAAAACATCGCTTCCGCCATCGGGCGTATTCCGAGCGGATTGGGAATCCTGACGGCGGCCCACGGCGGGCGCTCGACCGGCATGCTGGCCAGCTGGTTTCAGCAGGTTTCGTTCGAGCCGCTGATGATCGCGGTGTGCGTCAAGACAGGGCGACCGATCGCGGACATGATCGGTGAATCGGGCGCGTTCGTCCTGAACATTCTGGGCGAGGATTCGTCGGCGATGCTCAAGCACTTTGGCCAAGGGTTCGCCCCGGACGAGGACGCCTTCGCCGGGCTGGATATCGACCGCCTCGACGAGGGCGTTCGGTTGAACGATGCGATCGCGTTCGTAGCCTGCGACCATGCCCATGCCCACGAAACGGGAGACAACCAGCTTTTCGTGGGTTCAGCCGTCGGCGGCGACGGCGATGCCACGCAATCGCCGTACATCCACGTGCGAAAATCAGGTTTGCATTATTGAAGCACATTCTTGAGCACAAATAGCGATTTGCGGTGTCGGTTGTCGTCTGGGTCCGCGCGGACTGAAGTCCGCGGCTCGCTGCGTATGAATCGAAATTATTCTGATCGCGAAGTGTAAAAAGGGCGTGCGGCACCCCGTGTGTATTGGCGCGGTCAAAGGGTGCCGCAGCGAGTGGAAGACAAATTAGCTATTGGCAACGGGATTCGTGTCAGAACGGACGAAACCCGGTTTCCGGCTATCGATCGAGGGCGGAACCCCGCCGCGATTTATTATACCAACCTAACCGGAAGATTTCCAACCCGACGTTGTGATATCTTTCCAAAAACCGCCGGTCGGGTGCATATTCATCGGACAAGGCGCTCGGCAAACACGACGAATCCTGCGGCTTTGTTGAAAACAACGAACGCGGCCTGATTTTGGTGGGCCGGCGTACGTAACGCGGATTATCGGATGTTGACATCGCTTTCGGCGGTCTTGAAAGGAGCAACCCCGGCTCGCGGACGGGAATGCGTGCGTCACGGCAAGTCAATCGCGTCCCCGGATCGACCGATGAAAACGCCATACGGACAACCCGCTCCCGGTTCCCGGTTTTGGTGAAAGCAACCGCATGAGTGAAGACAGTCGTGCCAAGATACTGCTGGTCGATGACGACAAGGAACTGACGTTCATTCTGCGCGCGCACCTGGTGGCGGCGGGGTATGCCGTCGAGGAGTACCACGACGCGGAATCCGCCATCAACGCCCTGCCTCGATTCTGCCCCGATATCGTGGTCATGGATTTAGGCCTGCCGGGCATCGACGGTTTGGAAGCGACACGCCGCATCAAGAACAACCCCGACACGGCTGAGATCGCCATCATCATCGTCACCGCGCGAAGCGATTCGGACCACGTTGTCCTGGCGCTTGAGGCTGGTGCCCACGAATATGTGGTCAAACCGTTCGATGTGGCGGAGTTGCTCGCGAGGATTCGCACGGTGTACCGCCTGCGCGAAGCCAGACGCGAGTTGAACCATCTCAACGACGAGTTGGCCAACAAGGTCGAGCAACGTACGGCGCGGCTGCGCTGTCTGTACAACTTCACGAGGTCGCTCAACGAGGCTGACTCACGCGACGAGATTCTCAACCTGATCATCGAGGCTGTTCGCGAGGCTACGGGCAGCGAGCGTGTTTCGATTCTGCTGAAATCGGCGGACGAAACGCACTTTCATTGTGCCAAAGCCACCGGCATCGACGATCACGTGGTGGATTCGATTCGGGTTCCGATCAACGACGGAATTGCCGGAAAGGTTTTCGCCACCGGCAGAACGTACATCGCCAACACGCTGAGCGACAAGGCTGAGGGTGACGCGCGGTACCATTCCGACAGTTTCATCAGCACGCCGCTGGTTGCGACATCGCTGATGACCAGCGAGGAAACGCTGGGCGTCCTGAGCATTACGGACAAGAACGACAACAACAGCTTCGCACCGGACGAGATCGAGTGCATCCGCTCGATCGCCGACTCGGGGGCCATCGCGCTGCACAACCAGTTACGCCGCGAACGCCTGAGCGAATCGATCAATGTATTGCTGATGACCGTCGGTCGTTTGGCTGAGTTTCGCGATAACGAAACAGGCAGCCACCTCGAAAGGGTTCGTGAATACGCGAAATTGCTGGCTGAGGAGCTGGCAGCCGACTCGGCCTATTCGAACCAGATTACGCAGGAATTCATCAACGATTTGCACCGCGCCGCACCGATGCACGACATTGGCAAGGTGGGAATCCCCGACAACATTCTCTGCAAGCCAGGCAAGCTCACCGATGAAGAATTCACGCTGATGAAAGAGCACAGCCGGATCGGTCGGGACGTGCTGGACTCCGCGATGGCGAAAACCGGACCTGTGCCGATCCTGCGCATGTGCTCCGAGATTGCGGGCAGTCATCACGAGCGTTTCGACGGGCGCGGCTACCCCAACGGGATTTCGGGGGAGGACATTCCGCTTTCGGCCCGGATCATTGCGCTTGTTGATGCGTACGACGCGATCACGAGCAAGCGACGTTACAAGACTGCGACGGATCATGATCGCGGCGTTGAGATCGTCCGCTCCGAAAGCGGCAAGCACTTCGACCCGAACCTGATCGAGCCGTTTCTGCGCTGCGCCGATCGCTTTGACGAGATACGCCGCCTTCACAACGACGAAGACGCAAGCCTGCCCGCTCCCGCACTTGCCCACGCAGACTGAGAAAAGGGGTCGGGAGTCGTTTCTTGGAACTTCCCGTATTCTGGATGTATTCCCCTCCGCCGATCCCTCCGCCCGAACGTCCCGATATCACCCCCCGATAAGAACACCCCGTTCCCACGCACGGAACTGACTCAGCTTGCCCCGGCTGGATCTCGACACATCCTCGTAAGTTCGCGGGTAACAGGTCAGCAATCTGCACTGGCGATGCTTCGGCATGGAGGCGTGCAGGTTGAGAATAATGTTGGATGGGCTTGGGGGCGTCCGCGCGGACTGAAGTCCGCGGCTCGTGGGATGCATTCAAAGACCGTGTAGAATACGGGCGAACGCGGTCCTCGAGTGGATTGGCATTGCACACGGCTGACCTGTTATGTTTGCGGTATCGCTTTCAGAATTGAAGGGACATGATCCTTTGGGTATGATGGTGGTTGGGGTGCTTTGGGAAGAGTGGTTACAAGGGGAGCGCAAGATGCTGTTATTACCAAGATCGTTGAGCACGTTTGCTGTTGCACTGGCTGTTTGCGCGTCCATCGCGGCTGCTCGCGAGCCGGAGAAATTCGTCGCATTGAGTCAGTCGGCCAACAATATGCTGGGGCTTCGGGCCAGCCGAGTTGTGGAGCTGGACGTGGCTGCGAATCCTGGTCAGTCGTTCTCGCTTTCGGTTCCGCTGGACGGTCGTCAGGTCACGCTCGACCTGGCTCCTCACTCCGTACGCTCGGCGGATCATTATCGCGTGATGGTTCAACAGGCCGACGGCAAACTCGTCGAGGCTAAGACGGGGCCTGTGCGGACATTGCGCGGCACGGTGCAGGGTCAGCCGGGCAGTGTCGTCGCGGGATCGTTGCTGAAAGACGGCTTGTACGCACTGGTTCAACTCACGCCCGACGCTGAGTATTGGATCGAACCGCTCTTCCGACGGGTCGATGGAGCGTCGCGCCGGCACTATGTCTTGTACCGCAAAACCGACGTTCTGCCGGGAGGACATTCCTGCGCCACGGAAGCGAGACAAGCAGCCGTCGGTATTCCGCAACAACCGCAGGAGCTTGGCGGTTGCGGGGGCGGCGGTGTGTGTGTGGCTGAGCTGGCGTGCGACGCCGATGTGGAATACTTCAACACCTACGGCACGGTTCCGGCCACCGAGGCGCGGATCAACGCCGTGATCAACACGGTCAACCTGCAATACGAAAGTCAGGTCGGCATCACGCATCAGATCACGACCATCATCGTGCGCACTGCCAATCCCGACCCTTACACCTCGACGGATGCTGAAACACGTCTATGCGAGTTCATCACTGAGTGGACCAATAACCAAAGCGGCGTGCAGCGCGACATGGCTCAATTGTTCACTGGAGCAGTCATAGACGGGACCACCATCGGAATCGCCGCGGACATTGGCGGCTCGGGCGTGTGTGTAACCAGTGGAGCTTGTACCGGCGGACCTTTCGGACCGCTGGGTTCATATTGTATGTCGCAGTCTGATTTCAACGGCAACTTCAGTTGCGCGACCGATTTGAGCACCCACGAGATGGGCCATCTCTGGGGGGCGTTCCACTGTTCCTGTCCCAGCAACACGATGAACGCCAGCATTACCTGTACGAACACGTTCACTGCCGGCTCGATTTCATCGATCGTGTCCTATCGCGATACGCGTACCTGCCTGACCAGCGGCGCCGGCTGCACCAAGGATTGCCTGCCGGGACACATACCGGAGGCTGAACCGATTTGCGGTACGAACTACGACGACGTCACCAACGGCGGCTGCAATTCCACAGTGCCGATATGGTCGCCCATCGGACTGAGCGCGGTCGTTTGCGGGGAGTCCGGCACGTATCTACGCGATATTTCCTGTGTCGACGATACGCCATGTACACCGTTCGGACAGACGTGCAACACGGGCACCGGCATCTGCAACGGCGGTCCGTTCGGCAGCCGAGACACAGACTGGTGGCAGTTTACGCTGACCGAAGCCCACGAAGTCAACCTGTGCGTAACGGGGGAGTTCCCTGTATTGGTGGGTATTGTTGACGATGGCGGCGGTGCCGACTGCGCGGGTGCCGCCTTCCTAAGCTCCAATTCAGGATTCGGATGTGTGGAGGTATGCGCGACGGCCGACCTGACGGCCGGGACATGGACAGCGTTCGTAAGCCCGAACACATTTGACAGTGTGGCCTGCGGGTCCACGTACAATGCGGAAGTCCGCTGCGACAGTGCCAACGGAACCCCAACGACTTATCAAGCGACTGTGAACCAGGGTATTCCGGACGGAAGCCCGGGCACGCCGCTGACACATACCATCAACGTTCCCGATTCGGTAACGATCGGCGACCTCGATGTCGCATTGGTCATCACACACACGTGGGTCGGCGACCTGACTGTGACACTGGAACATTTGGGCACGAGTGTATCGCTCATCAGTCGCCCAGGCCTGCCCGACATCGACCCCAGCTTCGGCTGCTCGGGCGACGACTACAACATTGTGCTGGACGACGGCGGAACCGGTGGCCCGATCCAGGATCTGTGCGCTGCCACCCTGCCGCCCTCTCCGCCGAACTACAGCCCGGACAAGATACTGTCGGCCTTCGACGGCATGGACTCTGCCGGCGACTGGACCATCACCATTGCAGATTCCGCCATGCCGGACCCCGGCACGCTGGTTGAATGGTCTTTGCTCATTGACAGCCAGGTCGCCAACCCTTGCACTCAGAACCTGTGCGCCAGCGTGGATTGTACATCGCTGGACAACGACTGTGCGGTCGGCGTTTGTGATCCTGCGAACGGGCTTTGCGTTCAGGATACAGCCAGTTTTGCCGGAGTGGAGTGTCGTGCTTCCGCAGGCCAATGCGACACGGCGGAGACTTGCGACGGCTTGAATGCGACATGTCCGCCAGATCAGTTCGCGACCGGGCCTTGCGACGACGGCAACGCCTGCACACAGACTGACACCTGCCAAGCCGGCGTATGCACCGGAAGCAACCCGGTGGTCTGCACACCGCTCGACCAATGCCACGTGGCGGGAACCTGTGATACGGGTACAGGTCTGTGCGATGATCCGTTCGCGGCGAATGGAACAGGCTGCAATGACAATAACGCTTGCACGCAAACTGACATATGCCAAGCGGGCATATGTACCGGAAGCAACCCGGTAACTTGCACGGCACTGGATCAATGCCATGTAGCCGGAAATTGCGATACAGTCACGGGCCTATGCGATGATCCATTCGCGCCCAACGGAACAGGCTGTGACGACAGCGACGCCTGCACACAAACGGATACGTGCCAAGCGGGCGTATGCGCCGGAAGCAACCCGGTGATCTGCACACCACTTAACCAATGTCACGTGGCCGGAACTTGCGATACCGTCACAGGACTGTGCGAGGATCCGTTCGCGGCGAATGGAACGGGTTGCAATGACAACAATGCCTGCACGCAGACTGACGCATGTCAAACCGGAGTATGCGTTGGAAGCAACCCGATAACTTGCACGCTGCTCGATCAATGCCACGTAGCCGGAACCTGCGATACGGTCACAGGCTTATGCGACGACCCGTTCGCGCCAAACGGAACAGGCTGTAATGACAACAATGCCTGTACGCAGACGGACGCATGCCAAGCGGGCATATGTACCGGAAGCAATCCCGTAATCTGCACGCCACTGGATCAATGCCACGTAGCCGGAACCTGCGATACGGTCACAGGCTTATGCGACGACCCGTTCGCAGCGAATGGAACGGGTTGCAATGACAACAACGCCTGCATGCAGACTGACGCGTGTCAAGCGGGCGTATGTACCGGAAGCAACCCCGTAATCTGCACGCCACTGGATCAATGCCACGTCGCCGGAACGTGCGATACCGTCACCGGATTATGCGATGATCCGTTCGCGCCGAATGGGACGGGCTGCAATGACAATGATGCCTGCACTCAGACAGACGAATGTCAGACCGGAGTATGCACTGGAAGAAACTCCGTGGTCTGCACACCGCTCGATCAGTGTCACGCAGCTGGAACGTGCGACACAATCACGGGTCTATGCGACAATCCGTTCGTGCCTAATGGAACAGGCTGCGATGACAGCGACGTCTGCACGCAGACAGACGAATGCCAAGCCGGGCAATGCACCGGAAGCAACACGATAATCTGCACGCCGCTCGACCAATGTCACGTCGCCGGCACATGCGATACAGTCACAGGCCTGTGCGACGATCCATTCGCAACCGACGGAACGGGCTGCGACGATGGCGACCTCTGCACTCAAAACGCGACGTGCTCCGGCGGATCGTGCGGCGGTGGTACGCCGGTCTCCTGCCCGCCCGACCAGCTTTGCGACCCCGGCGACGGGCAGTGCAAGGAGTGCTTGCAGGACACCGATTGCGCCACGAACGAAATGTGCGACATCAAGCTCGGCACATGCTTTGGCCTATGCACGACTTCGGATGAGTGTGCCGATCTGATCGACAATCTCACGGGCATGCCGCCCGCCGACGCAGTCCGGGACGACGCCTGTTTATGGTGGTCGTGCGGCGGGGGAACGTGCAGCAACGATCCAGCACAGCCCTGCGACATCGATGGCGATTGCGGTGCGGGCAACTCCTGCACACCGGGCGTAGCCAACACCTGCACATCGTTCGCCCTGGCTGAGCCATCCGACATGGGCAGCCCGTTTAACAACTGCGAGCCGGACGGCTTCTGCAACAATTCGGACGTCAACCACGCTTTGTTGTGCTTCGCAGCGTCATCGCCTTGCGAAAAAATCAACATCGATGCCGGCGGACCGTTCAGCGATTGCAACCCCGACGGATTCTGCAACCTGTTCGACGCCAACCACGCGCTGGCATGCTTTGCCAACCAAAGCCCCTGCGATTGCTCCGGCGGCCCCGCCCCGCAGATCGGCTCCAACACAGTGGCACAAGTGACCTTAACCGCCCGAATTTCGGAGCGTACGGTGCGACCGGGCCAAGTGTTTCAGGTCAATGTGTTCATTGATGGCCCGCTCGACGCATTGCAAAGCTATCAGTTGCACACAGCCGTCACCGGAGGAAGCCGGGGGCGATTCGATCTCGTCGATGTGTCCATCGAAGATCGAGGTGACCACGTGTTCGCGGGGCAAGCGAGCCAATTCGACGCGTTCAACATCGGAACGAGTCAGATGATCGGTGCGATGTACGGCGGTTTTGTCGACACGCCTCGAAGCGCGTACCTCGCGACGTTCACCTACGAGGCCTCCACGGACGCGAGCGGAACATTCGTCATCGATGTCTTGCACGACGAAACCGCCGGCGATCAGACATTCCTGATCGGTGCCAACTATCGCGACCGGATCGAAGTAACTCAGACCAAACCGGCCATCGTATTCGTCAATCCGGGAACAACGGAGGCTATCCGCCGTTAGATTCGGTAGGATTCCGATCTTCAAACGCGTACCGCGGGGATCGAGCGACACGGAAGATGACTGACACAACAGCCCAAAACCAGCTGGACCAGGCGACGACGCTGGCGAAGATGGCGAAGGACGAAGACCTCGGCGATGGAGATGTTACCTCGGGGCTGATCGATCCCGCCACGAGGGGAACGTTCGCACTGGCGGCGCGACAGCGGGGAGTCTTCGCGGGACGGGAAATCGTCCCAGCCGTTCTCGCTGCCTACGGCGAGTCGATTCAAACGGAGTGGACCGACCGGGGGCGCGACGGCGAAACCATTGGTCAGGACGCGTCCGCGATCCTCACGCTGAGCGGCCCGGTGCGCGACGTGCTGACCATCGAGCGCGTCCTGCTCAATTTCCTGCAACGACTATGCGGCATCGCGACGCTCACGCGGGCCTACGTTGATGCGGTCGCCGGAACCGACGCGAAAATCTTCGACACGCGCAAGACGACGCCCGGCTGGCGACACCTCGAAAAATACGCGGTACGCTGCGGCGGCGGCTTCAATCACCGCATGGGCCTGTACGACGCGGTGCTCATCAAGGACAACCACCTCGCTGGCATACCAGCCGATCGACTGGCTGGCATTGTGTTTGGATTACTGAATCAGCTCACCGCCGAGACGGGCGAGGCAGCCCGATCGACCATCAAGTTCGTCGAGGTGGAGGCCGACACATTGGAGCAGGTTGAGGCGTTGCTGTCGGTCGTCGGAATCGATGTCATCCTGCTGGACAACTTCTCTCCCGACCGACTGCGCGAAGCCGTGACCTTGCGAGACGGAATGAATTTACGGGGTCGCGTTGCGCTGGAAGCGTCGGGCGGCATCACGCTGGCCACCGCGCGTTCGGTCGCGGAAACGGGTATCGATCGCATCTCCGTCGGTGCCATCACACACTCCGCCCCGTCACTCGATCTGGGGCTGGATGCGCTTTGAGCGCACATCAATTCATTTTCACAGATTCCGTCTTGGGCACGCGCATGTCATCGATCAAGCCGCGCCAGATATCGCATACGAAATCGAACTCGTATTCCAGAATATCCGCGAGCGTCACAAAGTCCTGAGCGAGAATCGCGTCCTTAACTTCGGTAAGTTTTCCGCGAACCGGAGCCATGCGCTCGCTGAATTCATCTCTGCGCGCGGCGATGCCCGCTTCGTGCTGCCCAAGGAATGAAACCGCCTGAACCACAACGTCGTTGACCTTCAGCCACTGCGACACGCATTGCGAGAGAATCTTCATCGCCTCCGTCGTTTTCCCCTGTGCAAAAAGACCGGTAGCCTCTCTGCGCTGTTCATCGGCTGCGTTGAGCGCGAGGCGCGCTTCGACCAGCGCGTCGCCTACGACGACTCGCGGCTCGCCAGTCTCGACATCGATTCGGTCGTAGTCATCCGCGACGGCAGCCAATAAATCGGCAACCTGATCGCCTTCGATATCGATCCCGTCACAGGCAAAGCCGACGATCACGACGCCCTCGGAAGAATTCTCGACCCGAACCGCTTCAAGCACGTCATCAACGGTCGCGGACACCGCGTGATCTGTGTTTGTTTTCCTGCCATCGACGTAGACATCCATCGAAAGCGCTCCCTTTTTTGAGTTTCACCAGCGGGCGCGCAAAAGCAGCGCCCCAGTGGGTATCGACGACCCACAGCAGGAAACATGCCCCCAACTGAGATGCGAAACAAAAAAAGAAACACCCTACTGTTTTGCCAACCATCGTTCGATGTGAAGAAACGAACAGAGCCGCGCCTGTGAGGAAGCGGTGGACCGCGATAACCGTTTGTTACGCCCGTTTTCTCACTCACCGTCGCGATTCGAATTACCCATCAATCCATGTGTGACAAAGCTCTACGGCGACGGAGGCGGCGAATTCGGATCGAACGGCGGTGGAATCTTCCAATCGCCCAGAGCAGCCACCATGTCCGAAACACCGATCGCCCGGGGCAGCGCGTACGATTCCCCGAACGCATAGCCCGCAGCCGCACCATCCGCCGATGCGTTGCCGCGAATGTATTGAACAACCCTCTCCACGCGCTCCTCATCGAACTGCGACTTGTAGCAGCGCACAGCCTCAATCTTCCGATCGATCGTATCGGCGATGTCCACGACAAACCGGCAATGATAGTGCGTCACGTCCGCCGCCATCGGCACGGGACGATAGACAAGATGATCGATACGGTGCGGCTTCGTGCCGTCGAACCGATCGTCCCACTTGGTCAACTGCGAATAAAAACGCGCCGCCTCCGTGATAAGCTGAGCCTGATAATGATCCGGCGATGCAGACGGCGTGCGACCAGCCATCGTGACCACGATCCCAGGCCTGTGCCTCCGAAAAACAGTAGCCACCCTGTACCGCGCAACCGGGCCGTCCATCAACTCACGATTCGGAAGATCGAGCGTTTCACAATGCGCCACGCCCAGAATCTCAGCCGCAGCAGCCGACTCCTTCGTCCGCGTCTCGAACGTACCGCGCGGCGTCGGTTCGCCGGTCGTCATATGCACCATGCCCACGCGATAGCCCTGATCGACGAGCTTCGCGATGGCACCCCCCATGCCGATTTCGAGATCGTCCGGGTGCGGAGCCGTGAAAATAATATCCAGTTCCTTGTCAGCCATGCGTTGTGTTCCTCTGAAGCCGAATTTCGATCACGCATGGACTATAGACATCGGCCCACATGCGGACAAGCTGCGGGCGGCGCGTTGCGGCGAAACACGCACCGGCTAAGCTGTGCGCAGAAAAAAACGACACGAAGCCAAACGCTGATTCTTCCCGAATCAGGCCGCGAGAGATCGTATGAAACCCGGATTCGAACCAGGCATTACGCGCGAAGTGCAGGTCACCGTCACACCCGAAATGTGTCCCGCGTTCGACGGAATCATTGTTCATCGGGTCTACTCCACATGGTCAATGGTGCATCATATGGAACTGGCCGCCCGGAAGGTGCTCGTCGATTTTCTCGAGGACCACGAGGAGGGAATCGGAACGCGCGTGTGCGTCGATCACAAAGCGCCAGCGGTCGTCGGAACGCTCGTGACGGTTCGGGCGGAGTTGGTAAAAGTCCGCCGGAACATCGCGATTTGCAAGGTGGCAGCTTGGGACACCGACCGTCTTCTCGGCGAAGGCGAGCAGCATCAAGCCGTACTCACCAGGGACAGCCTCGCCAAGATCATGGCCCGCGCATCGAATCAAAGTCTGAACGAATAGATCCGTCCTTGTTGCGTAGTCTTTGCCCATGCGCAGCGAGCCGCGAACTTCAGTTCGCGCGGACGTCCCAGGTGTCACAACCACAAGTCACCACGCGCGTCGAATCCGTTCTCGGCCCACGGACACCCCATCAACGCCCCATCGCCGTTTCATCTGCTCAAAGTTTCCCACAGCAGGGTCTTCGCGTTGAACAACGCATGCAGAACGATCGGCGCCAGCAGAGAACCGCTGCGCACATACAGCAAGCCAAGCAACACACCCAGCGCAGCCAGCGCTGGCACGACGTGCGGCTGCGGACTGTCGCCACCGCCCGCGTGGATCGCACCGAACACCGTGCCCGTAATCAAGACCGCCGCCCAACGACGCCCCAGAAGATTGGCCAAACAATTCTGCACCATGCCGCGGAAAAAAATCTCTTCCGCAACCGGCGCGATCAACACCGTGCCGATCCAAAGCGTCACAAGCGGCACCTCGCCCGCGCGCAACGCGTCGATCACATCGTGCTCGAAAACTTCATATCCGGGAAACCAGGCCGTGATGGAAAGAAGTGTCAGATTCAGAACAGCCCAGCAGATCGCCAGCGACGCAAGGAGATACACTCCGCCAAGCGCCGCCGAACGCATGGCACTGATGTCACCGAGCAGGAACCGCCCCGCCCCACCGTCCACCACGCGGCGTGCAACAACGAGGCAGGCCATCGCACCGAACAACTGCGCAACGTTGCCGCACCAGATCATCGACACGTCGCGCCGATCCTCAACCACCCAGCGCTGAACAGCCTCGGCCAAAATCGTCGCAGTCAACAACCAAACGAGCAGCGGCGCGAGCACCGCTTCCGGCGAAATGCGGTTCGGCGGAACGTGTGACACCAAAACCGAAGCGCACCGGGCACGAACCCAGCGCGAAACACCCGCCACGACGACCGCCGCGCCGAAGATGATCAAAAAACGATCGGCAAGCTCAAGAACGTCAGTCACTACGATTCCGTGCAGCAAAGGGAACACCGGGGGAACCACGGCAAGCACCGCCGCCCACAATCGGCACGCCCTCCACAGTCACCGAACGTTCGCGAACTCAGAACGTGATATTGGAAAAAACGTCGGTCAACGATCCAAACACGAACGTCAGCAGGTTCTCAAGAAAGCCGAACAGCGCCGACAAAAACGTACTCAAGCCAAAATCCACCAATGAACCACCCATTTTGAATACTTCCTTATAGCTAGCGAAAATCATATGTCAGCCGTGCCGACCGACAACGTACGACCATTGTCCGCCCGCACGACGTGTCCGAAAAGGGGATACCACACAGCAAAAGAAAAATCCACTATGCGCGCATCGCGACGATAGTGGATCGCTGATGATTGGAGAACCGCCGACCGGCACACGCGCCGCCATCAAGCGTTCAGTCAATCGATTGCATAACCCGCACCCAAACTACAGGGTGATGTTGAGCAGGTCGTTAATGATGGTGGTGAGGGCAGCCAGGAAACCATCGAGCAACGTGCCGAAAGTCGCCTGAAACACATCGAGAATTCCACGAGAAATCGTATCAAAAAACATGACAAAAACTCCTATTTCTTGTCTTTCCTACTTGGCTGTAACCGCGCCTACAATCGGCTTCTTGCCACGGAAGTGTATTCTTGACTGGCAAAAGGCTCTTGACAAGGGGTAATCCTAAATATTTTGCCCCGCGAAAAAAGCCGCCCCCATGCGGTCCGCCATCGGCTGATTGGAAAAAATCAACGGCAGGATGTATTGCGTCTCGGTATTCGGCGGCCTGAGATATTCCGCCATCTCCGTACGCCAACGCGTGTTGAACTCCATCAGCACATCCTGCGGGCTGGGCGCACCGATCGCCTCATGGGCGACGTCAGCCGCGATTTTCGCCGACCACATGCCAGGGTAAATACCCTCCCCGCTGGTGGCTGACACAAATCCGCCCGCATCGCCTACGATCAGCGTGCGCTTGGCCACGTGCGTGTCCATCGCCAACGCAACCGCCGCCGGCGTGGAAATCGCCTCGCTGCGGGCGGCGACGTCGCTCAGGTCAACATCGATCAAATCGTGGGCCAACGCATGCTTGCACAGGGTGGTGATCTTGTGGATCGTCTCCGCCCGCTCGCCTCCCGTCTGCACGCTGATCGTCGCCCGACCCCGACCAGACACCACAACACCAATGCCGCCGAAATTATCCAGACCGAGCACCACCGACACCTTCGGCGGGCCTGTTTTCACATCCTCCGCCTCAACATGCGCTGCCCACCACCCCGAAGGAATACTGCCCGGACCGAGGCGAAGCTGATCCAGCAATTGCGATTTTCTCCCGGAAGCGAGAATCAGCACCGACCCCCGCAACGGCACCCCTCTCGACGGTTCAGCCGTCACAAATTCCTCGCCCAACCGGATTTGACCGATGGACATCGCGTCGTGAAACGACACCTCCGCCGACTCCGCAGCCCGGACGAGCTTCTCGTCGAACCCCGCACGGTCAATCAGATAACCCGGTGTCGACGGAAATTTCGGCGTCGCTGTCTTGGTGAAATCGGCGTTGAAAAACGCCACATTGTTGATCGGCACAGCGTCAAGATCCTTGAGCTTGACACCGATCTCGCCCAACAACGGCACCACGCAGCTCCCCAGCCAGCCCGCGCAAACGCGAGGCCGAGGATGCTTGGCTGCATCGATCAGCGCTACATGGCGATCCTTCGCCGCCATCGCCAAAGCGGCCGTCGCACCAGCCGGACCCGCACCGACCACGATCGCATCAAATTGAGCTTCCGCCTTACTCACTGCCGCTCTTCCCTTGACCGCATGGGTCTATTCAATGTCCAGTAGTTTCCACAACGCCTGCTCAACCTGTGAGAATCGCGCGAGCGACTGCTCAAGCTCCTCGCGCACCGCCGCAAACGCCGGATCGTTCACCGGCGTCTCCCCGCCGTTGGCCTCCACCATCGCAGACAGACGCTCCGTCAAATCGTCCAGATGGGCCGACGCCTCGGTGAACTCCCGAACCGCGTCCAGAATATACGCCTGCTGCGATTCGGTCTCAGACGGCTTGTGGATCAGTCGCCACGGTTGACGACGCAGGTCTTTCGCAACGGCTTTGAGATGCTCACTCGCCTCCTTGGCATTGTCCACGATCGTAACAGCCCGGTCCGCACCCAGCACAGCCACGCGACGGACCTTGTCGCTGGCCACGTTCAGGTCTGCCAGCGCGCGGTTGATCCCGTCAGCTGCTTCGTGCGCTTTCCTCAACAGGCTCTTGGCCCGCGTCGGATCGAATTCGTCCACGATCGCCGGCACGACCGATTGGTCAAGCGTGCCGACCATGTGCGTCACACCTTCGACCGTATGACGCACATCCGCACGGTTTTCATCGATGATCGCGACGACGCCCATCAGCGCCAAATCAACCTGATCCAATCCACGATGAACTTTGGCCAATATCGACCCATCGTCGCCCGCCTGAAGCTGCGCGCGCATCGCACCCGTCACCGCGTTGACGTTGGTCAGAATAGAGTCAATCTTGTGAATCAGAGCGGCTTTGCGATCGGGATCCACCGTATCCTTCAAATCCTCGGTCATCGCGTTCACGTCGTCGAGGCTGACGTGAATCTTCGCAATTAGCGAGTCCGCCATAGACGGGTCAAGCTGATTCTTGATTTGCGACAGCAGGCTGCCCGGGTCATCCGCGTCGAATTCACGTGAAATACTGCTGAATTGAGCGGCGAATCCCGCGACTTCCGCATACAAAGGGCCGCCGTCCGTCGCCCTCCGCTCAGACGTCCCGCGATTCACAATGCGCAGCTGCCCCGTATCGCCCAGCAACGAACCCGACACGGTGATCGAGCAATCCTCGCGTAAGCCGACGGCTGTGCGCACCTCACCCACCAGCTCGAAATACAAAAAATTCTCAGGCCCGCCCTCTTCACGCGCGGGGGCTTCCAGAAGCATCACCCGTTGAATACTGCCGACCTGTTGCGGGCCGCAGATAATCGGTGCCCCCGGCTTGATCCGCGGAACGTCCTGATCGTGCCCAATCCGCACCACGATAGGTTCGGTCTCGTCGAAACTCTGCCCGCCGATGTACATCACGCCGACGACGAACAGAACCAGACTGAGCGTCACCGCAAGGCCAAGCTTAAAGCTGTCACGCTGCCGTCCCATTCAAGTCCTTCGATTCAAAAAGAAAACAATGACTCATCATTCCTGCGCGATGCGTCCCTATTTCGGTTTTTCAGGGACGACTCTTTCCTGCCCCCTCCTTGCGACGATAAGCATTCCCTCTTTAACACCGGGCATCCCAATCTCTTCCCCCCTTGCAAAGGGGGGATACAGGGGAGTCCGGGACCGGAACAACATTTCACTTCGCAAGAAGAACCTCCCCCAGCCCCTCCTTGTCAAGGAGGGGAGGAAGAGAACATTCGTCACGGCGCAGCCGCATCATAGCGGCTTTCGCACTTCGCGAGAACGGACCGACTACTCGCCCGCGATAATCAACTTCTCAAATTCCGTCATGCCGTCGGCATCGGTGATAGGCCCTTCGCTCGCGCCCCGCAGAAACTGGTGCATCAACCGCTCGTCGCGCCCGTCGAGCGTCCCGGGGTCGGCATCGCGGATGCGCTCAAACTCACAACGGTCGCCGATCTTCAACACCCGCCCCTTGTCCAGCATGACCATGCGGTCCGCAATGCGAAAAGCCGAATCCATTTCATGCGTCACCACGACGCTCGTCACCCGCAACTTCCGGGACAAATCCATCATCAACTCGTCGATGGCTGCACTGGTAACCGGGTCCAAACCCGCCGACGGCTCGTCGTAGAAGAGAATCTCCGGGTCGAGCGCCGTCGCCCGTGCCAGACCCGCACGCTTTTTCTGGCCGCCCGAAAGCTGCGACGGCATCTTGTTGCGATGGGCCAGCATCTTCACCTGCTGAAGCTTAAGCGTCACAACGATGTCGATAATCGACGCATCGACATACGAATGCTCAATCAACGGCAACGCCACATTCTCCGCCAGCGTCATCGAGCCGAACAATGCTCCGCTCTGAAAGAGGATTCCGTAACGCTTGCGCAGCTCGTTCAAGCCATCCTCATCCATGAGCGCGATGTCCGCCGGCTCGCGCATGTTCTTGGTAAAAAACAGGATATGTCCGCCATTGACGGAGTATTCACCGATCAGACAATTCAGCAGCGTGCTCTTGCCGCAACCGCTGCCGCCCATAATCACCAGCGTCTCGCCGCGGCGAATATCGAACGTCACACCGTCCAGAACGCGGATCACACCGCCATCGCCCGTCGGGAATTCCTTGACCACGTCGCGAACCGAAATCGCCAGATCAGTCGCCGATCCCCGAGCGCTCGCCACCTCAGACTCCTTCAAATTCCCAACGCATAGAAAACGGCAGTGAACATGGCATCGATTCCGATCAACGCCACAATCGACTTGACCACCGTCGCCGTCGTCGCCCGACCGACGCCCTCCGCACCGCCCGAAACGTTCAATCCTTCATAGCACGCGATCAACGCAATCACCGCACCGAACACACAAGCCTTGACCAAACCCGTGACAAAATCCGTCATCTTCAAGGCGTCCAGCGTCAGGTTCACATACAAAGACGGTGGGACATCCAGAATGAACACGGAAGTAAGGAACCCGCCGAAAACACCGATGTAGTCCGCCATCACCGTCAGAACGACAATCATCCCCGCCGTGGCCAACACGCGCGGGGTGACAAGAAACCGTACCGGGTTCAGGGCGTGTGCGCGTAACGCCTTGATTTCCTCAGCCTCCACCATCGCCCCGATCTCAGCCGCGATGGACGCGCCCGCGAAACCGCTCAGCACGATCCCCGTCAGCAGAGGCCCCAACTCACGCACCACGGCGATGCCGACCACGTCCGCCACACGCTCCAACTGCCCATACGATTGAAGCGTCGGCGCCATCTGCAACGCCAGGATCATGCCGATGAAGATTTGAACCAGGAAAACAATCGAGATGCTCCGAACACCAACCCGCACCATCTGGTGAACCAACGCAGGCCAACCGAATCTGATCCGCGACTGAAACACACCGCGAAAAGCCCAGACCAGCGCATCGTAAAACAGATAGGTCACGCCGCCGACAAAGCTGAGAATCGACACAAGACGCGACGCCTGATCCCGCGTAATCGAACCCACGCCCGAAATCGCGCGATAAGCGATGTGGCTGCGACCGGCGGCGGATTCGGAAGACGGGTCACTCATGCAGCCGGAATCTCACTTTCCGATTCGGCGACCGTGAAGAATTTATCCAGGCGCGTGATTTCCAGGACACTCCGCACACGCTCACCCGGGCTGAGCAACACCAGAGTCTGATTCTTTTTCTTAAGCCTGCGAAACACCTCGACCAGCGTGCCCACACCGGACGAATCAATGTAACGCACTTCCGACAGATCAAGCACCAGTTGCTTCAAATCCCCCGCACATATCTTCACAAGCCCCTTGTGAAACTCCGGTGCCTGGTGCATGTCGATCTCGCCGGAAAGCCGAACCGTCGTCGTCGCACCGTCCTGCGTAACTTCTTTGATGATCTCACTCATGGGGCGAAAGCCTTTTGAACATGTCCAGTTGCATCCCGCCGCCGTCGGCAGGAGCGTACGACACCTCGTCCATCACCGTTCTGATGATGTGTACACCCAGCCCGCCCGGGCGTACATCGTCCAGATTCCGGCCGACGATCTTCGCCGGATCCACCTGCTTGCCGAAGTCCCGGATCGTCACGCGAATACCCGCGCCTGTATCCGCATCCGACAATACCCGGCTGATACACACATCGATCGGCTTGTCGCAGGGGCCGCCATAACCGTGACGAATCACATTGGTAAGCGCCTCATCGACCGCCAGCATGATTTGTCCAATCGCGTCCTCGGCGAACCCGGACGACTGCGCGACCCGGTCCACCTCGATCCGCACCGAGGCTAACGCCTCCGGATCACTGGCGATGCGCAATCGGATGCAAACTTCGTCCGACAAAGCCGTCACCTCTTCGGAACCGCTTCAGGGGCGGTGTCGCCAGTCTCGGAACGCACCGTCAGATGCAACCGCCAAGCCTCAACCGCCCGGCTGCGCTGCTCGGCATCGTCCGCATAATCGTAACCCAACCTCATACCCGTCAGCTTCTCCAACGCAATGATGGCCGCAAAGCGAACAGCCGAATCCTCGTCCTCGAGACGGTCCACAAGCGCCGCCACACGATCGACATCGCCCGCGCGAGCAGCCTGATGAATCGCACGAACCCGCTGCCCCGCGTCAACCGAGGAAATACCCGTCCCCTCAGGATGGACGGACCGACCGCATCCCGCGCACAATAGAGAAAGACCGGACGCGACGCACCAGGGCACGACGAGCGCCGAAATCCGCAAACGGGAACATGCTCGGCTGATTCGGTTCATGGGAATCACGGCGGTCGTCGATTATAGGGGTCGCCCAATAGCGTGCAAATGCTTTATTGAAACCGACTTCTGATTCTCAAACAGCCCGGCGACAACGCGCCGATTTCGAAAAAGGGAGACCGTTTCTTGGCCAACGAGCCTTACACAATCCTTCAGCCGGACCGCAATCACCCCATGTGGACCGAAGCCCTGCGGCTCGCCGTCACCTCCCCTGACGCCGGCCCCCGGCAGGCAGACCAGAACATCCGACACCTGCTCGAATCCGCAGCCGTTCAAAAAATGACCCTTCGCCCGTTTTGCCTCGTCCGCAACCCCCAGCCGATCGAAGCCTCAATCATCGCATTGCGATCACCAGGCCGAACGGCGATGCTGCTCATAGGCCTGCGTTCGGAAGAAAAACCGCCCGAAGCCCTCAAAACGCTGATCGAAACGACCGCCCGCGAACTCGCCGGCGAAGATGTCGTCCTCCTGCAATCGCTCGTAGCCCCCGAGCAAATCGCCATAGCCACCAGCCTGCGTGGCACCGGGTTTACCTATCTTGCGGAATTGGTCTACATGGAAAACCCGATCCGCAACCAACGGCCCAATCGCCCCAGCCCGCACAATCTTCGCCATCTTGCCTATTCTGACGCGCTGCACGGGCAATTCGTCTCAGCCGTGGACCTCACCTATCGCGAAAGCCTCGATTGCCCAGGGTTGAGCGGCACGCGCGACCCCCACGACGTCGTCCTCGGGCATCGCCACACCGGAGATTGCGACCCTGTGCGGGACTGGCATCTCGCCTTGATCGACAACGAGCCTGCGGGCGTGTTGCTGCTCTCGCGCGTTTGCGGTCGCCCGCTTACCGAGGTCGTTTATCTCGGCGTCGCGCCCGCGGCGCGCGGCAAGGGTGTTGGCGATGCGTTACTCTCGCTCGCGTTTGACGTTGCGCGCAAAAGCAAGTCCCGCGCGATCACATTGGCCGTCGATCGCGCCAACACGTTTGCGCGCGACCTTTACGCCCGCTGGGAATTCTCACCGATCGCAAGCCGCCGGGCATGGATTCGTCGTATGCCTTTGTGAATGCAGAGGCTGCGCTTCTTTTCACCGAACTATCCACAACCCGCCGGCTATTGTGCTTAATCTGTGTGTTGATTTTTTTTTCGGCGCGTAACCCTTTGTCCTGTTAAAAGCAACGCAACACACAGGGTGAATGCCGGGGTAATTACGTGTTGACGTTGCGTAGGCGGAGTGTTAATTTTGACGCTCGTCGTGGCGGCGATGTTGACCGAAACGACGAACTTGCATCGGCCTGTCAGAGGCGAAGGCCTCGCGTCCAGAGTTTTGACAAAATCAAAGTTTTTCGCGCCCGTTTCAAAGGGCAAGTGGTGGATGTACGCGCATGGACCCAAGAGTAAACGAGCTTCACGATCGAATCGCCCAAAAAGTCGGCCCCCAGCGGTACAAGGTCTGGTTCAAGGGGACGACCGAGTTCGCCTTCGCCGACGAATTCGTCAGCGTGAGCGTTCCGAATCAGTTTGTCGGAAGCTGGATCGAAAAACACTTCGTGGAGGTCATCCGCAGCATTTCCTCGGACCTCGCGGGCAAAACGCTCGACGTGGCGTTTGTGATCGATCCCGAACTTGCGAAAAACCTGCGTAAAAAACAGCCCGATTCGCAGGTGGACTTCGTCACCAACAATCCCGAGCGCGAAGCCAGAGCACGCAAGAAGCTCGGCTCGCCACCCCCCGCCGCTGTGCCCGATCGCTCCTTCGCAGAATTCGTCGTCGGCGAATCGAATCGGCTGGCCTACACCACGGCCATCTCCGTCGCGGAAGCGCCCTCGGGCCGGCAGTTCAACCCGCTGTTCATTCACGGCGGGTGCGGAATCGGCAAGACGCACCTGCTCCAGGCCATCTACCACCGGCTCAAGGAAGCCCTGCCGAACAAGACGTGTCGCTATCTCACCGGCGAGGATTTTACAAACAATTACATCTTCGCGCTCAAATCGGGAGAGATCGATTCGTTTCGCCACCGCTACCGCAACGTCGATGTGTTGATCATCGACGACGTCCACTTTTTCTCGAACAAAGTCGGTACGCAAAACGAGTTCCTGCACACGTTCAACGCCATCGACATCGGCTGTCGTCAACTGGTGCTGGCTTCGGACGCCCATCCCAAAATGATCAGCCAGATGTCCGAATCGCTCGTGACGCGCTTCGTGTCCGGCATGGTCGTCAAGGTCGAGTCGCCCGACTACCAGACGCGAGCCGAAGTTCTGCGTCGCCGGGCCACCAAAATGAAATGCGACGTGCCCGAGCCGGTGATCCAATACATCGCCGAGCACTGCCAAGCCAACATCCGCGAACTCGAAGGCGCGCTGTACAAGCTCGTGCTGTTGGCCAGCGTCACGCAGAAGCCGATCACGTTGTCGCTCGCGGTTCAGGGTTTGCAGGACCTCATCCAGAAGACAACGTCCATCGTGCGTCTGTCCGACATCGAAAGCGTCGTGTCGATCTTCTTCGGGCTGAACCCAGCCGATCTGCACACGTCGCGTAAGTCGCGCACCATCGCCTTGGCCCGTGGGGTGGCCATGTATCTCGCACGGCAGAGTACGGACATGAGTTTTCCCGAAATCGGGCGCTTTATGGGCAACAAGAATCACTCCACGGTCCTGCTGGCCTGCCGGCGTATTAAGAATCTGGTGAAGGAAGACAGCATGGTCAAATGGCTGACGGCGGCGGGCGAGCGGGAGATGTCCATTCGTGCGGTGCTCAGCGAGTTGGGAGAACAGTTGGGGCAACCGATTTCGTTTTAGAGCAAACTCAATCAA
Organism: Phycisphaerae bacterium; assembly: GCA_029260215.1. Taxonomy (GTDB): domain Bacteria; phylum Planctomycetota; class Phycisphaerae; order UBA1845; family UBA1845; genus OFTM258. The sequence goes on from JAJDDQ010000039.1 coordinate 106,006, forward strand.
AGCGCAGCGAGCCGCGAACTTCAGTTCGCGCGGACCCCAGCCAATCGCCATCGCTGAACGCTGCGTGAACATTGAGAACACTCTAACGCCCGCCGCCAGGCGTCGTTCGATGTGAAGAGTCGTCCGATGGAACGAATCGTTCGGGGGAGAAAGACGAACAGAGCCGCGCCCGTAAGGAAGCGGTGGACCGAGACAATCGCGCATTGCGCCGATGGCCTGCTTCCCAAAAGTTGTTCCACGTGTCTTGAGGGTCTCAGATATCCTGACGCGTACCGAGATCATGAGCAAGCCACGCACCCTTTCCAACAATTACATCCAAATAAACCCGTAACAGGTCAGCCGTATGCAATGTCATATGACGATAAACCCCGCAGAGACGCTACGATTGCCCTCTTCCTCCCCTCCTTGCGAAGGAGGGGCCGGGGGAGGTTCTTCGTGCGAACCGAAGCGTTACTCCGATCAAGACCCCCCTGTATCCCCCCTTTGCAAGGGGGGAAAAGATCGTTTCCCGTCGCAAGCGAGGGCAGGTCGTGGCTTGGCATTGCACATGGCTGAAGAGTTACGTAAACCCAAGAACAATAAGCACTGCAATACAGCACGCTGACAGGAAAGCGGTCAACTGAATTGCTACAATTCTTACCAACAAAATGCTTACTCTTAACCTGCGTCGTTCCATACGTTTGGTCGTCAAGAGAGCAAGAGCCTCGCAAAACCACCCAAGAAAGATCGTACCGAATTCGATCAGGTCATCGCGCGGCGGATCGAGAAAAACGTAGGGACTTGCAAGCAGGAGCAACCCACCCACCAGAAAGGCCACCGACAGGTCGGATGCGTAGACTGACTTCGGCGAGACCAATGCTTCCGGCATCGACAGTCCGCATTCCGGACACACATCCGATTCCAGTGACGCGCGCAGATCGTACCGACAACGGAAGCACGTGGGGCCTTTGGAGTCATTCATATCCGGAATTGAGCACATAGGCGCAAACGATGCGAAACTGCGCATCCTGAAGCAGGCACGCATGTCAATAACGTGTCCTCGCTTCAAAGCACAAGTCGAAAGTCAGCCGGCAGGCTCAAGACGTGCGTGGGATCGATACCAACAGCCGTGACGGCCACACTCCCGGAAAACGCAACTGCCAAGTCCGTGTCCGGTGTCAGCGGGCGACCTTCGTAATCTCCCGAAAATCGGTAGCGGCCGGTTGTTCCCGATTGGCCGTCGTCGTCGCGGGCGAAGGCCAACGGAACGTGATCGCGGGACATCGGCACAATACGCACGCCGTCCGGTTCCCGCCCCGATTCCATCGCGGGAAGGTTCACATTCCAGAACGCGCCCTCCGGCGCATCCATAGTCAACAATTGTTCGAGCAGATTCCGCGTCCAGCGCGTTGCGGCAGGCCAATCCGAAGCCAAGCCCGTGCGAAACATCTGGGATATCGCGATGGAACGCAGGCCGCAGAATGCACCTTCGCGTGCAGCGGCCACCGTGCCGGATTGTGCGACGTCGATGATGCTTGCGTTGGCTCCCCGGTTGATGCCGGACAGAACGCAGTCGATCGGCTTTCGGACAAGCTCCGCGACAGCCATGCGGACACAATCCACCGGCGTCCCCCCCACCGCGAACACCTTGCCCATGACGGAGTGCTCGCGCTCTTCAACGGAAAAAGATCGGCCAAGCGTCGCGGCATGCGAATAGGAAGATCGCTCTCCGTCCGGCGCGACGACGAACGTTTCATGCACGTCAGCCACCGCGCGGTAGAGCGCTTCGATGCCCGGAGCATCGACCCCGTCGTCGTTGGTCAGTAGGACGCGCATGCGGGTTGGATTAATCCCGGCTGGCGGGAATCACCAATCCCGTGACGTCGGCTTCGAAGACAAGCGTGCCGTCCACGATGCCCTGCACGCTGCACATGATCCGCCTGCTTCGGGCGTCGGTGCGCCGGCAGACCATCCACATCGTCGCGGGCGGCTGAACCGTCTGACGGAATTTGCAATTGTCCACACCGCCGTACCCGACGAAATCGTGAAAATCGTCGTTGGCGTAGCGCTCCATGAAAGCCGCGATCTGTGCGGCGGCTTCGAGCATCAAAACGCCCGGCAGCAGCGGTTGCCCAGGGACGTGTGCTTTGCACCACCAGAGGTCTTCGCGCACATCCATAAACGCGATGGCTTCGCCGACCTCCTGATCGAGGTGGACCACGCCGTCCAACAGCTCGAATTCGTGCTTCTGGGGCAATCGGCTGTAGATTTGCTTCTTGGTGTAGATGACGCGCGAACGGTCGAGCTGCGCGACGTCAACACGGAGCGGAGCAGCCATGTGAATCGATACCTTCCTTGGAGCAGGCCGGGGGAACGGACCGCCGATGAACGACACAAGGCAAGCCGGACCCGGCTCCCGGAACCGGCCCCCGGAACCGGCACAACATGCCGGAAGCCGACCTCGAAACGGAATGCTACGCCGTCGTCGACTCCGTGCGGGATTCGAGCACTTTTTTGCGCACGTCCTGTGCAGCCAGCTTGATATCCTGCATGGACTTCCGCACGCGCGTGCCGGCTGCCTTGTTTCCGCCGGCAGCCTTCTGCACGTCATCCGCTGCTTCTTCGACGAGTTGTTTCAGTTGCTCATACGCCTGGATCATGACAATGATTCCTTTCTCACTTAAGCAACCCCGGACGCGGGATCGCGCTGGAAGTCTAACCCGGCAATAGGCCGTCGCAAAGCGAAAACGCTGTAGAAAACCGCATTATTGGGTCAAAATCGCCTATGATCGCTGCGTGCCTCGGCCCGAAGCTACGCTGCCCGCCGCACGGGCAAGATATAAACCCTTTATCGGACTACTGTTACGAATCAGTCCAGCCTTTCCAGAGGAGCGATCTCGCGATTCCCTGTAGCCATCGTCCGCCCGGGTCCGATATTTCGTTAATGTTCACACGCAGAACCGCAATCCTGTTTTCAGCCCTGCCAGCGGCGTTGGCAGCCAATCTCTGCCCCGCCGGCGGAAATGTGCCCGACTGGGCCACCGTCCGCAAAGTCGCGGATCAGCAATTCGACGTGGTCGTCGAAATCGACGACGGCGGTAAACCGATCGACAGCATGACGTTATGGGCCACGATCGACGGCGGTCAATCCTGGAAGGAAGCCGGCACATTCGATCACCAGGTCGAGGCCTTTCGCTACGAGGCGCGCGTGCAGGGGTTTCACGGATTTTACGCGGCGGCCGGCAACGAGCTGGGGGTTTCCGCCCCCCCGCCGGACAGCACGACCACGCCGGACTATTGGGTTTTTGTCGATTTCACCGCGCCGGTCGTGCAGATTCGCGAAGTCGAAATCCGCCGCCAAGGGTCGCCCATCGCGCACATCACGTGGGCGGCGTTTGATAATGATCTCAAGGATCGGCCCGTCGACCTGACCTACCGGGGTGGCGGAGGCAACACCTGGCACACTCTGGCGAATTCCATCGCGAATACCGGAGCCTACGACTGGCGCATGCCGGCTAATCTTCCGCAGCGTATCACGGTCCGGGTCACGGCGCGGGACCGCACCGGGCACGCGACCTCCGACGAATCCGATCCCGTGGTCCTTCGCGTCAAGCAGCCAACACCGCCCGCCCCCATCGCCACCACGGTTTCCGACCCTGGACGCCTGTTCGGTCGCCCGACGAAAGCCCAACCACGCACGGGCCTGGGCTCGGAGATGGAGCGTGCGCTTTCGCTGGTAGCGCAAGGCAAAGCCCATTCTCGGCGTGGCGAGAATTTGCTTGCACAGTCGCGATTTCGCGATGCCTTGGCGCTCCAGCCGGAATTGACCGAGGCGCTTGAGGAGTTGGGGCGGGTGCTTTACGCTCAGAATGAGATGCCCCGATCGATCGAGGCCTATCGCCTGGCTTTGCAACAGAAGCCGACGTCGCGTGCTGCTTTGGAGGGCGTTGCGTTGGCGCACATCGCCGAGCGTCGATTCGACCCGGCGGCGGAGTACATCGAGCGCATCGTGCGCCAGAACCCTGCGGACGCACGGGCTTGGTTGAACCTGGGTGATATCGCCGTGTATCGCGGTGACGAAATCCGGGCGCGCGAGTATTACGACATGGCGATGACCGCCGACGCTACGGACGCGAAAACGATCGAGATGGCCCGGGGGCGATTGAAGAGTCTGCCTCAACTGGCGAGCGAATTTCGCCAAACACACGCGGAGCGCTGAACGTGATCAAAAAGCTTCTGCCCATTCGAGTCGCCTTCGGGAAGAGCACCTTTCTGCGTCGCGAAGCCGTCGAACGCATGATCGATATCGAACTCGCGGGCGGCGAGCGGGGGATGAATCTCTCCCGGTTCGATGGGCCTGAGTGTTCAGCCGCGGACGTGCTGGACGATGTGCGCACCTATTCGCTGCTGGGTGATCGGCGGGTGGTGGTGGTTGACGACGCGAATGCATTCATCACCGCCCATCGCAAGACGCTCGAAAAATTTGCGGAATCGCCGCCGGAATCCGGCTGCCTGATTCTGATTTGCGATTCGTTTCCCGGCAATACGAAGTTGGCTAAGAAGGTGAAGGCGATCGGCGAATCGCTTGTCTTCGAGCCAGCCAAGGGCAAGCAGCTCGTCAGTTGGATCATCCAACGGTGTCAGCAAGCGTACGACAAGAAAATCAGCTACGCGACGGCGACCAGCCTGTTCGAGCACGCGGGTGGATCGGAAGCGTCGCTGGATCAGGAGTTGGCTAAGCTCTCGCTTTTTGTCGGCGGGAGTCCGGAAATCACACTGGAGTCGGTGGAGTCCCTGGTCGGCACGTATCGCGAGCAGACGATTTTCGCGGTGCTGGACGCGATGGCGGACGGCAGCGCGAAGAACGCGCTCAACGAATGGCGGCGCGTGTTGGCCACCGATCGCGCGGTGGTGGGTCGGGCGATTGCGGGGTTGGCTTGGGGTGTGCGACGGTTGCTTGATGCGCGCCGGCGATTCGACGCGGGTGAATCGGTCGGAACGTTGGCACGATCCCTGTGGACCGATCCGGATGTCCTGACGCGGCGGATGCAAAACGCGACGCTGAAACAGCGAGAGGATCAACTTCTGGATTTGTTGGCGGCTGAAGTCGCGATCAAAACGGGGGCAGCCACGTTCGGCAATGCCGTTGAGCGATTCATCGTAAAGCACAGTTTGGCGCGAGCTTCATGACCGGACTCAAAACGAATCCATTGGGCGCTCCGACGCGCTTTACACTGTTCCTGACACTGCTCGGGCTGACCTTGTCCGGTTGCAATTCACCGTTCGGGGAGCAGGCTGCGAAAATTGAGCAAGTCGATCAATCTGCCGGCTTCACCGGCGCGGACGATGCGGAGGCGGACACGGAGGCTGAAATCGAGCAGTCTGTCGCGGACGCACGGGAGCAGGTGTTGGCTTTCATCGATCGCATTGAGCCTCCGGCGGAAGCAGCCGACGCAGCGCAACGTGAGCCATTCGCACCTTCTCCGCGAAATCGAAGTCAGCCGAAAACCGAACAGGTGGAACAACGCACGCCCAACCTGACAGTCTCCAATGGACCGATGGCCAACACGGTGCTGCCGTTACTGGAATCACATGAGCAGGCCAAGCAAACACCGACAAAGCCTCGCGTTGTGCGCGTCTCTGTGCGCGAGACATACGCAAGCGCGCACGAACGCAAACTCGAACCAGAGACGGAAACCGGCCCCCGGTCATTGGCGAATTCAACGCCCGATGAGCGCGACGGTCGCGACGAGCACCCTTCGATTCATGCGCTCATGTCCCAACTTGAGAAACGTGTGGCAGCCGCTCCGGAAGACGTGGACGCTGCCTACCGTCTTGCGATGTTGCGACTTGGCGTGGGCGAGCGCATCGACGATTTCCGCGTTCCGAGCGGCGCCTCCGCACGGTCGGCGCAACTCCTGACCAGTGCGGTCAAAACGGCGGCTGCGATGGGACGAGCCTTGCGCGATCCGACCAGTGAGGCTGACGCCGCTCTTTCGGCGGTGGACACGATGCGGCAAGCCCTGTCCGGCCCTGCCGGTTTGACCATTCCGACGGTGGCGTTTTGCTCCAACGTGCGCGGGTTCGGGCTGATCGACGAATTGGAGTCCAACACGTTCCGTGCGGGATCCGCCAACCAGGCCATCGTGTATTTCACGGTTGAGCATTTCGCATCCGTTCTGGAAAACGGACTCTGGCGCACAGAATTGTCGGAACGGCTGGAAGTCTGGACCGAAGACGGCGAGATGGTTTGGGAACAAACCGAGCCGCGTATCGAAGATCGTTGCGGGCAACGTCGTCGCGATTTCTTCATCGCCCAACGCATCATGCTGCCGGCGCGTTTGTCCACCGGAAAATACGTGCTCAAGGTTACGGTTGAGGATGTGATCGCCGAGAAGCAGACGCAGGCGACGCATGCGTTTACGGTGCATTCCGGTTTGTCGATCGAGTAGTGGACGGGGTGAGGTCGCCTGACGGCGACAGGGTCTGCCAGCTTCGCTGGGCAAACGAAAAAAAAGGCGCAGCCAATGCGGCAGCGCCTTGTCGTTTGATTGCGTTGGATTGTCCGCCGCGAACTACGCTACAACGTCAATCCGCTGCCCCTGGCCTGGGGCAGAGCTGCGCTTGCCCGTTGTCTCCGCCGCGGAATCAAGCAGCGCGACAGCCGCTTTGCCCTCGGCTTTGGCTGCGTCATTCGCCTTCCCCAAGACCGCAAAACCTATGCTTTGCTGCGTCTGGGCCTGTTTCAACGCCGTCGCCCCTGCGGCACCTGAAATCTCCATAACCTGTGCTCCTTTCGAGCGGTGTGCGCCGTATGCGACGCAAAGTTGGTCCTGGCGGCTCAACAGAGCCATTCCAGTTGTCATCCATCGGCGAAAACAGATGCCGAATGAATCTCAAAGGTAAGTCCGATAGGCCCCGCGAATGCGGTCTGTCAGTGCTGAAAACGGATAGTCCGAATAAGTCCGGTCGCCTCCCGGAGCGGTCGCTGTCACGCAGCGGGGAACAGTTGGTACAGCATCAGATAGACCACAACGCCGGTGACCGAGACATACATCCAGATGGCCAGGGTCCACGGTGCGATGCGTTTGTGTTTTTCGAACTGCCCCTTGATCGCGCGATAAAGCGTGATGAGCACCATCGGCACGTTGGCGGCGGCGAGCACGACGTGCGTGATGAGGATGAAAAAGTAGACGGATCGCAGGGTCGCGCCTTCGTGCGTGAATTTCGTTGATCCGTGGAGCGCGTGGTAAACGACGTAGCTGACCAGAAAAACACCCGAAACCACAACGGCTCCCAGCATGCACTGCGTGTGGCGAACGACGTTCCGGCGTTTGATGAAGTAGAAACCCGCGCCAAGCAGGATGGCGCACATTGAGTTGAGGACAGCGTTGACGGCGGGCAGGTCGGCGGTGGTCATGTCTTGAATCGTCCCTACCGACGCTAAGAACCCGGCTCATCGATCAGCCGTTGGATGTCGCCTGCGAGCTGGGTCATTTGTTTGGGTTCCGTTTCGTCGTAGTAGCCTCGGATTCGCCCTTTTCGATCGACCAGTACGAATCGCGTGCTGTGCAGGATGTTGTTTTCATCACTGGGGTCTTTGCCAACCGCCAGCTTGAACCCGTTGATGCACAATTCGTGAATCTTCTGGCGCGCACCGGTCAGGAATGCCCAGCGCCCGGGGTCCGCACCGAAGGCTTCACCGTATTCAGCCAACTTGGCTGGCGTGTCGTATTCCGGGTCGACCGTGAACGTCACGAGGCGAAAATCATCCAGACCAGCCATCACGTTCTGGAACTCTGACATGCGCTGAGTCATTTTCGGGCAGGGGCCTGCGCAGCGTGTGAAAATAAAGTCCACCACCCACACCATGCCGGACAGCTTGTCGTTCATAAACATCCGGTCGGCTTGATCGGTAAGCGTGAACTTCGGCGCGACCCCGAGCATGGGCAGCGGTGCCCGTTGCACGATGGCAGAAGCTTCCATCGCCATGCGCTTGAAGGCCAAGAAACCGATCAACAGGCCCGCAAGCACAAGCAGCAGCAGGATCGGCCGATGCGCCCAATCCCCGGTCGGATTTTCAGTGCTCGTCATCGTTGTCATTTTCGGAAGTCTCTCGTCAGTGCCAAGCAGCCGCCCATCCAGCACCCTGCTGAAGAACATGGGCGTTTTGTGTGGCACCGGTTTCTAACCGGTGCATTGGCCGCCGAAGACACGGGTTGGAAACCCGTCCCACATTTTTTCAACGGCCATCCAGCGTCACAGCGCTCGAAGGCAGCGGAAACCCGCACGCGTTCCGTAATCTTCAGCCGAAGCGAAGATCGCCGCAAGCGTCGCGCGGAAACGAAGCCCGCCGCTGTGGTGCGAAAGAGCATCGGTGAAACCGGAAATTGCTTGAGTCGGGTTGCCCGACTATTGACGCGGCTGGCGATTTGCCTTACCCATTCCGGTTCGTGTGGTTCGGTGCCCCAACCGCACTGAGAGCCACCGTCAGGGTGGTTCGATGCGTGGCGGTGGGGAAGTCGGAGGCCGGTCGGCTGGCACCGCACCAATACCAGTGGTGTTTGCTCATTCTCGCAGAAGTAGTTTCGGAGTCCGTAAGCTATGGTACCTGAATACGGCCTTTGGCTGCCGCCGGATATTTCCACACACGGATATCAAGTTGATCGCCTCATCAACGTGTTGCACTGGTTCATGGCACTGTTGTTCGTGGGCTGGGGCATATTCTTCACCTATTGCCTGTTCAAGTTTCGCGCCCGAACGGGTCATCGAGCCAATTACGAGCTGCCCAATGCCAAGATTTCCAAGTGGGCGGAGGTGGCGGTAGCGGGGTTTGAGGTCGTTCTGCTGTTTGGCTTAGCCCTGCCTGTGTGGTCGCAGGTTAAGTCGGATTTTCCGACAGATGAAGACAATCCGCTGCGTATCCGCGTGATCGGCGAACAATTCGCCTGGAATTTCCACTACGCAGGCCCCGATGGCATTCACGGAAGAACGAGTCCCGAGCTTATGAAGGCTGACAACCTTATCGGTTTGGACATGAGCGATCCGGATGCTGCCGACGATCTGGTTACGAACAACTGGATGCATATTCCCAAGAATAAGAAAATCGTCTGCGACGTCAGCACAAAGGACGTCATCCACAGCTTTTGGATACCAGTGTTGCGCGTGAAGCAGGACGCGATTCCGGGCATGAGTATTCCAGTCTGGTTTGAAGCCACCGAACACGGCGACAAGTTCCAGGTCGCTTGTGCTCAGCTTTGCGGGAACAACCACTACACCATGAAGGGCGATCTGACCATTTACGAGAGCGAGGAAACTTTCAACGAATGGTACGAAAGCATGGCTGGCGACGGTGAGGACGAAGAGGAAGAGGAAGAATAACAATGTCGACCGACCATCACCACAATCCGGGTTTCATCGCCAAGTACGTCTTTTCGGTGGACCACAAGGTCATCGGCATTCAGTATGCGGTGACTGCGTTGCTGTTTCTGTTCTTCGGTTTTTGCCTGATGATGATGATGCGTTTCCAGCTTGCCTACCCGGGCGAGGAGATTCCGGTCATCGGCGGGCTGCTTGCGGGCGCGCTGGATCCCGATACAGGGGGTTTCCTGCATAACCTGGCCGCCTCGTTGGTGAGCAGCGACGGTTTCCTGCTTCCTGAGGGCTACAATGTTCTCGGGGCGATGCACGGCACGATCATGGTGTTTCTCGGCGTTGTGCCATTGGCGGTCGGCGGGTTCGGCAATTATGTCATGCCGCTTCAGATCGGCGCGCCGGACATGGCTTTTCCCAAGCTCAACATGGCCAGCTACTGGGTGTTCCTTGCCGGCGGCATTGTGATGCTGGTCAGTTTCTTTCTTCCGCAAGGTGCAGCCCAATCCGGCTGGACGTCTTATCCACCGCTTTCGGTCATCAGCCCGGGTCAGACAATGTGGTTGATCGGCATGGTTCTGCTGATTACGTCGTCGCTGCTCGGCTCGGTGAATTTCATCGTGACCATTATTCACTTGCGGGCTGAAGGCTTGAGCTTTTTCCGATTGCCGTTTTTCGTGTGGGCACAATTCGTGACTGCGTTTCTGCTGCTTCTCGCTTTTCCACCGCTGGAGGCTGCGGGCGTACTTCAGTTGATGGACCGCGTCGCGGGCACGTCGTTTTTCATGCCGACGGGTTTGGTCGTTGCCAACGAAGTGTTGAATGTGGCCGGCGAGGGGAATCCGCTGCTGTGGCAGCACTTGTTCTGGTTCCTGGCCCATCCGGAAGTCTATGTTCTTATTTTGCCGGCGCTTGGCATTGTGGCGGAAGTCATCGCGAACAACACACGGAAGCCATTGTGGGGCTATCGTTCGATGGTCTACTCCACGATTTTCCTCGGCTTCATGTCGTTCATCGTCTGGGCACACCACATGTTCATGACCGGTATGGGCGAGACAATGAGCATATTCTTCCAGACCACGACGATGATCATATCCGTTCCGAGCGTGATTATTCTGACGGCGCTAGTCATCAGCCTGTGGGGTTCTTCCATACGCTTCACCGTCCCGATGTTGTTCGCCCTGTCGTTCCTGCCGATGTTTGCCATCGGTGGTTTGACCGGCCTGCCGTTGGGATTGGCAGCAGCGGATATTCACCTGCACGACACCTACTACGTCATCGGGCATTTTCACTACGTGGTCGCACCGGGCACGCTGATGGCACTCTTCGCGGGGATATACTACTGGTACCCCAAGGCGACAGGCCGAAAGATGAACACGATGCTCGGCCACATGCATTTCTGGGGGTCGTTCATTTTCCTGAACGCGGTGTTCATGCCCATGTTCTTCCAGGGGATGGCCGGCGTGTCGCGACGTCTTTATGACCAGACGCTTTACTATCACGGGGACGCGGTTCAGAGTCTGACGCGCATGTCCTCGTGGGGCGCGTGGTGCCTGGGGATCGCACAGATTCCGTTCATCATCAACTTCTTCGCCAGCCTGTGGATGGGTAAGAAGGCCAACGACAACCCGTGGGAAGCGACCACGCTGGAATGGTCCACGCCGACGCCGCCTCCGCACGGGAATTTCACCACCGTTCCGGTCGTCGTGTGCGGCCCGTACGAATACAGCCCGCCGGACAAGCCGGACGGATTTACCCCACAAATGACGGCCAATGCGTAGGAGCGATTCATCGTGTCGGTAGCCGAGATTAAATACATCGATAAGCCTCACCCGATTACGGGTCTCACCAACGGCAAGTTGGGGATATGGCTTTTTCTCGCGTCGGAAGTGATGCTCTTCGGAGCGTTGTTTTCCTCGCTGATCCTGCTTCGCGTGGGTTCGTCGGATTGGCCTCACGGCAAGAACATCCTCGACGTCCCGCTCGCGACGCTGAACACGATCATACTGATCACGTCCAGCGTGACGATGGTGATGGCGTGGGCGTCGTTGAAAATGGACCGCTTCGACAAATTCAAGCTGTACATGGGCGCGACGATCGCCTTGTCGTGCGCTTTTCTCGTTATCAAGTTCTTCGAGTACAGCCCCAAATTCAGTCACTACGAAGCGTTTCTCAAGCCCGCCGCCGTCTCGAAATATGAAGATCATCTGACCGGCAAGGCGTCGATTTCCGGTCACATCGAAAAACAGACCGATGATGAAATCGTTTTCAAGCCCGACACGCCCAAGGGTGACCACGGGGCTGATCATGGTGCTGAGCACGACGGTCACGCCGAGCATGCGGAGATCACGATCGATCGAGCCGATATTCACCGGCTGACCAGCTTCGGCCCGTGGCACAGCAACTTTCTGGGCATCTATTTTACGATGACCGGGTTACACGGTTTGCACATTATCGGCGGGATCGTGGTCAATGCGTGGCTGCTGTTCCCCGGATCGGTGATGTTCAGGAAAGAGCGCGAGCGGTTTGAGGGGCGGGTGGAGTGCGCAGGGCTGTACTGGCACTTTGTCGATCTGGTCTGGATTTTCCTCTTTCCGACGCTGTACCTTCTTTAGTAAAGTGGGGAGTTGATGATGGCTGAACACGCACACGACATCGCCAAGCACGTCAAGGTTTACATCGTTATCTTTGCGGTGCTGATGGTGCTGACCCTGGTCACGGTCGGTGTTTCCTATCTCGAGTTGTCGATCATGAGCGCCGTCATCGTCGCCATGTTCGTGGCTTCGATCAAAGGATCGCTCGTCGCCTGCTATTTCATGCACCTGATTGATGAGCGCAAAATCATCTACTGGGTGCTTGCTTTAACCGTCTTTTTCTTCATCGTTCTGATGGCAATTCCATCGCTGGATGTGCATAGCGGGGAAGGCGTTGTGGTGAACCGCTGATGTCGATCAAGTCGTTCCACATCGTTTTCGTGGCCTGTTCGATCGCCCTGTCGGCCTTCATCGGCGTGTGGGGCATCCGGGAATATTCTGCCACGCGAAACGCGGGGGAACTCGCTATCGGCGTGGGTGCGATCGTCGGCGGCCTGGTTCTGGTCGTCTACTCGAACTGGTTCATCAAAAAGATTCGCACCGTCAAGGAACTACGATGAGTCGTGCGGGTTTGACGAGCCTGGTTCTGACGGCAGTCGTAGCTGTTTCCCCCGCCGTCTGCGAAGCATGCGCGACCTGTTTCGGCGACCCCAATTCCAACCTCGTCAAAGGTGCCAAAGCTGGCGTGCTGTTTCTCGGCATCGTCGTTTACGGGCTCCTTCTCTCGATGGCGGGCGTGACCGGCATGTGGATCATGCGTGCCCGGCGGTTGCAGCAGATCGACCCTTCAGGAGAGTCGTCAACGTCGAAAATCGACAACGACTCTTAGCACCGCGCATTTCTCACCATTTTTCTACTGCGTTGTCGCGCGCGATTCGTCACGATCATGACGACGGACTGAGGCTGGAGATGGCTGGGCATTGGTTGGCGCACTGCCAGCACAAACCCGAAATCTGAAACCGGTGTGCGATGGCGTGGAATTTGTTCTCGCGTGCGAGCCGAGCACGCAGCTCGATCACGTCTTCACTGTCGAACTCGACGATCCGCCCGCACCGGCGGCAGACCATGTGATCGTGCGGGTTTTCACCGTAGCACAGCTCGTAGTGCGCCTGTTTAACCTCGAATCGAACCTGCTTGAGTATGCCGCAATCGACCAGAAGCGGCAGCGTGCGGTAGATTGTGGCTTTGGCCACCCGCTCCCCGCGCTGGCGGAGCAAAATCAGCAGTTGCTCCGCCTCGAAATGGTCGTGCATTTCGAGCACCGTTTCGAGGATTCGCCGCCTGGGGCCGGTGAACTTGATGCTGCGGCTACGCAGGAAGCGTTTGAACTCCTCACTTGCGTCGCCAGCCTGGTTGTTTTGCGAAATCGGGTCAGCCATGTCTGGGCATCATAAGTGTCAGGCCCTTCGGCGGCAAAGTGGTACGCCCGAAGTGACGATCTATCTCAGGGGGTACGCCACCCCGCAATCGGGCAATTGGTTCGACTACAGCGTGTTTTGCAGCCGATTCAGCCCGTTCGGCCGATCGTCGGCCGTCGCCGGAGTTGAAAGAAGTCCGAAAATCGCCTAGATTCAGGAAATTGGAACCGAGTATTCAGCAAGAGGAAGGTCATTCGTGAGAACCCCAAGCAACGATTCGTACCAGTTTACCTCCGAGTCCGTCTCGATGGGCCACCCGGACAAGGTGGCGGATCAGATATCGGACGCCGTGCTCGATTCCATGCTCGAGCAGGATCCCGCCTCCCGCGTCGCCTGCGAGACAATGGTCTCGACCGGCATGGTCGTGGTGGCTGGCGAAGTCACCACCAAGGCCTACGTCGAGATTTCCGACATTGTGCGCGGGACGGTCAAGGAGATCGGGTACACCTCCGGGGACATGGCCTTCGATTTCGAATCGTGCGCCGTGCTGACTTCGATCAAGAAGCAATCCTCCGATATCGCGATGGGCGTCGATCGCGACGGCGCGGGCGATCAGGGCATGATGTTCGGTTTCGCCTGCAACGAGACGGACGAACTCATGCCCTTGCCGATTCATCTGGCCCACCGGCTGGTCGAGCGGCACGCCGAGGTGCGCCGCAGCGGACAGATCGCGGGGTTGCGGCCCGATTCCAAGAGCCAGGTCACCGTCCGATATGAGGGGCTTACGCCTCAGTATGTGGAAACGGTGGTCATGTCCTCGCAGCATGATGCCTCATGGAACGATCGTCAGGACGAACTCAAGAAGCAGATCGTCGAGCACGTGTTCAAACCGGTGCTCGGCAAGTGGTGGGACGAGGAGATTACGGTCCACGTGAACCCGACCGGGCGTTTCGAGATCGGCGGCCCGCACGGTGATGTTGGCCTGACCGGTCGAAAAATCATCGTCGATACCTACGGTGGCCGGGGGAGACACGGCGGCGGTGCGTTTTCCGGCAAAGACCCCACCAAGGTCGATCGGTCGGCGGCCTACATGGCCCGCTATATCGCCAAGAATGTCGTCGCGGCAGAGCTGGCCGACGTGTGCGAAGTGCAGCTTTCGTACGCGATCGGGGTGGCTGAACCGACGAGCGTGAATTTCACGACGGAGGGCACTGCCAAGGTTAGCGAGCAGGACATCGCCCGAGCCGTTCGCGAGGTCTTTCCGCTGACGCCCAAAGGCATCATTTCGCATCTGGACCTCCGCCGCCCGATCTATCGCGAGACCGCGCGCCACGGCCACTTCGGCCGCGAGGGCGACGCATTCACCTGGGAAAAGACCGACAAGGTCGAGGCGTTGCGCAAGGCGCTAAAGAGTGTGACCGCGACCGCGTAGCGGCGGTACGTCATCGTTCACGAAGAACGTTTCGTGGACGACAATTACCCCAGCTGCTTTGTCAAGCCAAAACAACGATTGGGTGCCCCACCTCTTCAGAGGTGGGGGAGTCGAATAGTCCCTCGGATTCGACTTCACCACGGCCAAAGCCGTGGGGCACCCAATCCGTCAATTGAGTTGTGACAACGCACTACGGGCAGGGATCACCGCACGTAGCCGTGGTCAGCGCCGTCGGGTCGCCCCAATTTGTGTTGTATTGATCGCGGTCATCGTCGTCGATGCGGCCATCGCAATTCCAATCGACCAGGATGTCGTAATCCGTGTCGCCGATGCAGGTACAGAACGCATCGTTGAAGCGGCGCGTATCGCTGCCGGCTTGATCCGGTTCGTCGCCGTCACCGTCGCTGTTGAAATCACCGTACAAGCGCGGGGTGAGCTTCACCGGTGTGTAGCTGGAACCGACCGATTCGATCGTGCCGTTGTTGGTCAGCGTGCCGGTATAGTAGACGTTGTACCCATTCGTATCGAGGGTCGCACCGCTGTCCACCGTGAGGTCAATGACATAGAGTGCTTCCGGGACACCTCCGGTCGGCGGCCCGCCGGGGCACAAGTCGGTGGCGCTCCCGCTAATCGGCGTGCTGCAGTAGTAGTCATCAAGGATCCGATCGACCGCGCTGCTGTCATCGTATGTCACCTCCGCCCATCGACGCACGCAGGGTGAATCCGTGAACAACACGCTTGATCCATTGTGCCCGTCGTAATCAGGCCCGAAAACCTCAGTCGGATCGTCGCCCACAATCGGCTTGAGGGTCACGCCTTCAGTATCGAATTGCGTGATGATCGTCATGCCGTTCTCGACACGAACCGTCTCTGTTGAAACAAGAAAGGGATCGTCGTAAACAATGTCCAGTGTCGCGCCAGTTCCGCCGCTCACAAGCTCTCCGCCAAGTTCAATATTTCTCGAGGTCATCGAATTGCCCGTGCCGACGTATGTCAGCACGGAGTTTTCGGAAAGGCCTTGTCCAGTTCCCGCGAGACGAATCGCCCCTTCAATTGTGGTTTTCGCTGCCCCGCCGTTCTTGATCGTCATCTGCCATACTGGCAAAACCGTCGACGCATCGAACCCGAAATGGTCAGCCTCGACCGTTGCGCCGTCGATAACAAGTGAATCCGGTGTGAAGTACGCATTGTTTCCCGTCGTAACGGTCAATTCTGCCAAGTCTTCTACAATCCACGATCCACCATCGGTGATCCCGCTCGTCAGCGTCGAATTGCCACTCAAAGTCATCGTCGATCCGTTTACTTTGAACACGCCCGCTGCCGTAACGTCCACCGCGCCCTTGAGGGTCCAATCCTCGTCCGTCGCGTTCGACGCGCCCACGCTGCCGATGTCCACCGTCGTAGCCGAGTCGCCGATACCGATTGACGACGCCCCCAGCGTGACCGCGACGTCGGTCAGGTCGCCGACGATGTCCACATCCCCGCTGACGTCAACGGTCAGTTTGTGTCCACCCGCAGCCGTCCCGGTCATGTCTCCACCAACGTCGATGTCGGCGTCCTTGCGCACCACGATCGATGAGTCGATCACGTCGTCGGTGACATCAATCTTGGCAAAGTCGGCGTTGTTGCTCCGCGCGGCCGCGATCGCTATCCGCAAGAGGTCGTCATCCACGGAGACCGTGGTCAGATCCCCACTCGATCCGTCTTGCAGCAGCAACTTGAACTGAGTCGAATTCGACCCCTTGAGAACACCGCCGACGTCGAGTGTATTCCCGGCATCGACACGCATAAATCGGTCCGTCGGGCTGCCGCCGTCACCCTCAAACGACAGGCACTCGCCCGTCGTTACGTTCATCTGAATGTCGCTCAGCGAACTGGTGTGCTTGGCGTCGTCCGACGAACCGGGTACGCCGTTGTTCCAGTTTTCCAACGCGTTCCAATTGGCGTTGCCTGCGTTGTCTGTCCAGGAAGTGACAGCCGCTTTGACCGTGGTCGCGTCTGTACAAATGGCGACCGCTAACGCTAAGATGGCTGGCTTGTGCATAAGACTTGCTCCTAAGCTTTCGCCGAGTTTCTCGGCGAGGGTTTTCGGGCGGCGCTTGGGGAACCATCCCAGGTGCCGCCTCTTTCTTCAAAAACATTCCGATAACACTTTCTTGATCGCGAATCGCAATTGGGCAATCTCCTTTCCCGATTCGTTTCAACTTTGCCTATGAAATTACGGGCAGCCGACCAAAGTGACATCGGGCCCGGATACTGCGGAAAGAAACTGCTCGAAATCATCCAGGTCGACATCGCCGTCACCGTCGCCGTCGCCTTGTGTACAATCAGCAAGCAGCTGTCCATCCGAATCTCGATTCGCGCATATCTGAAACGCGCGAAGATCGCGATTATCGATTTGACAGTCACCATCAAAATCGAACAGGGAACGCTCGCGCCTCAAGAGAAAAACGTCACCGAAAGTACCATCCGGTGCGATGGCCAACCACGCGATTTCCCCATGATTGTTGATGCTGGCCCGACTACTGAAAATCCCGCTGTCCGGGAGCCTGAATACTGCATCGTTCATGAATACGTTGGGGTCGCCCGTCTCATCGTTCTCATTAAAGGTCAAGAAATAGATGTCACCTCGGTCATTGATTCGCGGCAGGCGGCCACCGGAAAACATCAACTCCGCTTTTCCGTCAATGATACGGTGGATGCCCTCGGAGTCCATCCAAACCACCACGCCGTCATCATTGATGTCCGGGGATTGCCGCTGACCGATGCCGGGAGTAAGGCTCGTTGTTACACCATGATCGTCCATCAGAATACGCGACTGCCACGGACTCATATTGAAATCGAGTGTGGTCCAGACGATCACGCCCGCATTGCTTATTTTGGGTTCTTGGCTTGACAGCCCTTCGAAACTCACCTGCCGCCAAGCGCCCGTCGCGCGCGTGAACTCGAAAATCTCACACACGTCAGGATTGTCCTTTAGCGTCGTGTTCCAAACCAACTGGCCCACGTCGTTATCCCTGGGCCAACTCAACGGCGTCGGCCCGGTGAACACGACCGCGTCCCATTCGGAGATGTAGAGATCGTTGGCCGTCGGGCGCGTGGGGCCTCGTCGCCAAGCCATGCGTCCTTCGTTGTCCAGCGTGGGACCGTCCTCGTAGAGCGTGCCGTCGGTGACGCGCGTCACCACGCCGTTCCGGTAGATGTACACGCTGGATTCAAACGGCGGCGTGAAGTGCGCCCAGGTCACCTCGCCGCGATCGTTGATGTCCGGGATCGACGAGAAAACCTGAAACCCGCCGTTGGTCAGCCGAACCACCTCAAACCCCGGCGGCGGGCCTTGGACGACAGGATACTCACCAGCATCAGCCGATTCACCCGCGATGCCGATCAACAATGCGAACACAAGCCGAACGAATCGCCGGTTCGCACAGGCCTGCCGCCTCCCATCACCCCGCGATACACGCCCTGACGCAGCATTTCCGACCATGACTGGCCCTCCGATATGTTCTTGCGCATCCGCTGAATGCTGAATGCTGAATGCTGAATGCTGAATGCTGAATGCTGAATGCTGAATGCTGAATGCTGAATGCTGAATGCCCCCGGCCCTGCAAGGGCAGTGTACACCAACGGAGCATTCGTATCAAACGATTTATTCGTTAAATGTGAGTTGCCCAAGCCAGCCTTACGGACTCTTCATCGCACGAGTCCGAAGAGATACCTGCCCGCGAACATCTTCGTTCGCGAGCGGGATTGTTTGGCGCTTGGAGCGATGGCCCCGGAAGAAGCAACGATCTCGCGGCGATGCTCAGCGTTTGTCGACGGGAACGACCTCACGTGCCGACGAGCCGACGTAGCGACTTAGCGGGCGGATGAGGCGGTTGTTTTCAGCCTGCTCGATAAAGTGCGCTGACCAACCGGTGACACGACTGCATACGAACAGCGGCGTGTACATGTCGATCGGCAAGCCGAGCAGGTAGTAGGTCAGGCCGCAGGGGTAATCGACGTTGGGGAAAATCTTCTTCTGCGTGACCATCGGCTCTTTGATGGCGTCGTAGATGGCCATCCATTTCTGCTGGCCCTTTTGTTCGGCGAGATTGCGCAGTTCATCCTCGAGGATGTGGGCGCGGTGGTCACCGTTTTTGTAAACCCGGTGGCCAAAGCCCATGACCTTCTGCTTTTTCTCGAAGGCGTTCTGAATCCACTCTGAGGCTTCTTCGGCGGAATCGAATTGCTTGAGCATCGCCATCGCCGCTTCGTTGGCACCGCCGTGAAGCGGGCCTTTGAGCGTACCGATACCGGTCACGATTCCGGAGACGAGGTCGGACATGGTGGACGCGACGATGCGGCAGGCGAACGTGCTCGCGTTGTATTCGTGCTCTGCGTAAAGGGTTAGCGTTAGATCGAGCAGACGGACGGAAGTTTCGTCGGGAACTTCACCGAGGGCCTGATAGAGAATCTGGGCGGCGTGGGACAGGCCTGGCTTGGGATCGACGGGTTCTTTCTTGCTGAGCAGCCGGTATCGCGCGGACACAACGCCCGCGCAGACGGCCATCAGCCACACGGCGCGGCGGCGGAGATCGTCCGGGGAATCGCCTTTGACCGGATCGAAATGCCCGGCGAAGGAGACGGCTGATCGCAGCACGTCCATCATCGGCACTTCGGTGGGAATGAGGCGAATCATCTGGATGACTTCAGCCGGCAGCGGGCGAAGCTGGGCCAGCACAGTCTGAAACTCAGCTAGTTGAGCGGACGTCGGCAGCTCGTTGTAAAGCAGCAGATGCGCCACTTCCTCGAACGTCGTGTTCTGTGCGAGGTCGCTGATGTTGTAGCCTCGATAAGCGAGACTGCTTTGCTCGACGGCGGCGACGGTGGTTTCGCCTGCGATCACGCCTTCAAGCCCGGGTTTGAAAATCGTGTCAGTCATGATGTTGTTCCTGTAGTCGATGCCGGTGTTGTGGGTGTTCCCATTTCGTATCCGAGCAGGTCGTAAAGATCCTTGCGCGTTTGCATCTGTTCGAGCAATGACTCCTGCGTGCCTTCCCGGCGGATGGTCCGCAGCGTGGTCTCCATCGCCTTCATCGCGGCGCGCTGGAGCGTGACCGGGAAGATAACGATTTTGTAACCCAACTCGGCGAATCGTTCCACTTTCAGGTACGGCGTTTTGCCGAATTCGGTCATGTTGGCCAACAGGACCGTGGGGACGTCCTTAGCGAATCGGGCGAATTCCTCTTCGTCGCGCAAAGCTTCCGGGAAAATCCCGTCGGCACCGGCTTTGAGGTATCGGTGGGCGCGTTCGACGGCGTCGTCGTATCCGGTCACGCCGCGTGCGTCCGTCCGCGCCAAAAGAAGAAAATCGGGACTGGTCTTAGCCGCCGCTGCGGCTGCGATCTTCTCGCAGAACTCTTCGGTCGGCACGAGTTTCTTGCCGTCAAGGTGGCCACAGCGCTTGGGAAATTCCTGATCCTCAAGGTGGATACCGCTGACGCCCGCTGACTCCAATTCGCGCACGCAACGGGCTGCGTTGTCAGAACCACCGTAGCCGGTGTCGGCGTCCATGATGATGGGGATGGTGGTCCCTTCAGCGATGGCGGATGCGTGGGCGCGGGCTTCGGTCAGCGTCATCAAGCCGATGTCCGGCACGCCGCCGACGCTGTTGGCCAACACCGCCCCCGAAAGGTACATCGCCTCAAAGCCCTCCCGTTCAATCAATCGGGCCGACAGCGCGTTGATGGCCCCCGGCATCGCTACCGTGCCTTGCGCGAGTAGCTCGCGAAGTTTTTTCGATCGGGCGTGTGATGTAGTCATGCGCGCCCCGCTCATTTCTTGATGACCTCGAACGCGGTGATGGCGTCCAGATCGCTCAGCGTGTCGAGCTTCCAGCATGCCTCGAGAATCTGGTCAGCCGTCGCTTCTGTAATGACACCTTCACCCAGCCGCTTGAACTTGGTGATGACTTCTTCGTCCGTCATGGGGTTCCCGGCGTGTCCTCTGGGGAAGTCGACACGTTTTTCGAGCTTGGTACCATCATCGAGCGTGACGACCAGATGATTGGGAATGCCCTTGGGGTAGCCCTTGTTGCAATCGTCGTCCTCGACGATCTTGGTCTTGTCCATCAGATCGAGCAGCCGCTTGTCGACCAGACGATCATCGTCGAACGAATTCAGCCAGACGTCTCCATCCACCAGAGCAGCCGCCACGCAGTAAGCCATCGAATGGTCAGCCGTCTCGCGCGAAGTCGGCCGCCACTTCTCCCGCTCCGAGCCAATGATGCTGACCGCCGCTTCGAAGCTCCTGATGAGCAGTTCCTTGACCTGACGGTCGCCGATTTCGGGTCGCAGCGCGAGGATGGCTTCGATGGCGGACTGCGAATGATACTCCGCAGGCCAATACTTGATGTACGTCTTATTGATCATGTAGTCGTTTTTGCCGCCGAGCTTCAGGTCGAACGGGCCTGTGAGCTGGTTGAAGATGCCCTTAGGCCCTTCAAACATTTCGTAAGGACCGGTCATATCGCGACGGGCCAGGTCGGCTGCGAACACGCCGTTGCGGGCGGCGTTGGCGAAGGCGCAGGCTTTCCAATGCGACATCTGCCCGGTGCGCGTCTGACGCGTGGCGATGTTGCACACACCAGCCAAGCCGATCGCGTGTTCGAGCTGATCTTCATTCAATTCCCAGAGCTTCCCAGCCAACAGGGCTGAGCTGAGCGCGCCGTAGTAAACATGGTCCCAGCCATGAGCGCGCAGGCTTGCAGCGTCGCAAAGTCGACACTGAATCTCGTAGCCGATGACCGCGGAGAGGATGAGGTCTTTCCCGCTCTTGCTCGTGGACTGCGTGACAGCGATGGCCGGCGCGAGGTTGTCCGACGGGTGGGCCGGTTCGAGTGACAGGTACGTGTCATTGTAGTCGAGGTAGCGGATGATCGTGCCGTTGGCGAAGGCCGCCAGATCAGGACTGGCGCTGTGTTTTGTGCCGAACACGATGCCTGCGTGCGTGTCGTTCCGCGACTCCGCCAGCGCGCGCGTGATGTTTCCCGGCGCGGAATAGTACGCCCCAAGGGCAGTGCCGATGGAATCGATCACGCGACGCTTGACCTCGTGGATCGTCGTGTCGTCGAGATCGGTGTACGTCAGTTTGTTGACCCAGCCTGCGATTGTTCGTCCTAGTGTTGCCATGATTCTGTTGATTCCCCAGACAGTATTTCGGCGTCGCGCTCGCCGAGTCAGCTTTTCTACAATCTTCGCTTGCGCGACTAACGGTGTCTAAGAACCCGGATGACCGAAGGGGTTACCACCACAATCGCCCCACCGGCAGTCTCAATTCCATTTACATCAAGTAACGCTTCGATCAGGCGAATATACCCTGAACGACTTTCTCGCGGCAGGCGTAAGAGCACTATTCCGTGATGCGGCTCTGAACCAACTGTTCGGGGATCCGCGAATCCCTTGTCGGCGGTCACGAGCATTCGTTCCTCACTCTGCACCAAATCCCAAAGTTCTCTATCGGTCGCACCAACCCGTTCCTGCTCCCGGACGGTACAGGCGTCGTGTCCGGCGGCGCGCAACCTCTCCGCGACCTCGGTTGGCAAATCCTCATCAATCTTGATACGCACGGACATTGATCGATCTACTTGACGATTGGAGAGAATTCGAACCGACTAACAGCCTCAGCCGCATAATGCAAAGCAGCCTGTACGTCCTCACGCGTCAACTGCGGATAGCTCGCGAGAATCTGCTCGGCAGTGTCGCCGTCTGCGATACTGCCGACAATCCCACTCACGGAAACGCGCGTTCCCTTAATGCACGGATCACCATGATGAACGGCAGGGTCTATGCTTATGCGATCCAGCCAGTGTAGATTGGTTACCATGACTATCCTCTCATGCCTGACGCGGTTTCGTGAAACGCCCCGCTCCTGCGACTGGTTACCCAAACCGCTAGTTGCTTTTCATCCGTACTGTACGTCACGCCGACACTATTTCCATACCAACCGCCATCTCATTCCGACAGTGCTCTCCGAAATCACGCTCCATATTCCTGATTCACCGCTCGGAGCACTGACTTCAAATTGAAACACAATGGCTACTCCATCGCCCTGAGCAACATCTCCGCCACATCAACCTGCTCCACATCCGTCCGCTCCGCATCACCCAGACCGTCGCTGAGCATGCGCGTGCAGAACGGGCAGGCGCTGCTGATGACGTCGGGCTTGGTATCCAGAAGCTGCTTCGTGCGACGCTGGTTGACGCGCTCGTCGCCTTCTTCCTCTTCCTTGAACATCTGCGCACCGCCCGCACCGCAGCACATACCGCGATCGCGCGTTTCGTTCGGTTCGACCAGTGTGACGCCCGGAATGGCGGACAGCACATCGCGCGGCGCGTCGTAAACCTCATTGTATCTGCCAAGGTAACAGGAGTCGTGGTACGCGACTTTGGCGTCCACTTTCTGCGTCGGCTTCAGTTTGCCTTGCTTGACGAGGTCAGCCAATAGCTGCGTATGATGAATAACCTCGAATTTTCCGCCGAAGTCTCCATACTCATTGCCCAGCGTATTGAAACAGTGCGGGCAGGTCGTAACGATCTTCTTAACGCCATAACCGTTGAGCGTTTCGCTGTTCTGCTGAGCGAACATCTGAAACAAAAACTCGTTGCCGGCCCGTCGAGCAGGATCACCCGTGCAGCATTCCTCGGGGCCTAAAATGGCGAACTCGATGCCGGCTTGCTTGAGCAGTTGCGCGGTGGCTCGCGTAGTCTTTTTCGCACGATCATCGAACGACGGAGCGCAGCCGACCCAGAACAGATACTCAACGTCCGGCTTCTCGGAAATGAGCGGAATGTCCAGACCGTCCGCCCATTGGCTTCGCTCGTCGGGTGCGAAGCCCCACGGGTTCATATTCGTTTCCATGCCTCGGAAAGCGGTCTGAAGCTCGTTGGGGAATTCGCCACGCTCCTGAACAAGGTAGCGGCGCATATCGACGATCTTGTCCACGTAGGTAATCAGAACCGGGCATTCCTGCTCGCAGGCGCGGCAGGTCGTGCAAGCCCACAGTACTTCGGGGTCGATGATGCCGTCAACGAGGTCGATGGTGTGGGCGGCGTTTGATTCCAACGGCGCGGTACCGGCGTCGGATGCTCCGGTTTCGCCATTAGCGTCTACCGCTCCCTCACGGTCGCGGCTCTGTTCGTCGCCACCAATCAGCGTCGATTCATGCTTGTACAGGAAGTTGCGCAGGTCGATGGTAAAGTGCTTCGGCGAGAGCTTCTTGCCGGTTTTGGTCGCGGGGCAGTGGTCGCTACATCGGCCGCACTCGGTACAGGTGTAGAAATCCAGGATGCTCTTTTGCGAAAACTGGTCGATGCGCTTGATGCCAAGCGTCTCTTCGCGTTCAACTTTGCCTTCAATATCTTCGATCGGTGCCAGCCGCCCCACCGGGCCAAGCCTGCGAAAAAACACGTTGGGAATAGCTGTGATGATGTGAAAATGCTTCGAGACCGGCAGCAGGTTCAGAAAGATGAGCACAAGCGAAACATGCGTCCAGAACCCGGCGTGTGCGAGAACCTTCAGCGTGCCCTCACTCGCACCAGCCAACAACACCGCCACCAATGAACCCGCCGGCTCCCACACGCGGAACGAAACGGCCTCACCGGTTTCAAGAGCGTGCAGATTCAGCCAAGCCCCGTCGTAAATCAAGTCCGCCATCATCATGACGAAGATGATGCACAGAATGATGACCCCTTCGGTGCTGAGCGTCATACGCGGGAGCTTCGCAACGAGGCGATAATAGAGAAACACAAGCGTCCCGCAGATCACCAGAACGACAAAAACGTCCTTGAGCAGCGAATACGCGTCGCCGATGGGCGTGTGCGAACCGAAAAGCCACAGGCCCGAATCGGGGACATACCCGCGCGAAAAGAGAATCAGCGAGCGAAGCAGCAGCACGCCGAAACCGGCGAAAATGACCTGATGCGCGATCCCGGCCCACCAGTAGCGCCGCATGCGCTCCTGGGCAAGGGCGAATCGTCTCACACCAGCCAGCCTCTCAGCCACGTTATCGGAACCAAGCCCGCCGTCGCCGACGTTCAGGAGTCTCCAGCGCCTGCTCGCGGTGCGCGCAAACAGCCCGAGCGTGACGGCGAGCAGGATGGTCATGCAAATGGGGTTCATGCTTTGGGCGTCCTTTTTGAAGTTCCGGGGCAGTTTAATCGCCCTGAACGCTTCCCGCCATCCGGCACCCTTCGCAACCTATCCCCAACGCGACACTATCGCCTCGCATTTGCACCGGCGGAGTGATTGCCCCAAAATCGCGCGCATCATGAACATGTGTCGAAGCAGCCTTTTTTTCGCGATCGTTGGCCTGACAATCAGCATCCTCCCGCCGCCCACGATTGCGGACGAACCGTCGGCCCGCGAAATCGCCGACTCCACCGGTTGCGCCAAGCGTCTCACCGACCACGCCCACCACACAGGCTTAGTTTCCAACCGCTCCGATCCGCGACAATCCGCGGAGGTCGCCCTCTGCTGGCTCGACGCAGCGCTGCGATTCGACCCCGATCAGCCCGACGCCCTTAAATGGAAATACGATCTCACCGCGCGACTCGGACGACGGGCCGAAGCATTCAAAGCCCTCGAAGCCTACGTCCGCGTCGCCCCCGATGACGCAATCGCAACCATCGCATGGATCGGGCAGGCCGCCGCGAACCTGCAAACCGCCGAGGAACGCATCGACTTCTACACAAAGCAGTTAGCCGTCGCGCGGCCGAGCGAGCTGCGCAGCACGCTGCACGTCGAACTCGCCCGCGTGCATGCAGGAAGAGGCGAAACCGCGTCGGCCCGCAAACACATCGCCGCAGCCCTCGACGATTGGCCTTTCAATCCCGCCGCAATTCGGCTCGACGCGGAAATCGCAGGCACGCAAAGCACCCCGCTGACGCGCGTACGCACGCTCGTCGCCCAAGCCATGAATCAGCCGCGAAGCGCCGAAACCATGTGGGAGCTGGCCCGGCTTCTCGACGGCTTGTCGATGCACGACGACGCACATACCTGGGACGAACGCGCCCTCGTCATCCTCCGAAGACGCCTGCCGAACTACCATCCGCCCAAGAAACTGCTCTTCGATCGCGCGCAAAGTGCCTACGACAACGGTGATAACCCCGGAGCAGCCGCATACTGCGAAAGTGCGCTCGCAACAGACCCCGCCTATCACGAAGCGGAAATGCTGCTCACCAAGACCCTGCGCAGACTAGGCCAACAAGACACCGCCAACGCGAGGCTGGCCCGCTTTCGCGCCCGAATCAACGAGGCGCTCCGTGACACAGCCAGCCTCAGCGCGTTTGAGGCTGCACAATTTGCATGGTTTCACCTCGAAATCGATCCCGATTTTACAAAGGCTGACCGCCTCAGCGAACGCGCCATCGCAGCCGCACCCAACAACCCCGTGGTTCAGCGCGTGCGCGCCGTCGCGCTGCTTCGCAACTATCGCACAAAGGATGCCCGGAAACTGCTCATACGTCGGCCCGAATCCGACCAGTGGGCGGCGGCGGCGATGGCCGAAATTCTCATCGCCGACGGAAACCGAAAAGACGCCATCCGCATCCTGCGCACGGGCGAACGACAACGCTACTCCGGCGACGCATACGCCCGCGTCGTACGTACGTTGAGAAACATCGGCGAACTGACGGCAAAGCCGCCGGACCGCACGCCAATCCGAAACGCAAGCGCCGCATTCGACGACCGCGTGCTCGATTACCTCAAGAACCCGCGAGATTACCTCACCCTCAGCGTCGAACTGAACCGCCAGCCCATCCAGCCGAGCGACCCCCTGACCTGTGACATTCGGTTGACCAACAAGGGGCCGATCACCATTACACTCAGCCAGGGCGACGCCCACGCTACCGACGTGATCGTCGATATCGCGATGGAGGCAGCCTCATTGCCCGCTCCCGTATCGCGAAGTGCCTACCTCTCCGTTTCGATGAACCGCCGGGTCATCCTCCCGCCGGGGGAATCGATCCTGGTAAGACAATCGCTCAACATCGGTGTTGCTCGGGAGATTCTGGCATCCCACGACGATCGCGACGCAATCTCCACGTTCACGTTTACGACCAGCCCAGTCCTATCTTCAACGGCTCGGCAGAATGTTCGCGCGAACCGGCTGCCCCCGACGATCATCACGCTCTCGCGTCCAGCCCGGTCGCCGCGCTGGTCAGAATATCAAGCCGTCGAACAAGCCACCAACCCTTC
The DNA here is from genome assembly GCA_029260215.1 of Phycisphaerae bacterium. Taxonomy (GTDB): domain Bacteria; phylum Planctomycetota; class Phycisphaerae; order UBA1845; family UBA1845; genus OFTM258. The sequence goes on from JAJDDQ010000039.1 coordinate 132,977, forward strand.
GACATCCTGCGGACAGGCAGTCGCCATGATGGATATTATCGGACAACGACTGAGCAACCGCAGCGTCGCCCGGCTGGTCGCGTTGGTGGGTCACGACGAATGGCTCGTCAGAATGGCGGCGATGGAACTGTTCGCCCATCTCCACAAAGGCCGATTCACGCCCGTATTGCGTCGTATCGCGGAAACCGACCCCGACAAACTGGTCCGCCGCCACGCCACATGGCTACTCAGCGGCACATCGGAAGCTCAACAAGAACGGTAAAAAGCGGCAAGGGCTGCTCACCCGAACAGCCCAAGCCTGGGAGGGAGAGAAGGAAATTGTCGGCACACCACGCCGCATCCGGCGGGCACACCCTATCTCGAATCGCGGTCAACCAGCAGGCCAACCGTTACAGTCCAACTTTCTTATCATAGCAAACTCGGACTAGAAGGCAAGGGTCAACGTAGAAAAATCAGTAGGAACCGAACAAACTGAATAAATCTGAAGTCATGGTGGATTCGTTGTCGGTGCTGCGAAACGCCCGAAACCGATTCGCAGCCAGCGCCCGTGCCCTATGGTGACTGTCGTTGGTCGAGGGTCCGCGCGAACTGAAGTTCGCGGCTCGTGATGCTGGTTTTGGAACTGCTCTAATCCGCGAAGGCGTCGATCAGGTTTGGCGAGATGACCTCTCGAAGTTTTTCGATGGCTTTGCGCTCGATTTGCCGCACGCGTTCCTTGGTGACCCCGAATCGTCGGCCTAGCTCTTCCAGCGTTTCGGTAGCGCCGTCGGCGGAGCAAAGCCCGAAATGAGCTTTGACGATCGTTCGTTCGCGGGTGTTGAGTTGTTCGATGCCCTCGTTGATCGCGTCGCGGACAGCCTGCATGTCGCCCGTGGATGTTTCCACGGTCGCGGCGTCCGGTGCGCAATCGAGCAACTCGTCCTGCCCGGTGACGTAGCGGCGTTGATGGTAGTGGTTCTCAGGTACGCTGCGGGCATAGTTCCGCATCAGCGACCAGCAGGAATAGGTACTGAACTTGTAGCCCAGCGAATAGTCGAAATTGTCCACGGCGCGCATCAGGGTCACGTTGCCGTCGGACACGGTCTCAAAGAAACTCTCGGAACGGTTCGCGTGACGCTTGGCCACACTGACCACCAGGCGAAGGTTGGCCTGTATGATCTCGTTCTTAATGCCCTCCGCCGCAGCCTGCAATGCGTGAATCTTGTCCAACTCACGACGCGATGCGGAATAGGGGTCCAGCTTTTCAATGGCTTGGGCGACGCTGAAACGCAGGTAATTGTATCGTCGAAACAGATCCGCTTCCTGCTCCCGCGAGAGCAGCGGAATCTCATAGAGCGCCCGCACATAGGCTGGTGCGCCCTTCGGCGTTTTGAGCTTCCTGCCCGAAGGTTCCTCAGCCGCCGGTCTAGGAACGTCCAGAATCAGCGCTTTTGCGTTCGGCGCGTGGAACAACTCGTTGTCGACGTATTCCCATGTTTCCTGTTTGAGCTGGCGCGCCTCGAGTTCGCGGAGGACCGCTTCGACGGCGACCGGATTCATGCCGAAAGCCTCGGCGATCTGCTCGACGGATTCCCCGCGATGCCTGCACCGCCAGATGGCCAACTGCTCGCGATTGACCGCCGGCTCACCGCCTCTGGCGAACAGGGGCTGATTGGGATTTTGCAAGTCGTATTGGCGCAGCGTGTACCGGATTGTTTCGACGGCTCGCCCGGTTTGTTCCGAAATTTTTCGCGAGATATTGTGCAGCTTCTCGCGCTTTTCCATCAGGATGGCGCGGGCGATATCGATGATGTTCTGCTTCTCCGCCTCAGTCAGCAACTTGAACGAAGCGCCCCGCTCGACAGTGTCTTTGTTGCGTTCCCGGAAACGCTCGATGGCTGCCTCCGAAAACACGAGCCGGGTCACACTGCCCTTGATCGCAGCGCGAAAACCCATCAAGCCCCGCTTTCGCCAACGGCGAATCGTCTTGGTGCTTACTTGCAGGTTGGCTGCCAATTCGTCGAGCGTCTGGTGTTGGCCGGTCAAATCCGACATCGAAATCGCGGCCTTTCGCGTGACATGCTCCGCCAGCGTGGGCAGGTCGGCCAACAAGTCCGTCCCCGAGACCGCCCTCTTCTCGTCAGGGTTGATCGGCTTGGTGCCTGTAATGTGAAACCGAACGAGGTCGAACGGGTATGACTTCTCCGGCGAGACCATAGCCAGAAGCCGGTCCGCGCCGCCAAGTTGCTTCAACCGCAAATGCTTCGGCGACAGCGCCAACTGATGGGCCAGGTCGGCCACGTCGTTATTCCGGTATTTCAACATTGCTTAGCGTTACCCCGCTTACCGGGTGCATCGAACCCCGCAAACCGCCACCGAGAGATTGTAGGTCCGTATTCTCGCGAAATCACGAAACCGTTCCCAAAAATCCGCATCCGCCGGCCAAGTTCATTAAGTCGATCCGGGCGCACCCTTTCCGCAAAACGCCGAAGTCACCATTACCTTTATCGCGGATTGGCAAGGTTCCAGTCAACCTGGTACGCGAGATTGCTCTCAATTGTCCGCACAATTAAAGCGGGAGTGGAAAAACCGCGTTACCTGCTTCGTAGTTGCTCGATGCGATCCATGAATACCCGCGTCACCGCCTCCGATTCCCGCCCTTGAATCGCGTTTTCGTAGTTCACGATGGCGGTTTGCACGTGAACCGGGTTTTCCAGAACACGGAGCATGTCGTGGGCGGTGGCGACGGAAGCGGGTACGGTCCAATTGTTGTTGACGTCGCGGTAGGCTTTTTCGTAGTTTGCGACGGCTTCGCGCAGCGCGTCCGCCCCTTCGGTTTTGGCTTCGTCGCGTCGTTCCTTGAACTCGTCGGCGTTGGCTTGTGCGAGCACGAGCGGTGATTTGACGGCTGCGATCAGATCGGCTGCGCTGTCGGCAGCCATGAATCGGTCGAACAGGATGGACGCCAAAACCATCCGCGCGTGGGCACCGTCGGCACTTAGTTGGCCTACAATCCAGCGTTCCTCCGCCTGAAGCTTGGTGGCGGACCGCTCCTGAGCGGGGGCGCTCAACACATTCAATGCGTCGCCAGCGTCCCGTGTGCGTGTTGTGGCTGACCCCGAAGCCGTCCGAAACGCCGCGACGGCTGACCGCGCTTTGGCGAGACTCTGGTCGAGCATGTCTTCAGCCTCAAGCTCGAACGCCTGATATTTCGCGAAAATATTCGTCGCGCTGCCCAGCGCTTCGCTTGCGTGTTCTTTGGCATCGAGCGCCTTTTGCGCGTAGTATTGCGCCAATTCAGAAAGGGATCGGGCTGACTGCTCGACCTCGTCAAGTGTTTGCATCAGGCCGTCGCGGTCGTGACGAGCTACTTCCAGGTCGCGCCGATGGTCCATCAGCCCGCGCAGCCCGACGATTTCGCCGCTGGCGTCCTCGGGCACGAAACCACCTTTGATGTAGTCGCCGGAGTCATCGATTCGCGCGTTTTCGAGGGAGCCGTGTTCGAAGCGGTGTGCATCGCTGATGGCTGAGTGGTAAGCGTTGGCTGCGAGGGTGTACGCTTCGGCGAACTTTTCCGCACCGTGCGGGTCGAGCAGATCCGCACCGTCGTGTTCCAACTGATCGAGCTGTGCCCGGGCTGATTCCGATCGACGGGTCGCGTCCGCCAGCTTCGCTTCGAGATCAGCGACGGTGGATTCCAGTTCCGCGATTGCGCGCTTGCGCGCCGTCAGTGTGGCTTGTACCTCCGCAGCCTGATCGTTCAATACCTCGATGTTGGCGTGAATGCCGCTTTGCTCGACGACGTTGGCTTCCTGTTCCAACGTGCGGACACGTTTAGCCAGAGTGACCAGTTGCGCTCGCGGTTTTTCGCATTGGTTGCGAACGATGTCAGCCTTACGTCGCAGCAGGTCGGCCTGGGCGACGAGGATCGTGCCCTTGATCTGCTGGGCTTGGGCGTGCTGGCCTGCGCTCGCGTCGCCGTGGGAAACGGACAGTGCGTCGCCGACTGCTTTGAGCGCGTCCTTCAGGACGGTTTCGTTCTCGGAGATCAATCGCTCGCGTCTCACCTCGACGCCCTGTTTTTCGAGCGTGTTCAAGACCGATGCGAGTCGTTCGATGTTCTCGTTGTAAGTGTGCAGCAGTCGCCGGGCACGCTCGACGTGTTCGTCGGCCTCCACCTGAACGACGGACGAAGCCTCGGTGAGCATCGGCACGGAGACGTAAAGCCCGCCGGCGACCAGCGGGACAGCCAATGCGATGAGCAGTATGGAAATCGGTCGCGTCACGATCGAGTCATCCTCTCTGGCGGGTTGTTTTACTTTCGGGTCAAGCGCCGACCCACACAGGGGTGAATTGTAACCCACCATACAATAATGGGAAGCGGGCGATGGATTGTCGAAAAAGCCCGCGGAACGTGCCCGCGGGCTTCAACAGCGGGTAAATCCAAGCGTCAACCAAACCCCGTGTTCACACAGACGTTAGGAGCCGTAGGCGAGCTGGAACCATGCGAAGTCGTCGAAGGACACGTTCTGATCGCCGTCGAAGTCGTATGTTCGGCAGGCGGGTGTGACTTGGCCGATTGGGCCTGTGACGCAATCGAAGAAGCCCCCCACGTCTTCCAGATCGAGATCGTTGTCGCCGTCGCCATCGCCGAGCAGGCCGCCGAAAACGGGAAACGCGGCCGTCGGGCTTGTGCCGGTGTTGCCCGCGAAATCGGTCGCGGTCACCCAATACGAGACGCTGGAACCAGCGGCCAACCCCGGAATCTCACCACGGTACAGATCGCCGCCGACCCAGGTCATGGGCAGGGTGTTCGGCTGTCCCGCGCCGACCGTGTAATGCAGGTACACGCCGCGATCGAAAAAGTTGTTGTCCGAGGTGATGTTGTCCCGGATCGAAGCCTTGACCACATAGGGGCCTGCGGTGTTGTTCGTAGGCGACAGTGCGGTCATGTTCGGAAAGGTCGGCGGTGTTGTGTCCACCGCTCCGGTCTGGTTGATGTATATGCGGTTGCGGAAGGAGCCTGACTCGCCCTGGGCGGTGACAATGTCCACGCGGCCATCGCCGTTGACATCGCCGAATTCGATATCGAGCGACGAGTCCGAGATGACCGTGATGATGCCCGACTGTAGTGTGAATACGCCGCTGCCGTTGTTTTGGTAAATGCGTTCCCCACCGCTGCCCAGTCGCGCGATGGCGAAGTCCAAATCTCCGTCGGCGTCGTAGTCGAAGAAGTCGCCGTCGTTGTCGTCCTGAAACGGGTTGACCGGAATCGCTGTGGCAGTGATGTCCGTGAACACGCCGCCGCCGTTGTTGCGGAAAATGCGGTCGTTGCTGCCGCGTACGACGAGCAGATCGAGGTCGCCGTCCCCGTCGATGTCGCCCGGGTCGATCGAATACGTGCCGCTGCCGTCCGAGGGGAGCCGGCCGGCGGTGACGTTGGTGTAGTTGCCCGAGCCGTCATTCTCCCACAACTGGCTGGCTGGATCGCGATGCACCATGACCAGATCGAGGTCGAGGTCGCCGTCCATGTCAAAGAAGTCACAATCGATGCTTTGCGAGACAGCCGACCCGGGCAGGCGTGCGGCTGTTTCATCGGTGAACACGCCGGTTCCGTCGTTGATGTAAAGGCGATCCACGCCCGCGCCAAACGGCGACGATCCGGAGTTTGTGAAGATGATGTCCAGGTCGCCGTCGTCATCGACATCGCCGAAGTCCGCGTCCGATCCGCCGATGACGGCTGCGGGCAAGCGTGAGCCGGTTTCGTCCGCGAAAAAGCCGTTGCCGTCATTTATCAGCATGCGCGGTTGATTGTTAAACGCGTTGACGATCAGTAGGTCGAGGTCGCCGTCTGCGTCGATGTCGGCGAACTCCACATCGCGCGTGAACCCGGTAATGCCAGCCATCCGCGCGTCGGTGACGTCCGTGAAGACGCCGTTGCCGTCGTTGAGGTACAGGCGGTTTGTTTCCTGAAGCGACGGTGAGCCGAAACCCCGTCCGTTGGCGAACAGGATATCGAGGTCGCCGTCGCCGTCGATGTCCGCGAGATCGACCTGTTCGGAGTATTCAAGCGGTGAGGCTGCGGGCAGGCGAGCGTTCGTCTCGTTGACGAATTGCTGGGCGGTGGAAAATCGTGGTGAAACCGTGCAAAGCGCGATCGCCGCTACCGTCGCTACGCGGAACATTGTGGGCCTTTGCCCAAGGCTAATATGCATTCTGAGTCCTTATTATCACTTTTGTGTCGGCCTTTCCCCGAGGCAGGCCCGATACCCGAATCGCCCATTCTAACGATTGCCGGCGTTCATTCCAAACATCGAGACGGGAATACACTTTCCATTGCTGCTTGCAATTTTGTGACGGAGTCTTGCCGCCCGGATCGGACTATTGGCTGAATGGTTCGACTGAGATGGACGGATCGTTCACGGGGCCTTGGATGCGGTAGGTGACGATTTTATCTGTGAGTTGGCCGAAGATTTTGCCGATCTTGCCCATCTTGGATTGCAATTTTTCGAGGGGGCCTGCGTTGACGCGCATGTCGAGCGTGCCGTTGTAGTAAACCTGCCCGCGTGCGCGGGCTGTCAGCCAATCGGTTTCCACCTGCAATTGTTCGAAACTGACGGCTGACGATTGCAGCGCGAATTGTCCGGTTACGCGATGCTTCATCGATGGTTGAGCGAACTGAGCGTTCGGCTTGACCATGCGTACGAGTTCCTTCACGCCCGGAATGAAGGTGAGATTGCCCTCGTCGACGCGCAGATTGCCCGAGCCGTCAATCGACGCAGGCCACGCCGACAAACGCCCGAACGCTTGCCCGCTCAAATAAGCCTTGCCGGCCAATTGGTTCGATTTGTCTGAAGACGCTCGCTGGGCGCGATTGATCTGGATACCGTCGAATTCCCAGGTGGCGGTGATTGGCATCGGACCGTCGAGTCCTGCGTTGGCGCGACACGCGACGACACCGTCCATGATGTTCGCGTCGATTGCGACGGCCGCTGCGTGATCGGCGACCTTCGCGCTGACCGAGAGTTTTTCGAGCGGCAGGATGTAGTCGTCGGCTGATGCGAATGCGTCGGTCAGGACTGCATCGACGTTCAGTTCGGCGTTTTGGAATTCTTTCAACGGCACGCGACCCGAAACGTTTACCTTCAGCGCTCCGCGTACGTCGTGCTTGCGCAACAACGATTGAATAGCCGGTGGCATGGTCGCGTACCGGTCGGGGCCTATGTCGATGGAAGCGTCGATGGTTTTGATGTCGAGGACGGCGGTGTCGAGATTGATGCGCCCGTTGAAATCGACTCGACTCAACCCTTCGCGACCCAGTGCGCAGTCAAGCGTGTACCAGCCGGGTTCGTTGGGCGCGGGTGTTGTGTTCATGGCGAACTCGACGCCTTCGAGCACCATCGGATCGTTTCCGTCGGCGGGGTCGTAGATCATGCTGCCGTCGTTGACTTCAACATGCCGCAGCACAAGGACGTCGCTCAAACGTCGCCCCTGCTCGATCGCCTCCGGGTCAGCGAGGGCTTTCGGTTTCACGAGGCCGTTCCATCCGACGAATCCCCCCCCTGCCGCTTTCTTGAAATACATCCGCAGGCCGTCGGCTTCGACCCGCTTGATCTGAATAGGTTTGGAAAGGCTTGGTATCTCGCCCAACTCGATCAGCAGTCGATCCGCGCCCAGGAATTCCTGGTTCTCGCGATTCATGGTCATCAGGGTAATTTCGACGGTGGTGGGGGCTTGGTAGTCCAGTGTTCCGAACGAGGCATCGCAGTTGAGGTGACTTTCGATGACGCCAGCGATCTGCGTGCCGATCCACCGTTCGATGGCCGACTCCTCTTGCCGGCCGGTCCATGCGTACAGGGCGAATGCACCAGCCGCTGCGGCGACGAGTGTGCCCCCGATCAACATTGTCTTTTTTTGTTTAATCATGTCTGCCCACCCGCGAAATCCGTATTCTGAATAGGAATGCCCAGCATGAGCGCGTTTGGGTCGTTTTGCAACACCGGAGCGAGTCGGGTACTTTTATCGGTTCGGTGCTACCAGTGTTTCGACAGTCACCAGGGAATCCAAAAATGATTACAAGTAGAATGCGTTCGTGTCACCTTATTGTCGCAAGCCTTGTTTTGGCTTTACCGGCATCTCAACTCCTTGCGAAGCCGCTGCCGAGCGATTCGCGTGTGCTCAAGGGGAAAATGGAAAACGGCGTCAAGTGGATGTACCGCCAGCACGACAACCCGCCGGGCAAAATGGCGTTGATGATTCACATCGACACCGGTTCACTGAACGAGAAAGACTCGCAGCGAGGGTTGGCACACTTTCTCGAGCACATGTGTTTCAACGGGACGGAGAACTTCGCCCCCGGCGAGTTGATCCCGTACTTCGAGAGCATCGGCATGGAGTTCGGCGCGGACCTCAACGCCTTCACCAGCTTCGATCAGACAGCCTATATGCTCTTCACGCCCGATACTGAAGAGGCTCAGATTGACAAGGCGCTCATGGTGCTGAGTGACTACGCGTTTCGCGCGACGCTGCCGATCGAAGAGATCAACAAGGAACGCGGCGTTGTGCTGGAAGAAGCCCGCCGCGGCAAGAGCGCATTCCAGCGCATTCGCGACAAGCTTTGGCCTGAGCTGTTCGAGAACACACGCTTCGCGGTACGTCTGCCGATCGGCGATGAAGACGTGATCGCCAACGCGTCGCGCGAAGAGTTCGTTGATTACTATCAGACCTGGTATCGCCCGGAGAACACGACCGTTGTGCTCGTCGGCGATGCGGAGGCTGACCGAATCGTGCCGCTGATCAAAAAGTGGTTCGGCAAAGCCAAGGGCAAAGGCAAAACCCGCCCGCAGAAGGGGCCTGAATTCAAGCCGTTTACGAAACAGCGTGCCATGGTCGTGACGGACCCCGAGATGGCTATGTGCTCCGTGCAAATGACCGACATTCGCTCAGGCCGACCGCCCACAACAACGTACGAGCAGGCCCGCGTGCAGCTTACCGAGTACTTCGGCAGTTGGATCATTGGCCGGCGGTACGACGAACTGGTCAACAAAGGCGAAGCCGCTTTCCGCGGAGCGGGTGCGAGCGTGTCCGATTTCTTCCACGACGCGATGCTCGTCAGCGGTTCCGCCAGCGGCGAGCCTCAGGATTGGTCCAAAATGCTCGAGCAGTTGATTGTCGAGATAAGCCGAGCGCGCGAACATGGTTTTTCGCAGCGGGAATTGTCGCTCGCCAAAGAAGCGATCATTGCGTCGGCTGAGCGCGGCGTGCGCACCGAGCCGACACGCAACGCGCGGGGCATCGTTCAGGGTATTGTCCGTACGGTCAACGGCCACGAACCCTACTCGTCCGCCCAGCAGGACTTGGACGTCTACAACGAATTGCTTCCGAAAATCACGCTTACCGACGTGAACGAAGCCTTCACCAGGAATTTTACGCCCGGAAAATTCGCCTACATCATTCAGGCACCCGACAAGGACGGCGTAGTCGTTCCGGCGCGTGAGGAAGTGTTGGCCGCTGCACGGGCTGCCTGGTCGCGCAAGACAAAGCCGCTCGAAACGACCGACGCACCGACCGAACTTCTCGCCAAGCTGCCCATGCCGGGCAAGACGATTGACAAGTCGGAATTCGAGCCGCTGGAAGTCACCAACGCCTGGCTGTCCAACGGTGTGCGCGTGCATCACCGGTTCATGGACTACAAGAAAGACAGCGTCATGATCAGTATCTCGCTGGCCGGCGGGACGATCGAGGAGACCGCCGACAACGTCGGCATCACGCAGGTGGCTTCACTGGCCTTTCAGGAAGCAGCCACAAGCCGGCTGACCTCGACCAACATTCGCGACATCATGACGGGCAAGAACATCGGTGTTCGCGGAGGCGGCCGCGAGGATGCGTTTACCATCAGTGTCAGCGGCTCGCCCGAAGACCTGGAAATTGGCTTGCAGAAGGCGTACGCGCTGCTGACCGACGGGAAGATCGAGGAGTCTGCCTTCGACAACTGGAAGCTGCGTATGCTTCAGCAGATCGAGATGATGGATCGCAACCCGAGCATGATGGCGTTCAAAGCCATGCACGAAATGCTGACCGGCGGCGACACGCGTACACCGTTCCTGACCAAAGAAAACATTGAATCATTGAAGCTCGCGGACGCCCAACTGTGGCTCAATCGTCTGTGCAAGACCGCTCCGATCGAGGTGGCGGTCGTTGGTGAAATGAAGCTGGACGCTGTGATGCCGTTGATCGAGAAGTACATCGGCTCACTGCCCAAGCGTGAGCGGTCCGCCAAGTATCTCGACGGCCTGCGCAAGCTCGCCAGACCGACCGGTCCGCTGTCGCGGCACATCACGGTGGACACAGTTACGCCGCAGGCGATGGCCATCGCGGGCTTTGTCGGTTGCGAATCGCGGAACAGTGTTGATCGTCGCGCTTTGCAGATTGCGTCGCAGATTCTGACCAGCCGACTTGTGAAGCGCATTCGCGAGGAGTTGGGCATCGTCTATTCCATTCGTTGCGGCAGCAGCGCATCGAAGGCCTACGAGGATGCAGGGCGGTTCAGCGCCGGGGCATCGTGCGATCCGGAGAATGCGCCCAAGGTCATCGAGGAAGTTCACGCCATCTTCGCCGACTTCCGCGACAACGGCATGACCGACGAAGAACTGGAGAACGCCAAGAAGCAAATCGCGAACAACCTGGACACCTCCATGCGTGAGCCGAGATTCTGGTGGAGCATCCTCGGAGATCTCGACTACCACCATCGCGACCTGGCTGACACCTACCGCGCGAAGGAGGCTTACGCCGCCTTCTCCAAGGACAAGGTTCACGGCGTATTCAAGAAGTACTACACGCCCGAGCGGACGTTCGGCGTGTCAGCCGTCCCCGCACCGCCCAAAACGCCGATAGACGCTCCGAACAAAGAAGGATCGACATCGCCGTCGCCTTCGTAGACGGGCTGACTTTGGGTTGAAAAAACTTTTCGCGCCGGCGGGGCCATGCATGTGGTCCGCCGGCGCGTTTCTCTGCGCGGACCTCCGGGCGGTCACGTCTTCATCCGCACATCCGGGCCGAGAAAGGCCTGTACCTCATCCAGCGACGGCGTTCGCCCTTCGCTCAGCCAGGCGGCGGCGATGGGCCAGGCGTGCCATTGCGCGCATGGAAACGACTCAACCATTCCGTCGATGACGATCCATATCTTGTGTTCGTTCGCGTCAATACAGACCGAGGATTGGTCAGCCGTGACGATCATCCCCTCTGTTCGCCGGCTCCACACCGACGTTCGCCGCCGGATGAATCCACCCGGCACGACCCACCATCGCAGGTCGAGTCCAACGCCGAACAGCAAGTCAAACAAGGCCATCAGGATTAAGATACCGCCGAAAATCCACTTAAACACGCTCGCCCCGGTAATGATGGAATACGCGATGTAGGGAAGCCACAGGTACCCCAGCCAAGGCCAAACCCGTCGCGCCACGTCGCGTAACGAAGTGCCGCGTGCTTCATGCTCGACGGATTGACGCTCGTATTCCGTCGCGCCCAGCTTGGACAGCGCGTTCAATTGCGCAATTTCGTTCAAATCAACCACGTCGCGCAAGACGTCAATGGGTTCAAATGAAATGTCCGTGACGGCGGGACGACACCAGGGTTCGACATAGCCTTCGGTCCTGAGAATCAGCCGGTTCGGCGGCAGATTAAAAAGGAACCATTCGAGGTGTCGCTCACCTTTGAAACGCAGGGCGTATTCGAGCACCCGATGCGGAAGGCGGTCCGCCGCACGCCCGTCGCCCAGAATTGCTTCAAGACGCCGCCGTCTCAGCTTGTGCTTGCGGTTCAGCCAGCGTCGTTTCAGCGCCTGAAACGTAAAAATCCAAACGAAAAGACCGACGAACCCCGCCGACAACGCAACACCCATCTCGATTGCGGACGTCGTGCCGCTCTTGCCGATCATCACGAGCACTTTTTGGCAGAAATAGAGCGCCAACCCAAACCACAGAAGGAATGAAATCGGCAGGCCGACCGCAAAAACCAGGAGGCTCACCACGCGGAACCATCGGCTCATGTGGCTGCGATACCTCAGCATGTAGACCGTTCTCGGCATCATCTGATTTCGTCAGCCTCCCCTATCATGACCGCCCATCATTGGCTACCACGTTTTCATCCGCACGTCCGGCCCGAGAAAGGCATGCACCTCATCCAGCGATGGCGTTCGCCCTTCGCTCAGCCAGGCGGCGGCGATGGGCCAAGCGTACTCGTGTGCGTATTGAAAGCGTGTAGCCTTGCCGTCGATGACGACCCATCCCAAGTCCGCCGTTGCGTCAAGATAGACGGGGGACTGCTCGGCTGTCACAAGCGTTCCCTCCGTTCGCCGCGTCCAAAGTGACGTACGCCGCCGGATGAACCCACCAGGCACGACCCACCAACGTTCATCAAGCCCGACTCCGAAGATCAGCCAACCCAGGATCATCAGAATCAAACCGAAACCGAAAATCCAGGCGGACTCGCTCGATCCCATCACCGTGTTGTAGCCAAAGTATGGAACCCACAGGATTCCCAGAAAACGCAAAAGGCCTGACGCGAAGCCACCAACTGAACCACCTTCCGACTCATCTTCAACGGTTTGGCGATCGAATTCAGCCTCGCCCACCTTGGCAATCAAGGTCAATCTCGCAATCTCGTACAATTCTTTGGCGTCGCGCGCGATATCAATAGGCTCAAATGAAATGTTGATTGCAATCGGAAACGACGGTGACGATCTCGGCGGGCCGTTGACCAGGATAAATGTTCCTGGCGGCAGGCGTTCCAACGCCTTGGCCAGCGCTCTCTTCCTGCGGTTCCTGCTGAGCAGTTCGTACTCCACGAACCGGTGTGGCAGACGTTCGATTGCTGCATCGGCTTGGAGCGCACGCTTCAGTCTTGCGGTTCGGCGTCTCCGCTGTTTCTTCAGGCGCGCGGGAATTCGCCGCGATATCCAAACGCACCAGACTGCCACACCGGCGAAGCCAATGAAAATTGGGATTGTGTACGCACTGGAGGGTGGGTCAGGCTTCCCGGCGTAGCGCAGCAGGACTGGAATCATGGCTATCTGGAACGCCGCGATCCACGAGAGTACGATGCCAACGCCGAGTACCAAGAGTTCACGGTAGCTCAGATTCTCGCTCGGAATCCAAATCGCGAATACCCGTCGCCCGCCCCGATTTTGCTCCGTCGTTTTCCGCACAGAAACAATCGTCTCCGTCGCAGGCGGGTTGTACAAAAATCAGCGTTAGGAAAACCGCGTCGGCCAAGATATCCCGATAACGCCCGCATCCGACCATCACCGCCACCGCCACGGCCGCTTCCACCATCGCTGCCTCTACAAAGGTTACCTGACTTCCTTCCCCCCTTGCAAAGGGGGGATTGAGGGGGGTTCTTCGAAAGCCAGGAGACCTCCCCCAGCCCCTCCTTGTGAAGGAGGGGAGCAGGAACCCGAACGACATTCCCGGAAGCCGCGTCAGTCAAGCCACTTCTTCTTCTTCAGCTTCTGCGGCACGTAGGTGTCGGCGATGAACGAAAAATCCTTGTTGGACAGCGCTTCCAGCTCCAGCTTCACGCCGAGCTTGAGCATATGGTTGATCTCTCTTTGCCACGGGCGGGCTGCGAACCACGGATAGTTGCGGATTTCCTTGGCACGCTGAATGTCCTTGTCGTTCAAACGCAGGAACACCGACGGCGAAATGTTGAACTCAGCCGCGTCGTAGCTGCTCATGCCGATGAACCGCGCACTCGGGATAGCCATCCGCATGGATTCGTACGCAAGGTTGATCGAACCCTGCTTCACCACGCTGTAGATGTAGTAGCCCCACGGGTCGTTATCCACCAGGACGTAAATCGGCAGCTTCAACTCATTCACCATGCGATGACACAATCGGCGCACGCCGCGCGGCGGTTGGCCTCCACCGTGAACGATCATGCACTTGTGCTTCTCCCAAAAGCGATCCTCGTTGAAACGCATCCAAATCGCTGCCTTCTCGATCAGCAGGATGAACTTGGCTTTGCATTGCAGAAATTGAATGACGTGCGGCTCGACGATCGACGGGACAGCCCATCCGCCGCTGCCCATGCGGTTGAGCGTGATTTCGTCGCCCGTGTCGCGAATGGTCATAGGCCCGACCATCGCGCCGGCGGGGTTGGCGAACACGCGCAGCTCCTCGCGCAACGCCCCGATGGAAACCTCGATGTCCTCGATCACCGGGTCGGATTCGGACTGATCGTTAAAAGTCTCTTCCTTGGCCCCCTCGATGGTATGCTTGCAGTGGTAGAACATGTCACGAATGCTGGCTGTCTTTTGCTGCTCCTGAAGCTTGAGCAGTTCGCTGGACATCAGCATGGTCTGCATGAAGCGTTTGGCGTTGCCGAGATCGAAGAAAGGCCTCGACGCCCGCGAACTGCCCAGCTCGATAATGCGCTTTTTCGTGTTGAATTCGACGTTGCTCAGCGTGCGCAGCGGAACGTCCAGCGAGGGGTTGTCAGCCGCTTCGATCTGCTTGACCACAGCCTCCGCCATCGACACGATCCGCTCGTTCGTGCTCCCGCGAGCCTTGTCGTCGCCCGCCTTCGCCTTCGATCGGCCACCCTTCGCATCCTTACTACCGCCCATACCTCCGTGCCTTTCAATCTGAAACCGTGAGACCCGCCCGAGTCGCGTCCATGTGATTGTCCGCCGGGTATCATAGAACATCCCCCGCCCATTGCCCAGACGATCGCCCTCGTGCAGAATCTCTGACGATGATGAAACCGATTGTAGAATTGAATCGCTGCCCCGAAGGACGCGGAACCTTCATCGGCGTCGATGGCAAGGAGCTGGCCATCTTCCGAGTGAGCGGCAGCCCCGAAGTCGTCGTCATCGACAACGCCTGCCCCCACGCCAACGGCAACCTCTCCAGCGGCGAGGTCGTTGGCCGAACGGTGTCATGCCCCTGGCACCAATGGGTGTTCAATCTCGACACAGGCCTGTGCGTCGATTCCCCGGGCGCCCGCGTGGCCCGTTACCCCGTCGAAGTGCGCGACGGCGTCATCCACGTCGATCTCGACCACCCGCCTGCCGACTAGGGCTTGGTCAACCATCCTTCGACGTGAAGAGACGAACAGAGCCGCGCCCGTAAGGAAGCGGTGGACCGAGACACGCGTACATTACGCCCACCTCGTTCTCATCGTATCGGCTCCAATTACCCATTAATTCATATGTGAAACTGCACTGAAGCATCCGGATAACGTTTTCAGGCGCGACGGCTAAGCAAAGTCATTGCCAACATCAATGAAGCATCCGCATTCGGCACATCGCTTACTCCGGCCTGCTGTTGGTCGCATCCACCACGGCCAGCTTGCCAGTTGCCAGCCGCTTGCGTGCGATGCAGTGCAACACGTCGAAGACGTCACCGGTCGCAGCCTGGTCGTTCTCATCATCGGACACAAGGCCACGGCAGTAGTCGCTCGACAGCACCTCGGTTGGCTTGAACAGCCTGCGCGCAAACGACGACTTCCCCGACCCCGTTGGCACAACGGATTCGATACGAATGCGCGTTGTCTGCCGGCGCGCCCACGACGACGCCGACGATGCCAACCGGACACACTTGTCCTCCACCGATGGGCGTTGTGGTGACCTTCGTGACAACACGAGTTCCCACGGCGAGGATCATGATTGGATTGAGTGCATTCTCACGAGACATCATCAACTCGTTCTTTCGGTGGGCGGAAATGAGTTGCGACAAAGCCGTCATGCTCAAGAAGATGCTCACGCTCTTCGTAGAGATCCTTCGCGGAAGATGTCTCGCATCGAGAGCAGGGCGCGAAGTTACCTTCGCAGGCCACATACTCGGACTCCAAGTAAGTACATCCCTCGGCCACCGGCATTTTCCAGTCGAACGATTGCGAGTGCCACCACCAGCAGTACCGTCGCGGACAACTCGTCACGCTCATCGCACGCGCTCGGAACAGGTCATCGGCCGATGGCGGAATCGGTGTTGAATCCGACGGCTTTCCCAGGAATCGTAGATAGCTGTCGGGGAGCAGCACTCGAAGTGCCTCCGTAGCAGCCGCAACGAGTTCAGCCGACTGTGGCATGTTCACGAAGTCTTCGATTGAAGGGCCGGGGCCCCAACCCATTAGTTCGCTCCAAATCCTCTCGGCAACGCAATCGACTTGGACAACGGCCTCCCTTTCCTCGTTACTCCGCAAATCGATAGGCACGATGTTCGTGAGGGCGGTCAACACCGACGCAGTCATCTCATAATCAAATCCAAGGTAGTTCTTGAGTCCGACCTGCTGGTCCGGCCTTGCGACGAGCAATAGTCGGTCGAGGATGCCTATGCGCGTGTTGGGGGCGTACGTCAGATTTTCGTGCGGAGCAACTTCCCAAAAGCACGGTGCGCAGCGATCAAGATACGCGCCTACCATTCGGCGGGCGGCAGCATCGTGGTCGAAGTACGCTTCCCATGTGTGTGATTCGAAAGCAACGGGACGTGTGTAGCGCTCGCCCTCGTCTCCGAATTCCTCGCGCCAGTCTTCCGGCTCCGTGGGGTCGATGATCGCAAAAAATACTGGCTCGTAGAGGCAGGGTTCGTCGCCACTTAGCAACCGGTACGAATCGGCCTCGATCGCCAGAACTCGGTACTCGCGGTTCAGCGAAAGACTACGGGGCAGCACCGGCATCAGATAACGTTTTCGTTTCAGTCGTACGATCATTGCATACGCAGCCAGTCCGCTGCCTCAAAAAGTGCCATCTGCGTCGGTGATCCGACTTCGCCATCTTCCGGCCCAATCGCCGCAAATCGAACGGCGTATCCGAACCGCTCGGCCACGCCATTCGCACATACATGAAACTCATCACCCGTCCGCTCGAAGCGGTGATCGTTGTGACGAAACTTGCCAGCCGGGAGGGTCTCGAAGCGGGCATTGTATTCGATGTTCGGCGTCACGCTCATCGCTTGTCCTCCTTGCCCTCTCCTTCAATCCGCTTAGCCACATCGTCAAACTCGTCGGCATTCTCCTGGGATTCCTCCAGCAGTCTCCGCTCGTTGAACTTCTCGTAATGCTCCGTCGCCAGCGCCTTGGCTACCGCAGGCGATGCTAGTCTCCCAGCCCCAGCTTCCGGCGAACCGCTTCGACCAGCACTTCGTTCTTCATGCCCGCCTTCTCGCCCAGCGAGATAGCCTCATCGATATCGATCTCTCGGTGACGATTCAGGTAGATCGCCCAAAGCGCCCCGACGCGATTGGACGAGCCGCAGTGGATGAGCACCGGCTCGGTCGTCTTGCCGAGCACGTAGTGAAGCTGGTCAGCCTGCGTGACGCTCAACGTAGCCGGCGTGATCGGAATGTGAACGTAGCGCATGCCGAGTTTCTTGACGAGCGCTTCCTCATCGAACTCCACACGCGTGTCCATCTCTCTGGCTGATCGCAGGTTCACAACCGTCCTGATCCCCGCCTTCTCAGCCGCATCCGTCAAGGCAGCTTCCGTCGGTTGGCCGGCGAAGTAAATGTCACCGTCCCGGAAAATGCTGTGGTAGCCCGGCATGTCCGAGACCGTCTGCGCGGAACCAACCTGAACATTGCTCAGGGTTGTCGCGCAGCCGCCGCTAAAAACAAACGAAATCGCAGCCATCAAAACACATGCACGCTTCATAACCAATCGTCCCGAATCAAAAAGGTGTAAGAAAAAAGCCCGACCGATTCACCGAATCAACCAAGCTCATCTTCCCCCCACCGCCGCCGCAAACACGGCGATGAAGAGAATCCTCGAAACATGTTGTGAGGGCGACCAGCGCATCGCCAATCGTTTTCTTGAGTGTTCCGCCCGCTCTTTCAGAGCCGCGACCCTGAGAGCGACCAATGCGGGAGCACGAAGGGAGCGGTTAGCACGAATCCGCACAAATTGTGAGGGCGACTAAGCGGCTGCGGCCGCCTGATTCGCTTTGGCGATCTCGGTGATCGCGTCAAACGCAGCCGGGTCGTCGATGGCGATTTCGCTCAGCATCTTGCGATTGATGATGATCGATGCCTGCTTCAGACCGTAGATGAACCGCGAGTAGCCGATCCCGCGCATCTCGCAGGCAGCGCTCAAGCGCGTGACCCAGAGAGACCGGAAATCGCCCTTGCGTGCCCGCCGATCGCGAAAGGCATATACCCCAGCGCGAAAAATCGCGTCCTTCGCGGTACGGTATTGCTTGCTGCGCGCTCCACGATATCCCCTGGCCGCCTTGAGGATGCGAACTTTCTTCCGATGTCGGGCAGCGCCGTTTCTTGCTCTTGGCATGATGTGTACTCCGCGTGGTCGTGACCAGCCTTACAATGTTGCGCTCCGACTTAACCGGACAGCAGACTGTTGATCTTCTTGGCAACAGCGCCGGTGAGGTAAGCCGCTTTTCGCAGGTTCCGCTTGCGATTCCCGCTCTTGCTGCTCATCAGGTGTCCGGCAAACGACTTCCGATACCGGACTTTCCCCGTGGCAGTCAGCTTGAACCGCTTTTTCGTGCCTTTGTGTGTCTTTTGCTTTGGCATAATTTTGCTCTTGTTTCAATCGAGCCGAGCATCTTAACACCTCGGAATCGTATTGCAAGGGGGAGAAATGGGCGGTTCTCAATCCGTTTCGGGCCGGGTGGCGTAGCGAGGTCAGACGTTGGTGGCGGATTGGGCTTTTTGCTGCTGCCGCTCCATTCTGGCACCGACATCTGAGTTGGGAATCCACTCAACGCGGATTTCGCCTTCGTCGAGAATGATCGCGGCATAGCCGTTGGGCTTGAGAATCAGGCCGGTGCGTTGGCCGAAACCGATGACGACCGGTTCGCCGGCGTGGGGTGCCCACCCCAGCACCTCAGCGGATGCGTAGTGAAAATCGTCACCTGGGGTCATCACACTACTTTTGCCGAGACCTGCAACAGACTCGGGCAGTGATCCGTGGTCGCTAAAGTATTGCTTTAGGGTGGTGGCCAGCGGCTGCATGCGCTCGCAGGCTTTTTCCATGTGCGTCGCGTCTCGATGCCAGACCACCACGAAGCACAACCCCACAGCCGCCGCGAGAAGGGGCAGAAATTGTCGGCTGAGTTGCGATCGCGTCTTGCGGGATCGACTTGCCTCCGGGATGGTTGAGGTAGATTGCGACATGGCTGATCGTTCGCTGGGTGCTCCGTCACCTTTTTGGGTTCGCGATGGGCCGCCCCCTGAGTCTGGGAGGCGCAAAGCTATTTTGCTGTCAGATCGCGGAAATGCTACAGGATTCCGCCGTCATCCTCGAACGGGTCGATGGCAGTCTGATCCGCGCTGGATGCCAAAGCCTCAAGTGCGCTGATGGGATCGACCTCGTCGTCGCGGCTGAAGACCTGCTCAGCCACGGCAGAGTCGCTGGATTTCGCGGTGTTGCCGACGGCGGAGAGCGGCCTGAGTTTCGTCTTGACCGGGCGGATATCTTCGGGTTGACCGTCGACCTGGACCGTGAAAACGACGGGGCCGACGACCACGTGGTCTCCGGCGGCGAGTTTGTGCGTTTTCACGGGTTTGTTGTTCACGTAGGTTCCGTTGGCGCTGCCGAGGTCTTTGAGCACGGCGGACTTGCCATCAACCACGATTTCCGTGTGATGTCGTGAAACGTCGGAGAGCGGGATACGGATATCGCAATCATCCTTGCGACCGATGGACGTTTTCCCCTCCTTGAGCGGGAATTCTCTCCGGTCACCGGATTCACGGAACATGACGAGTTTGACTTGCATAAATCGTTCCTCGGCGGATGCGTCCGCCCATCGATTACGTCGTATACCCGTTCGCGACTCTCGATATAATCCTACCACACGGATTGCGGGTGTTCAAAGGAAACCGCCGGTGTGATTCGTCGAATGATGTAAAGAATGCTGTTGGGAGGCATTGTCCGCGTATGGGCGTCGGGTTGTACGTACATATTCCTTTTTGCGAAACGAAGTGCGGGTATTGCGATTTTTACTCGTTGGCGATGAAAGATCGCCCTACGAAGCCGCTGGTGGGGGCGATTGTGCGCGAGTTGACCCAGCGGCGGGCGGCGACGGACGAAGAGGTCGAGACCATTTTCGTGGGCGGCGGAACCCCGACGCTTCTCCCGGTGGACGGTTTGAAGCGCCTCGTGGACGGAATCGGTGCGTTTATCGGCGGCGCGGTTTTGAAGGAATTCACGGTCGAGGCGAACCCTGCCTCTGTTGATACGGAGAAAATCGGCGTGCTGCGAGCCGGCGGTGTGGATCGCATTTCGATGGGTGCTCAATCCTGGCATCAGGCTGAGCTGACCGCGCTGGAGCGTTTGCACAACCCCGGCGACATTGTCGAGGGCGTGCGGCTGTGCCGGGCGCACGATATTGGTCGCATCAATCTGGATCTGATTTTCGGTATTATCGGTCAGACGATGGCGAGTTGGATGGATTCGCTGGATCGCACGATCGATCTGGGTGTCGAGCATATTTCCTGCTACGCGCTGACCTATGAGCCGGGTACACGACTGACCGCGCTTCGGGACGCCGGTCGCCTGAAACCCTGCGACGAATCGCTGGAGACGGAGATGTACCTGGCTGCCATCGAGCGATTGGCGAAGGCGGGATACGAACAATACGAGATCAGCAGTTTCGCCCAGCCAGGCCAGCGGTGCATGCACAATATTGTCTATTGGCGGAACGGTTCGTATGTGGCTGTGGGGCCTTCGGCGGCCGGGTTTGTCGGGGGCGAGCGATATCGCAACGTGCCGGATCTGGCGGAGTACGTGCGCCGGATGGATCGGGACGGGACGGCTGAGATCGAGCGCGAGCGTATCACAGGCGCGACGTTGGCGGGCGAAACGCTGATGATGGGACTGCGTCTCAACGAGGGTGTCGAATTGGCGCGTTTGGGAATTCCGGCTGGGGCACCTTTGTCGCCGGCGGTTGATCGGCGAATTCGGTTGCACGGCGATGGTGGCCTGCTCGAGCACCACGGCGACTACCTTCGCCTGACACCGCGGGGGCGGCTCGTCGGCGACGCGATCATTTCTGACCTGTTCGCCGCGTTACACGAGGGAGTCGCAGAGTAGCAGTTGGAGCGTTGGTGGAATACGTGGTTTGTGTTGGCGAAGGGATTGGCGGCCGTTGCCACTCCTTCAAATGGCTTGCATTTCGGGCGTGTTCTTGGGGGTTGGGGAGGAGGCGACGCAGGTGCGGTTTCTGCCGCCGTTTTTCGCTTCGTAGAGTGCGTCGTCGGCGAGCTTGACGAGGTGTTCCGCCCCCTGGACGCCAGTGCTGAGTCCCGCGACGCCGAGGCTGATATTCACGCGAAGTGTGTGTTCTTCGTATTGGACGGCTAGGGACTCGATACTTTTTCGCAAGCGTTCCGCCACGGATTCGGCGTCGGACTCCTTGGTGTTGGGGGCGATGATGAGAAATTCTTCTCCACCGATTCTGGCTGCGACATCGGTTGAGCGCAGCGCGTCGGCAGCAGTCTTCGCTACGACCTTCAACACGGCGTCTCCGGCTGCGTGGCCGTAGGTGTCGTTGAATCCTTTGAAGTGATCAATATCGAACATGATGCACGACAGCGGCAGCTTGTAGCGTGCTGCGATGCCGAACAGTTCGTCGAGCTTTTCCATTGCGCGTCTGCGATTCATCAGCCCGGTCATGGCATCGGTTGTGGCGAGTTCCTGGAGTTTGCCGTTCAACATCGACATTTCCGCGTTGGCTTTGCAGAGATCGCGCCGTTGCTGATTGATGCGGGACTCAAGTTCGACGATCCTGCCACCCGCGCGGACACGCGCAAGAAATTCCGCGGAATCATACGGCTTGATGAGGTAATCGTCGGCACCGGCGTCAAATGCTTCGGACAGGCGTTCGCGTTCGCCCTGGCCTGTGACCATGATAAAGTATACGAAACCGACCGACTCGATCGAGCGTACGGTCTCGCAGAACTCCAAGCCGTTCATGGTCGGCATGAGCCAGTCTGAAACGACGATCTGTATGTCCTGCTCCGCCAGCATGCGCAGGCCTCTCGCTCCGTTCTCGGCGGTAACGACTTCGTAGCCAGCCCGTTCGAGAATGCGCGCGGTGAGTTTTCGGTCGCAGGGATCGTCATCGACCACGAGGACTCGGTGCTGATTGATCTGGCAAAGCTGGGGTTCGGCGTGTGCCGGAGCGACGGCGTTTTTGCGTTGACGCTGTTCCATGATCGAGCAGAATCCTCCGGTCTCTTGCAGGAATCCCAGTCCTGCTGCATAAGTATCGGTTCGCGTGGCGGGCGACTGTGCAAGTGAGTGTTTGGACCTATGACAGGCTGTGCCAATCGGTTGGCATCGTCCTGTAGCTGGTTTTTTTCGGTCGTATGCGGGAACACGAGATGCTTCCAAGGCAGAAGATTCGTCTGGCGATTATTATCGTCATCAATGCGGTGCTTTGGTGGATTCCGAGCGACGTGGTGGAATTGGTCGCGCGGGATCGCCACACGCTCTTGGGACGGTATTCGCGCGAACACTTCACGCTGAATGTGCTTGTGGCCGTCGTATCGTTGATCGCTTTGTACATCGCTCGAGGGCGTGGCGAGGCGCACAGGAAGCGATTGTTCCAAGTGATCGCGGTTTTGATGGCGGGCACGCCGGTCATTCTGGCTGCCGATTTTTCGGTTCGGCTGTTCAGACCTCCGAGCTACGTTCGCAAGACGCCCGCTTATCGGCGTCCGGCGAACATCACGTTTACGGAGACATTTGTGGATCGGCCGGAGGCGGCGCGCAGTTACCCGCATGCGCGCGACGGGTTCGGCGAAGTCACCTGCGATTATCACACCGACGCAAACGGTTATCGGAACGAAACGCTTCGTACGAAATACGATGTCGTCGCACTCGGTGACTCGTTCACGGAAGGGTCCAAGGTTTCAGACGCGGACAGTTGGCCGGCTGTGCTTGCCCGGCGGAGCGGGCTAGCTGTGTACAATCAGGGCATGTCGGGCTACAGCCCGGTTCACTACCTGGCTTCTTTCGAGGAGGTCGGCGCGGGGCTGAGCCCTGGTTACGTTGTTTGTGTTCTGTATGAGGGCAACGACTTTCGCTCGAAGCGCGGTGATGATAAGCCGACCGACTCAGTCTCCCGTCGCCTTAAGCGTTATTTCAAACAGTCGCCGTTCAGGAGGGCGCTCGACGGATTCTTCGTCAGCACGTTTGGGCCCATCGGGGCTGACTGGGATGCTCCGGGTTTGGAGAAGCTTGCTTGGCTTCCCGTGGGCGTTCCGCCGGGCGAGGGGGCGAAGTACTACGCATTCGCACCCAAGCAATTGTTGCAGAACATCAAGCCTGTTCAAGTGTTTGCCAAGAGTGCTGCTTGGGAGAATACGGCTGTTTCGCTCGCGAAACTGAACGATGCGTGTGCTCGGGCGGGGGTGAAACTGGTGGTCTCGTTGGCACCGTCGAAGGCTCATGTCATATTTCCGTTGGTTGCGGATGGGCTGCCGGCTGACGACGTTCGCGACTTCGCGGCGTTGCGGTCAGATGACTTGCCGCCGGGTGACGAGTTCGTAGCCCGAGTTTTGCGCTTCTTGCCGTCGGCTGAGACTGTGACCGCACGGTGGTGTGCTGAAAACGGCGTCCCGTTCATCTCGCTGACCGGACCGTTGCGGCGCCGGGCGGCGGGCGGGGAGCAGGTCTACTACGCATACGATCAACATTGGACGCCGATCGGTCATGCGATTGCGGCGGAAACGATTGGTGCGTGGCTCGCACGGGATACCGAAGAAGAGACAGCAGCAGCGTTCGCGCCGACGGAATAGGCTGCTCGTAGACACACCTCGCCGGCCCTCGAATGATCGTCTCTCTTTTACCGCTATTTGTCCGCGAGGGCTGCTACGAGCGCCTTGATGAATTCCGCGTCGTCCGGCAGTGTGCGCGGGCCGAATTTGGCGATTGGTTTTCCCTTGCGATCGACGAGATACTTCTGGAAATTCCAAGGCACCTTGCCGCCCTGTCCGTGGTCGGCCTTCTCGTCGGTGAGGAACTTGTACAGCGGGCAAATGTCGTCACCGATGACGCTGACCTTCTCGAACAGATCGAACGTGACGTTGTACTCGCTGGTGCAGAAATGCTTGATCTCTGCGTTCGTTCCGGGTTCCTGCCGGCCGAAGTTGTTGGCGGGGAAGGCCAGGATGCGCAGGCCTTTGACCTTGTAATTCTTGTATAGCGACTCCAACCTGGAGTACGTGGCTTTGGTGAGTCCTCACTTGCTGGCGACGTTGACGATGAGCAGTACATCGCCTTCGTATCGGGAGAGTTTGACGGATTCGCCGTCGATGTTTTTCATCTCGAAATTGTACACGCCTGTTGACTCCTTTGGGGCCTCTCCTGCATGGCTGACTGATGCGGCGGCGAGCAGGCCCAAACCGATGATCGTGTTTCGCATGATACTGGTTTCTCCGATTTCGGTGTCATTTTGCTCTTACGGGTGGGATGCTACCACGGACCCTGCGGCGTTTCCACTGCATCCGGTTGCGACGGGGAGGTGTTCAATTGCACGTAAGTGTGGGAATTGATTGATGTTGTGGTGGCCGCACGCGGCCACGCTAAGCGGGGAGTGTGACGTGAGTGCTGGGGGGTCCAACTTTTTTCTAATCATTTGAACGAGTGGTGGCATCTGTTTGGGTGGACGAACGGAAAGGTACGGTTTCGGCGGTGCGTGAAAGCCGGGTGCGGTGCGGAAATCCAAAGACGCTCGAACGCGACCGCAGCCGTCTGGTTCGGTTGGCGTACCGCTTCCTCTGGAACGAGAGCGATGCGGAGGATGTTGTTCAAGATGCCCTCGTTCAGGCGGAACGCGAACATGGTGGGTTGCGTGATGAATCGAAGTGGTGGAGTTGGCTTTGTCGAATCGTCGTGCGGCAGTGCTTCGCGCTGCGGCGGTCGGAGGGACGCCGGACGCATCGTGAGCGTCTGTCAGCTGACGTGCGACATCGGGACGGGGCGGATGCGGATGACGGACTTCGATTGTCGGAGCGTGCGGAGCTTGTTCGCTGGGGGATCGCACAGCTTCCGCCGCAGCAGCGGACGGCTGTCACGTTGCGTCACCTTGAGGAAATGTCGTTCGAGCGGGTGGCGGCAATTATGGAGATTTCGCCCGTTACAGCCCGGTTGCACGTTCGTGCGGGGCGGGAGCGGTTGCGGGAGCTTATCGATCGTGGGGAACGTGGGGATGTTTAATAGGCTGTTGGAAGAGTGTGGTTTGGATTTACCCAAAGAGTGTGGCACGGTTTTGCAACCCGTGTATTCACATTTGCACCGGTTGCAAACCGGTGCCACACCGAAGGCCCATGTCCCTCAACAAACAGTGAAGGTGGGTTTGAAATGAGTGAGTTTTTTTCAAACTGTGCCCAAGCGCGGGAAGCTATGGACGATCTGATCGACGGATTGGCCGGCGATGACGTTCGGGTGTTGCTCGAAGCCCACACGGGCGGGTGTTCGACTTGTCGCGTAACTTGGGGACAGATGCGCAGTCTCGATGCTGGATTGACGGAGCTTCGCGAGGCGACGGCTGCATTAGGTCAGGTGAAACCGTCATGCGCAACGGTAGTTCGGCGCTTTCCTGTTGCGCGATTTTGGCGTGCGGCTGC
This sequence comes from Phycisphaerae bacterium, assembly GCA_029260215.1. Taxonomy (GTDB): domain Bacteria; phylum Planctomycetota; class Phycisphaerae; order UBA1845; family UBA1845; genus OFTM258. The sequence goes on from JAJDDQ010000039.1 coordinate 158,539, forward strand.
GGCGATTGCGATCGGCGTGGGCGTTGGATTGGTCGCGTTGCAACGCACGGGTTCGGGGGTGAACGAATTGGTGCAGCGGAGGGTGGCCGACGGGGTTGCCGTTGACGTCGTACTTGTGCCCGCGAGACGTTTCGAGGTGGTAGCGTCGCGGGAATTCATCGCGATTTCGGAGGAAACGAAGCAACCGAACGTGCATCTGGTGTGGTTGCACAAGACGGTGCATGTCGCGGCGGACGAGGCTGAGACGTCGCCGCAGAGCCGGAACGGCGGGAGAGAAGTCGACGCCCTCGCGGCGGGGGCGATCGGCGAGGCTGAAGATGCAAGTCGCACGACGCGGAAACGAAATGAAGACGAATATGAGCCAGTTACGGAGATCAAAATATGAATGCGCGAATTGGGTTGGTAATTCTGTTCTTGTCTACGGCGTGGTGGTGTGCGCCCGCGCCGGCAATCGGTCAGTCAGTGCAAAGACAAAAACCGGACGTGCGGGTGTATCACTTGCGTCATGGACGTCCCGGCGCGATTGAGGAAACTCTCCTCAGGTTGAATATTGATGCCGATGTTATTTCGGACGATACCGCAGGTTCTCTGGTCGTCAACACGACGACGCCGGTGCATGATGAAGTGGCGAGACTCATCAAACTGTTGGACGTGTCAGCGAAGGAAGAATCAAGCACGACCGCATTCATCAGCCTCATACATCGTGACGCACGGGATATCGGCCACTTGGTTCAGCCGCTCATCAATGCAAAACGAACGCGCGTGGCGGCAGACCTCACCAATCAAATACTTGTTCTGAAGGGGTTGGCTTCGGATATCGCAGCGGCTCGGGATTTGGTGAAGCAATTGGATCGCCCCGCACGCATGTTTAGGCTTTCCTTCATCTTCCTTCGCGCCGACGTTGGCGGTGGGTCCGCTGCCGATCTTCCGGAACTGCCAAAGGGACTTCGCGACGTGGCGGACGCTCTGAGTGCGAACGGGTTGAGTGGCCTGCGCCTGTTGGCACCGCTTACGGTATCAGTTGAGGAGAAGGCTTCGTATTCGTCGTCCGGTTATCTCCAACCGGAGGACGGAGCATCGTTTGATTTTCGTGTCAAGGGCGATGTTCTTCGGGGACGGGCGACCGATGATGTGACATTTACCGTGAGAGCGGAAGTCGTCAACGGACGGGGGGAATTCGCTCGCGAAGTGTTTTCCGCACGGACGACCATCACCGCGCCCCTGGGGGATTATGTGGTGCTGGCGGCGGCACCGAGTTCCAGCGGCGACGGCGACGCGATTGTGTTGGTCGTTCGGGCTGAGTAGCGGGGTCTACAATTCAACTTCCTCGCAAGAGGAGGCGACCACGCGCGGCGGAGGCTCTTGCAGTCTCAGCCGCGTTTTTATTGATAGGCGAGCTTGCGGCGGACGCGTGTGCGAACTGAACGATGATCGTTGCTGTGGTCTTTCCGGCGCGTTCGAAGTCCGATAAACTCCCCAAATTCGTTGGATTCGCGCGTCAGCGGATTTGCGAGGGCGAATGCGGCGATATTCATCGCGAGGAGAGACTCATGGGCGAAATGCGCAGAGCGGCACGAATCAACGTCAAAGCGGTGGTGATTCTCGTGGTGATGGTCGTCGGCCTGGCTGGCGGGTTGTTTGGTGCGCACCACATTCGCAAGCGCGTGCGGGCGAACAACGCGCTGACCGAAGCCAAACAGTTTTTGGCGGAAGAGCGTTGGGCAGATGCGTGCGGGCCGTTGCGGGTCTATCTGCGCCAATATCCCGACGACGTTGACATACTTGTCACCTACGCGGAGGCGAGTCTGGCCGTGAGGCCGCGAGAGTTGGAGAACGCCAACGCGGCAGCCAACGCATACCGGCGGCTCCTTCGCCATCGCCCAGGCAACGATGCTATTTCGGAAGTCCTCGGCAAGTTGTACCTGATCGTCGGCAAGGTGGAAGACGCGTTGCACATTGCCGAGCAGCGGCTGCAAGTGGATGAAAATGATGTTGACGCGGTACTGGCCAAAGCCCGGATTTTGATCGCCCGAACGATGTATGAAGAGGCCCGCCCCCTGCTCGAAAAGGCGGCGGCTGCGCGTCTGCCGGACGCGGCGGAAGTATTTGTTCTGCTCGCCGAAATCTCGGTTCTTGACCGGGAATCGTCAGGCGGTGCAGTCGAGGCGATCGAATGGCTGAACACCGGTGTGGCTGAGTACCCCGACTCGGCTGAGCTTGGCGTTGGGCGTGCGATGTACTACGTCGGCGCGATGAATACGCCAACCGACGCGGACTTTGAAGCTGCCCGCGCTGAGCTTCTTCGCGTGGAAGCGTTGCAGCCGACGCACCCCAATCTTCTACTTCGGATCGCGCGCGGATGGATTGCGCTTGGCGATTTTGAGCGTTCCGGGCGTTTGATATCGAGGCTCGAAAAAATTGAGGATGACGCGCTGGTGGACAATTTCGTTCAGCCGCGCATATTCCGATTCGAATGGTTCAGGGTTGCGGCTTTGCACTACCGTGGCGTACGGGACATGGAAGCGTTGTCGCGTGTTGCACGGAAAGCGCTTCAGGATTTCGACGCGGAAAACCACAAATTTCAGCGATCGCGAATTCTGCCGATGGCGGTGAACATGCTGGCTGAGAGCGGCCATCCGGAAGAGGCGCGCAGCGCGTTGGATGAGTATTCTGTGATTGTGGAAGAGGCGATGCGAGGCCGGGATGCAGGCAACGCGGACTTGGCGTTGCTTGAAGCCAGCGTCGCACTCGCGGAAGATCGCCCGTTCGAGATTATCGCGATTCTCAAGCCTATTGTTGACCTTGCTCCGGAGAACACATCCGCGTGGAGGCTGCTGGCTGAGGGGTACAGCCGCACGCAGCAAAACGATTTGGCTGTTGATGCCCTGCGCCGCGCGGCGGTTGGTAAGCCGTCCGACGTCGGGGTCGCGATGAACCTGCTCCGCGAATACATGAATCGTCGCGATTGGGCCTCGGCGAAACGTGCGGCGGAGGACTGCGCACGTTTGACACCGGACAATTCCGACATTCGACTTATGCGGATCGAGGCGGAGTTGCGCTACGAATTGGGTCGCCCGGTAAAGTCGGACGTGCTGCCGCGTTTGAAACAGGAGATCGAGTCCGTTGTCGCGGAGCAGCCGAAATCGGCCCAGCCGCGTATGCTCCAGGCGCTGATGGCTGAGCGAACCGAAGGCGCCGTCGAAGCGGAGCAGATCGTACGCACCGTGGTGGCGGAGTGCGACGACACGATGCAGGCGTACGTGTACCTCGGCCGGCTGCTTGAGATTCAGGGGAAGAGTGAAGAGGCAGAGTCCGTCGCGCGTCAGGCGACGACGGTGCATGGCGATGTGGCGGATGCGTGGGTTTGGCTTGCCCGGGTGTTGGAATCGAAGAGTGATTTCGAGGGTGCGCGTGATGCGCTGTCTGCGGGAATCGAGTCGGTTTCGGACGACTTTGAGCGTTTTCGGATGCGCCGCATTCTGGCCCGTTTGCGTGTGACACGTCTCGATCGCAAAGGCGGCATTGAGGATCTGAAGTCGCTCGCGGCGGAGGATCCGAACGATGCCGATACGCTTTGGACGCTTCTGGATCTGCCGGAAATCATGGAAGACCGCGCGTTGTCGCGATCCTACGTGGACAGTCTGAGGAAAATTGAAGGCGAATCAGGGTTGTCCTGGCGGTATCACGAGGCTCGATGGCTGCTCGCGGGCGACGACTGGCGCGACAATGCGGAAGAGATTGACCGGTTGTTCGCCGAGTGCGTCGAGGGCGGCTCCGGTTGGTGGACGCAGGCGATTCTGCGTCGGGCTGTCCTGCACAGGTTGCTGGGTGATTCGGACCGGGCGGAACGTGTCTATCGCGAAGCGCTGGCGCGATCGCCTCGGGAAACGCAGATAGTCGATCGGCTGGCTGCCCTGCTCTCCGGCCAGCGCCGGTTTGCCGAAGCCAAGGTCGTTCTCGAACAACTTGCACGCCGGTTTCCTGACCGCAAGCTGCCCAAGATGCTCAACGATGAGGTTCTTCGCGTGCATCTCGGGTTGGCGGAGACCGCTGCCAATGATTCAGAGGCGAAGCTACATTACACCAAAGCCGCCGACCTGCTCAGCGTTGTGATTGCGTCTGAACCGAACAACCCGGCTTCGCGGGTGTTGATGGCGCGGGTCATTTATCAGCGAGACGGGGATGCCGACCGCGCGTTGAAGATGCTCGATGCGGCGGACGCGCTGGGCGACACGGGGCTGGCTTCAGTGGCGGCGCGGATTGTGATCCTGCGCAAGGAAGGGCGAACGGAGGAGGTCGAGCAACTGCTGTCGGGTATTGTGGCTGAGCGAGGGGATTTCGACAGCTACCTCCTGCGTGCGGAATACTTGTCACAGGTGGGCGAAGCGGAGCGGGCGGAGCAGGATTACGTCCGGCTGAGCCAATTCGAAGAGTCAGCCGTTCTTGGGCATCAGTTGTTAGGCCGATTTTATTTTCGCCAGGGTCGCGCCGACGATGCGATAGTCGCCTGGCGGGCGGGACTGTCCTACGATCCCGCCAATCTGACGACGCGCGGACTCTTGATGGGCGCATTGGTGGCCAAGGGTTCGGAAGAGGATCGCGAGGAAGGCCTGCGGATGCTCGACGAACTCCTGGAAGTCAATCCGAGGAATCCCGAATACATTCGCATTCGCGCTATGGTTGCGATCGAAAAAGGCACGCCCGAATCCATCGCTGCCGCCGAACGGGACTTGCGTGAAGTGTTGAGGATCAACCCGAAGTCGGTGCGCGTGGCTGCGACACTGATCAGTGTCTACGCATCGGAGAATGATTTCGACCGGGCGGCTGGTGTGATTGCGCGCTCATTGGATGCAAATCCGGACTCAGCCACATTGATGACAATGGGCGCTCGTATTGAAGACGCCCGCGGCAATCGGCAAATGGCCGAGGACTTCGCGAGGTCAGCCGTGCGCATGGATCCGCAGAATGTCGGTGCGCTGAAGTTCCTGTACGACTCCGCCGTCAGGGCGAACGATTTGGCGGAGGCGGGACGGATCGTGCGCAAGCTGTCTGCGCTAAAACCGGACGACTGGTCGGTTCGCGTTCGACAGGCCGACCTGCTGCGGCAGGAGGGGCGGAACGAGGAAGCCCTGGCCGTCATGGCGCCGTTCGACGAAATACCGACCGGCGAAGGTGCAGTTCCTATTGCGATCGCGATGGCCGAGCTGAATTGCGCGGTCGGTCGGGACGACAAGTTCGAGTCGCGGATGGCTGAGCTGGAACGTCTGGCGGTCGATGTTGCGACGCTTATGCAGATTCGGTGTCGTTGCCTGGCTGGTCGAGCGCGTTATGCCGAGCTGGTGTCGCTTCTCAAAGAGCATCGTGCGAATTACCCGGACGATTCCACCACACCGGCATTGGGGGCGGCGATGCTGAACGCGACGGGCGATCCCGCCTGGCAGCGGGAGGCGGCCCTGCTGTTCAAGGATGTCGCGCAAAAAGCCCCTGAGAGTCTCGCCGCACAGTTGGCGGCTGCACAGGCGTCGTACGTAGCCGGCGAACTGGAGTACGCGATCAGCACGTATCGGGAGGTGCTCGCTATCGACGATACGAATCGTCAGGCTTTGAATGACCTAGCCTGGATACTCGGCGAATCCGGTGACGACGACCATCTTGAAGAAGGGGTCCGTCTGGCGGAGCAGGGTGTTCGCTTGTACCCCCGCTTCAGTCATATCCGCGATACGCGGGCGGTGCTGTACATGAAGCGAGGCGGGGCCGACGACCTGACCAGCGCGGTGAATGACCTTCGGGTCGCGATCGAACTTTCCAAGGAGCCTGACAATCCGATCACGCGTGCCCGTGCCTATGTCAATCTCGGCGATGTTTACGTCCGACTCGGGCAGATCAAGTCGGCCCGTGAGGCGTTGGCGGAGGCCCGGACTTTGGGCGAAGCTTCGGGCGCGTTCGGGGACGACGACATGGCCCGCTTGACTGAGCTTGAAGCGCAGTGCGAGTGAATTCCCTAACGCTCGCGTCTTCCGCTTATAATCCGACTATGTCACGATGCAGCCCCTCGAATTCCCATCGAATCGGACGCATTCTATCGCCCTGACATCGCCTGAACCTGTTCAGGGTCAATAATTTGGTCCGGACGGTGGAAAATGTGCATCTTTGTTCTGGTAAGATGGGTGACAAGTTGTTATGCTCCCGTCTCTTGGGTATTGCTCGACCCGAAGGGGGCCGGTGCGTGACCAGCGCAGCGGTGCGTATCAACAGACGAAATATCCCATAATCAGACCGGGTACGCGATGATCGGCGGGCACCGTGCATGCAGACGGTGGCTGTGGACGAGCAACGATCAATCGGTAACGGCAAGCAGCAACAGGTTTCATAGGGTCATGGACAATCTGGCGAACATTCGAAATATCGGCATCAGCGCGCACATCGACTCGGGGAAAACAACCCTGACGGAGCGCATCCTGTTCTACGCGGGGCGCATCCACCGCATGCAGGAGGTCAAGGGCAAGGGCGGCGGTGCCACCATGGACTTCATGGAGCTTGAGAAGGAGCGAGGTATCACAATCACCTCGGCTGCCACCAACGTGACATGGCATGGCAAGGAGATCAACATTATCGACACGCCAGGCCACGTCGACTTCACGATCGAGGTCGAGCGTTCTCTGCGTGTGTTGGATGGTGCTGTTCTGGTTCTGTGTGCGGTGGGCGGGGTTCAGTCGCAATCGATCACCGTGGATCGGCAGATGAAGCGCTACCGTGTTCCGCGTATCGCGTTCATCAACAAGATGGATCGCGTCGGAGCCGACCCCGCTCGCGTGGTTAATGAGCTTGAGACCAAGCTGGGGCATGTGGCTGTTCCGTTGCAGGTGCCCATCGGCGGCGGCGACGAATTTGAAGCGGTTATCGATCTTATCGAAATGAAACGGATCGACTTCACCGGCGACAGTGGCGAAAAACTCACTCAATCCGATATTTCAGAGGAATTCAAGGATGAGACTGACCGCGCTCGCGCGGGCATGCTGGACACACTGAGCCTCTACGACGACGAGCTTATGGAGGCGATGCTCGAGGATCTGCCAATCTCGATCGACATGATCCGCAAGGCGGTTCGCACAGCCACCATCAATCGCGACATCACACCGGTCATGTTCGGGACCGCTTACAAGAACAAGGGCGTGCAGCTATTGCTGGACGGCGTGAATCACTACATGCCCAGCCCGTTGGACCGTGTTGCCTACGCGTCGGACAATCACAACGAGGGGGCGGAGACCGCGATCACGGCTGACCCGGACGGTTCGCTGGTTGCGATGGCGTTCAAGCTGGTCGATGAGAGTTTCGGCCAAGTGACCTACACGCGCGTTTATCGAGGCCGACTGACCAAAGGCCAGCAATACGTCAACTCGCGTACGGGCAGGAAGCAGCGTGCGATGCGCATCCTCAAGATTCACGCGGACCGTCGCGAGGAGATTCCTGAGGCTGTCGCGGGCGATATCGTGGGTTTGATGGGTATCGAATGCAACTCGGGCGACACCGTCTGTTCGCAGGGGGAGAGCCTTTCCCTAGAGCCGATCGCGACGGTCGAGCCGGTTATTTCCCTGGCGATTTCACCGGCTACCGCCTCCGATCGGGACAAGATGTCGCGCGGTCTGGGGCGATTCGTTCGCGAGGATCCGACCTTTCACGTTCACCAGGACGAGAAGACCGAAGAGACGATCATCAGCGGCATGGGCGAGCTGCATCTCGACGTGTACATCGAGCGGCTCAAACGCGAATACAACTGCAACATCACCATCGGCAAACCGCGCGTTGAATATCGCGAAGCACCGACGGCTGAATCGACCTACGACTACAAGCACAAGAAGCAGACCGGTGGATCGGGCCAATTCGCGCACGTTTCTGGTCGGCTGCTGCTGCTGCCCGAGGACTCCGAAGAGGATTATGAATTCGAGAACACGGTGACCGGCGGTCGCGTGCCTTCCGAGTACATTTCGTCGGTGGACAAGGGATTCCAGATGGCGCGCGTCAAAGGCCCACTCGCGGGGTTTGAGGTGATTCGCGTCAAGATGATTCTTGAGGACGGGTCGTCGCACGCGGTGGACTCTTCCGACTTGGCGTTCCAGATTTGTGCACGGACCGCGTTCAAGCAGGCGTTCCTGGGTTCCAAACCTGCGTTGCTCGAACCGATCATGCTTGTCGAGGTGGAGACGCCGACGGATTGCCAGGGGCCGGTAACCGGCGACCTAAGCTCCCGCCGCGGCATCGTCGTAAGCTCCGAAGTCAAAGCCGGATTCAGCGTGATTATCGCCGAGGTTCCGCTTGCGGAAATGTTCGGTTACGCGACGGATGTCCGTTCTCTGACGCAGGGTCGCGCGTCGTTCACAATGGAATTCCTGACCTATCGCCGTTCTCCGAGCAGCGTTCAGGAAGAACTTATCGCCCAGGCCCAAAAGGAACGGGCCGGCACCAAGGACTGACGCAAACACCCAATAATCAAGAGCACTCGGACCCCGCGACTCGGCCACGTTTCGCGGGGTTCTTCTCAATATGGCGAGCCTTTTCCGGTATGGTCGCTCTGGCGAAGCACTTCAGAAAACGCTGAAGTAATCACGTCGGCGACGTCGATGAAACCGTGCTGCCTGCGCGAGATGTCCGCTTTCACAACGTCGACAGGAGGTCAACCACCGATGCTGACTTGCAACATGTGCGGTTCGAACGGCACCACGGTATGCGTGGATGGGCCTGGGACGTGGCACTGCTACGACCCGGTGAAGGGTGCGCCGTTTCCGTTTCGCGTGGGGTTGTGCGAACGCTGCGGCCACGTGTTCGGCGCGTGGGATGGCGACCGCGCGCATCTCTACGCCGATGAAGAATACGTGACGAGTGAATTCGACCTGGAGCTGTACACGACGTATGTGAGTTTCGTGCTTGCCGGTCTGCCGCCGCGGAACCGTACGCACCGCATTCTCGAAATCGGTTTCAATCAGGGGCCTTTGCTCAAGAGGTTCTACGACTTGGGCTTTGAATGTCACGGTATCGAGGCGGGGAAAGAGAACGTGCGAGTTGCCCGAAAAAAGATGCCGGCGGCGCATCTGAGTGCTGGTATGTTGAGCGCCGAATGGCTGGGCGAATACGATCACGATTTCTTCGACGTGGTCATACTGACCTCAGTGTTCGAACACATAACCGAGCCAGCCGACGTCCTGCGCATGATTCGTCCGTACCTCACGCCGCAGGGTCGAATCGTAATTGTCGTCCCGGACCTTTGCGCCTACACCCCGACGGTTCAGATCAATCGCGACGATCAAACGCTGTATGGCTGTTCGCAACACAAGTTCTTCTATCGCAACTTGTTTCTTTGCTATGCACAGCATGTCAATCACTTCTCGGCACCCAGTCTGACGCGATACCTCTCCGCGCTCGGTTTCGAAACGCGCCAGGTCGCGACAATCGGCTATCAATGGGTTTCCGCCGTCCGCTCAGAGCCGGTCGATAATTCGTTCGAGTACCCTGACCTGGTGGAGTTTCACAGGCGTGTCATGCAATACTACGAGCGTACGCTGCGCGAAATGCGGGAATCCGTAATCGAGCGATTGCGAGGCCGGCGTGTGGTGTGTTACGGCGCGGGGCGGGAATTTGGGTACTTTTGCGATATCTTCGAGCCGTTGGGAGTCGAGATACTGGCGGTCGGCGACGACAGCCCGCCGGTCGCGAGCAAGCACGGCGTGCCGGTGGTAAAGCCGAAGTCTCTGGCGGCGTACGATCCCGAGGTTTGCATCGCCACAAGCTTCGACTACGAAAACGAAATCGCCGCCCAAGCCGCAACGACTCTGCCCGCATCGACGGAAATCGTGACGCTCACAGCCTTGTTAAGCACCTACGATTTCGAAATGCCGAATTGGATCAACTGCAACCTTCAGCCCATCGCCGCGTTGGTCGAATCGCCAGTCTCAGCCCGACTTGCTCAATCCCATCGCGTGCGTATGGCGGCCTCGGCGATCACGGTGCAACCTTCGCCACCTTGAGCACCGGCGCTGATTCAATCCGCTTAGACTCTGACGGTGCGAAGGTGGCGACCAAGGCTTCGAGGCATTCGAGGCGGTCGCGCAGGTCGTCGTTCTCTGCTTGCAGCGATTCGACCTCGGCATGCATTTCGTGGATTGCACCGATGGCCACCACGCCCAGCCCGGAGTAGTTCATTGTTTTTTCGCCTTCCGTTCCGCTTACCAGCGACGGCAACAGGCCTTCAACTTCCTGGGCGATGAATCCGATTTGTTTTTCGGCTGAGGGGTCATTTCTCAGGGTTTTGTAGTAGAAGCTGACAGGTTTGAGTGCCAGTGCTTTGCTCAACAAGCCGCCCAACGGTGAGATGTCGCTCTTATAGTTTCGATCGCTGCAACAACTCCACGAACCACTGCTGTCCAGTTGTGCCCAGGTTGCGTCGATTCGATTGCGCATTCTGAGAAACCCAGATGAATTCATTCTGATTTGTCCTTGGTTGATTCCACCATTGGTGCTGCTGTCGGGGTCAGCGTCGTTATTCATATGGATGGCATTATGGCTGCCGTCATATTGAATGTGTAGACGAGCGGTTGCCGAGTCCGTGCCTATGCCGACGTTGTTCGAATTCATCCACATCTTGCCACCGGAGACCTTGTTGAGTGACGCACCGCTGCTTGAAAGGTTGTTCGCCCCTACCGCCCCATCGTTGATCTTCGAGCCCGTTACGGCATCGTCGGCCAAGTCGTTGGTCATAACTTCGCCGTTCGCGATCTTCAGACTTGTAACCGCGCCGCCAGCCAGGTCATCAGTGCCAACTGCGCCGTCGTTGATTTCGGCTGATCGTACCGAACCCGTTGCCAAGTCGGCGAAGCCGACTGATCCGTCTTGAATCTTGCTGCCGTTCACGGAATTGTTGGCCAAGTCTGTAGTGGCCACTGTCCCATCAGCAATCTTGGCTGATGTTACTGCGCTGCCCGCCAATTCGTCGGTATCTACAGAGCCGTTGGTCATCTTGGCTTTGGTTATGGCGTTGTCCGCGATCTCCACGGTGTCCACCGAATTGTTCGCCAAGTCTGCCGCGGTGACCGTTCCGTTTGTGATCTTGGCTGATGTCACCGCGTTGCCAGCTAGGTCGGCGGTGCTGACAGTTCCGTTTGCGATTTTTTCCGTCGTGATGGCGTTGTCGTCTACAGTAGCGCTGTGAAAGGCGAAGGGGGCGCTGGCGATCGGCTGATCGGGGGTCAGCAGGTGCGTGCCGTTCAGCGTGTCGTCGAACCAGATGCGCAAGGCTACGTCGGGCGTGTCGAAAATCGCCGGATCAATCAGGTTGCCTTTTTCACCAAGACGGACAGCGTAGAGGCCACTGATCACGGTTAGCGAAACGGCGGTGTCCGGCTGCTGATCCTGCACGCCTACATTTGTGTCGTCGTGCGTCCAGAGGTTTGCGCCGGTGCCGGGGTCAACCAGAGCGAACCGGAATTCACCCTGACCTGTGAAGCGCTCGCCGAATACCGCCACGACTCCCTGATGATTGATGTGCAGGGGGATGTCTTGGCCACGGACTGGAAGTATGGCTGCGATACTGATAATTAAGGTCCAACCGAATATTCGTCTGAGCATGGTGTCGTTCCCCGCCTGTAGATTGGCTGAATTCAAAGCTCAGCCGATATTGCCTAAGTACAGAAATCCGCCGACGCAAGCGGACCGACGGTCAGTGATTGTACAACATCCCGCTCTGAAATCCTCGCAGTTTTCGGACACTTATTCGCGATTACGAGAGCTACGAGCGGAAATGCCTGGGTCGATCGCCTCGTTCGGGTTGGACAACGCGATGCATTCCCGTCCCCACCTGTGCAGAGACATCTTGGACACCCGCGTTCAGTTTCTTGAGGGCCGCCGTTCGGTTGCCATGTTGAACGACACAAAGTCCTTGACGTTCATTTCGCCATTTTCGTCCGCGTCGAAAATATCGCACCAGGGGCTCAGGGGCGACTTGCCGTTGGTCGCTGCGTAGCAAATCTGAAAGCACCGGAAGTCGGACCAGTCAACATCGCCGTCATGCGCGCCTCGGCCGTCGAAGGCTATGCCCAGCGGGACAAAGACATCGGGAACGGACAGAAGTGTTTGCACATCGCTCCCGTCAAGGTTCGCACGTTTGAGTGTCGCAGCCAGCGAGTTTGACCAGTACAGACGACCCTCGTCCGAATCGATCGACAGGCCCGCAACGAAATCCTCCGCCGGAACGACGACCTCAACGTTGGCCCCGTCCAGGTCGGCACGCTGGATAGGCATGCCGGGCCCCCACTGGCTCCAGCAGATTTTGCCGGCGAGTTGATCGAGCGCGACGCCCCAGATGGACGCAGTGTGTCCGTTCGCCAGCAACTCAATACCGGACCCGTCGAGAGCGGCTCGCGACAACGTGCCGTTGGACGCGTTTGCCCAGTAGAGTTTTTCCGCAGTTGAATCAATCGCGATGCCTGCGTAGGTTGCGAATCCCAAGGCAATCACCGTTTCAACATTGGACCCGTCAAGGTCGGCCCGTTGAATGCCGTGCTCGTGCGTCCAGTACATTTTGCCGCGTGGAAGGTCCAGCGCCACGCTGCGCGGAACGCTCAAGCCCGTTACCAGTATTTCAACATTCTCGCCGTTCATGTCCGCGCGGCGAATACTTTCACCCATCGTAAACCTTGCCCGCCGTCAGGTCCAGCGCGAGGCCCTGCAAGCTGCTGAGTTCCTTGATCGTCACCACGTCGACCACATTGGCCCCGTCGGGAGCTGCGGCCCGGATTTCGCCGAGCCACTCGTCCGTCCAATAGATATTTCCAGCCCTTGCGGGTACGAAGGGGCCAACGCTGATCAGCAGGATCATCGCCGCGAATTGGGATTCAGCCATGACTTTTTCTCGTTGCATCTGAGCACGCCATGATACGGTGTTGCGTGAAACAACGCGCAGGATTCCTTGGTCGACTACAGTAGAGTGTAGCGTAGCCGGTCGTGCATAGGCCCCTTATTTCTAATTCGCGGCGCGGAATGTGATGCCATCGAGAACCTTGATGTCGTGGAATGATTGTGTGTTGACGAGCTCCACCCTTCCGTTGTTGCGAATCCTGATGGGCCAAGGTATTAGACTATCCGTGCTTGGTCCTGCGGGGATGAGGAAGAGTTCGGTGTTCGCGGGGCGGTAGCCGACCGGAAGATCGAACAGCGGCACATTGAACCCGCCACAGTCCTTTATCGTTCCACGCAGGTGTACGATACCGTTGCTGTCTTTGAACACGCCGGCTGGGTTCGTTCCAAAACCAAAATTGACTTGGCAAATGAGGGCCGCTGCCTGCCAGGCCTCCTGTCCCAAGGTGGCGCTGTCCGCAGTGATGGAGTTCGTGCCGATACTCGATGCACTTACGGCTCCCGTGTACAAATCGGCTGGTGTTACGCCGTCCGTTTTCCTGAGATACAGCCGAGTTTGGCCGTCCGGTTGCCCGGTGCCGATGCGCATCCGCCCCCAGAAGCCGTCCTGATCAAGCGTGAACCGATTGGTCTTGAAATTCCCGGCGACGTGAAGTCTCTGTTCGGCTGGCGATACGCCGATGCCGACATTGCCTCCGACGGACGACATCGCTCCTCCGGAAACTTTGTTGAGCGACGCCGCACTGCTCGCGATTTTGGCTGATGTAACCGCGTCGTTCACGATCTTGGTCGTTGTCACGGCGTTGTCGTCGATCGTCGCGCTGCGAAAGGCAAACGGAACGCCTGAAGCCGGCTGATCGGGAGCAAGCTGATGGGAGCCGTTGACACCGTCGTCGAACCAGATACGCAACGCCACATCGTGCATGTTGAAAATCGACGAATCGATGTTGGCCATTCCGTTGTCACCGAGGCGAACGTTGTAGATGCCGTTGATGACGGTCAGTGAAACTGCTGTGTCTGGCTGCTGGTTTTGTTCACCGACACGCGAACCGTCGTGGGTCCACAGATTGCCACCGGTAGCAGGGTCGATCAACGCGAACCAGAAGTCGCCCTGGCCGTTGAATCGTGCGCCTTGCACCGCGATTACGCCCTGGTGGTTGAGGTGCAGGGGTGCGTCCGCACCGCGCGCCGGTATCGTAGCGGAAACGCCAACAATCGCAACGAGGCCAACTACACTTCTAAACATTGCATCATTCTCCTATTTGCAATTCAATCAAATTCAAAGATCAGCCGTGACTCCCCGCACGGCTTGGCCCGCTTCCACTGTCGGGAGCATGAATCGGGCCATTGTATAGTTTTCCAATGTTTCCGCGTAAGGGAAATGTCAATTTTTCGCGATTTCCAAGGATAGCCAGAATTTTCCTGGCCGGGGAATCTACGAGTAAAATCAGGCTCGCTTCGGTGGCAGGAGCGGCAGCAACACAGCCTCAGTCGGTACCGACGCGCGCCTTGTCGTCTTTACGTCCTGCCAATTTGCGCGATTATTCCGGTTGCTTCAACGGAAATGGTCGGTTGTGATTGGGCATTCAAAGGCGTGCCGACGGCGTATCTCCGGGCAGAATTCGAATGAGCGTGCAAAACAACTCGCTGGAACCAGGAAGCGCGGCCGGCGACATGCCCCGGTTCTGGCGTGTGCTTGCGCTGTTACTCGTATTGCGCGTGATCGTTTTCACGATATTGATTGGCTGGGAATCAATGTCGCCCACGCCCCCCCACGCGATCGCCGGCCACTATGTCGACACGAAGCCCATGCTCGCTCCCGTCGAGCAGGTGTTCGTCAAGTGGGACGCCTATTGGTACCTGCACATCGCGGAGCACGGCTACCAGTCTTACGTGCCGGGCACGGGGGCGTCGAGTGCAGCCTTCGCACCGCTCTATCCGTTCGCCATGCGCTGCCTGAATCGGATCGGCCTGCCAGCGTGGCTGGCGGGCGTACTGATTTCCAACGCTTGTTTCGTGGGCTTTCTGTACTATCTGTATCAACTCGGCCAGCGAATGCGCTCAGCCGAGTTCAGCCGACGGCTGATGATCTTCGTAAGCCTCTTTCCGTCGGCCTGGGTGTTCAGCATGGTGTACGCCGAGTCGATGTTCTGCCTGACGACAGCCGCTTTTTTCGTTCACTACGACCGCAAAAATTTCGTTCGCGCAGGGTTGCTGGCAGCCCTTTCGCCGCTGGTGCGAGTCGTCGGCGTCGTGCTGGTTCCGGCGTTGCTTATCGACCTGATTGTGCGTCGGATTCGTGGGTCAGTCGACCGCGGACGGTGGGTTACGCTGGTCGGCGCGGCTGCCGGGTTGATGGCGCTGGCGACGGTCTACTACGTGTCCGTGGGTGACGCATTGGCGTTCTTTCATGCAGGCTTAGCTTGGCCTTCCCGGATCGAGGTAGACGACGCACCGATTCCATTGGCGTGGAGTTTCGCGCTGCATGCGTGGGATCGATCCGAGGTGTGGCTTCATGCCGGTTTTTTCATCGCGTTCGCGATCGGCGGCATGCAGTTGCTCGCCCGCTCACCTCGCATCCACGGCTACTACGTCGCCTTGTACTTGTGCGCTCTGACACAAATCCCGTGCATCTGCCAGACGCGATTCCTGCTGGCTTGCGTGCCAGGCCATCTGCCGCTCGTCGGCTGGCTGATGCGAAGCCCCTCCGTTTTCACGATCGTTTGCACGCTGATGGGGTTGATGCAGATCATCTACGCGCGGCTGGCGTTGACGTGGACCCTTGTGTCGTAAAACGTGCTGGGGAACGATCTTTTTCCTCTCCTTCGCAAGGAGGGAAGGAAGAAGTCGAGCGGTCTTTCTGGAAACGGCGCTACGTTACAATATGCGCAAGCCTTGAAACGCTCATAACGCTCGAATGCAGGACGAGCACAAGTTCGCGATTCGGCGAGACGCCGTGCGTGTTGGCTTCGTTGATGTAAACCTCTTTGTTCGCGTGGCCGTCGCGGCAATCGTGTACGTCGGCGTTCTCCAGCACGAATCCGGCTGCATTGACTTCGACGAGCGTACCGATGTAAATAATCGTACCAGCCGTGTCGAGCACGACCTCGTTGGAGATAAAAATTTCGTACGGTTCCATGGTCACGAGGTTTCAGCGTCCCCTGCCGGCGGCCCGGCGGTTGAAGTCGTCTTGGCCTGAACCTATAGTCAGGTAGGCGCATGAGCCGGTCAACATCTGATTTTTGAGAGATTGCGAGTCGATCCATGACGATTTCGAGGCGAATGATGGTCTTCGTGGCGACGCTGGTACTCACCGCGTCGTTTGCTCCGGTCCTGCTGGCCGACGACATCGACGACGAATACCTCCGACGATCGCGCGCGTTGAGCGCCGACGACGTCAAAGGCCACCTGACGTTGGCCAAGTGGTGCCGCGCCAATGAGCGATGGAATCTCGTGGCCGACGAGTGCAACGCCGTCCTGTTGGTCGATTCCAACAATCAGATCGCCGCGCTCCTTCTCGATCAGGCCCGCAAGATGCTCAACCATTCGATCAGGGGCGAAACCCCGCCCAAGGGCAGCGTGCCCGTGGCGAGCGGCAAGATTCCGCGCATCGTCAACGACGACGAAATCCAGCGCATCCGCCGCGCCGAGCTGTTCAAAACAGGCAAGGAACGCGCGCGCATTCGCGTCGACCAGCGACAAGCACGGGAATTCATCCAAAGCATGAGTCGCAACCGGGGTTTCCCGGTGACTGAGAATGAATTCCATCGACTCCCGCAGTTGGAAAAAGCGCGTCTCATTCTGCAGCACGGTCGCGATCGATACGCCGATGCGGTTCGAATCTCGACCGACCCGGACCGCGTGCGCGTGTTCGATCGCGAGGTCATGTCCACCATCGCCTCCGGCTGCGCGACGGTGGAATGTCACGGCGGCGCAGGGCCGAGCAAATTTCAAATTTACGGCGGACGATCCATCCGCGGTGCCAAGATGTACACGAATTTTCTCATACTCCAGCAATACGAAGTAGGCCCCCAACGACTGATCGACCGTTTGACGCCGGCGGACAGCCTGGTTCTCACCTACGGCCTTCCGCCTCAGCCCGGGCGCGAAGCACTGAACCACCCGACAAAAATCGACCCCATCTTCCTCAACACCAAAGATCGCAAATACCAAAAAATTCTCGACTGGATAAAGATGCTCGATTTCGACACGCCCGATTACGACGTCCAACTCGACGCGCCACCCACAACGCGCTAACGCGAGTGAATCACAAAATCTGCATCGCGCGTCACCCACACCCGTTTAGCCGTGTCGCGTGCGACACGATCTCACGGTTGCGGCGCGTGCGACACGAATCCCCCCGCGTGTTCGGACACCCCGTTCGCCGATAGAATAACCACATATGGCCGACGCAAACGGTGACAAGCGACTGGCGACATTGCGGGAGAAGATCGGTCTTTTCCCGAAGCAACCCGGCGTGTACCTGATGAGGGACGCACGCGGGCGGGTGCTCTACGTGGGCAAAGCCAAAGACCTGCGCTCCCGCGTCGGAAGCTACTTCCAGCCGTCAGCCGACCTGCTCAACACGCGCGGCCCGGACATCGCACGCATGGCCACGCAGGTCGTGGACATCGACTTCCTCGACTGCGAAACGGAAGTCGACGCACTGCTGCGCGAAGCCCGGCTTATCAAGGACATTCAGCCGCCGTTCAACGCCCAGCTCAAAGACGACAAAACATTTCCGTACATCGAGATCACAACGTCGGACGATTTCCCGGGCGTCTTCGTCACGCGCACGCCACGACTAAAGGGCAGCAAACTCTACGGACCGTTCTCCAGCCCGGCTGCGGTACGCGACGCCGTGAACGCCATGCAAAGGGTGTTCAAGTTTCGCACGTGCGAGCTGGACATTCGAGCCGACAACGAATCGCGAAAGTTTTTCCGGCCTTGCCTGCTTCACGCGATCAATCAGTGTACAGCCCCCTGCGCCGACTTGATCGACAAGGAAGACTACAAACGCGACGTGGATTGCCTGAAGAAGTTCATGAACTCGAAGCGCAGCGTGATTGTGCGTCAGATGAAAAAGGAGATGGCAACGGCAGCGGAAGAGCGGAATTACACGGAAGCCGCCCGCATACGAGATCGGATCAAAGCCATCGAGTCGCTGGCGATGTCGGGCGATGTGCAGACCGACGTTCAGCCGGAAGTGTTCTTCATTGACCCAACCAAGGGCTTGGAGAAGCTGGCTGACCTGTTGGAGTTGGAGCATCGGCCCCGGAGTATCGAGGGCATCGACATTGCCAATCTGATGGGCGAGGAAACGGTCGGCTCGCTGGTTTGTTTCATCGACGGCCGGCCTTTCAAAAACGGGTACCGGCGGTTCAAAATCACATCGCACGAAGGCTCCGACGATTACGCAAGCATTCGCGAAGTCGTGCGCCGGCGATATCGGCACGCAGCCGTCGGCGATGAATTGTTCCCCGACGTGATCCTGATCGACGGCGGCTTGGGCCAACTGCACGCCGCGCAGGAATCATTCTGCGAGATGGACATTCAGCCGCCGATGGTGATATCGCTGGCCAAGCGCATGGAGGAGATTTACATCCAGGCGCGTTCGTCCCCCGTACGCCTGCCGCGAAACAACCCCGCACTGCGGTTGTTGCAGCAGGTGCGCGACGAATCCCACCGCTTCGCACAACACTACCACCACATCCTGCGTCGCAAGAAAACCTTCGACGAAGACATCCAAAAAGGCCGCCGCGCGCCACGCCGAAAGCCTGGTGATTCCTAAACCGGCTTCGGTTAATTTGCGGCGAGCCGCGAACTTCAGTTCGCGCGGATTCCCAAAGGACCACAACCACAAACTGCTACCACTGAATTGACGATACGCCATGGTCCAACGATTCGCGTCGCACAGACTTGGTAAAATCGAGTCATCGCCCTGAAACCGGCCTTCGAACGGGGGTGCCGGAAACGGGCCGGGCGGCTATGATACCAATCAGTGTACGCGCACGGATGACGGCGAATGGGTTGGGGGGTTGCGCAAGAGAGCAACAACCAGAACATCGAAGGAGATTTCGTGTCGGGCAGCGGAGGGGTTCCGCAGATTATTTTAACGATTTCGTAGCGGTCTTGGGTTGCAGCGTATTCTTGGGGACTCGCGCGAACTGAAGTTCGCGACGCTGCACCGAAATCGAAACCGCTCCAAGAAGGGAGATAGGATTAGTGTTGAATCGAATCTTGATTTGTACGACGGCAGCGCTCGGACTCATTTGCGGACCGGCGATGGCCCAGCACGATCACGCTCATGCCGCGATCGGCCAAGCAGCGCCGGATTTCTCGCTGAAGTCGGTCGACGGCAAAAAGGTCAGTCTCGCGGATTTCAAGGGAAAGATCGTCGTGCTGGAGTGGACCAACCACACCTGCCCGTACGTGAAGCGTTACGTCGCGAAGAAGAAGGTCATGCAGAAGACAGCCAGGCACTTTGCGAGAGAGAATGTGGTGTGGCTGGCGATCGATTCAAGCCATTACTGCATGGAGAAGCTGGACGGCATCAAGACGTTCGTCTCCGAAAACAAGGTAACCTATCCCGTGCTGCTGGACCCGGAGGGCAAGGTCGGCCATCAGTACGGCGCGAAGACAACGCCGCACATGTTTGTCATCGACCAAGCCGGCATTCTTGCGTACCAGGGTTCGTTCGACGACGACAAGAGCGGCGACGCGAAGAATCCGCGGAACTATGTGCATGAAGTTGTGGACGCGCTCGTAAACGGCTCGACCGTCCCGGTGAGCAAAACACGAACGTTCGGCTGCTCGGTCAAATACAAGCAGTAACGCGCTGGCAGCGCATTTTGAATTGGACTCATTGAGCGGCGTCGGCAAGCATGTCGACGCCGCTCTTATTCTGGTTCCCGCGGAAAATCCGGGAACGCTCGCAACCCCCGAGCCGAATCAGACACACCCCACGAGCCGCGGACTTCAATCCGCGCGGACGTAACCGTACTCAGCGGATGTTTCACGGCAACGACGACGCGACCGGTCGGACAAGACCGCCCTACTCATCGAGCACATTCTGAAAACCCGCAAAGTCAGCGAAATCGACATCGAGATCAAAGTCAAAATCAAACGCCTCGCAACCGTCCACGTAAGGCCCACCGCCAACACCGGTCACACACGCCGCCCAGGACGCGTAGTCGTCCAGATTGACGCTCGAATCACAATTGAAATCACCGATCCCGAATTCGTACGCCCCCATATCCACCCGGCCGCACAACACGCGAGCATGCCCGTCGAGGTCCGTCATACCCGGTTCAAGAGTCACACCCGGATCCCCCGCATCGATAACCGGCGAATCAGCCGTAAGACGCCAATCGCCGTAGTCATCATCCTCCGTGCCCCAAGTCTCATCCGGCCCAGCGTTTGGACTGCGGACGAAAAAAGGATCGTCGGTGATGTTTCCTACGTTCAACGCGTCGAGTCCCTGAATGCAACTGTAGGTCACGGCAGGCGAACCGCCGTGCATCTGGGCGGACTCATCCGATCCACCTGCGTCAACGTTGCCCCAGAAGATGCAGTTGGTCAGCGTCGGGCTGCTGCCGGAATTGAAGTTACGCATCCCCCCACCGTTGTCGTCAGCCATGTTCCCGCTGAACGAACATTGGGTCAGTATCGGACTGCTGGTTGACCCGTTATGCATCCCCCCGCCGTCGTCGGCCATATTCACACCGAATGTGCAGTTGGTCAGCGTTGGGCTGCTGGATAACCCATTGTACATCCCACCGCCAAAGTCGCCGCCCGTGTTTCCGCTGAACCTGCAGAATGTCAGAATCGGACTGCTGCTGTCGTAGTTGTACATCCCGCCGCCGAGGCTGGACGTGTTCCTGCTGAACACGCAGTTGGCCAGCGTCGGACTGCTGAGCATTCTGTTGTACATCCCGCCACCATCGTCGTCGCCCGTGTTCTCGCGGAACGTGCAGTGAGCCAGATTCGGGTTGCTCACTGCATTGGACATCCCGCCGCCGCACGGTGCCATGTTCCCGCTGAACGTGCAAAAGGTCAGCACTGGATTACCGTTGCCGTTGGACATTCCGCCGCCAAAGCCGTCAGCCGTGTTCTCGCTGAAAGTGCAATTGGCTAGGGTAGGGCTGCTGTTGTGATTTTTCATCCCGCCACCCTCGTTGCCGGCTGTGTTTCCGCTAAACCTGCAATGGGCCAGCGTAGGAAAGCTGAATCCGTTAACCAACCCCCCGCCGTCGGCGGCAGCCGCGTTTCCGACGAATGCGCAATTAGTAAACCTCGGACTGCTGTTGTTGTTGAGCATTCCACCGCCATTATGGCTGGCTGCGTTGTTGTTGAATGTGCAATCAGCCAGCGTCGGGCTGCTCGTCAGGTTGTACATCCCGCCGCCAGTGCCTGCCGCATTTGCACTAAACGTGCAGTTGGCCAGCGTCGGGCTGCCCGAGTCATTAAACATCCCGCCGCCGGTACTGAATGGAAATGCCAAGCTGTTGGCATTGCCGCCCGAAATCGTGAACCCATCCAGAACTGCCGTCGCGTCCGTTCCACTACCCGTGACAATGTGGTAACTGTTCTCGCCGTTGTTGGCGAAAACAATGCCATCGTTGCCGGCTAAGTCACCGGTGAGAACGGTCGCGTTGGCTGCGAAATCGCGATCGTTCAAATCGAAAGCGGCTACATCCTCATCACCAGCCAATCCGCCGGAGAGAGCAACGCCGCTGGTGAGCTGAAAAGTCGCAAAGCGATCACCAGTATCCTGCTCTGCACCGTCGTCAGGCCTGTACCGACCCGCCGCGACCCAAACCTCCCTGCCGACCGCCGCAGCCGCCAAGGCGTCCTGCAAGCTCGCGAACGCCGTCTCCCAACTCCCCCCGTCGCCCCCAGCCGGAGCGTCGTCGTCCACAAATATCACGCTCCGAGCCTCAACAGGAACCACCGCCAAGCCAAACCCGGTCAAAACAGCAAGAGCAACCGTCCAATCCACGTTCCTGCGCATACAACACACTCCTCAGACTCGTGAATCGCTATCTGAATCGATACGGCTCATGCATTTCGATGCATCACCCCAGAGCATGCTACGAATTATCAGACCCACCTTCGACGAAAATGTATTCCGAACCGGTGAATTTCATTCAATTGAGCGGAATCGCTGCGCGGTGTGTGCGATGGCCCAGGACTGGCGGACTCCGGAGGAGGCTGGGATGATCCCGACAAGGGAGTGCGATGATATCCGAGTCGATTCCCCAGATCCCTGCGGATCAACAAACCGTCAAGCCGTGTCGTCGCCGATTCCTGGATGAGTTCAAGCGGGACGCGGTGCGGCTGATCACGGAGCAACAGTATGCGTTTCAAGCGGCAAGTCGCATCCCGGGTCGCTTTCGCTAGCCGGTTAGCAGCGCCAAACATGGCGCGCGCAGCGAAAGAGGGGAAGACGTTTCGTAACGCCTTCCCCCCTCATTGCAATCATTTAGGCTTTTGACAGCCCGCGTGCGTCGACTTAGCGACGACGACGGATCAAAGCCAAACCGCCGAGAACGACGAGACCGAGCGTGCTCGGCTCGGGCGTCGCGGTGATCGACCAACCGGCGATGCTGCCGGTGTCCGCACCGGACCAGTCACGAATCGTGAGCGTCCAGTCGCCATTGAGGTTACCTGACGGCAAAGCCGCCGCCGCAACACCACCATCAGCCGTCGGCTGAAAAACGCCGGACGGAATGGGGTTCGCGGGAAGCTCAGAAAACAAGCTGCCGTCGTTGGCCCACTCATAGCTGTTGCCGGCGACGAAGTCGGCGCTCGAACCGCATGCCGGTCCAACCGCACCGGGGCGGTCGAGAAGTTGCGTGCTGAAGCCGCTCGGTCCATCGAGAGTAATCTCGAGGTCACCAGCCCACGTGTGCTGCAAACCGTCGAGGGCAACCGACATCGTGTCGCCAGCTTCACCGGCAATGTTGATCGACGGGTAAACAGTCGGGGTGCTGGCCGCGCTGCCGCAACCGGCGCCGGTGTCAATGATGGCACCGCCACCCGCACTGTATGTGGTCTGTGCCGAAGCACCCGCCGCAAACGCGGCCACAATCGCCAAAACCATTCCATTCTTTACGAAGTTCATGCCTGCTCCTCCTAATAAGAATCGCGTTTCACAAGATCACATGCACCGCGGTTCACAACGCGGCCACGCACTCTAGAGTCAATCCGCTATAAGCATTCCGCCGAGACATCCCAGCGGCAATCCACATAATCCGTTCGCAACCGACGCTGAAAAACGTCCGCTACAAAACACACACGCCGAGCCGCATCAAAGCGACAACACGTGCCTCGACTCTCTCTCTCGTGAAAAACGACGGAAGTGCAACCGGATACGCCCCAAGCCTCCCCAGTCCAAGGGCAATGATCCTCGTCGTTGGCCCGTTTATACCCGATCGACTTCGGCAAATGCAATAGAGAAATCTGAAAAAAAAACGATCGGCGGATGCCCTTTGACGCTCCGCGCGTAGCGTTTCCAGCGTCAGTTGAACCCATCAAGCCAAAATCGGGGGTTGATGGGATTACCGGACCGTCAACCGGCGACGCTGGCGGCCATCACGTCGGCGCTCCCGGAAACGATTCGTTCCATGACCTCAGCCGAGGGCTTGGCATCGAGATGTATCAACGCGCATGCAGCGTGATCGCCCTCCAAAAGCACGTTATTCATCTCCTCAACATTGATGCCCGTCTGACTCAGCTCGTTCAGAACGCGTGCGAGAACTCCGGGCTTGTTGATGTGGCGAACTTTGAGGCAGCAGGCCGGCGACTCGTCCTCGCGGAGATTTACGCAATTCGGAACCTGCCCGGTCCGTAGATAAGCCTCCACGATACGCACCGTTTCGGACGCGATGGCGTTTTGGGCCTGATCCGTCGAGGCACCGATGTGATGCGTCCCGCAGGCGACGTATTTGCCCTGCATAACCGCTGGTGCGAATTCCCCCTTCCCGCTGCCCGGTTCGCCGGGGTAAACGTCCAGACCGACCCGCCACTGACGCTCCGCTGCCAGCCGATGCAACGCGACGTAGTCCAAAACCTCCGCCCGGGATGTGTTGATCACGAAACTCCCCTCTCGGAGGTGGCTAAGCACGTTTTCACCGATCATGCCCCGCGTTTCGGACGTCAAAGCGAGGTGGATCGAGAGAATGTCGCAGGCCTCCGCGACGGCGGCTGGCTCGGCGCAGAATTCCACACCCAGCGAAGCCGCGGTTTCAGGCGTCAGGGAGCGACTCCACGCGACGACCTTCATCTCGAAGGATCGCGCCAGGCGGGCGACGGATTTTCCAATCTCGCCCAGTCCGATAACGCCGAGTGTTCGGCCCTTCAAACCACGGGCGACGGCGTATTGAGCTTTGTTCCACAGGCCGGAGCACAGGTCGTTCGTGCCCTCAACGATTCGCCGATCAAGGGTGAGAATGAGACCGAATGCCAGTTCCGCTACCGCGATCGCGTTTTTTCCGGGGCAGTTGGCCACAAAAACACCGTGCTTGGAGGCGGCTTCCACGTCGATGGAGTTGTAGCCCGCCCCAGCGCGCACGATCAGGCCCAATGAATCGCCGGCGGTAATCGCGTCGGCGGCGACTTTGGTTCCGCGCACAATCAGTATCTGGCAGCCCGATGCCTTGACCGCGTCGCGTAGGGTGTCACCAGCCAGCGCTGGTTCGTGCTGAACTTCACACCCACAATTGCTCAGAGCGTCGCCGCCCCAGGATTGAAACTTGTCGGCGATGAGTACCTTCATGAGTTGCCCTCGTCTGTGAACCCGGCGGACCGGATCGGAAAACCTGCCCTCGAAATCGGCTTCGACCGCCTATGTTGGCCAAGCACGGGTCGGGCGTCAATGACGTGTCAGCGATCACTCAAACCCAGCCATCTATAGTCACTTCAAAACCAGCCAATTTGAGCGGAAGGAGGTTCGCCGATCAGGCTTACCAGCGCACAACGCGTTGGAGGTTGGATCATGGCGAACGTGCTCGGAATGACGGATCAGACGGCAATTATCGCACTATGGCAACGCGGCAGCACTTCGGGATAACCCGAAGTGCTGCCGCTTTTGAGTAACGCTTTGGAAGGGAAACCCAAACCCCTTATGCATTGACCTCGCGCCGTTTCACCTTGAATCGAATTTCCTGATACATGCAGAATAGTACGGGGACGACGAGCATCGTAATCACCTCGATCGTCATGCCGCCGAACGACGGGATGGCCATCGGAACCATGATATCCGATCCGCGCCCGCTCGACGTAAGGACCGGCAGCAATGCCAAAATCGTCGTGGCAGTCGTCATCAAACAAGGCCTAATCCTGCGCTTGCCCGCAATCAGGGTCGCCTCCCGAATCTCTTTGATGTTTTGGGGAGTGCGATTTGCGAAGGAGTCCTTCAAATAGGTCGCGATGACAACACCATCGTCCGAAGCGATACCAAAGAGTGCAAGAAAACCCACCCAGATAGCCACACTCAAGTTGATGGGATGAGCCTGAAACAGCTCGCGCAGGCTCGTGCCGAATACATTCCAATCAAGGAACCACGGCTGCGAGTAAAACCAGATCATGATAAACCCGCCCGACCAGGCCACGATGATGCCGGTAAAGACCAGGCTGGTCGTCACCACGGATTTGAACTGCATGTACAGAATCATGAAAATAATGAACAATGCCAACGGCAGCACGACCATCAGCTTCTTCTCCGACCGCACCTGGTTTTCATAGGTACCCGCAAAAGCGAAGCTGACGCCGGCCGGCATCACGAGTTCACCGGAATCGATCTTCTCGTTGAGAAACGCTTGGGCCTGCTCAACCACATCCACCTCGGCGTACCCCGGCTTCATGTCGAAAAGAACATACCCGATCAGAAAAGTGTCCTCGCTCTTGATGACCTGCGGGCCGCGAACGTAGTCGATTTTCGCCAACTGAATCAACGGAATCTGCGCACCACCCGGCGCGGGCACCAAAATTCTGTCCAACGACTCGATGCTGTCACGCAGTTCGCGCAAATAACGCACACGGACCGGGTACCGCTCGCGCCCTTCGACGGTCGTCGTGATGCGCCGACCGCCAATCGCAACTTCGACGACATCCTGCACTTGGCGCAGCTTGATTCCGTAGCGTGCGATGGCATTGCGGTCGATGTCAATCTCAAGGTACGGCTTACCGATAATTCGGTCCGCAACCACAGCTTGAGCTTCGATGGAGGGAACTTGCTTGAGCAGTTCCTCAATCTTCAGGCAGACCTTGTCAAGCACTTCGAGATTGGGGCCCTTAACCTTCACACCCATCGGTGCCCGCATCCCGCTTTGGAGCATGACAATTCGCGCGGCGATGGGCTGCAACTTCGGCGCAGAGGTCGTCCCTGGAATCTTGCCCGCCTGCACGATCAAGTCCCAAATATCGTTGGGTTTTCTAACCCCAGGCCAAGCCTCACGCCCGGGGTTGAGTTCTGGATCAAGCGCCAGCCGCCATTGTCGAAACGGCATCCCGCCCGACTCTTCGATCAGCGCACCGTCGTCGTCACGAGCGAACTTGCCCTGAACGAAATACGGTTGCCCGTCCGCCGAAGGTACCGGATTCCCGTCCTTGTCCCGAAACAGATCGACCTCGGATTCATCGTAACGAAACTCCATGCGATGCCCCGCATGGTCTGTCATGTATTGCGGATGATAGTTGATGACCGTTTCGATCATGGACAACGGAGCGGGATCGAGCGGGCTTTCGACTCTCCCAAGCTTGCCCACTGCCAACTCAACCTCCGGCACCTGGTTAAAGGAGATATCCTGCTTCTGCAAGACATCAATCACCTCGCCGATGGAAGCATGCGGCATGGTGACCGGCATGTAGAGATAGGAGCCTTCGTCGAGCGGCGGCATGAACTCTTTGCCCAGCCCAGGGAATTTCCCAGCGAGATAGGTAGCTGGTTCCGACTCCCGCACTGTCGGAGGCATCCAATCGAACAAATCGTCAAACCCACGCCAGACCATTCCCCCCGCGATGACAATCATCGCCGGCAGGATGAGAAACGTCCCCTTGTGATCCAGCGCCCACCTCAGAATGTACGGATACGCCGCCTGGAATAACTGAAACAGCAGCAGCAACCCGCCAATAGTTCCACCCACGAGAATGGCGTTTCGCCACAAACCCTTCTCCGGGCCGATCGGCAGCCACGACTGCGTCAGCAGGAGCAGGACCGCACCCACCACAACCGCATTCGCCAGCAACGGCCCCAGCTTCCGAAGAATCGAGGGCAACATCGGCTCGAATGAACCGTACGCCCCAATCACCACGAGCATCACCCCAGGCCACCACCAACCGTAGCCGAAGGCAAACACAACGCCCACGATCGCCAACAACGGGTAGAAAAGCCACATCAGACTCCGGCGTCCCTTGCGGCTTTGAACGAATAGAATATGGGCTGCGGGCGGGATAATCGTGAGTGCCACAATCACAGACGCAACCAACGCATAGGTCTTCGTAAACGCCAATGGCCGAAACAGCTTTCCCTCCGCCGCCTCCATTGTGAAGACCGGCAGAAAACTCACGACCGTCGTCGAAACCGCTGTTAAAATCGCACTTCCGACTTCACTTGTCGCTTCATAGATAACTTCAAGACGGTTCGCTTCAGGATCGGCTTCGTCCAGATGCTTGAGGATGTTTTCACAAACGATAATCCCCATATCGACAATCGTACCGATGGCTATGGCAATTCCAGAGAGTGCTACAATATTGGCATCCACACCGGTCGTACGCATCCCGATGAAGCACATCAAGACCGCCAACGGCAGCAGCCCCGAAATCAGGATCGAGCTGCGCAGGTGGCGCACCATCACAACGACCACAATAATCGTCACGAGAATTTGCTGGAGCAGTGCATCGCTAAGCGTGCCCAATGTCTCATAGATCAAGCCTGTGCGATCATAGAACGGCACGACCTTGACCTGGCTAACCGTCCCGTCAGCCAACGTCTTCTTGGGCAGCCCGGGCGAAATCTCCTCGATCATCGCCTTCACGTTTTTGATCGCCGCCAGCGGATTTTCGCCGTAGCGAACAACAACAACCCCACCGACCGCCTCTGCACCGGCCTTATCCAGAACACCGCGCCGAAGCCCAGGCCCCAGTGTCACGTTCGCGACATTGCGAACATAGATAGGTACATTGTCATTGACCTTGATGACCGCGTCTTCAACGTCTTCAAGGCTCTCCACGAACCCCAAGCCGCGAATAATGTATTCAACGCGATTGACCTCGATCGTTCGGGCACCGACATCCACGTTGGACATCTTGACGGCCATGAAAACTTCTTCCAGCGTCACCCCAAAGGCACGCATCGCGTCCGGATCCACATCAACCTGATACTCCCGAACGTAGCCTCCAATAGAAGCCACTTCGGAAACACCGTGGGCCGAAAGCAGAGAATAGCGCACATACCAGTCCTGAATCGTGCGAAGTTCGTCAAGCCCCCATCCGCCCGTCGGGTTGCCGTCCTCGTCCTGTCCTTCGAGCGTGTACCAGTAGACCTGCCCCAACGCAGTCGCATCGGGTCCAAGCGCCGGCTGCACATCTTCCGGAAGTGTGCCAGCCGGCAAACTGCTCATCTTTTCCAGAACACGAGACCGCGACCAGTAAAACTCCACGTCGTCATCAAAGATGATGTAGATCAATGAGAACCCGAACAGAGAGTAACTGCGGATGGTCTTGACCCCGGGAATCCCCAACAGTGATACCGTCAGCGGATAGCCGATTTGATCCTCAACATCCTGCGGTGATCGCCCCATCCACTCCGTAAAGACGATCTGCTGGTTCTCGCCAATGTCCGGGATCGCATCGACCGGCATGGGGTCGCGCGGCAGACCGCCCAAATCCCAGTCGAACGGGGCCGACATCAACCCCCAGCCGACAGTGAACATCATGAAGAGAAAGACAACCAGCTTGTTCTCGATGCAAAACCGAATGGTCTTGTCGATCAAGCCTGGCTGTGATGGCGGGTGCTCCTGCGGACTAACCCCGGTCATCGCTCGCACCTCCTGTCGAACGCTTCCCAATGGTTTCCTTCTTCACGCCGCAACGAAACATCGCACTGCCAAAATAGGGATTCTCAGTCTTGTCCTTCACCTGTAACCAATCTCCGCCGCGATCACCGAATGCCATGGGACAGTGGTACCGGTAAACCGTCTCTTGAGCATCACCGTAACACTTAGCCGCCACAATCATCGATTCGGAAAGCAGAGCGAAAGCCGCACGAGCCTTTTGAATGTCGGCCGATCCGGCAATCTTGCCCGCCGACTTCGCCATCCCTTCCGACTCTTTCATCCATGCGATATGCGCCAAGCCAGCCAACATGCTCATATCCACGTCGGCAATCGCCGCACGCAATTCCTTGGCAGCGTCCTGCGCCTGCCCGAGTTCGTCGTGACTGAGCGCGTTTTGAGCTTTCAAATACGCCGCAAGCACCGGGTTGAATTCGTTCGCAAACTCCGGCGGGATATTCAATTTCAACCCTTCCGGCATATCCATGTCTTCCCTTGGCGATGGCATTTCGCCGCCGGCATGCTGATGTTGCTCATGCCCTTCTTCGTCGGACGGCATGGGTTGACCAGCGTCGGGACTCATCATGCTGGGCTTGGCCATGATCTGTATCGCACTGTCGATCTTGAAGTTGCCACTGACCACAACGCGCTCCCGCTCCTCAAGACCCTCAAACACGATATAGTAGTCGCCCACCCTCGGGCCAAGTCGAATTTCGCGCCCCTGATATCTCCCCGGTTCACCCGGTACTTCAAGGTAAACCAACGCACGCTTGCCCGTAATCAACGGCGCGGACGCGGGAATCACCAGCGGCATTTCGACATCGCCGGTCTCTATCGAAACGAATCCGAGCGACTCAGTGCGCACCAAAGGCATACCGCACCGATCGCAGTCACCAGCTTCGTCTTTGACAATCTCCGGATGCATGGGACACATCCACTTGCCCGCGAGTTCCGCATCCACCACGCGCCCCCCCGCCGCCACTTCCGAATGAGCGACAGCCCGCACAAACATCTCCGGCTTGAGACGACCATCCGGGTTATCCACGTTGACTCTGACCTTCACCGTCCGCGTTTTCGCGTTAAGTACGGGCGAGATAAACGACACTGTGCCCGTGAAAATATCCCCGGGATAAGCCTCGGTCTCGAATTCCACCGTCTGACCGTAGCGAAGCCAAGCAAGGTCAGACTCGTACGCATCCAGCTTGACCCAAAGATGCGACAGATCGGCAATCGTATAGATACGCGTGCCGGTCTTTACATAACTTCCTTCGAGCAAATTCTTGTGTATGACAATGCCGCCCATAGGAGCGTAGATCGTCATGTAGTCCGACGCAGTGCCTCGCTTCTCGATCTCGGCGATCTGTTCGTCCGTCATGCCCCAAAGACGAAACTTGTCCCGGATGTCGTCCACCCACGCACCGACGCGCTCATTGACGATAGACTTCTCGCCGCTCTTGATTGATTCGCTCCGCCCCAACGCTTCGAGGAGCTCGGTCTGGGCAGTCGACAACTCAGGGCTGTACAGGTAGACCATGTGGTCGCCCTTCTTGACGGGGACTCCTGTATAGTCCACATACAAACGATCGAGGCGACCCGGCACCCAAGCTGTAATGTAGCCCAGCCGAGTTTCGTCGTAGTCAACCTTACCGACCATGCGAATCACAGCCGACACGGTCTTCCGCGTGACGGGGACCGCTTCAACCTCCGCCAGTTTTTGTGCCGTGGGAGACAGTGTCAGCGTGCGTGGATTGCCGTCATCCCCGCCCGAGTCCTCCACTTCCACCATCTCCATACCACAAATGGGGCAGTCCCCGGGCATCGACATCGGCGGAACACAAAACATCGAGCAGGCGTACTTCGGTTCCTTTTTCTTGGCGGTCTTGGATCCCGAGCCCCCCTCGACACGGACCAGATCCATGCCGCACAAAGGGCATTTCCCCGGCTGCGGCAGGCGGATCTGCGGATGCATCGAGCAGGTCCATATCTCCTCCTGTGCTTCTTCGGCGGAACTGTCCATGCCAGCCATCCCGGAAGCGGGAGGAGCCGTGCTGACCATACCCTTGAACGTGTAACCGAGTACGAATACGACAAGCACGATAGCCAGCGTCGGAGTTTTCGAAGCGATGGCCAGCGCCTGTTGGGCGGCGGATTTCATGGTTGGTTCGTTCCTTCTTCAGGCTGTCTGGGTTCGGCAGACGCTTCCGTGTCGCGAGGCATCACGCGACCGACAATCATTTCAAGTTCCGACAACCGCTGAGCGCGGTTGGCCAACGCCCGTTCAAACGAGAGTTCGAATTCCAGCAGAGAGCGCTCCGCATCCACAAGGTCAAGAAAACTCGTGGAACCAGCCCGGAAGGCTGTCTCTGTCGAGCGAATCGACTCCCTGGCCTTGGGAATCAACACGTCACGGTACAACGATATCTTCCGCTCAGCGTCGCGAAACCCGTACAGCGTTCGCTGCACGGACGACGTCAACGAATTCTCCTGCTGAGTCCGCGATCTCAACGCCGCCAAATAGCGCGCACGCGCCTCACGCTCGCCGGCTGCGTATTTGCGGTGCCAAATGGGGATGTTCATCGACAGCGACACCACCCACACATCCTGCCCACTGTCGCCGGGACGGTTGCCCGGACGAAGACTTTTGCCGATCGCATAGGCATCGACCAGGTCGCCCATGCCGCCGGCGATCCGGGACGCACTGCGCAAAGCACCTGGGTTCGAAAAACCCTGAGGATTGGAAGTGACAGAGGAACCGACGTCGGTGTAGTCCACACCGAACGTAATGTCCGGATAGTAATCCTTCTTCGACAACGCAACGGCGTGACGTGCTCGCTCGATCTCATGATCGAGGGATTTGAGCACCGGACTGTCCTGCGTCAGCCAAAGCAACACCTCTTCATCCGTGAACAGCGGACGATCGTCCGGAATGGAAGAAGGAATAGCCAGCTTCGCGCCGGTCGGTCGGTTGAGCACGGCATTGAGCCTGGCGATCACCGGCACAAGAAAATCGCGAAGCGAGTTGAGTTGATCCTCAAGCTTACCCAGTTCGACCTGGGCGCGAATAACATCCGGGTGACCCGTCGACGCTGTCTTGTATCGGGCACGCGCGACACTCTCCAGATACTCCACCAGCTCGAAGTTTTCCTGAACAACGTCGATGGCCTGCCCAAGGTAGTAGTACTCGTAGTAGGCGTCCTTCACCTCGAAGAAAAGCCTGAGCTTCTCGTTCTCATAACGCTGTCGCGAAACCTCAGCTGCCTCAGCAGCCACGCTGCCACGCAACTTCAGTTTGCCGAACCAGGGAAACGCCTGTGACAAACCAAACGCCTGCTTCTGAGGCCCGACACGCGTCTCTACCTCGCGAATGAAGTTGCGATAAGTGAAGCGCGGATCCGGCAGGCTCTCCTCCTGCGGCACGCGCTCGAGTGCAGCCTTCCAGAAGTTGAACGCCGCCTCCAAACCGGGGTTGTTCAACGCAGCGTAGGCGAGGTACTCTTCAAGACCTGCCGACTCGTCCAGCTCGGGAAGCGTTGTTTCCTCTTTCAGACGATGCATCGTTGCGACGGGCAATGGCTCCTGTCGCGCGTCCCATCGCATCGCATCACCGACAGACCGGGGACGCTCTGCCGAAACGCACGCGCCAATCATCCCGCACAACAACGTAATACAACACACCGCGAACTGCGCGTGTAGACTGACGGCTGCTTTTCTCGCCACGTAGGGTCTCCCTGTCATCGGTCTCTCAATACGGAACACGCCATTCCCACAAGCACCATTTTTCGCCCAATTCAGCCGGTTGCGACAGCTTCGTCGCGTCCTGACAAAATGGTCCGCGCATACCCCCTCGCAAAAGGGGAGAATCTAGGAAGATCGGGACAATAGACATCGCCCGATCTTCCCGAAACCTCTCCCAGCCCCTCTCAAGCGAGAGGTGGAAAAATATGGATCACCAGCCTCACAATCGCCGGGCTGGCATCGCATGCGAAGAAGTGCTTGCCCAATACTTAATTAATGATCGTGATTTCCGTGTCCGCCCGAACCATGGCCGTGACCTTCGTGACCCTTGCCGCTGTCAGCTTTCTTGGCCTCCGCCCAATTAACGAGAATGCCCTGAGCAACGAGTTCCTTATTGTACTTCGCCGGGTTCCCACGAAGCTTCTTGTCGCACCCTTTGCAACAATAGTAGATCGTCTCGCCGGTCGACAGCGTCGTCGAAACCTTGGGATTGATCGGCTCACCCATCACCGGGCACTTCGTCTGGTACGAGTAGCTGTTGGCCAAGCCAGCCGCGTACTTGCCGGGATCGCGCTTATACTTGCCGACGCATCCCTTACAGCAAAGGTAGATTTTCTCGCCGTTGCTTTCGACGAAATGCTTCTTGTTGACAGGTTCCGACGTTACCGGACAGGCCACCTGAACCTTCGCCCGATGCGCGAGCGCTTTACGCTGAGCAGCCAACTGGGTCGCGTATTTCTTGGGATTCCTTTGAAACTTCGGAATGCAACCTTCGCAGCAGAAATACACAGGGCCGTCGTCGGTCGCGACGCTGAGGGCGAGGTTTGCTGGTTCGTCCATGACGGGACATTTGGGAGTCGCCGCCTTCGCAGCGTGACTACCGTGATCGTGATTGTCGTGTTGTGCGACCGCCGGACGTACCCCCATGCCAACAAGAAGCGCCAAAGCGAATGCCATGCCAAAATTCAAGCGATTCATTACTGAGATCTCCGTTTTCCACTTCGCCGTCCGCATCCGCCAGCTCACCATGAGCCACACTCAGAAGAACGGCTGTATTCAACCATTGGATGCACCAGTAGTACGGTTCCTTCCACAATCGTGCAAGAAATCTCAAAAACCGACCTCAATCACCCCAAACGCACCGTTTGGCAACCTCCACGGTGTCCCGTACCATTACCGACAGGGCCAAAAGGACGCGAACCGGGGTCTTGGACTGGCGTATGAAGAGCGTGACCGAACAAGACATGGTCGAAGGATGCCGTCGTGGGGACCGAGAGGCCCAGCGGGAATTGTTCGAGCATACCTCCGATCGCGTTTTTCGACTGCTTGTGCGATTGACCGGAAGCATGGACGACGCCTACGACCTGTCGCAAGATACGTACTTGAAAGGCTTTGCGCAAATCGACAAGTTCGACGGACACGCATCCGTCGCAACATGGCTGTACAAAATCGCCGTAAACGAAGCCCTCCAATTCCTTCGCCGGGCCAAATCCACGCGTCTGAAACTGCAAGGTGCCGCCCTCGAACTTGACACAAACCCGGTAGACACAACAGCCGTTCGACTGGACGTGCAAGCCGCCCTGGCTGTCACAGACCCCTCGGATCGCGCATTCCTTGTGCTCCGTTACCAGGACAGGCTTGATTATCGGACGATTGCGGAAATCGTCGGTTGCCCGGAGGGGACGGTCGCATCTCGCCTGAGCCGCGCCCGCGACCGACTTCGGAAGATATTACAAAAAAGTTACGATTCACGGGAAGAAAACAACCCCGCCCTGCATCCAAGGGGCAGCCGTTAGGGTTTCAGCCACGACACCGTCGGCGATGACCGCGGTGATACTGAGGGCATTTGTTTGGGGAGTGGTGGCCATGTGTTGCGAACAACACAAACACGAAATCGGGCGTTTCCTCGATGACGAGCTTACGCCCGACGCACACGCGAAAATCTCAGAGCATTTGAAAACATGCTCGGCGTGCAGTCGCGAGCTGGCCGACATTCAGGAGCTTACCTCGAGCATATCCGATTCAAGCCGCGTAACCGTCCCCTCGAACTTGTGGGGATCAATCAAGCATCGTCTCGACGCAGCCACATGCGAGAAACCCGCGAAACCGCCGGTCATCCGATCCCCGTTGGTGTGGTCGAGGCGTTGGGCGATGGCTGCCTCGCTCGGATTCGCACTCGCGATCGGCATGTTTGTCCTGAGTTTGACGAACAGCCCCGCACAGGCCTCCGCCATCGACTTCGGCATCTTGCTCGACGCGTTGCCGCTCGACGCGCAAAAAGCGTTTCAGAAGTTCCTAAAACTGTACGACGCGCAGCCGGGGTCGCCATCCGATGCGAAGAAGTTCGCACCGTCCCTGGACTTCGAGACCCCGCAGACGTTGCCTGGCGGCTTCGCCTTGAAATCCGTCTATCTCCTCCAGTTCGGAAATCGCCCTGGTGTGGCAGCCACATACGGACGCGACGGTGAGTTCCTGGCGACGATCTTTCACCCGCCCGTGGAGAAGGAAAGCTTTGGCACGCACAAGGACTATCCGTGCGCGATAGGGAAACACCACGGCCACAAAGTTGAAATCGGTTCCTGGAAGATGGTCCACCTGACCGACCCGACGACCTGCCATTGCGTTCTGAGCCAGCTTGACGAAACATCAGAGCTTCCAGCCGTCATGGCTGCGGTCGCACCCCGCGCGACGACTTCTCATGCACATGGCCACGAGTAAGGGCTTGCCAGAAGCCCACGCGGAACGGCCCATTCAGCACACGCCGATCGTGGTCCTTGTGCTGCGTAAACGGCCGAAAGACTGTCATGCGCCAATCGTTATTGACGAAGTGACCCATGCACTATGAAATGCACTCCGCGTTTCATTCCTTGCGCTCTTTCGTGAATCGCATGACAAGCTGATCGCCTGTCGCGGACTCCATGCGACTAAGCCGCCGTTCGAGGACACTCAACGGCCAGGGGATACGCTTGAAAAAACCCGCACTGAGCACGCGGAGTACGGCTTGTAAACACATGAATGCACGCATCCCCGGAAAATAAACCGCGTATTTGTCGAGCACCAACTGCGGAGGACAGAACCCCGTGATCTCCTCCGGTCGATAATGCCTGTGCCAAGCGCGGCGGTCCGACGTCACGTCGATGTCACCCACCAGCCCAACCTCATTGGAACGAACAAAACGCTCCTCGTAGTATCCGCGATTGCGCAGAACCACGACATGGATCAAACGGTGCAGGCGGGGGAAAATGAACTTGAAATTGCCCAGGTCCAGAAAGGTAAGCAGCCCCCTGTGCGGCGTCGTGAGAATGAGCGTGCCGCCCGGCTTCAGAATGCGCACGATCTCATCAAGCGTTTGACGTTCATTCGGGACGTGCTCGATGACTTCCACCAATGCGACGGTGTCGAAGAAACCGTCGGCATAAGGAGTTCGCCCGGATTCGTCCATCGTGTGAAACACGTACTGGGGATGGTCCCGCTGAGCGTCTCGAATCGCCTGCGGGCTAATGTCCACACCGTGGTATTCCGCATCACCGTCGGAAACTCCGGCGATCAACCCGCCGCGACCGCAGCCAAAGTCCAGGAACCGTCCCAACGGAAAACAAAGCCACTGCGCAGCACGCGCTTGCCATCGCCAAACAACCGCGGACGTCGCGTTCGGCTGTCTTGCTACGCAAGCAACCTCGTTCCTTTGCACTTTGGAAACGTCAACCATGTAAACCTGAGAATACGTATCGGAGCGCGCCGGAGTCACAAAACGGAGACGGCGCTCGGCTGAGGTATCAGCCGGCGCCGTCCCGTGTCAAGAATCGAGGAACAGTCCTACTTCGCGATCAGGCAGGGGCCGTCGTGTTTGACACTAACGCCCGCCCGGGCTGCGTAGCAGCCGTTGGAATATGTGTTGCCGTCACATCCGCAGACCGGGATGTACACATCCAGGCAGGATTGCGGAGCGACCGTGCAGACACCGGGACCGTCACAATTGCCGACCAGCTTCTTGCAATACTCGGTGAAGCCGATGGGGCCGATGCTGACGCAATCGACATTGGTCACACAGTCATTACCGCCCGTGTCGCACGCGCCTGGGTGGTCGATGGAAACGTTGGCCTGGTCCGCCATGCATTGGTTTCCGTATGTGACCCCGTCACACCCGCAAACGGGAGCGAGGACCAGCGGGCAGAGGATCGGCGTCGGCGTGCAAATGCCCTGATTGTCCGCGATCTGGCATTCACCCGGACCAAACTTGCAGAAGTCACTTGCGCTTGGGCAAGGGATGCCCTGAATGCCACCACAAACTTCGCCGCCGGTGTCGCACGCGCCCGAATGGTCGATGGAAACGTTGGCCTGATCCGCCATACATTCGTTTCCGTATGTGACCCCGTCGCATCCGCAAACGGGAGCGAGGATCAACGGACAGACGATCGGGGTCGGCGTGCAGATGCCCTGATTATCCGCGATCTGGCATTCACCAGGCCCGAACTTGCAGAAGTCGTTGGGGGTGGTGCATGGAATGCCCGGGAATCCGCCACAGATTTCGCCGCCGATGTCGCACGCGCCTGGGTGGTCGATGGAAACGTTGGCTTGGTCCGCCAAGCATGCGTTTCCGTACGTAACACCGTCGCAACCGCAAACAGGGGCGAAGATCAACGGACACGCAACCGGCGTCGGCGTGCAGATACCTTGGTTGTCCGCAATCTGGCACTCACCCGGTCCGAACTTGCAGAAGTCGCCTGCGCTCGGGCAGGGGATGCCCTGAATGCCGCCACAAACTTCGCCGCCGGTGTCGCACGCACCTTCGTGGTCGATGGAAACGTTGGCTTGATCCGCCATGCATTCGTTTCCGTATGTGACCCCGTCGCATCCGCAAACGGGAGCGAAGATCAACGGACAGACGATGGGCGTCGGCGTGCAGATACCCTGATTGTCCGCGATCTGGCATTCACCAGGCCCGAACTTGCAGAAGTCGCCGGGGGCTGAGCACAGAACACCCGGGAAACCGCCACAAACTTCGCCGCCAGTGTCACAAGGCCCTTCATGGGCGACGTTCACACTGGCTGCCGCCGCGAAACATTCGTTGTCGTACGTCTGACCGTCGCACCCGCAGACCGGGGCGAAAATCTCGATGCAGATTTGCGGATTCGGCGTGCAAGTGCCGACGCCGTCGCAATCGCCATCTTGCTTATTGCAATAGAAGGTCAACGAAATGGGGCCTATGGACTGGCAATCGGCGTTGGTGAGACACTCATCCCCGCCGATGTTGCACGCGCCCGCATGATCGATCGACACACCTGCTCGCGTCGCGAGGCAGGCGTTTCCATACGTCTGACCGTCGCACCCGCAAACCGGAGCGAAGATCAACGGGCAGAACGGAGAAGGCGACAAACAGATTCCCTGATTGTCTGCTACATCGCACGTCCCCGGCGGGAAGATACAATTAGCGCTCGGATCGCTGCATTGAATTCCCTGAATACCGCCACAGACTTCGCCGCCGGTGTCGCAGGGGCCTTGATGGGCGACGTTCACGCCGGATTGCGCTGCTTGGCACTCGTTGCCATAAGTCCTGCCGTCGCACCCACAGACCGGCGCGTAAATCGCCGTGCATATTTGCGGGTTCGGCGTGCAAACGCCCACACCGTCGCAGTCGCCGTTTTGCTTGTCGCAGTAGAAGGACAGCGAAATGGGGCCTACGGACACGCAATCGGCGTTGGTCAGGCACTCGTCCCCGCCAATGTTACACGCGCCCTCATGATCTATCGAAATGCCTTGCTGGGTCGCGAGGCAGGCGTTTCCATACGTCTTGCCGTCGCAACCGCAAACCGGAGCAAAGATCAACGGACAGACCGGAGAAGGTGACACACAGATTCCCTGATTGTCAGCTACATCGCACGTTCCCGGCGGGAAGATGCAATTATCGTTCGGATCGCTGCACTGGATCCCCTGAATACCACCACACACTTCGCCGCCGGTGTCACAGGTTCCTTCGTGGGCAACGTTTACGCCCTGCGCAGCCGCGTCGCACTTATTGCTGTAGGTCTTGCCATCGCAGCCGCAAACCGGTGCGTAAATGTCGGTGCAAAATTGTGGGTTTGGCGTGCAGACGCCCGCGCCGTCACAGTTGCCGTTCTCTTTTTTGCAATAAAAGGTTAGCGAAATGGGGCCGATGGACGTGCAATCGGCGTTGGTGAAACATTCATCCCCGCCAATGCCGCACGCGCCTTCATGGTCGATCGAAACGCCTTGCTGGGTCGCAAGACAGGCGTTGCCGTACGTCTTGCCGTCGCAGCCACAGACGGGTGCAAAAATCAGCGGGCAGGCCGGGGACGGTGACACGCATGTCCCCTGGTTGTCAGCCACTTCACACGTTCCCGGCGGGAAAATGCAATTGTCATTTGGATCGCTGCACTGAATCCCCTGAATGCCGCCGCACACCTCGCTGCCGGTTTCGCACTGGCCGGGGTGATCGATCGAAACGCCCTGTTGACTTGCGAGGCAGGCGTTGCCGTAGGTCTCGCCGTCGCAGCCGCAAACGGGCGCAAGGATCAGCGGGCAGAATTGCGGAATCGGCGTGCATGCGCCCTGATTGTCGAAGATGTTGCATGTGCCGGGCGGGAATTTGCAGAATTCATCGTCCGCGCAAGGTTCGCCGACAATTCCGCCGCAAGATTGCGATGCAGGCGACGCGACGATTCGCATCACCGTGTCCAGGCAAACCATGTCGTTCATCGAGACGGTGATATCGATATTCGGCATCGAGCCGCCGTTGGGAACCAGACCGCTGTCAAAATACTGAATCGGCCCGTCGTTCATCCGGAGCTTGAGTCGCATGCGGTGGAGGACACCGCCGTCATGTCGTTGGAGTCGATACGTGCCCGCTCCCGTAATTTGGATAAAACTGCCAGCCTGCTCCACGCTCAAGGCGACATTCTCAACTCGGAATTTGTGTCTCTCGGCTGGTATCAGGGTGAATGTGCCTTCAAAACCCTGGCCCAGGGAGATCGGGCACAGGCACGGCGGAAAGCAGCCGTGGGTGTACTCGCTTTCCGGGCTTAGGCGGTATTCCACCTGCCCCCAAGCCGAGGTGGTACCAAAGGAAAGAAATCCGACCAACAAACACAAGACTGACTTGGTTCGCATCGCAAAACCTCCAAAATGTATTTCAAACGTGAGAGATGATGGGTTACGCTCGCCCCCGAATCCATCGTAAATCAATTCACTTTGACTCTAAAAACAGCGCGCAACCGCGTCAACACCATAAGACCCTGGAACGGAAATTTTCTTTCAATTGAGAAGGGTTTTTGAGATTTTGATCGCGGACGGCGTGTCGTTGTCACGCCGGTCCGATCGGCTACGATGGAGGCTGGTAGATCATTGGGCACGGGAAGTTACATGCCAATCGAGAGTCCGTTTCATCCACAAACCGCCAAACGGTGCAAGTCCCTGCGTTGGAAGGACTGGTCCGGCTACTACGCGGTG
Organism: Phycisphaerae bacterium; assembly: GCA_029260215.1. Taxonomy (GTDB): domain Bacteria; phylum Planctomycetota; class Phycisphaerae; order UBA1845; family UBA1845; genus OFTM258. Next base: position 198,699 of record JAJDDQ010000039.1, read on the forward strand.
TGCGCTTACGACACGTACGCCGAACGCGAATATTTCGCCCTGCGGCACTCCGCCGGCTTGATGGATGTCACGCCGTTGTACAAATACGACGTTTGCGGGGCTGACGCGGAGGATTTCCTCACGCATGTCATGGCTCGGGACATCCGAAAGCTTGCCGACGGGCAGGTGTCCTACTGCTGTTGGTGCGACGAAGCCGGCAAACTGCTGGACGATGGGACCGTCTGGCGATTCTCAAAAGATCGTTTTCGCGTGACAGCCGCGGAGCCTTGCCTCGCGTGGTTTTTCGAAAATGCCCACGGATTTGAAGTGTCACTTTCCGACGTGACCGATCGCATCGCGACGGCGTCGTTACAGGGACCGACCTCGCGCGACATCCTCAAACAGGCGTGCGGGGGCAAAATCGAGGGATTGCGATTTTTCCGCATGACGCCCGTTTCGATCGACGGATTCGAAGCGATTGTGACGCGTACGGGCTACACGGGTGATCTTGGCTTCGAGATTTGGGTGGACAACGAGCACGCCCCGCGATTGTGGGATGTGCTTTCAGAGGCTGGAAAACCTTACGGGCTGTTGCCCACGGGGTTGGACGCGCTGGACGTTGCCCGTGTTGAGGCTGGCTTCATTATGAACGGCGTTGACTATTACAGTGCGAATCATTGCCTGATCGAATCGCGCAAGTCCACACCCTACGAAAGCGGCCTGGGTTGGACGGTGCATCTCGATCGCGAGCCGTTCATCGGTCAATCCGCGCTGCGGGCGGAAAAATATCGGGGGCCTGATCGGCGTTTCGTGGGTTTGGAAATCGACTGGGACGAATTCGAAGCACTTTTTGCGAAGCACCGCCTGCCGCCCGAGGTCTGCTCGGCTGCCTGGCGGGATCCGAAACCGATCTACAACCTCAAAGGTCAGCACGTAGGTCATGCTACCAGCGGTGCGTGGTCGCCAACGCTCAAAAAGAACCTGGCGCTTGCGACCGTGCAGGCATCGCATGCGAAGATCGGGGCGGAACTGCGGTTCGAGGTCACCGTCGAGTATGTCCGCCACACGGTCAAAGCCGTCGTGGTCAAAAAACCGTTCTTCGATCCGGAGCGAAAACGCGCGTGAGCACAAGCAATAGATACGACGTAATCGTCATCGGCGGAGGTCACAACGGGTTGATCTGCGCTGCCTACCTCGCCAAAGCGGGACGCAAAGTGCTCGTGCTGGAGCGGCGACACGTGCTCGGCGGGGCAGCCGTCACCGAGGAATTGTATCCGGGATTCAAATTCTCCGTCTGTTCGTATGTCGTCAGCCTGTTTCGCCCGCACATCATTCGCGATCTGGAGCTGGCGAAGCATGGTTTTGACTTGATCCCACTCGAATGCTCGCATCTGCCGCTGCCCGACGGTGATTCGTTGTGCAGATGGGCGGACGCCCACGAAACCCGTCGCGAAATCGCTCGGTTCAGCGCGCGGGACGCCGAGATTTATCCCGAATTCGGGCTGGCGATGAGCAAGCTCTCGCACTTCGTCAAAGCCATGATCGATTCTCCCGCGCCGGACCCCGCCTCCCTGAATCCGCGCGAGTTGGCCAACCTTTTGCGGCTGGGCGGGCAACTGAAGGAGTTAGGCCCCGACTTGATGCATCTGCAAATGCGGCTGCTGACCATGAGCGCCGTTGATTTTCTCGATCTGTGGTTTGAATCGGACATTCTCAAAGCGCCGATGTCGGTGAGCGGCATCATCGGGACGTTTCTGGGCGTGCGTTCGCCGGGGACCGCCTACGTGTTGCTGCATCATTACATGGGCGAAATCGACGGGGCGTTTCGGTCGTGGGGTTTTTCACGCGGCGGGACGGGGCAGGTCAGCATGGCCTGTGCCCGAGCTGCTCAAAGCTACGGTGCAGAAATTCGCACGGAATGTTCGGTCGATCGCGTGTTGCTCAAGAACGCGTCTGCCTGCGGCGTCGTTCTGGAGAACGGCGACGAGATTTTCGCCCAAACGGTCGTCTCGGGCGTCGACCCGCAACGCACGTTTTTCGGATTCGTGGGCGAGGAAAATCTTGACCCGGAATTCGCAGCCCAGATCAGGCGGTACAAGCTTCGCGGCAGCAGTGCCAAGGTCAACTACGCCGTCGACAAACTGCCCATGTTCGGTCGCACGGAGAACGATTTGCACCTGCGCGGCGACATCGCCATCGCGCCGAGCATCGCGTATCTCGAAAAAGCGTACGACCAGGCTAAGTACGGTGATTTTTCGGATCGCCCTTATCTGAACATCGTGATCCCGTCGCTGGTCGATCCCACGGTGGCCCCGCCGGGCAAACACATCGTGTCGTGTTTCGTGCAATACGCGCCGTACAAGATCAAGGAGGGGCCTGAGCATTGGCCCAAGCGAAGCGACGCGCTGGGCGACACGGTCACGGACACAATCGAGGAATACTGTCCCGGTTTTCGCGATTCGATTTTATTCCGTCAGGTGCTGACGCCGTGGGATTTGGAGCAGGAATTCGGGCTGACCGAAGGCAACATCTTCCACGGCGAGCTGAGTCAGGAGCAGCTATTGTTCCAGCGACCAGCCGCTGGTTGGGCGCGCTACCGCACGCCGATCTCGAATCTGTGGATGTGCGGATCCGGCACGCATCCCGGCGGAGGCATCATGGGGGCACCGGGTGAACTGGCTGCCAAAACCATGCTCGGCGGAGGGGGCGTGTGATGGACGGAGCGAACCACGAATTCGACGCGATTGTCGTGGGGGCGGGGCACAACGGTCTGGCTGCGGCTGCGATGCTTGCGCGGAGCGGGCGAAAAGTGCTCGTTTGCGAGCGGCGAGACATTGTGGGCGGATTGGCTGCCCGCGAAGAATTTCATCCGGGTTTCAGAGTGCCCGGTTTCCATCACGATTCCACCTGTGTCAGGCCTCGCGTGATCGAGGCGTTGCGCCTTGAGTCGTTCGGCCTGAAGCGCACGAATCCGCCGTCGATCTTCGCCCCGCATCTCAGTGGTCCCGGCCTGTTGCTGCATCACGACGCCGGTGCAGCCGCGGATGAGATCGCGGCGCATTCCGATACGGATGCGCAGCGTTATGCCGATTATCGAGCGTTCATCGAGCGCATCGCGCCGGCTGTCCTGCGACTGCTCGACGAAGCACCACCGGATGTGTTGGGTTTGAACATAGATTTCAGCCGTCTTCTTTCGACCGGCTGGTCGCTGCGCAAGCTCGGGCGGCGGGACATGATGGAGTTGCTGCGCATCGCGCCCATGTGCGTCGCGGATTGGCTTGATGAATGGTTCGCGTGCGATCTGTTGAAATGCACGTTGGCGGGTTCAGCCATTTTCGGCACGTTCACCGGACCTTGGTCGCCGGGCAATAACGCGTTGTTGCTTCGGCACGAAGTCCTTTCGGGAGGTGCGGTTTTCGGCGGACCGGCGAACCTGATCGATGCTCTTCGCCAATCGGCTGAGCATTTCGGTGCGACGATTCGCACGGGTGCGGACGTTTCGCGCGTGCGTGTGACCGACGGGCGGGTGGATGGCGTAACACTGTCGGACGGTGAGGAAATCGACGCGTCATGCGTGGCGGCTTCTTGCGATCCCAAGCGACTTTTTCTGGGTCTTCTGGGACGGCAGGCGGTCACGACGAAGCTTCGCCTGCACATCGAAAGCTACCGCATGTCCGGCACGACCGCGAAGGTACACTTGGCCATCAAAGGCCGGTTGCGGTTCGCATGCAGGCCTGATCTGAATGTCGAGCATGCGCGCATCGCCGACTCGCTGGACGATATGGAGCGCGCGTTTGACGCGATCAAGTACGAGCGTTTTTCGGATCGCCCCGTGCTGGATGTATATGTCCCCACCGTGTCGGACCCGAATCTCGCACCGGACGGGCACAGCGTCGTGTCCATCATGGCCCACTACGCACCGTACACCTTGGATGGCGGTTGGAACGATGCGCAGCGGTCGCGATTGACCGAAAACGTTCTGTCGATTCTCGAACAATATGCTCCGGGTTTGCGGGATTGCGTCGTGGCGTCGGAAACGCTGGTGCCACCGGACATTGAAAAACGTTACGGCGTGGCGGAGGGGCAGTGGCATCACGGTGAGCACGGTCTGGATCAACTGATCGTGCGACCCGCGCCAGAATGTACCGAGTACGCCACGCCGATCGCCGGCCTGTTCCTGTGCGGCAGCGGTGCGCACCCCGGAGGCGGATTGACCTGTGGGCCTGGCGCGCTGGCAGCCGATCGCATCATTCGCGGTGCGTGAGTACGTTCGTTCGCAACAACGCCCCGTTGACGCCGCGCCTGCGCCCGTAGTGCAGTGTCACACGTGAATTAATGGGTGATTCGAATTTTGACGGTGAGTGCGAAGTTGGGCGTAGCGGAAGGTTATCGCGGCCCCCCGCTTCCTTACGGGCGCGGCTCTGTTCGTTTCTTCATGCCGGACGATTTTTGACAGAGCAGCAGTTTCTTTATTTCCTAAAGGGATGAGACGGATGCCGCCGGAAGCACCGTATCCGCCAAACACCATGACCGTCAGCCTTGCAGCCAATGCACCGATGTACAATCTCTCCACCGTCGCCGTCGTCATCCCAGCGCTCAACGAAGCCGACAACTTACGCATTCTCATGCCGAGATTCGTCGGGATGAATCTCGGACAAATCGTCGTCGGCGACAACGGATCGACCGATGCGACGGCGGATGTCGCCCGCGAATTCGGTGCGACTGTGGCCAACGTGACCGACCGTGGGTACGGCGCCGCCTGCCACGCTGCGTTGCAGCAGCTCAACGACGACATCGAAACGATCATCTTCGTCAATGCGGACCTGACCGACGACGTAACGCTCATACCAGCCATGATCGCCCCGATCCACGGAAACGAATGCGACGTGGTCATCGGCATCCGCGTGCCGCCGCTGCGCGGGCAGGGATCCATGTCCATCCCGCAGCAGTTCGGCGACAAGCTGGCGGTCCTGCTGATTCGACTCGCCTGGGACGTTGACTACTACGATCTGGGCCCCTACCGTGCCATCAGCCGCAAAGCCCTCGATCAAATCGATATGCAGGACCGAGCCTACGGCTGGACCATTGAACTCCAGATTCGCGCCATTCAGGAAAACCTCCGTGTGCAGCAGTTGCCGGTCCCCTACCACCGCAGCCCCACCCCCAGCCGCATTGGCGGCACGGTCCGCGGCGTACTCCGCGCGGGGTGGTGCATCCTGTCGACGTGGTGGCGACTGTGGCGAAATGCTCCGGGCGACGAGGCTTGAGCCTGGAATGGCACAGGTTCGACTACCTTGTCGGTGAAGCGAGAAACGCGAAAAAGAAAAGGGCGACACCGAAATGAACCGGTGCCGCCCACGAATATTCAACACAATCTACATCAGCCGATCGGGCTATTTGCTCCGGCGGCTTCGTTCGGTGCGCTGGTGGTTTTTCTCCACGATGAGGCCTCGCTCGCGCAGCTTCACCGGGTCGAACCCGCGTTGGCGAGCATACTCGGGCGTCAGGCGAATGCCGATCTCACTGCGATGACGATAGACGTTGCCGTTGTGGCGGATCGTGAAGTCAGCCTTGGTCGGCACAAGATCGCTACCCAGTTCCGTAATAGTGAACTGCACTGCCTCAGTGTCGTTGCTTACGTCTTCGGAAAGCGAGTCGTAATCCGAGACAAACCCGTCCGGCGGCTGAACACTGACTGACACATCCCAGTCACCCTCGGCATCGAACACAAACGGATAAAGCTGCTCGGTTTCATCCCAAATAACCTCTTCCGGCTCGATCACGTACAGCTCCGAGCCGCTCCAGCGGTTCCATCGGCAGGCGTACCGGCGGTTGTTGGCCAGGCGAACTGTGAAGAGACGCGCCCGCTTGACTTGGCCACAACTGAGGTTGTTCACACGCTGGCTGAGGAACTGATCGGGGTAACCGTCGTCGTCGGAGTCAAAGTGCAAACCGACAACATAGTCGCCCGGCGGAACGTCGATCGTGACCCGCCCGTTCGCATCGGTGATGCCCGTCGTGTCCGGCGTGCAGTTGGCGAATATCGACGGGATAGCCCAATGCAGGATGTAGTAATAATTGGCCAACTCCGCTCTTGCGCAACTTCCCGGCGAATTGTCGAACACGACGATCGTCTCGCCTTCAAGCCGCTCTCTGGTCACAAACGGGTGATGACCAAAACCGATCACGAACCGAACAGCCTTGACCGAAATCCACGCGCCGTGCTCGACGTCCACATCGACTGACTCAGCGGTGGTGTTGCCGCAATCGTCCGTCGCGGAAAACGTTACGCTCGTCGTGGAACCGGCGAGAAACCCGCCCGCCGGAGCGTCGTCAACAACCGCAAGCGGGCCGTCACAGGCGTCGTCAGCCGTCGCCGCCGGCAACGTCGCGACCTCACTGCCGGAGCAATCCGAATCGACGACTGAGATCGGCGTCACGTCAACCGTAAGTACCGGCGGCGTGTTGTCCACCGTCTGAATGGTCTGGACACAGTCCGCTGCATTGCCGCAGGCATCGGTCGCAGTCCACGTGCGCGTAATCGTCTCAGTCAAGCCGCAACCCGCCAACGACGCATCCGCGGACGCCAAAGCAGCCGGACCACAGTTGTCCGTCGCCGTCGCAACGCCGGTGGCTGAACTGCTTGTGTCGGAGCCGCAGTCAAGCCCAGCCACGTCGGCGGGACAGGAGACGACCGGTGCCGTCGCATCCGTGATCGAAATCACCTGATTCGAGCTTCCGACGTTTCCGCAAGCGTCGGTCGCCGTCCACGTGCGCGTAATCACCGAGTCGTTCACGCAAGCGCCGCCGACAGTCACGTCGCCGAATCCGATCGCGGGGGCTGCGTCACAATTGTCCGCCGCTGTGGCTGAACCGGTAGCCGTCGGCGAGGTGTCAGTCGCATCGCAGGACAAAGCCGCGTCCGCCGGTGTGCTGACCGTCGGTGCGGTCGCGTCCACCACCGTTATCACCTGTGCCGCGCTGACGCTGTTTCCGCAGGCATCGGTCGCAGTCCATGTGCGCGTGATGACCGATTCCCCCGCGCAGATGCCAGCCACCACAGTATCGTTTGACGATACCGCCGGAGCTGCATCACAGTCGTCCGTCGCGGTGGCCAACCCCGTCGCAGCCGGTGACAGGTCGTCTTCGCAGGATACGACGGCGTCAGCCGGAATCGTCAGCACGGGCGCGACCGTGTCGCTGACCGTAATGATCTGATTGGCGTTCGATGCGTTGCCGCAGTCGTCGGTCGCCGTCCACGTGCGCGTAATCACCGAATCTGCGGGGCATGCGCCGGCGACGACGACATCACTGAAACTCATGCCAGCCGACACGGCGCAATTGTCGGAGGCCGTCGCGAACCCGGTGCCCGCTGGCGATGAATCGTCTGTACAGGCCAACGTCGCATCGGGCGGAACCGTGACAACGGGGGCGGTGGTATCCATAACTGTGATAGTCTGATCGGCGCTGACGCTGTTTCCACAATCGTCTACGCCCGTCCACGTGCGCGTGATAACCGAGTCGGCTGGACACGCGCCAGCGGCAACACTGTCGGACGAGGAGATATCGACGACTGCGTCGCAATCGTCGGTAGCTGAGGCTGATCCCGTCGCCGCGGCGGAACTGTCCGCGTCGCACTCGACCGTCGCGTCAACCGGCAGGGACAGCGCGGGCGCGTCCGTATCGACCGTGGTGATAACCTGATCGCACGTTACGGATGCACCGGAAGCATCCGTCGCGGACCATGTGCGTGTGATGGTCGTCGTGTTGCCGCAAGACGCCGCAATGCTGTCGCTGGAAACCGCAAGTATCGACGCGCCGGTGCAGCTATCGGTCGCGGTGGCGTCGCCCAGAGATGCCGAACCTGTGTCAGCCGTGCATGCAAGGTTGATGGCATCGGGCGGGCATGTGATTTCAGGCGTCCCCCCGCCCGTCGCGCCGACGTCGGCGATGTAGACTCCGGAATCGAACGTGCCGAACGACGCCAGGAATGCCACTTGATTGGCATCGTTGAGCGAACGGTAGTGACCGGCTCTGATTTCCGTTCCGTCGTAAATCAAAAGCACGCCGTTTCCACTTGCGGTGTCGATGGTTCCGATGTCGGGATTGGCTGCTTCTGACAGATCATCCATGATCAACTCGATCGACTGTGTGCAGGCATTGTAAAAATACAAGCCCGCCAACCCGCCGCCGGTTTCACTTGGTCCGGTCGCAGAAAAAGCCATATTGCCCGATTCATTGATCGACGCGCTTTTGAAATCGCCGCCGCCGAACGAGCGCAACAGAGCAGGCGCACTGCGCGAAGGCGGAATGATCGTCGAATTGGCCACCAACCCGAGCGGTGTGCCTGATGTGTCCGCCGCATAAATGCCCCGGTCCTGCGTGACCGCGTCATCATCCTGGCCAAACAAACCGAGCTGCCCCGCGTTGTTGATCGCCGCGTGCTGAAAACTCTTGAATCCGAAGCCAGCCTTGCCCGGCACTGCGAATGTTCCAAGATCGTCGACGATGCGCCCCAACGCTCCGCCGGCGGTGTCGCCTATGTACAGACCTTCGTTCGTGTTGTTTCCATGTCTGGCGTGAAAAACGACCGTACCGTTGTCGTTGATGTCGTATCCACCGAAAAATCCGCCCAGCGAAGCATCGGGCACCGCGTCAAAACGCATCGCCACGGCTGTCGGCGACGCGCTTGCGTTGAGCGGAACCGAAAAAATACCCTGGAAAAACTGCGTCCCCACACGCGCCGTGCCTCGGAACGCCACCTGACCGGTTTCCGTGAAAGCAGCCTCCTCACTCTGCACGCCGCTCAACACGAATCCCGCGCGGTTGCTGATGGGCATTGTTTCGGTCGAATCCGCAATCAGCGTCAACGGCCCGCCCGCAACAGTGGTAGCGTACAAAGCCTGGTCCTCAAACTGCTGTCCGACGATGTTGAATCGCCCGAGAAAGACAACATTCCCGCTGTTGTCCATGGACGCTACGAATATGAGAGAGCTTGTCGATCCAAGCGTAAACTCGAACCCCTTGAAGAACACGCCTGCCTGCCCGGGAACGGCATCGGTACGGTCGACGAGTTTGACGATTGGGCCACCCGTAACGGTTGTCGCATAAAGGCCGGTGCCACCGCTGAACGTCGCATGAAAGACGACATCGCCATTATCGTTAATGATCGGAGATTTGAAATCACTGAAAAGTGACCCCGCAGGCTGACCGGGGACCGCGAATGTCGGATCGCCCATCGCGTCGGTGGTAGAATCAACCAGGACCGACAACGGTTGCCCCGGCCTCTTGACGTAGAGGCCGATGGCTGTGTTTGTCGGCGAAAAAGCCCGGCTGCTCACACCGCGAAAGACAGCTTCGCCAACGCCGTTGATGCTCGGCTTGGTGAAGGTGCCCGGTCCGGACGGCTGAAAACTCCGTCCGCGAAACGCGATTCCGGGGACGGTTTCACGCCCTGGTACCAGATCGCCAATCCGAGCGACCTTTTCAATGGCTGCGGCGCGGGCCTGGTCTCCTATTGCGCAAACCAGCAATCCTGCCAAGGCAATCGCGACATACGTTCGTCCAGCAAACATGTTCGGCACCTCCTGGAAATGAAGTTAAGAAACGGCTGCCAAGCTCAGATCGTACCTGTGCCCTGCGTCCGATACAACGCGAGAACTTGCGCGGCGAATTCTATTGATCTCATGCCCGAATCGACGAAACGTCATAATGTATCAAATACAACGATTGGGGCAATCAGGATGATTGGGGCAAATCTACAGGGATGCAACAGGCAGCGACCAGTTTCTCTCTAGTCCGGACCCGAAATCATGCATCTACCCTAGAAAGCTATTGAATTGGGGCTGTACGACCGGTAAACTACGGATTCTGAGGTGCCGGTGCGCGGAGGGTGCGAACGCTTCCCATATTCCTCCTCCAAGGATGGACACAACGCTGGCTCTTCGGGGTGCCGGGAGAACGACGGAGGTTCTCCTCGAAACGAATGGAGGAAAGGAAAGCCATGACTCGCCAAAAGTCGCCGGTCTCGATCAGTCTTTGCGCGCTCGCTCTGCTAACGTCCAGCCTGTTCGCCGACACGACACCACTCGGGACCAGTTCCGAACCTAGCGTGTTCGACATCATTGCAACCATTTATACCAACGGTGAAACGGTGACGCGCATCGACGACTTCGTCGACATGGGCGTGGCTGAAGATGAGGGTATGGTGCTCGAGCTTTTGTCGAGCATGACCTTCAGCGGGCGTACCGATCAGACCTGGACGGATGGAATCGTCATCGTCGATGCCGAAGCGAAATTCGCGGGCAATGGCCAAGAGCTTGGCTGGGAACGCGGCGGTGTTTACACCGACCTCTTCACGATTTCCGGTTCCGGTTACGGCGCTACGGGCGGCATTAGCGGTCTGAATCTGACCGGAGGTGACTTCCACTGGTACGACCGGACTGACGGCGAGGTTTGGTCGTCTGACGTTTCCGACAACGTGGACGGCATGGACCACATGATTACGTTTCGCGTTGAGGGCGGTGCGACGCAGAGCATGACGTGGTTGATCTGCTTTGAAGACCTTCCCAGTTCGTCAGCCGACAACGATTACAACGATCTCTGCGTACAAATCACCATCGACGAATGTCCCAACGATCCCAACAAGATCGACGCGGGCGAGTGTGGTTGTGGAAGTCCCGACACCGACACGGACGGCGACGGCACGGCTGACTGTCTCGACGGCTGCCCCAACGACCCCGACAAGACTATTCCCGGGCAGTGCGATTGCGGCACGTCTGACAAGGATCGCGACTCCGACGGAACGGCTGACTGCAACGACGGTTGCCCGAGTGACCCCGGCAAGATTGATCCGGGGCAATGCGGATGCGGCACGCCTGATACCGACACAGATTCGGACGGTACGGCGGATTGCGTTGATGGTTGTCCGACCGATCCCGGTCGCACGGAACCCGGCGTTTGCGGTTGCAACGGACTGGGCGGCTGCGGCGACGAATCGGCTAACCTCTCCGGGAGCAATAGTTGCTTTGATAGCTTGCGACCCAAAACGACTTCCGGTGACTCCGCCTCATTCGTAGTGACGGCACGGACGAGCATTGACCCTGGGGCACCAACGGATCCAAATGCGTCAGGCAGTGTCGGAAAGGTTTACCGGTACAGCAAGGGATTGGGCGTCAAGCATTCCGGCTGTGGCGGCAGCAAGGAGATTTCGGGCGGTGGCGGCAATCAAAACGAGGAATTGATTGTCACGTTCGACGCTCCGGTTGCGGCTGCGAGCGTTGTCATCGAACTGCGCAAGATCAAATTCAGCGACGATGATCCGGTACTGTTCATTTCCAGCGATATGTCATCCGGCTACGATTACACGATCCTTGAATCCGAAATTCAGGCGGCGTTCTCAAGCACAGGCACTGACCGCGGAGATGTTGATTTTGCGCTGCTCACCAGCCTACCTGCCAATCTGTTGATCGACAGCTTCAAGCTCCGTGAAACAGACAGCCACATTACTCTCAACGCCGTGGATATTTCCGTCGAATGCGATACGGACGGCGACGGCACGCCGGACTGCCTAGACGGCTGCCCCAACGATCCCAACAAGACGACGCCCGGCCTGTGCGGTTGCGGCGTAGCTGACGACGACACGGACAACGACGGGACGCCGGACTGCAACGACGGTTGCCCGAACGACCCCAACAAGACCGGACAGGGCGTGTGCGGTTGCGGTGTCCCCGACACGGACACCGACAACGACGGAACGTTTGACTGCAACGACGGCTGCCCGAACGATCCGAATAAGACCGCTCCCGGCTCCTGCGGTTGCGGCGTTGCGGACACCGACACGGACAACGACGGCGCGGCGGACTGCATCGACGGCTGCCCGAATGACCCCAACAAGATCGCCCAGGGCGTCTGTGGATGCGGTGTCGCGGACACCGACACGGACAGCGACGGCACGGCGGACTGTGCAGACGGTTGCCCGAACGACCCCAACAAGACCTCCCCAGGCCAATGCGGTTGCGGTGTTCAGGATACGGACACGGACAACGACGGCACGGCTGACTGCGTCGATGCCTGCCCGAACGATCCCAACAAGATCGCCCAGGGCATCTGCGGATGCGGCGTTGACGATGTGGACACGGACAACGACGGAACGTTCGACTGTTTCGACGGCTGCCCGCTCGATCCCAACAAGATCGCCGAAGGCCAATGCGGCTGCGGAAACCCGGATACGGACACGGACGGCGACGGCACGGCTGATTGCGTCGATGCCTGCCCGAACGATCCCAACAAGATAAGCCCGGGCGTCTGCGGATGCGGCACGCCGGACGTCGATTCGGACAACGACGGCACGCTCGATTGCAACGACGGCTGTCCGAACGATCCCAACAAGGTCGCGCCAGGCCAGTGCGGCTGCGGCAACCTCGAAACGGATACGGACAGCGACGGCACTGCGGACTGCGTTGACGGCTGCCCGAACGATCCCAACAAGATCGCTCAGGGCGTCTGCGGATGCGGCGTCGCGGATACTGATACCGACAATGACGGCACGGCGGACTGCGACGACCTCTGCCCGAACGATCCGAACAAGGTCGCCCAAGGCCAATGCGGCTGCGGCAACCCTGACACCGACACGGACGGCGACGGCACAGCCGACTGCGCGGACGCCTGTCCGAATGACCCCAACAAGATCGCTCAAGGTGCCTGTGGTTGCGGCGTCGCGGATACCGACACGGACAACGACGGCACAGCCGATTGCGACGATCTTTGCCCGAATGATCCGAACAAGGTGACGCAGGGCCAATGCGGCTGCGGCAACCCTGAAACGGACACGGACGGCGACGGGACGGCTGATTGCGTGGATGCCTGCCCGAGCGATCCCAACAAGATCGCCCCCGGCGTTTGCGGATGCAACGCTCCGGAAACAGACTCGGACAACGACGGCACGCTCGACTGCGACGATCTCTGTCCGAACGATCCCAACAAAATCGTCCCAGGCCAATGCGGCTGTGGAAACCTCGATACCGATACGGACAACGACGGCACGGCTGATTGTGTTGATGGCTGTCCGAACGATCCCAACAAGATCGCCCAGGGTGTCTGCGGTTGCGGCGTGTCGGATGTCGATACGGACAACGACGGCACGGCTGACTGCGACGACAACTGCCCGAACGACCCAAACAAAGTCACACAGGGGCAGTGCGGCTGCGGCAATCCCGACACGGACACGGACGGCGATGGCACGGCGGACTGTGCCGACGGTTGCCCGAACGATCCCAACAAGCTCGCCCCACGCGTCTGCGGATGCGGCACGCCGGATGCGGACACGGACAACGACGGCACGCTCGATTGCAACGACGGTTGCCCGAACGACCCGAACAAGGTCACGCCGGGGCAGTGCGGCTGTGGCAATCCCGACACGGATACCGACAGCGACGGTACGGCTGACTGCGTGGACATCTGCCCGAACGATCCCAACAAGATCGTGCCGGGCGTCTGCGGATGCGGCACGCCGGATGTCGATACCGACAACGACGGCGTGCTCGACTGCAACGACGCCTGTCCAGCCGACCCGAACAAGGTCGCTCCGGGGCAGTGTGGTTGTGGCAATCTCGACACGGACACGGACAGCGACGGCACGGCGGACTGCGTGGACGGCTGCCCGAACGATCCGAACAAGGTGAATCCGGGCATTTGCGGGTGCGGCACGCCAGATACGGACACGGACAACGACGGGGCGGCGGACTGCAACGACGGCTGCCCGGCTGACCCCAACAAGACCTCCCCAGGCCAATGCGGGTGCGGCAATCCGGAAACGGACACCGACAACGACGGCACGGCGGACTGCATCGACGGCTGCCCGAACGATCCCAACAAGATCGCTCAGGGTGTTTGCGGATGCGGCACGCCCGATGTGGATACGGACAACGACGGTGTGCTCGATTGCATCGACGGTTGCCCGAACGACCCGAACAAGACCACACCAGGCCAATGCGGCTGCGGCAATCCGGAAACAGACACCGACAACGACGGCACAGCCGACTGCATCGACGCCTGTCCGATGGACCCCAACAAGATTGCCCAGGGGGTTTGCGGATGCGGCGTGGCGGACACCGACACCGACAACGACGGCACGGCTGACTGCGACGACGACTGCCCGCTCGATCCCAACAAGACGGGGCCTGGTGTGTGCGGCTGCGGCATGCCGGACATCGATTCGGACAACGACGGCGTGCTCGACTGCAACGATCAGTGCGTGGGCAAACCGGACGTCGATACCGACGGAGACGGCGTGCTCGACTGTCTTGAAGATTGCCCGCTCGATCCGAACAAGACCGTAGAGGGCATCTGCGGTTGCGGCGTCTCGGATGTCGATACCGACGGAGACGGAACCGCCGATTGTGTTGACGGCTGCCCGAGCGATCCGAACAAGGTCGCCCCCGAGCAGTGCGGCTGCGGAAATCCCGAGACGGACACCGACAACGACGGGACGGCGGACTGCATCGACGCGTGCCCGAACGATCCGAACAAGATCACCCAGGGCGTCTGCGGATGCGGCGTGGCGGATGTCGATTCTGACAACGACGGAACGCTTGATTGCAACGACAACTGCCCGAGCGATCCGACGAAGATTGATCCGGGGCAATGTGGTTGTGGAAATCCCGACACGGATTCGGACGGTGACGGGACGGCTGACTGCGTGGACGGCTGCCCGAGCGATCCGACCAAGACCATGCCCGGCGTCTGCGGGTGCGGCGTGCCGGATGTCGATTCAGACAACGACGGCACACTCGATTGCAACGACAACTGCCCGAGCGACCCGAACAAGGTCGATCCCGGCCAATGCGGTTGTGGAAACCCGGATACGGACACGGACAGCGACGGAACGGCTGACTGTCTTGACGGCTGCCCACTCGATCCCAACAAGATCAACCCCGGCGTCTGCGGATGCGGTATCCCCGATGTCGATACGGACAACGACGGCACGCTCGATTGCAACGACGGCTGCCCGCTCGATCCGAACAAGATCGATCCGGGGCAGTGCGGTTGCGGAAACCTCGACACGGATACGGACGGTGACGGAACAGCCGATTGCATCGACGGTTGCCCGGCTGACCCCACGAAGATCGATCCGGGCGTCTGCGGATGCGGTACGCCGGACGTCGATTCCGACAGCGACGGCACGCTCGATTGCGACGATCTCTGCCCGCTCGATCCGACCAAGATCGCGCCGGGGCAATGCGGATGCGGCAACCCCGATACAGACACGGACGGCGACGGAACAGCCGACTGCGTGGACGGTTGCCCGAACGATCCCAACAAGATCGGCCCGGGCGTCTGCGGATGTGGTGTGACCGACGTGGACACGGACATGGATGGAACGGCTGACTGCGACGACCTCTGCCCGCTCGATCCCAACAAGATCGCGCCGGGGCAGTGTGGTTGCGGCAACCTCGAAACGGATACCGACGGCGACGGCACAGCCGATTGCATTGACGGCTGCCCGAGCGATCCCACCAAGATCGCCCCAGGCGCGTGCGGATGCGGAACGCCGGACGTTGACTCCGACAACGACGGCACGCTGGATTGCGACGATGGTTGCCCAGCCGATCCCAACAAGATCGCGCCGGGGCAGTGCGGCTGCGGCAATCCCGAAACGGATACCGACAGCGACGGGACGGCTGACTGCGTGGACGGTTGCCCGAACGATCCCACCAAGATCACGCCCGGCGTCTGCGGATGCGGAACGCGCGATGTCGATACGGACAACGACGGCACGCTGGATTGCGACGATGGTTGCCCGAACGATCCCAACAAGGTCGCACCGGGGCAATGCGGTTGCGGCAATCCTGATACAGATACCGACAACGACGGCACGGCTGACTGCGTGGACGGTTGCCCGAACGATCCCAACAAGATCGCACCGGGTATCTGCGGATGCGGCACGCCCGATGTCGATACGGACAACGACGGGACAGCCGATTGCGACGATCTCTGCCCGAACGATCCCAATAAGATCGCACCGGGGCAGTGCGGGTGCGGCAATCCTGACACCGACACCGACGGCGACGGCACAGCCGACTGCGTCGATGGCTGCCCGAACGATCCCAACAAGATCGCACAGGGTGTCTGCGGATGCGGTACGCCGGATATCGATACCGACAACGACGGCACGCTCGATTGCAACGACGGCTGCCCGAACGATCCCAACAAGATCGCGCCGGGGCAGTGCGGATGCGGGAATCTCGAAACGGACACCGACAGCGACGGCACAGCCGATTGCGTGGACGGTTGCCCGAACGATCCCAACAAGATCACGCCCGGCGTCTGCGGATGCGGCACGCCGGATGTCGATACCGACAACGACGGCACGTTCGACTGCAACGATGGATGCCCGAACGATCCCAACAAGATCGCTCCGGGCCAGTGCGGTTGCGGGAATCTTGAAACGGACACCGACAGCGACGGCACTGCCGATTGCGTGGACGGTTGCCCGAACGATCCCAACAAGATCGCACCGGGTATCTGCGGATGCGGCACGCCGGATGTCGATTCGGACAGCGACGGCACTGCCGATTGCGACGACCTCTGCCCGAGCGATCCCAACAAGATCGCTCCGGGGCAGTGCGGCTGCGGAAACCTTGAAACGGACTCCGACAGTGACGGCACAGCCGATTGCGTGGACGGTTGCCCGAACGACCCCAATAAGGTCAGCCCGGGTGTCTGCGGATGCGGCACGCCGGATGTCGATACGGACAGCGACGGCACGCTCGATTGCAACGACGGCTGCCCGAACGATCCCGACAAGGTCAACCCCGGTGATTGCGGGTGCGGCGTCGCCGATGTTGATTCGGACAGCGACGGGACGGCTGACTGTGTGGATGGCTGCCCGAACGATCCCGACAAGATCAGTCCGGGCGTCTGCGGGTGCGGGAATCCTGATACGGACTCCGACAACGACAATGTTGCAGATTGCATCGACGGCTGCCCCAATGACCCCAACAAGGTCAATCCGGGCGTCTGCGGCTGCGGCGTGGCCGACAGCGATTCCGACGGCGACAACACGCTGGATTGCAACGACAACTGTCCGGGCGATCCGAACAAAACGACGCCCGGAGAGTGCGGTTGCGGCACGCCGGACGACGACACGGACAACGACGGGTTGGCCGACTGCAACGACGGCTGCCCGAACGACCCCGACAAGTTTGAAGCGGGGCAGTGCGGCTGCGGGAACTCCGATTTGGATACCGACTCAGACGGCACTGCCGATTGTGTGGACTTGTGCGACCTCAACCCGCTCAAGCTCGCACCGGGCTTCTGCGGGTGCGACTTCCCGGATCAGGATCTCGACGGTGACGGCATTCCGTCGTGCATCGACCAGTGCAATGTTGATCCGAACAAGGTCATCCCGGGTGCGTGCGGCTGCAACTATATCGAGATCGATACCGACGGTGATGGCGAGCCGGACTGCATCAACACCATCCCAACGGTCTCGCAGTGGGGTATGATCATCCTGTCGATGCTGTTCGTGGGCGGGCTGGTAATACAACTCCGCCGCAACCGAACATTGTCGCCGGAGTAACGTCACGAAACTGACGCCAATTCACGAATCGGGCGGCGCACCTCGCGTTTGCCCGATTCGTTCGTTTCGGGGTGCTCCGCCCCACCTTTCCTGTATGAAATCGGGGTGCATCCCATTCTGGGTGGCACGGTCTGGCGCAGCCAGACCGTGGATATCCGCAACCCCCACGGCCTACCGACTGCGCCGGTAGATGCCACCCTTCATCACGAATCGCCACCCGTTTTGGGATGCACCCATGGAATCGTCGTCATGGAAGACTGCATGGACAGGTTGGCGAAGCCGATATAGAGTCCGCAAGGAGGATCACACTATGAATTTACGACAGACTCAGTTGGCTGGGGCACAGGTCATCCCAGGTTCGGTATGGTCGCTGGGCGAGGACACACGCGCCGACTTCATCACCAAGACCTATGCGCACCTCTTCGGAGCCATCGCTCTCTTTACCCTCATCGAGGTGTTCCTGTTTTCAAGTGGGTTGGCCGAAAGCATCGCGCACGCGCTGATGGCCGCCCCGGGCGGCTGGCTGATGGTTCTCGGCGGATTCATGCTGGTCAATTGGATCGCCAGCCGCACCGCACACACCGCGACGTCGCTGGCTGCGCAATACGCAGCTTTGGGCGGATTCGTCCTGGCGGAGGCCATCATCTTCGTGCCGATGCTGTACATCGCAAACGAGCAGTTCTCGGGCGTGATTTCCAGCGCCGCGATTGTGACGCTTGGCGGATTCACCGCGTTGACAGCCGTCGCCTTCATCACACGAAAAGATTTCTCCTTCATGCGCAGCGTTCTCATCTGGGGCGGCATGTGTGCGATGCTCCTGATCGTGGCCGGCGTGATTTTCGGCTTTTCACTGGGACCGGTGTTCTCCGTAGCCATGATCGCATTCGCGGGCGGTGCGATTCTCTACGACACGTCCAACGTGCTGCATCACTACCCGCCGGGCAAGCACGTGGCTGCCTCGCTGGAGTTGTTCGCCTCAGTCGCACTGTTGTTCTGGTACGTGTTGCGCATCTTCATGTCGTCGCGCGATTGAGCACGTGTCCATGAAAAACCCGTCAGAACCGCTTACTCGGTCAGCACGAACTGACGTTCGCGGCTCGTTTGCGAGAACCGCCGGGCGGGATTTGATAATCCCAGCCGGCGGTTGTTTTTTATCGATCCTGATCCTGGTGACGCAGACGCTTATGCGACCATGCGTCGTATAGCGGGGAGCGGCTTGCGGGCGGGCGGTGGATTCGCGGACTGAAACTCTACGCCGATGATGAATCCGCCCAGCGCTTCCGAGCAGTGGCGGACACGGGCGACAAGCGACTCGCCGGTCGCGTCCACGGTCACGCGGATGATGGTGTTGGCATCGATGCGGCGACGGGTCTTCAAGCCCATTCCGCCTACGCCGATGTCGCGGGCGGTGGCGTACTGCTGTGATTGGCCTTCGTCGTCGACGGCTTCGACCGTGAGGGCTGCGTGCCAACTGAATCGCGGGTGGCGACGCTTGCCAGCGTAGTTGTCCTTGCGACCCGTCCTGCGTGCGTCCGTGAGCCACCGCTGGATGGTGATTTCGTCGTTGCGTGTTTGGCGTGTTGTGGCGGTCGCGATCATGAGTCCTACTCCTTTTTGAACCCTTCGATTCCCCATCGTGGTGTACGGGAATCGAGTAAGGCAATCTCCGTGCCAAACGTGATTCCTGCTCAAAAACGCGGTTTGGTGGGTAAGAGTACGCTGGGGTGGGCAATACTCCCCCACCCTGCGTTCCCCACGTCCGGTAGTAACCGCGTTGCCCGACGCTTGGCGGCAGGATCCGGGAGCGCGCCAAAAGCGAGCATGACAACAATATTGTAGGTGTCTCGCCTGAGCGGATTATCGAGACGCTTGGCGTCGGGAGCGTGCGGCTGCGGGTGTCAGGCTTTTTCGCCGTGGTTGATGGTCGGATCGGGGGCGTTGTCGAGGGGGTGGTTCCGCCGATATTCCTCCATGCCTTCCGGCTCGGGGAAGGCCTTCGCGGGATCGTACGGCGGGACGTTGCGGGCGCAAGCCTCTTCGAAATAGTCGATCAAGCGATCGTAGGACCTCTGCCGGGGATCGAGCGCGAGCGAATTCCACAGGCGAGCGCGGTGCAGGATGTACACGTCGGGACGCTGCATGAATTCCACGATCGCGTCGGAGTACATGTTGGCGATGGGCGGCAGCTCCCTGCGTCCGGAGTCGCCGGGATCGTCGCCCTTGTCACGCTGGTAGATTTCCCAGCCCATTTTGGCGCGATTCAGAGAGGCGGCGCTTGATTCCACTTCACCGAGACTCAGGTATTTCAACGAACGGTACAGCCAGGCACCGATAACCGCGTTGGCCCGTTTCCAACTGACCAACTCCTCGCGGAACTGGCGGAAGACGAACATTTCGAGCGGCTGACGGTACTGTGCCTGCATTAAGCCTGTGTCCTTGTCGACATAATGCGCGCGCAGAAATTCGTAGAGTTCAGCCGCCAGTTTTTCGTTGGCAGGCCCGCCCTCGGTGTAGAGCTGGCGGATGCCGTCCTCGAGTATCGAGATATGCCCGGTGCTGTAATTCGGACCGGCTGTGCCTTTGACGAAACGTGGATCGTCTCCGAACTGCTCCTCGCCGAAACGAAGATAGGCTTGGTGCAGGTGTTTGATGAAGCGTGAGTCGGGCATCAACTCGAGGTAGGAATTCTTCGGATCGTCCATGTCCGGTTCGAAAATGAGCCGGCCTCTCTGGATCATGAAGCGCAGGCCGAAGAAGACGTAGCGCACCGTGTTCATGGAGTCGTTTTCGTCGAGACTCAACTGCCCCTTGGTCATCATGTCGCCGCGCGAAGACCAGTACAAAGCGTGCGCGTAGGGCAGGCGCCAATCGAGCGGACCGTAGTCCTGCATCAACTTGTACATCCAGTCAGGGTCCATGTTGAACTTGTCACGCAAACCTATCCCGCGCAGACAGGCCAACAGGCGCTCCAATGCTCCCTTGTGACCTTCGTCGGTGAGCAATTCTATGCGCGACTGGTGCAGTGTGCGGGCGGTGTCCTGCTGAACGTCTTTCAGGATATCGCGAATCTGCAACCCGGTGCGCATGTTGCGTGCGACGAAATCGAGCAGTCCGTAGTCGGGCTTGAGGTCGAGTTCCGCCATCTTCCCAACCAGCTCCACGACTCTTTCGTCGGTGGCGAGGAGGTCTTTGAGGCGGTGCGGGGCGCGCGCGATGTCGCCGAAGCGCTCGACGAATTCGTCGGACGATTGCGTCACGGGCGGTGGGCCGAGGATGCGTTCGACCTCGACGGCGAGTTCCTTCTTGTAGGTCCAATGGTGATCGTCGAGGAAGTCGCCGATTTTGTGCCAGTAAATCCAGGCCAGTTCCAGGTACAAGCCTATGGACTTTTCGTTGTAGCGCAGACCCTGGTTGCGTAACAACTCCACACCTTTTTTGACCCAATACCACCGCCCTTCCGGCGAATACTGCGTCACGCTGATGTTGTAGGCCATGTTCCATGCGGCGTATTTCCACACGGACGGGAAGCGCGGCGACAGCTTGCAGATGATGTCGGAGAGCTTGTTCAGTTCGTAATACTTGTTCTCTTCCTTGAGGCGTTCGAGACGGATGAAGAGAAAGTCAATCGCAATCGCACGCAGTGTTCCGGTCTTGGTCAGCAGCGCGATATCCGGGGGCAGGCCTTTGGTGCTCTCGGGATCGAGCGTCAACTGGTGTTCCAAACGCAGATTGTCGATCGGCTTGACGAACTGTGCAGCGGCCAGGAGCGAAACCACCGCGATGAGCAAAGCCATCACCTGCACGGTGCGCTCGGAGCGTTTGGCCTGCTCGCGGCGGACGAGATAGTCGGGCATATCCTGTTGAACAAGCTGCGTCATGAGAAATTAGAAGGACGTTTCCGCCACCTCGCGCCGCTGGAACAGAATGCACGCGAGCAGTCCGACGGCTGTCGTGCCGATCAGGACCAAATCGCGTATGCCGGTCAAGACCCACATGAGCGTCACGTTTCGCCCGTTCACCAACAGGCTCGCTCCGTCGTACCTTGAGAAATCCGGAATGATGAAGAACAGGACACTGTACAGAACTTCGGCGAATTTCTTGAACCAGTAGTACGCGCCTTCACTTTCAAAATGGATCAGCGAGCCGGACAGGTAACCGGTCATCGAAGCCATCACAATGAAGCAGAAGGTCATCAGGCAGGCGACCGGGAAGGAGAACAAACAGGCCGCCATCATGGCGAAGGCAGCGAGCAGCATCAACCGGCAGAAAACCAGAGTCAGTTGCCGGGCGAGGTTGCCGCCGAACGTGCCCACCGGAAAAAACATTTCAATAACATCGTAGGTCGTGAAGCTGATGGTGTTGCCGAATTGCGGCTCGCCCTCGAACGGGTTCTGGTTGATGAGTGTGGCTTTGAGCGTGCGGTCCGCGGCGATGGCATCTGCGGGAACGAAAATGGACTGACGCCGGGCGATCACGTCGCGACGGTGGAACACGTATTGAGATGTGCCCTTGTCAAGGTCGCCGAATACCCACACACAGCGGAGGATTTCATCGGGGGGGTAAGCCCAGACTTCAGCCTCGTAACGTACCTGCACGGTGCGGTCGGCGGTGCGGTCGCAGCGGATATTGCTGAAAAGGTAGTCGCGACTTTCCAGCGGATAGATCGTGCGATCGATCTGGGCAAAATCGTCCAGAAGACGATTGCGCTCCCTCTTGGGATCGAAGTCGATCACACCGGAATAGCCGCCGGATTCGAGGCGGTCGTTGAAGTAGTCTTCCGCGTCCTGTCTGAAATCGGGGATGTCCACCTTGATGCCGTGTCGGGCGGTGAGGATTTCGTCGCGCAGGCGCAGCTTGTCGTACTCATCGGTCGCCTGGTACTTGGCCATCCCGTGGGCGACGAAGAAGATTGCCAGCCCCGAAAAAACCAGCAGCACCCCGTTAATCGTCACAATGCCAAGCCACTTGCCGACCACGAACTGCCATCGGGGGACGGGTTTGGCCATCATCAGCAGAATCTGCCCGCCGGCGATTTCCTCGGAAAGCGATCTCGTCAGGAAAATGGTGAGCAGACAGAGGAAGAAATTCAAACCAGCCAGCGAAAACGACAGGAACGTCTGGACTGCCGAGCTGACCGAGTCCTCGTTTCTGAGCACGAAGGGCAACCCGCCGAGAATGAGCAGGATGAACGCGATGAAGACCAGGGCGACCTTCATGCGGACGCCTTCGGCGATGGTTTGTCGCGCGACCGCCCAAATCCTAGTCATCGTCGCGTTTCTCGGTTCTGCCGATGAGATTGTCGATCACCGAACGATCGCCGGCGGACGGCTCATCGGGCAATACTTTTTTCGGCTCCGGTGTAGCCGGTTCCGGTGCGGCCGGTTCCGGTGCGGCTGATTTCTGAGAAGCCGGTGTCGGCGTGGCCGATTCCGGCGAAACCGACTTTGCCACGGGCCCTGTCGGCTCCTTGCAAACGAGCTGCTCGATAAGCTGCGCGGCGCGCTGCTCCTCGCGTTTGGGCTGACGCAACGCGACGGGTTCGATCGTCTTGCTGTGTGTCGGCTTGACATCGGCGGCTGCCACCAGCGATTCCACGACGTTGGCCGGCTTGCGCGTTCCGAGAAAGTCCGGCAGTGCGCCCGATCCCTTCGCACCGCTGCTTCGGACATTGGCAGCCTCCGCCTGCTCGACGGTGTGCATGAAGAAGGCTTCGAGGCGGTCGGACGGTGCGCCGACTTTCAGAATGGCTTTGTGTTCGCCATCCTCGATGAGGTGGCGAATTTTCTTGATCGTGTCTTCGGTCAGTTTCTCGGAAATAATCTGCGTGCGATCCTCGCGACTGAGCAATTCGTTCACAGGTCCGTCGGCGCGAACGCGACCGCCGTACAGAATCGTGATTCGGTCGCAGACGTCCTCTACATCGGCCAACAAGTGACTCGAAAGCAGAATCGTCTTGCCCTTGTCTGCGAGCTGGCGAATGACGTCTTTGATCTGGCGTATGCCGATAGGGTCCAAGCCAGCCGTCGGTTCGTCGAGGATCAGAAACTCGGGGTCGTTGATGAGGGCCTGGGCGAGACCGATGCGCCGGGCCATGCCTTTGGAGTATTCGCCGATGCGTCTTCCTGCTTCGGAGCGCAGGCCTACCATGTCGAGCAGCTTTTCGATGCGTTCGCGGCGGACGCGCGTGTGCTGTTTGAAAATGCGCCCGTAAAGGTCGAGCGTCTCGCGGGCGTCCAGAAAGCGATAGAGGAAAGACTCTTCCGGAAGAAACCCGATGTGCTCTTTGACGGCTACATCCGTCGGCGGGCGCCCGAAAACGGAGATACGCCCGCGCGTCGGGTAAAGCAGCCCGAGCAGCATTTTGATGGTCGTGCTCTTGCCGGAACCGTTGGGGCCCAGCAGGCCGAAGACCTCCCCGCGACGAACCTCAAGATTGAGATCGTTTACAGCAGCCACACGATCGCGGCGCCAGAAGTCTTTGAAAACTTTGGTTAGACCGGCTGTCTGCACGATCGGTGCGTTGCGTTCGCTCATGGTTGGCCTGTGTGTACCATGTCAACAATGTCGATCACCAGGGGACGGTCAGTTGCCCGCCCGGATTCCGCGATTCAAACTGAACGGGCTCGTTAAGCACTTCCCGAAGATACTGATCCTCATCCTTCTTCTTCTTCTGACGTGGATCAGCCCCTATGTGAATACGAAAAATCGAGTCCGCGGGCTTGTAGAGCTTGACGATGTTTGGATTCCGCAGAATCTCCGCCTTGGCTTCCTGCCAGATACGCGCCTTGAACAGCTTGGGATTGGCGAGGAACTCATCGAGCAAACCATCGAATTCCTCCGCGTCCGCAAGAATGTTCTGCACGCCCGCACCGACCGAAGATTTCGCATTGCGGACCAATTGGGCAACCCGTCCCGTCGCTTCGAATTCGAGCACCTCGTCGATGCGCGTGTCCAGTCGGGCCATTGTGGCAGTGTCGTCAGCAAGTGCAGCCTGATCACGCTGCTCAATCAATGCGACAAGCTTGGGGTAGGCTGCGCCGGCCACCGCGTTCAGCGTATCACGAGCGTGCTGCTCAGCGTTGCGAATAATCGTGCGTTTGTTGTTTTCGGCGACGATGACGTTGTCAAAAGCCATGCGCGTTTGCAAGGGCGGCGTCGATTCGGGAATATCCACCGACTCGACCAAAATCCCCGTGTTCAAAGCCGACAACACATCGTTCATGCCGATTTTGACCTCGGCGCGAAGCTCAGCCACACGTTTGCGCGTCGCATCCTCCGTCGAGAACCCGCCGACGACACGGATCGCGCACATTTCCAGCAATCGCGTGATGACGTTTTCCGCCCGCTCGCGATTGGTATCCGAAACGAGCGACACAAACTGCCGCAAATCGTCGACGCGATAAGTCACCCGCCACTGCATATGCACCAGACCCTTGTCGCCGGTAAGCAGTGCCCCGTCGCGCATGGGGTCAAGTCCCTCGCCGCCGCGGCGGACATTGCCGAGCGGGATGCCTTTCTCGTTTTCGCGCAAGTGCAGCCAATGACTGCGGATTTGCACGGTGCTGCTCTGTTTGACGGGAATCTTCACGACTTCGTCGATGGGTGTCGGAAACGCCCAGTTGAAACCAGCCTCGCGCACCGCACCAACCGGTTTGCCCAGTCGCAGCACGATGGCCTGTTCGTTTTGCTCGACTACGAACGTGCCGGAGGCGATAAACAGAATGACCAGCACAACCATGGCTGACTTGAGAATGCGAAAGCTCGTGCTCAGTGCATCGGCCAGCGATCGGTTGGCGACGCTGCCGCCGATGTCAGCCGACGGGGGCGGGGGCGACGAAGGCAGGTTTTGCGGTTCGTTACTCATGACTCGTTACTCGCCTCGCTTGACCGCGGTCAATGCGTCGCCCGCACCGCGCGTATCGTCGGCCACAGGAACCGGCTCAGCCGCGAACGGCTGAACCAGCGGATGGGTCCGATCAAGGATGAATGTTGTGTCCTCGCGGAATGAATCACGCATGGCGTTGATGTTGTCCAGGAAAATGCGCAGCTCCTGATTCTCGGCGAATCGAGCGTAAATCTCGCTGACTTTGCGCTGCCCGTCGTTGCGGATTTCGTCGGCCTTCCTGTTCGCCACGGACATGATGCGTTCTTGAATCGCCATCGCTTCGGCGACAATCTGGGCAGCCTCAGCGTCGCCCTCCGCACTGTAGTTGTCAGCTTTGTTTTCCTCGTTTTTCTTCATGCTGTCGAAGATGGCTTTGGTGACGTTTTCGGGCAACGTCAACTTCGTCAGACCGAAGTAGCGCACATCGACACCATACTCGTCCCGCCACACACCGCGTACGGGTTCGAGCATCTTCTCCTCAATTTCGCGAAGCTTGCGGTCTTCCGGGTGCGTGGAGACGAGGTTGTTAAACTCATATTGGCCTATGACCGCCTTCTTCTGAGAGCGCACCGCACTGCGAAGCTGCTTCTCACCCTCTTCTTCACTTCCAAAACGAAGGTGGAAAAGGTAGGGATCCTCAATGGTCCAGAACGTCGAGGTCGAAACGATGACGTTCTTGCTGTCGGCTGTGATCGTCTCTTCGGTACGGTCTTCGAGCACGCGGATGCGCTTGTCGAACTTGACCACACTCTGAATAGGCCAAGGCCATTTGAATTGCAGACCGGGTTCGGTAATGGCTTCGCCGGCTTTTTGGCCGAAGGTTTTCTTGATTGCGACTTCAGTGAAGCGTACGGGGAACGTACACATATAGAAGCCGAGAATCATCACGACGAAGATGGCGGCAAAAATCGATGGAAGACTACGCATGAAAAACGCTCCGTGGCAACCGGAATAACCGGCTTATCGCACCTACTGAGGCCCACCGGCACTGTCGTCGGCGGCCAAATCCAACACTGTCCGCTGCTTGGTTTCATACTCAATGATGAGTGTGTCCGGATCGCTGGTATAAACAAACTTCCTCAGCCCCGGCAGCGCTTCCCGCCAGACCGCCAAACGACGCCTCGCCTTGAACAACTCGGGGGCGGACTGATAAGCGATGAGATCGTTCGCCGTCGTGCGAAACTTGGACTGCGCAATACCGACTGAGGCTGCACGCTTGGCTTTGGCATCGAAAATCGCAGCCGCCGCCCCACCGCTGATCGGCTCGATTCCTTTTCCGGGATTTCCCAGAAGCAGGTCCGTCACCCGTTGCCGGGCAGATTCCTTCGCCGCGAGCGACGCGGCGGAGTGATCGGCGGCGGCGATTGCGTTGAGATGTTCGTGCTCGCGAGCCGCTGCATCCAGCGCCTCCGCCCGTGCGACGTTGCCAGCCGTCAGCGTCAACACGCGATCGTACATGCCCTTCGCCTTTTCGACGGTCGCTTCCATACGCACCTCAGCCGAAATCACATTCTGGAACGTGGCAGCCACCTGCTGCGTCGCCGGCGGATGCGCGTGAAGCCCGACTAAAGTGACCGCCACACCGAGCTTGGCTTCGTCGCACCGTTCCTGGAGCGCCTGCTTCCATTGTTCGTGAAAATGACGCCGCCCAGGCCCCATCAGGAACTCGGCATCGTGGCTGGCTGCGTAATCGCTCAATTCCTGATGCGCGATCGACTCAAGAACAGACACAGGGTCCACATAGTTGTAAACGTAATCGTGCAGGCTTTCGATGTAGTACTCGATCGTCACCGACACCATGAGCAGGTTCACGCCGGCCCGACTGTCCGTCGATCTGTTTCCCCCCACCGCCGTGTCGCGAACCTTGTCGGACGTGCGACCGTCTTCCAGGTTGGCCACGATCATAAGCGACGTGTTGGCTACGCGCTCATGATCGTCCGTCCACAATTCAGCGTGTTCCAGCCCGTGCGCCTCGTGATCGATGTTTTCACGCTTAGCCACGTTTTCACGGATTTCCCAGCCCTCGCGATGCTCGCTGCCGACGGTGAGGCTGCGCATGCGGTTGATACGCTCGCGCACCACCCGATCCACAGGCCAAGGCCACTTCAAATGGAAACCCGGCTCCAGCGGTGCAGCGATGTCAGCCTCTTCGACAGCACCGAATCGCTCGACAAAGGCCAATTCGTCAACGTCCACAACGACGACGCTCGACAGGAGGATCAAGGAGAAAACGGTCATCGCGGCCAGTGGAAAAAGGGATCGCTGAACGACCTTGTAAATCCACGTCCCGCTGACCTCGAACCCGAACTGATAGTTAATCGTCTCGGCAATCGAACGCACAATGCCGCCCGGCTCGCTGAACAGTGCCAGCAAGCGACTGTCGAAAGCGGGGCGAATGTCGTCCTCGGCGTGTCGAGGCCTGTAGAATTCGAGGATGAAATTGACGACGAATTCGAGACCCAGAAACAGCAGGGTGAAACGAACGATGTAGGCAGCCAGCGGCTCCGCCCAGCGCCCAGCCGCACTTCCGCCCGCAAACGCGAATGCGACAACGAGCAGCGTCGAAACGAGGGCGTTGCCCATCAGGTAACTGCCCGCAGCGCGAATGAGCCTGAGTTTCGGCTCACGCGACATGCCCACCACATAACGCGAGAAAACAAAGCACACGAACGCGACCGCACCCATGACGATCATGCCGATGACCGGACTCGGCGAGCGATGCCACTCCTCTACATCCAGCGTGCGACCGAAAGGCCAAGTCCACGTGATAAACGACCCGCCGACGTGATAAGCAGCCAGCAGGACGGAAAACGCGGGCAGAAGGAACTTATAGGTCCAGTTCAGGCGGCGGCGTTCGAGCAGCAGCGACTCATCCGCCACGTCGAAGACGTTGGTCGATATGCCGGCAGCCTGAGCACGCTTGATTTGCTCGGTTTCGAGATCCTCAAGCCGGCTGCGACGACGCTGGGTGAAAACCAGCAGAAGGATGATCCAGATAGGAACGCCGCCCAACAGACTGCGGGCGACTGCCACCATCGCGTCGGAACGCGTTTCAGCGAGAAGCCCGACGGTCAGCACAGCGCCGAAGAGGATCAGTTGCAGGAAAAGTCCACACAGGATGACCCACTGCGCGCGGCGGTCACCTGGCGGGGCTGCTTCACTCATACATCACCATCCGTAAATACCAGTTTTGCCGCCTCCCAGCGGGCATCTGACAATTCCGTCGAACCCGCAAGCGGTCGCAAGCGTCTTACCATGAGAACTTCGCTTGCCCGAAGCGGCGCGGAACTTACAATGAATCGATACGTTTGCCAAGCTGCGGCGGTTCGGATCGCCGCACCGAAAACTTTGAAACTTTCTCCGGATCTTGCTTTTACATGCTGACCAAGCTCTTCAGTATCGCCGGCAACACCTTCGTTGAGACCATCCGCCAGCCAATTTACGGCGTCCTGCTGCTGGTCACATTCCTCCTCATGATCCTGAATATCTTCCTCGCGGGGTTCACTCTGGAGGACGACAACAAGCTCCTGATGGACCTCGGGCTGTCCACCATGCTGCTCTGCGGGCTGTTTCTGGCCGCTTTTTCAGCCACCAGCGTGCTGACCCGCGAAATCGAGAACAAAACCGTGCTGACCATCATCAGCAAGCCCATCAGCCGCCCCGTCTTCATTCTGGGCAAATACCTGGGCCTGATCGGGGCACAATCGGTCGCGCTCTACCTCTCCTTCCTCATGTTCATCCTGTGCATGCACCACCGCGTGCTCCAGTACTCGACGGACCCGTTCGATTGGCCTGCAATTATTTTCGGAGGCGGATCGCTGGTGCTAGGACTGCTCCTCGCCGCGGCCGCCAACTATTTTCACGGAAAAGAATTTTCGTCCACAGCCATTGCCCTGGTGGTCCCGCTGATGACCATCGGCACGGGCATTACGGCCTTTTTTGATCGCGAATTCGACACGGTGGCGTGGTCGCGGGCGTTCGCAGGAGGCCAACTAGCGCTGGCTGGCTCACTCATCGCCCTGGCCGTGCTCGTGATCGCAGCCGTCGCGCTGGCCGCCTCGACACGACTCGGGCAGGTGATGACGCTCATGACCTGCGTGGGGGTTCTTGTCCTGGGCCTGCTTTCCGATTCCGTGCTCGAACCGCACAAGGACGACATGCTGTTCGCGAGCGTGATGTACCGGATCATCCCCAATATCAATTTCTTCTGGATCGTGGACGCAATTACGGGCGACCTCCAGGTGCCGACGTCGTACTTCGTTTACGTCACCGGCTACGCCCTCTGCTTCATCATCGCGATTTTGGCGATCGGCGTGGCGATGTTCCAGCGGCGGGAGGTCGGGTAGCGAAGATCTAAGCAGTAAGTTTGGCGGCTTGGCAGTTGGCGTGCAGCTTCCTGAGCTGGTTCACCATGTCCTCGTACGAATGCTCCCTGCCGCACAGCGCGATGACGCCTTGGGCGATCCGTGCGATCGGGCTGAATCCGTACTCCTGCGACGCTTCGTTCAATTCGTCGGCCAACGTGCTCAGTGCGGCCATTTCTTTTTTGGCGCAGGCACGCGCCATTGCGTGACAACGGCGGTCCAACGCGCCCAAATACCCGGCGATCTCCGCGTCGAGCCCCTCACCTGCGCGCGAACTGGTGAGCGGATGTACGCGCATTAGGGCAACGAATTGAGCGATTACATCCTTGGTGAGCGGCTTTTGCAAGTAATCGTCCGCGCCGGCATCGATGCATATTTGACGAACGCCGTCGTCATCGTGGGCGGTACAGACGACGATCTTACCGAGGTACGCGCGCCGACGAAGGATTTGGATGGTCTCCAAACCGTTGGGAGACGGCATTTCCCAATCGATCATGATGCAGTCGAAAACTTCGTCCCGAACGCGCAGAACCGCCTCCGCACCGCCCGAAACAGCCACCACATCGACATTCTCGTTTTGGAGGAACGCTGTCGCCAGTTTTCGAATCAGGAGGTCGTCGTCTACGACCATCGCCCGAAAACGATGAGTTTCCGTTGAATCCGTGGGCAGACAAACGCTCGCAGGAACGGCGGCCGCGTCTGGTTGTTCTTGCGGCCCCATAGTGAATTCGGCTCCTGTGGGTCCATCACCGCGATTCCAAAGCGCAACCGAACAAACCCACCATACCCAACATCGGCGTTGCGTTTCGCTCGCTTGACGCGACACAACGAATCATGTCTCTACCGCCAAGACTTCGTTTCGAGCCTAAGACTCGCCGGCAGGATCGGAAGACGGGGTGCCTTCGATGCGCCTTGGGCCTGACTGATTCCGAGCGGCTTCGACGGCGTTGCGCAGGAGAATCGCGACAGTTACCGGACCCACGCCGCCGGGGACGGGCGTCAGGACGGATGCGACATCTTCAACCTCATCAAAGCGGACGTCGCCCACGGTCTTTCGCCCGCTACCGTCCTGCACGCGGTTGATGCCGACATCGATCACGACCGCCCCCTCGCGAACATGCTCACGACCGATAAGCCCGGCTTTGCCCACCGCGACGATCAGCAGCTCAGCCCGCTGTGTATGGGAGGCCAAGCCCTTCGTCAGTGCGTGACACGTTGTGACGGTGGCTAGCTCGTGTTGAAGAAAAAGCGCAATCGGGCGACCGGCGATGGCGCCCTGTCCCACAACGACGGCATCCATACCTCGCGGATCGCACCCCGCACGGCGCAGCAATTCCATCACCGCCAGCGCGGTGCAGGGACCGATAATCGGATTGTCGTAAAACAACAGGCCGATGTTGGCGGGATTGACCCCCTCGACATCCTTGTAAGGGTCGATCGAGTATTGCATCGCGGGCGTATCGACGTGGTCGGGCAGCGGCAGATTGAGGAGAATCCCGGTCACCAGCGGGTCGTGATTGAGCTGCCGAATCCTGGACACGATGGCCTTCTCGGACGCGTCGCGCGGCAGCGCGTGCAAGACATATTCCATCCCGACGGACGCACAGTGACGCTCCTGAGAACGGGCGTACAACGCGCTGGCCGACGCATCGCCGACCATAATCGCGTCGAGTCGTACCGATCGCCCTTGTGCGTGGAGCGCGCGAACCGCGTCGGCGGTTTCAGCCTTCAACTCCGCAGCGATAGCGTTACCGTCCAGGATTCGGGCGGACACGAATGACGCTCCCAACTGTTGATTTGCGCACGGATTTAACCGCGGTCTTGCCAAACACAAACGGCCAAGCGTAGTAGGCAGACACAGCCGTACCGACAATGCAAACGGTGAGCAGGCTCACGCGGATTCGCCGGATCAACCGATCGAAACGCGCCACCGACAGCGGATCGGATGCCAGCCGCCTGAGAAATCGAATGCGGCTGGCAATCGAAGAGTGCCGCCAACTCGGTTCGTCCGGCGGAATACCGTTCAAGTCCGCCACCCGTTCAAGCGAAGATACAAAGACGTCGGCACCGGTGGCACACAGCGCATTCGCAGCCGGCGATGCACCGGACACATGATGCGCCCCGCAAGGCCTGCGACACTCGGAAGCGTCTTGCGGCGACACGCAACGCGCCCCGTACAGATCGGCTTGACGCTCGAATCGCCGTGAAACGAAACCAAACCCCAGACCCCAAAGCGCGACGATCAGAAGAAACCCGACGGCCTGAATCGTCTCCACATTAAGATAGGCTGGCGCGTCCGGCGAATCCGATGCGCGGTACAACAACTCCATCGCACCGGCGGAAATCAGCATGCTGGCCAGCGCAAAAAGAAGAAACAGCGGGATATGCAAATGATGCACATGCCCCGCTTCGTGCCCGAAGACCGCCTCGATCTGATCCTCGTTCATTTCCTCGATCAGCGCATCGGACAGCATGATGTACCGAATGCTGGGGAACAGACCCATGACGGCTGCGTTTACGGTCATCCCGCCGCTTCGCCAGACGAGAATGTCCCGGCAACGCAATCCGATACGATCACACATTTCCAGGAGCGAGCGTCGCAGCGGCCCGTCGGGAAGCGGATGCGTCGTCCAGATACGCGTCAACAGAATCGGTGCGAAGATAAAAACAATCGCAGCCACCAAGCCCAACACCGCGTCCGGCAACCACGGTACCGGAATCCACCGCGTGAGCGCTTCCTCGCGGTCCCGCGTGAAATCGTAGGCCACCAGAATCAGCCCCATCGGTGCGGCCACCGCCAGCAAATGGTGACGAACATTGAACGCAAGGTATTCGCGCAGCGACCACACTTTGTGTGGCGTGCCCTGCTGCCAGAGTTGCGCCTCCACAGTCGTCGCACGCAGCGCACGATCCACCGGATAAACCACGACCAGCAGAATGATCGACCCCAACAGAAACGGCATGATGGCCAACAAATCGGGCAAGGCGGGCACGGCAGCCACAAACTCGATCGAGTTGATCAGGTCGTACCAGTTCGTCAGCGCGACATCGACAACGAACGTCCCCAGCACCAGCCCCCGCAGCAGCGAATTGTTTCGATGATGACTGGCCTGGGCGAGCGACGGACCGTCACGCCCCCGCCCCAGTCGCCTCATATCGAGACGCGCAGCCAACCGCGAAGCAGCCCACACGAGAATAAGTTGCCCAACGACCACGCTCGCCACGGCGAAACCACCAGCAATCGGCGGTGCAAAAGGTCGCTCCTTAGGCCACCAAACCAAAACAGCAAATGCGATGACGACTTGTAAGTGCATGGTCTATCTAACGTTACACATCGAATCGCACCGACAGCAGACCGCGTCCCGACGCCATCGACCCCGGCCCCTGTTCGTGTAAGATTGAAACATCAAACCGTATTCTTGTAACGGGAGAACACGCTCATGGAAAGTCGTACGCAACACACTCGCTCCACCGAGAGGCGTCCCCAAACGGGTGGCAATTCGCAGCGCGGGGTGCCACGGTCTACCGGCGCAGTCGGTAGGCCGTGGGAACTGCGAAACGCCACGGCCTGGCTGCGCCAGACCGTGCCACCCAGAATGGAATACGCTCGCTCCACCGGTTTCGTCGTCTTGATGGCGGCGCTCTGCCTCACCAGCTGCGTCCAACGCGCGACAGCCGAGAACGATCACGATCGCGACAGAATAAGGGCCGTCCGCCTGTTGCAGGAGTCGGTCATCAAAGAACTGACGCTCGACGAAGAAACAGCCGGCGAGTTGAACGCGCTTTTCGATGAGCATTACGAAAACATCAAGTCGATCGTTCGCGAAACGGAGCGGCTGCACAACGAGAACCGGGCCATGGTACGCAAGCTGCGCGAAGAAATCGAAACCGCCAAAAAAGCCCGCGATTTCCCCGAGGTTCGCGAAATTCGCAAACGGTTGCGCGAACTCGACACGGGGAGACTGGCCCTGCGACAGGTCAACATGGCATTCGACGTCAAAGCTCTGAAACTCCTGACAGGCGAACAGGGACGCACCTTCAGAAAACTCGCCGCCCGACATCGAAACTCGGCTGACGCACGGGCCAATCCGTACGCCGGCATCGCAGCCATTCACCGCAGGCTCAAACGCCTTAGCATTTCCGATGAGCAAACCAAAGAAGTCCGGGAACGCATGAGCACGCTCGCCACAGAGTTGGCCAAAGCGCAGCAGGACGCCGAAAAACGCGAGCAACTGTCCAGCGATTTCCGAGAATTCGTCCTTGGTGTTCTGACCGAAGAGCAGAAGGAAAGGTTTCTTGCACTGGAACGGGCATCCACGGACTCAGGCCGCCGGGATCACAAACGGTAGGCGTCGCTCCTCAACCGCGTCGAATGCACGCGCCTCGATCAATCGTTCGCGTCGTCGGGCGGCATGAGTCCGCCAAACTGAACACGTTCCGCCAATTGTGCCAACCCGCGGACGCTGCTCAGCAACCGGCGTGTGGATCGCTCCCCCGCAAGCTCGACCGGCAACGCTCGTGCGGGCGTCTGCGGGGTCGCGGGAATGCGTACACCGACATTGGCCTTACCCGTCACCGCAGTTCCGGCATTGCCCGCAGGCCGTCGCCCGCCAACGTCTGAAGTAGCCAGCCGACTGACGTTATCGTACGCCTTGCGAACGCGGGCTGCGACGAGTTCAGCCCGTCGCGATTGATCGTTAATGCGTTTGAGAGATGCGTCAGCACGACGTTGCGAATCGCCGAGCGTTTTTTCGATCTGCGCGTGCGCTTCCACCTGGCGGTCGCGCGATTGCTTCGATGCTTCGCGTTGATCGTCGCGCAGCACGTCCATCTTCCTGTCCAGCGCTTCCAGCCTGCGCGCCGTGGCGGCTGCCCGCTCGGATTCAGCCGACACGATCTGCCGTTGAAGCTCCGTCATGCGGTTTTCGAGACCGGAAGATTGCCCTGTCACGTTCGTGACCGCAAAGTGCGTCTGCGCAGGGACACGCGCCGACGGATCGCCCGCTTCCACAAGGTGCGCCAAATCGTCGATCCGTGACGCCAAGTCCTGAATAACGCGATCGTCTATCGACGCCCCGCCAGCCCCGCCTTCCACCGCATGCACCGCACCGGTTCGGGCTGCACTCGGCTTGCTCCACGGCACACAGGTCCGTTCATGAACTTGCGAAACAAATGCGGCGTCGATTTCGCGACGCTCAGAGGTAAACGCCGACAGCAGCACGTTGTCGCAAAGTGTGTTGATAAGCCTCGGCAACCCGCCCGAAAGTTGGTGAACCACCTCGACGGCCTTCGCGTCGAACAACTTCGAATCAGACTCACCCGCCACAGCAAGTTGCGACGCGATGTAGGCGCCCGTTTGTTCAACATCCAACGCCGCCAGCCGTGACGTGCGGAAACAGCGCTGGCGCAACGCGCGCAATTTCGGCGCTGCCAGTGTCTGCGACAGTTCGGGTTGCCCAACCAAAACGACTTGTATAAGACGAGCATTGCTGGCCTGAAGATTGCACAGGAAACGTAGCTCGTCCAGCGCTTCGACGCTCAGAAGATGCGCGTCGTCAACGATCGCAGCCACAGGCCTGTGAGCGGAAAACTGATCGAGCAGAAAGTCCTGCAGCGCGTACACCGTGGCGGACGAGTCCGCATCGCGCGGAACATCGACGCCGAATTCGATACACAACGACTGAAGAACGCTCCGCTCACCCAGCGGTGTGACCGACGACTCTGCGAAGGCGATGCGTCCGCTGAAATGCGCCAACGCCATGCGCGTCAGCAGCGTCTTGCCGGTACCCGATTCGCCCGTCAAGACGGTCAGCCCCTTGCCCTCGCCGATCGTGTAAATCAGCGAAGCCAGCGCGTCTTCGTGCGTCTGCGACGAAAAGTAGAAGCGCGGATCGAATGTGTTTGTAAATGGTTGCTCGCGCAAACCGAAGTATTCGGCGTACATGCACCCGCCTCGTTTCCATGCACGCCGCCACCTGCGACGCGAAACCGGACTCCCGGTTACACGGGAATATCGGTCGTTGCCCGAGGCGTCTTAAGCATCCACCCATCCAATTCGCCAGCACAACGTTCGCAGCGGCTGCAACGTCCGAAAATCCACCGATCACGCCTCTGTCTCGTCGCGTCCGAAAAACACGCACACACATTTTCAGACCGCCCCCGCTTCTCCCGATAAGCACGTAGGTCCGAAATTCCCGGCGGCTACGTCGAATGCCCGCGGGCGGTTGTACGGAGTTGACAAAAATGCACGGTAAGCTGATCCTCGCGACGGCCTTATGCACAGCGGCAGTCGGTTGCGCATCCACGACGCATGAAGCCTTCGCCTCGTTCCTCAAGGCCCACGAGCACGCGGTGTCCGCCACCGAAATCCGGCTCAACGCCGGAGATTTCGTACGTTTTCGTTCCAATAACGTTTCGGAAATCCACAACACGGTTCGCGAAATCGGACCCGACGGCAAGGTGACGCTTGCACTGCTCGGCGAGGTCAAGGTCGTCGGCCTGACCGCGAAAGAGTTGGCCGTCAAACTTGAAGAGCAGCTAAGCCGCTACTATCGCGACCCGGACGTGCTCGTTCGCATCGGCGCCCAGCCAAGCCAGGTATTCTACGTCGTCGGCCAAGTCGGCGGCGCAGGGCCTTATCGGTACACCGGACGCGACACGCTGCTCGATGCGATTGTCCGAGCCAGACCCAACAACATCGCCTGGAATGCTCGCGTGAAGGTCATTCGCCCCGGCACGTCGCCCGGCGAACGACGCGAAATCCGGGTCGACGTCAACAAAATGGTCAAAGAGGGCGACACGCGCATGAATGTTCTGCTCGAAGTCGGCGACATCGTGTACGTCCCGCCAACACCCCTGGGATGGGTAGGCCTCAAACTCCAGGAAATCATCTATCCCGCCAGACCGATCATCCAAGCCGGAACCGCCCCCGCGGCCATCCGCGATATCCCGGACGCGTATGATCAAAACAGTACGGGCGTCGTGGCATTTCGGTAGGAAACGAGAAGAGTAGCATGAAAGAATTCGAACTTCCGCAACACGAAGAGTCGATCGAAGGCAATCCATCCGACGAGATGGACCGCCCGATGCTTTCCGAACTTCGGCGATCAGTCACCGAAATCTCGCGCATCCTGTATGTGCGAAGATGGCTGTTCTTCGTACCCTTTTGCCTGGTCGTGAGCACAGCCTTCGTCCTCAGTCTGTACGTCCAGAGACGGTACGTGTGCACGACAACATTCGAGCGACGCGACGATCCCGTCCTGGTGAACCTGCCGCGTAATGAAGGCTCCGGAGCGTTCATCACGTTTCGCCGCACGTTGTCTCAGGATGTAACGAATTCGGAAATGATCACAGACGTAGCCCGCGATCTCGATTCCGCACACAATGGCGAAAACAATGCCGACCCGTCCAACCCACAAGACCCCGCGTCGTTCGGCCCAATGAGCCCCGAGGACACAGATCGCTCCATTCTGGCGAAAGCGAAAAAGATCGCCGGCGGCTTGAAAGTGCGCCTGCTCCAGCAAAGCGACCACCTCGATGTAATCCAAATCGAGTACACCGGCAGCGATCCGGCGTCCATGATCCCCATCCTCGACGCCGTACGCGACAGCTACATCGAAACGACCCAAACGCGCATCACAAGTGTATTGAAACGCACAAGAGAATGGTTCGAGCACGAGCGCCAAAAACGTCACGACGCCGTCGAAGCAATGGAAGACGCACTCATCGAATTTCGCACCGAACACCAAGGCCTCGACCCGCTCGACCCGCGGACCGGTATTGCAAGGCTGGCCAGTGCACGTGCCGACCTGCTCAAACTCGAACGTCGTCAGAAAGACCTGCAAAACCAGGTCGACGGACGACGCGAATTCCTCGATGGAACACGCATGGACATACCGGGAAAAGTCTCGGTCAATTTTGCCTCAAGCATCGGATTGGAAACCCCTAAAGCAAGCGCCGAAAGCCGTCGGCTCGCCTCGCAACTGAAAAAACTGAACGAAGAACTCCGAGACCTGACTGTCACACGCGGCATGACCGAACGCCATCCCAAAATTGTGGAATTGACCAGCAAACGCCGCGTCGTCGCCGATGCGCTCGATCAGCAGCAGTCACTCGACGCGGTGGCGACGTCCGTCAACGGTGTGTTCGGCCGCCAACCCGATGAGCTGCCGCTGCTGAACGACAGCCCAGCCGCCGCCGCAAAAGCCAACGCCCGCATGGAGATGCGCATATTCGAGAAAATGTTCGTCGAAGGCGAAGTGCATATCAATGAAGTCCAAACCGCCATCGCCGAACTTGAAGCACTTCAACACGACGCGCTCGTGCATCGCAAGGAATTCAGCCGGCAACGTGCGGAAGTCGATCGCGCTCGTGGCGAACTGGCGCTCTACCAGGGATACGCCGATCAGGTCGGGCGCGTCCTGGCGGCGGAGAACAGCCAGCGCGGCATCCTGTTCGGCAAGATCAAACCCGCGACCGGGAGTTCCGTACCAGCCTCGCCGCGCCTGCCCACCGTCCTGGTACTCGCAGCCACCTCCGGGCTGACCATCAGCGTCATACTCGTACTCTTGAGCGAGCTGTTCGATCGCACCATCCGCACACGCAAACAGGTCGTTTCCGTGCTGGGCCTGCCGATTCTCGAGTCCATCGGCGAGATCGTCACCGCACGCGTTCGACGCAGACGATTCGCGAGACAGTTCATATTCACGCCCGCAGTCTCGTTCGTACTCGTCGCCGGCGTACTGGGCAGCGGCTCGCTCGCGTACCTCAACCTGCGCGACAGATTATTGTTCAACCGGGCTGTCGAGACGCCGAAAATAGTATTCGACAAGCTGACCGATACAGGCACATCTGACGAATCCGATTTGGATCAGACACTTCACGATGCGGAGCAAGAAACCTGATGGGAAAAATGGCTGACGCGCTCGAACGAGCCGAACAAAAACGCTCCGGACGAAATAAATCGGACATGTTCCTGCACCTGCCCGGTCGTCGCAGATGGTCGGAATGGTACGGATTCGCCAAGCCCAACACCACCGAACAACTGGAGGCAATCTCGCCGCCGCCCCCCCTCAACATCGTGAAGGGGCTGTCCGAGGAAATCGTCAGCTACTACGACCGATCTTCGATCGTCTGCGAGCAGTACCGAGGGCTGCGCACCAGACTGATGAGCGCCAACCCGACGCAGGAACACCGCATATTCGGCGTTTCCAGCGCTGTCCCCCGCGAGGGCAAGAGCGTTACAACCGCAAACCTCGGCTTCTGTTTCGCAGAAATACCCGATCTCAAAGTCCTCATCGTCGACGGCGATTTTCGACAGGCATCCCTCGCGAGACTCCTGAACATCGACCAGGAACCCGGGCTGGCAGACATGCTCTGCGGCCAAGCCACCTACGACGACGTTGTACGCCCAACACCACTGCCCAATCTCTTCTTCGTGCCAGCGGGGAGAACGCGCGGGCGGTCGGCCACAGAACTGTTCAGCGGACGAACCGCCAAAGCAACCTTCGCCCGATTCCACCGCGAATTCGCGTATACTATCGTCGACACGCCCCCCGCAGCCACCGTCTCGGACGTCGGCATCATCGGGCAGATGACATCCGGGATCATCTTCGTCGTGCGCGTCAGCAGAACACCCGAACCCATCGCCCGCCGCGCAATCAGGCACGTGCTCAACAACAACGTACCCATTCTCGGTGCCCTCGTCATCGGTGAAGACGAACCATCAGCCGGGTACGGAAAGCAATACGGCTACTATCCTTACGGCAAACGCGATTACGACGCGACACCCCCACAAGGATAGGCCGTGATTCGCGGTCGCAACATCATCTGCATCGCCAGCAACTGGGAGGTTGACCCCACCAGCAAGCACCACGTGATGCGCCATCTCGCCCAGCACAACAACGTGCTGTGGGTCAGCTATCACGGCATGCGCCGCCCCTCATTCTCAACCGCAGACGCGCGCGCCGTCACGTCGGCCATCAACCGCGTGCGACGGGGCGTTCAACGCATCGACGACGGCTTTCACCACTTCACGCCCCTGGTAATTCCAGGCACCCACGGACGCGTCACCCGCTCATGGAACCGCCGATTGACCCGGCGACAGATCCGATCCGCACGCGCCCGAGTCTGCAACGCCCATCGCCCCACGCAATTGTGGAGCTTCGCACCCGATGTCGAATTCCTGTGCGGCGCGTTCGACGAAGAGTGCGTCGTGTACTACTGCGTCGATGAATTCTCGGAATTCACAGGGGTCGACGCAGCCGCCATGCGTCGGGAAGAACAAAATCTCATCCAAAAAGCCGACGTCGTCTTCACAACGTCCGATGCGCTGCACGACAAAAAATCACCGATGCATCCCAACACGCATCTCGCCCGACACGGCGTGGATGTGGATCACTTCGGACGGGCACTGGACCCCAACATCGACAGGCCCGCGTCGCTCGCACCGTGGGCAGGCCCTACAATCGGGTTCTTCGGGCTGATCGCCGATTGGGTGGATTTGAAACTCGTTTTGGACGTGGCAGAGAAAATGCCCGACGTGCGCTTCGTCATGATCGGGGACGCCGTCGTCGATACCAGCCATCTGAAAAAAATGAAAAACGTCGTCCTGACCGGCCGCAGGCCTTACGCGGAACTGCCCAACTACTGCGCCGCGTTCGATGCAGCCGTACTGCCATTCAAGGAATCCGAACTGACGCGCTGCGTGAACCCGATCAAACTCCGTGAATACCTCGCCGCCGGCCTGCCCGTTGTCGCAACGCCGCTCGACGAAGCCAAACGCTACGAACCGGAAGTGTGCCTCGCACGCGGGAGCAACGCTTTCGCGCAGGCGTGCCGTTCAGCACTAAGCGGCAGCCGCAGAACAGATCAAATCCGACGTCACCAACTCGTCGCCAACGAATCGTGGGAGCAGGTCGTCGACCGGCTGGGCACGATCGTCACCGATACCGTCGCCCGCAAGAACGCACGCCCTTCCTACAGGAAAACGAGCGACACAAGCACGAAAATCGGAACCAGAATC
The DNA here is from genome assembly GCA_029260215.1 of Phycisphaerae bacterium. Lineage (GTDB taxonomy): Bacteria > Planctomycetota > Phycisphaerae > UBA1845 > UBA1845 > OFTM258. The sequence continues at coordinate 239,531 of JAJDDQ010000039.1, forward strand.
GCGACGCTCCAAAGCATGTAGCCAAAGAAGCTGGGCATCTTGATGCCCGACTGCTCCGCGATGCTCTTGACCATAAAGTTAGGCCCGTTGCCGATGTAGGTCATCGCGCCCATGAACACCGCCCCCAGGCTGATGGCCTCCAGAATCATCGTTCCGATACCAGCCCCGCCGGCAAGGGCCACCATATCGCCTGTTTCGGGCAGCACGCGTGCCGTCTCAAAGAACACCACATACGTTGGCGCATTGTCCAGGAAGCTGGACAGGCCGCCCGTCGCCCAGAAAAAGTGCCACGGCTTCGACAAACCCAGCTCCGCCCCGTTGTGATTCAGGATCGCGATCGGCACCTGCATGCAGATGAAGATACCGATGAACAGGGCAGCCACCTCCAGAATCGCGTGGTAGTTAAACTTGTTCGCCTCACGCACACCGGACGGCGTCGTCTTCAGCGACAGCATCACAAACCCGAGCATCAGCAACTCGCGCATCAACGGGAACGGCGTGAACAAACCGAAAAAAGACTTGGAAGGATCGAGCAACGCGACGCACAATACCACGCCAAGCAGGTAAGCAAAGTTCATCCCGCCCGACATTCGCAGCGGCTGCAATTGCGTCTCGTCCCTGATCACGTCGCGTACGGCTTCCTTCTTGTAATAGTACGTGTCAAATGCGAAGTAGACCGCCAGAAGAGCCCCGGACGTCACCAGCCACGGAACGAACAGTTTCATCGTCCACAGAAACGGCACACCGCGCAGGTAGCCCAGAAACAGCGGCGGATCACCGATCGGAAGCAGAAGGCCCCCGATATTGCTGACCAGGAATATGAAAAAAATCACCGTGTGCGTCGTGTGACGGCGCTCGCGATTGGTCTGAAGCAGTGGACGAATCAGCAGCATGCTCGCACCGGTCGTCCCGATAAAACTGGCCAGCCCCGCCCCGACAGCCAAGAAAGCAGTATTCGTACTTGGGTGGGCTGCAAGATCCCCGCGCAGCGAAATCCCACCGCTAATCACATACAACGAAAACAGTAAAACGATAAACGGAACGTATTCCGCGAGCACCGCGTGTTCCAAAACCAGCGTCACCGACGAAACGCCCTGCGAAACCGCATAATACACAAGCGTAATGCCGCCCAACAAAAGCGAGACCATCAGTCGATTCTGATTGCTCTCCCACCAATTAGCAGTCGAGGAAATCAGCGGCAAAACCGCAATCGCCCCCAGGATGGCCACAAAAGGAATACACGCCCAGATCGATGGAACAGCATGACCGCCATGCTCGCCATCTCCGCCACCATCGTGATGACCGATGTAGGTCACATAAACAAGCCAGGCAAAAAGGATCGCACCGCCGCAAATCGCAGCCCATCCCATACTCGTCAGTTTCGTGGAATGATGGTCCTGAGAATCGGTAGCCAGGTTCATGCTCATCTGCGTACTCATGCATCTGCCTCCAATGGCATCGCCGCGACAATAAGCACACGTCGTGCGACACCCCTGAAGGCGGGACCGTGGGCGCGACGATCGCCGGCAAGCACCGGCACACGAATGCGGCTCCAGTCCACATCGGCCAATCGCCGTTATGCCTGCTGAGAATCACGCATTCGCAAGTTATCGACCGCGCCCAAAACGGCATCCTAGCGCGGGCAGACCACAAAGTCACGTCCGCAGTACGCATCCCCGAACGTCCGCAAAAACGAGAAAAGCATCACCAAACCTGCCAAGCCCCTGCCACCAGGCGAATCCCACCGCCCCAACACCCAACCACCGTCAAATCCCCCAGTGTTGGGCAAATGACACGTACCGAAACGCCGCCCGCATGCGTTTCAGACGTTTCCAGCGAGAATTCCGCGCGGCACGCAGATTGCCCATCCTCAAGACGCAGGCGTCGGGGGCCGGCGCCAAAATAAGGAATCCCCATGATTTCCCGAGTGGCAGTTTTGAATGGCGACCGCAGCGAACCGACAGCGGCCTGCCTTCCTTTCCCAACGAACGAAGATTTCGAAATGTCCGCCTTCGACGACGCGCGCGTCCTGCTCGACGCACTAAGGCGACAGACGTTCGACGCCGTCGTCATCCACGTCAGCCGATTGTGGAATGATCGAAGCATGATGGCGGAGCTACGCGAAATCGCGCCGGCCTTGCCTCGCCTGTTGGCGGTCCCGATCGGAGATGCGACCGCGTTCCAACAGGCGGAAACCCACGAACCGGACGACATCCTGACCTGCCCAACCCACCCAGCCGAGGTCATGTTCCGTCTCGCCCGAATCAGAAAAGCGAACCGGACACCCGCAACCACCGAAGCACGCAATGGCTCCGCTCAGACCAATTCCAACGCGGAAGTACTCGAACTGCGCAAACGGCTGCGCGCTTGCGAACGAGAGCACATCGTGAACGCGCTCTCCGAACACGCATTCAACAAGGAAGCGGCTGCCGAAGCGCTCGGCATCGGATTGTCCAGCCTGTACCGGAAAATCGGCGAGTTGGACATCGACGCGGTCGGGCGGAAACGGCCAGGATCCTCAAACAGAAAAATGAGTCGGAGCGCAGGAACGAATCGCCTTCACGCGGTCTCCGTGTGCCCCGTACCGGCGGAGCAGTTCAACGCCATGCGACGCGCCGCCCGGTAGTAGGCAGCCATCTTGCTCCAGTCGAAAAACTCTGCGTGGGCCTCCACATTGTTACGCAACTGGATACGCTCACGCAGAGTCATACGCGTCATGCCCTGCATCCAGCCCGTCACCTGATAGACCGTCTGGTCGTACGATTCCTGACGACGCTTGGCTACGTACAAACCGTTCGCGTCGTGCTCCGGAAAATGCTCCATCACATACAGCCCAAAGCCCGACAAATCACTCGTCACAGCCGGAATGCCGCGCACCACACATTCCATCGGCGTGTAACCCCAAGGCTCGTAATAGGACGGAAACACACCCAGGTTACAACCGCGCACAAACTGATCGTATTCCATGCCCAGCACCGGGCTTGTCGTCGAAATGAATTCCGGGTGAAAGACGATTTTCACCGGATCGTCCTCCCTGTTGATCAAATCCTGCTTGCGTAAATGACACAACACCTGATCGTTCAGATCGTCCTTCATATCGTGCGTGACGATCGTCGGCAGGATATCCTGCTTCCACGCGTGCATCATGCGCTGCAGCCGAACCCGAGCGTACTCATCCATCAGATCGTCCATGCCCGGCAAACGACCGTCCGTCACAGCCTGAAACAACCCCCCGCCCATCTGATCGCGAATCGACTCGCACGTAACGCGCAACTCGTTCAACATCGCCTGACGATTCAGCGTCTCAACGTTCAACGCATGACACGGAGCGCGCACAATAATAAACGCCACAACCGTCGTGCCCGTCGCCTCCGCCTTCATCCGCCGGTTCAGCTCCGACAGCGCGTCGATGAAAACATCGATACCCTTGTTGCGATACTCGTAACGACCCGCCGTGAAAAAGTAGAGCGTGTTATCAAGGTCGAATTTGTAACTCGGGAAAAAATGCCCCATCACAAACTCGTGAATCCGATCCTTGCTCTGACGATGAGCATTTTGAAACTCGTGCGGAGCAGCCGCCCGACGCACGTTCAAACCGTTCGGCAAAACGACTTCGGGTTTGCGTCCCAGGAAATGCTCCGACTCCAACGCCGTAATCTCCGACACCGTCGTAAAAGTGTCAGCCGCCTGCGCAGCCGCCCGCTCAAGCTGATATTTGTGCATCACGCCATGCTCGATCGCGACCGCCTCCGCATCGATCTCCGCCATATTCCCGTAAAGATCGAAATTCGCAGCGCTGAGGCTTCGACCCACAATCGTCGCGTGCGTCGTGAAAACCGTTGGAACCTTGGATTCACGATGTCGAAGAATCGGAACAGCAGCCCCACCCTGCCACTCGTGAAACTGCGCGAGCACAGGCCTGTCACCCAGATGGCGACGGAACGACTCCAGCAGATCCGCCACAACATACCCAAACGCGATGATGTGATTGGCTTCATCGTCCTCGTCCGGCGTGCTGATCCCCAATTCCTCCCACAAGCGATATTTCATATCGCGCAGTTGCGGAATCACCGAATCCAGGTCCAACAGAATCACACGCGGATGCCCGGTGATAATCCATCGCCCCGTATGCAGCACAACACCCCGGCTCCGCAATTCGTCCACCGGAGCTTCCAGAAAATCCTCATGAGGCCGAGGCTCGAACTCAATCTTGGCAGCCGACTCCCGATACGGGCCGATGACGCAATAATCGTCGCCCCAGCTCTCAACGCCGGCAGCGCACTTCGTCCGCAAAACCGTGTAAATACCACCCGTCTGCGAGCACGCCTCCCAAGACGCCTCAAACAACATGGGCTTATGATTTGATTCGCTCAAAACAAAACCTTCCACCCGCTAAGTCGTGTCGCATGCGACAATATTCCCAAACACTGTTCTCCCCCGCACCCGCTTAGCGGTGTCGCGTGCGACACCTCCCCCAGACACGGTCCCAACCGCCAACGCCACCGGAACCAACACAACCCGCACCAACCCCAAAAACCGGATATACTCTAACCGCTGCGCTCGCTCATTTGAAAGCGCCAACCAATCGCCAGAGAAACCAGTATGCTCGCGACGCACCGCCCGAAACTAAAAATCGCACTCCTCTCCTGGGAATCCCGACACTCCATCGCCGTCGGCGGCCTCGCAGAGCACGTCACCGAACTCGCAAACGCACTCGCCCAACGCGGACACAGCCTCCACCTCTTCACACGCACCGCCGCAGGCCAATCCCCACACCAGAAGATTGATCGCGTACATTACCACCGCTGCACACACGCGGCACACCACGATTTCGTCACCGAAATGGACCGGATGGCCAACGCATTCGCCGACCGCGTCCGACGCGTCGAAAAAGAATCGCGACAGCCGTTCGACATCATTCACGGGCACGATTGGCTCATCGCCGCCGGCCTGCGCAACCTCTCACCGGACCACCCAGCCATCGTCGCCACGATCCATTCCACAGAATTCGGCCGATGCGGAAACCAGCTGCACGACGGCATGTCCCGGCTGATTCGCGACCGCGAATGGGAAATCGCCTACATCGCCAGCCGCGTCATCACCGTCTCCAACGCCCTGAACCGGGAATTCCGAAAGCTTTACAACGTCCCCGCAGACAAAGTCGTCACCATCTACAACGGCGTTGATGTGCGTCGCTTCAACGTCTCAATCGACGAGTCAGCCGTGCGCACCCGCTGGGCCGTCGGCGCGGACGATCCGCTGATCCTCTTCGCCGGCAGGCTCACCTGGCAAAAAGGCCCGGACTGCCTGATCGAAGCAGCCCCCAGTGTCATCCGTCGGCACCGCCCCGCCAAGTTTCTTTTCGCAGGCGACGGCGACATGCGTGAATCCCTCAACGCCCGAATCACCGCACGAAACATGACCCAATCCATCCGAATGTGCGGAAGACTCAACGAACCCGACCTCGTCGCCCTCTTCCAAACCACCGACGTCGTCTGCGTGCCAAGCCGAAACGAACCCTTCGGACTCGTCATCCTCGAAGCATGGAGCGCCCGAAAACCCGTTGTCGCAACACGCAGCGGCGGACCCGAAGAACTCGTCAGCGACGGCCAAACAGGCCTGACCGTCAAGTCAACCAGCCAGGGACTAAGCAGAGGCTTGAACGCCATACTCGACGACCGCGAAAACGGCTCACGCATGGGAATGCAAGGACGAAAAGAGGCTGAAACCCGTTTCACCTGGGACATCGCCGCCGCCGAAACCGAACGCGAATACACCCGCGCCATCACCACTCGCCGCGCATAGCGTGCGCTGCACGGTTTCACTCACTGCTCTCCCCCAGCGCGATCCCCATGCCCCAAACCCACCCCCAGTTCCCCCAGCAACTCAACAACCCAACACCGACCAAGCACCTCCCCCACATCCGCACGCATCCGCCGCGTCCAACTCGCGTACCGATCCGGCGAAACCCCCGGAACGTTCACCGGCTCAACCTCGCCCGCCAGATCATCCAGCGAAACACCCACCGCCGCACACGGCGTACGCAGCAAAAAACGATACACATCCGCACAAAGAACCTCGAACGGCGAATGCTCACCCGCACCAAGCCCCGCCTCATTCAACGCTGCGATAAGCATCCGCTTCGCATGCTCGCGCTCCCCATGCGCCCCACCGACAGCCTCCTCCGATTCATACAAACCCAGCTCTTTGCGAATCTCAATATCACGATGCTGAAAAAAACCGGCAAGCGGAACATGGTCATGCGTCGCCGTCGTCACCAGTGCATTGCCCGCATAAGCCTCCGGCCGTCGAAAACGCCCTTCCCACTCGCGCTCGAAGTACAACACACGCGACGAAAGCACGCCCCGCTCCGCCAACCGCTCAGGCACATCCGGCGGAACCGTCCCCAAATCCTCGCCCACAATCACCGTCTCGCTCCGACGACTCTCCAACGCCAAAATCCCCAGAAGATCGTCTGCCGGCATACGCACATACGCACCCTCCGACGCAGGCCCATCCGTCGGCACCCAAAACTGACGAAACAACCCCAGCACATGATCGATCCGCAACATGCCGCAATGGGCCATGCTCGCACGAAGCAAATCCACCCAATAATCGTACCCCCGCTCCGCCAGCTTCAACGGATGCAACGGCGGAAAACCCCAGGTTTGACCCTGCTCCGCAGCCGGGTCCGGCGGAGCACCCAGCTCCACACCCGGCACGAACAACCCCGGATACGCACACGCATCCGCCCGACCGTCCTGAGCACCGACAGCCAGGTCCGCGTACAACCCGATCCCCATACCCGCCCCTCGCACCGACCGCTCCGCATCCGCCAACTGTCGATCCAACTCGAACTGCACAAATCGGAAAAAATTCAATGCGCGAGCATGCGTAGCCTGAAACGCCGTCACCTGCGGCGCGCTCGGCTCCTCTCGAAGCAACCGCTCCAACCGCTCGATCACGACGTCATCCAAAACTACGTCATCGCACGACTTCGCACGCATCTCCGCAACTACACAATAAGTCGCGAACCGCGTCAGCGCGCCCCCCTTCTCCGAAATATAGCGCCCAAACGCCGCCGCACGATCCGACCCGCCAGCCGAAACCGACTTCACGAACTGACCATGCAAAAGTCGCATCACCGCAGTCTTGAGACCCGCCACGGCTTCATAATCAATTGCATCACACCCGCGCAACCGACCCAGCGTCGCCTGAAAATCCGCCGACGCGATCATCTCGCGCGCCCGCGAACAGGCCGCCAACTCCGGCACAACCGACACATCCACATAAACGATGTTGCGAAACAAGCGGCTCGAAGGCAGATACGGGCTGCTGCCCATCGGCGTGTTGTCCAGTGCATGCAGCGGATTCACACCCACAAAATCCAAACCGCAAGAACCACAAGCCTCACCGACCGCAGCCAGACTTGAGAAATCACCCACGCCCCAATCGCCCGCCCGGCGCACGGAATAGAGATTCGTCCACACACCAACAGCCCGGGCACCCGGCAAAGAGTGACAGAACTCCGGCACCACAATCAGCCGCTGATTCGCCGTCGCACGTTCCGCACCGCACGCAACCTCGACCGTCAGATCGTGATACCCCTCGCCCACCTCGACAGGCCAATCCCCCACCGAAACGACCCCGCCGCCCGGCACCTCGGATTCCCCTTCCCACGCAAACAACGCCCCGTCCTCCAGACGCAACGTCACCCGCCACGCAACACACTCCCCCGCCCCCCCGCGACATCGAACCGTGATACACCGCTCCCAAGCGCGACAACCGCGCACAACCCGCACCGCATCCACCAGACGATCCGCCCCCGCCCGCTCAAGCGCAAGAAGCGATTCCCCAGCAGCCGATTCACTCGAAACATCAAACCCCATCGCGCGCAGCACGCGCTCACGCACCGCGTCGGTCGCAAAATGCTCCACCCCGCCCACATCACGATAACCGGACAAAACCCCCACCCGGTCAGCCAACGCACGCAATTGCGGACGAACTTCCATCACAACTCCCCATCAACCCCGCCCGAAGCGAAAAGACAAACCAAGCCGAGGGCTTCAGCCCGCGCGGACGTCAATCGCACCAACATCCGATCAGCCACAACCGAAAAAAAACACACCAACTATGTCGCCACACCTCAATCGTTGAGTTGGGTGGCACGGTCTGGCGTAGCCAGGCCGTGGAAAAATTTCAAAACAATGGTGATAGGATGCGATACTATTCCACCGGCTCCAAAACCAAAGCAGCCAGCGGCGGCAACGTCAGAACCAGCGACTGCCCAAACCCATGCCAAGGCTTCGCCTCCGCCCGCAGAGTCTCCGGCAACGGATGCCCGCTCCCCCCGTACGCAGGATGATCGCCGCTCAACAGATACCGATACGCCCCCCCGCACGGCACACCGATGCGATACCCCGCACGCGGCACAGGCGTCATGTTCAGCACCACCACAATCGTTCGACCGTCCGCATCGCGACGGTAGGCCAACACCGAATTCTCACTGTCCGAACACTCGATCCACGCGAAACCCTGCATGTCGGGATCGCCCCGCCAAAGCGGTGCATTCTCCAGATAGATGCGCCCAAGGTCTTCCAGATAAAGTGCCAATCCCTGTCGCAGCGGATCGTCCGCCAGATGCCAATCCAGACTCGCATGATTGGACCACTCCGCATACGGCGCCAATTCCGCCCCCATAAACGACAACTGCTTACCGGGCCTCGTATATTGATACGTGTACAGCAGCCGCAGATTCGCAAACTTCTGCCACCCATCGCCCGGCATCTTGCCCAGCATCGAGCGTTTCCCGTGAACCACCTCATCATGCGACAAGGCGTTCACGAACCGCTCCGTATGCTCGTACAGCATCGAGAACGTCAACGCATTCTGATGAAACCGCCGATGCACCGGCTCACGCGAAAAATACTCCAGCGTGTCATGCATCCACCCCATATTCCACTTGAACGTAAACCCCAATCCCCCCTCGTCGACAGGCTTGGTCACCCCGCCCCAGGAGGTCGATTCCTCCGCAATCGTCATCGCACCCGGGCACTCCCGCCCGATACAGTGATTCACCGAACACAAAAAGTCCTTCGCATCGAGATTCTCATTCCCTCCGTGCTCATTCGGCAGCCACTCCCCCTCTTTGCGGCTGTAGTCCAGGTACAACATCGATGCCACCGCATCCACACGAAGCCCATCGACGTGAAACTCCTGCAACCAATACAGTGCGTTGGCCACCAGAAAGTTGCGCACCTCCTTGCGCCCGAAATTAAATATCAGCGTACCCCAATCAGGGTGCTCCCCCATGCGCGGGTCTTCGTGTTCATAAAGCGCCGTCCCGTCAAACCGCCGCAACGCAAAATCATCCTTGGGAAAATGCGCCGGCACCCAGTCCAGAATCACGCCGATCCCCTGCCGATGACAATAATCCACGAAAAACCGAAAATCATCCGGCGAACCCCAGCGATGCGTCGGCGCAAAATACCCCGTCACCTGATAGCCCCACGAATCCTCGAACGGATGCTCCATCACCGGCAGCAACTCAACATGCGTGTACCCGAAACGCTTCACATGCGCCACCAGCTTCGGCGCAATCTCCCGGTAATTCATCGGACGGTTGTTCTCGTCCGGCACGCGCGCCCACGATCCCAGATGCACCTCGTAAATCGAAACCGGCGAACGCGTGTGATCGCGCTCAGCCCGCTCCACCAACCAATCCCCATCCCCCCACGTAAATTCCGTCTCCGTAACCCGAGACGCGTTGCCCGGCGGCCCCTCCATCGCCTGCGCAAACGGATCGGTCTTCAGACGCAGCGCACCGTCCTTGGCCTTAATCTCGTACTTGTAAAGCTGCCCCACGCACAAACCCGGCACGAACAATTCAAACACACCACTGTTGCCCATCGCCCGCATCGGCAGCAGCCGCCCGTCCCATTGACAAAACTCCCCCACCACCGAAACACGCCGCGCATTGGGTGCCCACACCGCGAACGAAACGCCAGCCACCCCATCCACCACACGCACATGCGAACCCATGCACGTCCACAATTTCAGATGATTGCCTTCGTTAAACAGGTGACCATCCAGCTCACCCCACGTCGGAAGAAACCGATACGGATCGCCCCGCTCCCAAGTCGAACCATCCGCAAAATGAAACCGTAACCGGTAATCCAACGGCCGATCCCGATCCGCCAGATGCACCGCGAACAGCCCACCCGCCTCCACGCGCGTCATGGGACACGTTCGACCCTCCGCCAACACGCACTCCGCCGAGTCAGCCTCAGGGTGATACGCCCGCACGACGACTCCCCCACCCCCGCCCGCAACCGGATGCGCACCCAAAATCCGATGCGGTTCGTAATGATCGCCGTCGCGCAAACGAGCCGATTCCTCGGGCGAAACGCCCAAAACCACGCCCCGACCACCACCCGTCGCTTTCGATTTGCGAACCGTCTTGCGCTTCATAATGTATACGCCAGAATCTTCACCGAATGCGACGACACCGTCACACAATCCTTACCAAACTCCTCATCCCCATGCTCCGGTGAGGCTGTGTCCAGCTCCAACCGCCACGTCCCGTCACCTTCACAACGCGACAACCCAAACACCCGATCCTCACGCGAAGCGTTGAACGCGACAAACACGCTCGCACGCGCCGCGCAATCATGCAACTTCATCGCAAACACCTGCCGCGTCCCATCGTTCCAATCCCCCTTCGTCATCTCCGCCCCATCCTCGCGTAACCACGTTACATCCTTCGCACCGCCGTCACAATCAACCGCCCCCGTATAGAAAGCATCGCGCCGCCACACCGCCCACTTGCGTCGCAACGTCGACAGCCCGCGCACGAATTCCAAAAGCTCACGCTCGCGCGAACCCGACGACCAATCCACCCAACTGATCTCGTTATCCTGACAGTAGGCGTTGTTGTTCCCCCGCTGCGTCCGCCCCAATTCATCGCCCGCCGACAACATCGGCACCCCGCGCGAACAGAACAAAGTCGCCAGCAAACACCGCGCCACCCGATCGCGCACACCGTTAATAAACCCGTCCTCCGTCTCCCCTTCGACACCCCAGTTCCGCGACAGGTTGTCATCCATCCCATCGCGATTCTCCTCCCCGTTGGCCTCATTGTGTTTCCGCTCGTAACTCACCACGTCACGCAACGAAAACCCGTCATGGCTCGCCAAATACTGAACCGACGCTCGGGCAGTCCGCCCGCTCCCCTCAAAAATATCACTGCTGCCCCCCAGCCGCCGGGCCAACTCGCCACAACCCACACCATCCCCCCGCCAAAACGCCCGAGCCGATCGGCCAAACGCATCGTTCCATTCCGACCACTCCGCCGGAAACGCCCCAACCTGATACCCGTCCAAACCGATATCCCAAGGCTCCGCGATCAACTTCACCCCACCCAACACCGCGTCCCGTCGCACCGCCTCCAAAAATGGCGCCCCCGCATCAAACCCCTCGTCACCCCGCGCCAACACGGTGGCCAAGTCAAATCGAAAACCATCAACGTGCATTTCCTCTACCCAATACCGCAAGCAGGACAACACCATCTCCCGCACAACCGGCGAGCGAAAATCCAACGCATTCCCGCAACCCGTCGGATTCTCATACATCCGCCGATCAGCACCACACAAACGATAGTACTCACCATTATCCAACCCCCGAAACGACAGCGTAGGCCCCAGGTGGTCCCCCTCGGCGGAGTGATTGAACACAACGTCCAGAATCACCTCGATGCCCGCCTCATGAAGCCCCCGAACCATCGCCTGAAACTCGACCACCTGCCGCCCGGGCACCGCCGCAAAACGCACATCCGGCGCGAAAAAACCCAGCGTGTTGTAACCCCAGTAGTTGCGCAACCCGCGAACCGAAAGATGACGCTCGCAAAACGAATGATGAATCGGCAGTAGCTCAACAGCCGTCACCCCCAACCTTCGCAAGTGATCCACAATCGGAGGACTGCACAAACCGAGATACGTCCCGCGTAACTCAGCCGCCACCTCCGGATGACGCACCGTAAGCCCCTTCACATGACATTCATAAATCAGCGTATCTTCCCACGACGTCCCCAGCCGCCTTTCATCACCCCAGTCAAACGAGTGCTCGACAACCACCGACTTCGGCACAAACGCAGCGCTATCCCGCGCGTCGAAACTCAAGTCCGCCCGCCCATCACCCCAAACGAACCCGTGCAGCCCATCATCCCAACCGGGGTTGACCGTCAACGCCCGCGCCCACGGATCAACCAGCAGCTTGTTCGGATTAAAACGCAAACCAGCCGACGGCTCATAAGGACCGTGCGCCCGAAACCCATAACACGCACCAGCCGCCGCATCCGCCACACGGACCCGCCAAACTCCGCCCGCACCGCGCGACATGTCCACACGCCCCACCTCGCGCGTCGGGTCGCCCGGTCCGAATAGACAAAGCTCCACCCGGTCAGCCCCGGGCGAAAAAACCCCGAAGTCAACACCGCCGTCAACCACGACAGCCCCACAAAGCCCATCGTTACCGGGCGTCACACCCATCCGAAAAAATCTCCACCCACACAACCCAGACTCAATAACCTTCAACGCCGCTTCGACCGACCTATACACAAGCGTCTCACGCTGTCATCGGCTTGCACAAGCCCGCCAGCCGACAGACACTTCGAAGCGCCGGATGACTTATACCTGATTCACTGATTCGAAAGGACACGACGCAAGACCGCAAGTAACTCTTCAGCCAAGTGCAATGCGGAGCCATGATCTGCCCCTGCCTCGCGACAAGGAACGATCTCTTCCCCCCCTTGCAAAGGGGGGATACAGGGGGGTCTGGACCGGAGTAACGCTTCGGTTCGCAAAAAGAACCTCCCCCAAGCCCCTCCTTTGCAAGGAGGGGAGAAAGAGGATGATCATTGCGTCTGCACCAAAAAACTTCATCCTCGCAGTGTTTCCAGTCATCCGACATTGCACACGGCTGAATTCTTACGATCGCAATCATCCGTCGAGACGATACCAAAGCCATGAATTCAAAACGAAAAGTCGCATATTTCTCAATGGAAATCGGTGTCGATCCCGACATGCCCACCTACAGCGGAGGGCTGGGCGTCCTGTCCGGTGACACCGTCAAAGCAGCCGCCGACCTCAGAGTGCCGATGGTCGCCGTCACCCTCCTGCACCGCAAGGGATATTGCAGGCAAATCCTCGACGATCACGGCAGCCAGCGCGAAGAACCCGTAGATTGGCCCATCCAGGATTTCGTCCGACCCACCACCGCCCAAATCACCGTCACCGTCGAAGGCAAACCAGTCCACATCCGCTGCTGGACACGCGACACCATCGGTGCCACAGGACACAGAATCCCCGTGCTCTTCCTCGATACCGACCTCCCCGAAAACGCCGACGAACACAGAGGCCTAACACACCACCTCTACGGCGGCGACCACCGCTACCGCCTCTGCCAGGAGCAAATCCTCGGCGTCGGCGGACTGCGCGCACTCCGCGCACTCGGACACAACACACTCACACGCTTCCACATGAATGAAGGCCACGCAGCACTGATGGCCTGCGAGCTGCTCGACGAAGCAACCAAGGAACGCAACGCGAAAAAAATCAACGCAGACGACGTCGAATCCGTACGCCGAAAATGCGTCTTCACCACCCACACCCCCGTACCCGCAGGCCACGATGTCTTCCCCGTCGACCTCGCAGAGCACGTCCTCCCCGAACACACCTGCGAACTGCTGAGACATCTCGAGTGCCTCGACGGCAGCCTCAACATGACCCATCTCGCCTTGAAACTGAGTCATTACGTCAACGGCGTCGCCAGAAAACACGCCGAAATCTCACGCGAAATGTTCGCACCCATCCCCGTGGACGCCATCACCAACGGCGTCCACGCAAGAACATGGATTTCCTCCCACCTGCAAGACGTACTCGACGAATACGTACCCGCATGGCGCGAGGACAGCTACGACCTGCGCAACGCAGCCGCCATCCCCGGTTACAAAATCTGGCAGGCCCACGATTCCGCCAAAAAAGAATTCTTCAAAGAAGTAGGCCGCCTCACCAACGTCCGCATGGACGAAGATGTCTTCACCATCGGCTTCGCACGGCGCGCCGCCGGATACAAACGCGCCGACCTCTTCTTCCACGATCTGGATACACTGCGCAGAATCCACCGCGATGTCGGAAAGTTTCAGGTCGTCTACGCGGGCAAAGCCCATCCCAGCGACGACGGCGGCAAAGACATGATCCGCCGAATCTTCGGCGCAAAAGCGGAACTCGCCCAGCAGATCAACATCGCCTATCTGCCCGACTACGACATGCACCTCGGAAGACTCATGACCGCCGGCGTTGACGTCTGGCTCAACACGCCCGAACCACCGATGGAAGCCTCCGGCACCAGCGGTATGAAGGCAGCCATGAACGGCGTCCCCTCGCTCAGCACGCTCGACGGATGGTGGCTCGAAGGGTGGATCGAAAACACGACCGGCTGGTCCATAGGCCAAATGGGCCCCAATGGCCCCGAAAAAGCAGACCGCGCCCGCGACGCGGAGACCCTCTACCACAAGCTCGAATACATCATCCTCCCGCTCTTCTACAACGAGCGCGAACGATTCATCGAAATCATGCGCAATTGCATCACACTAAACGGATCATTCTTCAACACCCAGCGCATGATGCACCAATACGTCTTAAAAGCCTACTACACCTGACCCACGCTCAAAGAATACAAGTCTTCAGTGGCGTAGCACCGGTTTGCAACCGGTGTGCTCCAGTGTGGCACCGGTTTGCAACCGGTATGCTCCAGTGTGGCACCGGTTTCCAACCGGTGTGCTCACGACATCACCAACAATCGAAACCGCGACACTGAATCCGACCAACACGACAGGTAGCAACGCGTTAGCTTAAAACGCGCCTTCCAGCATACCCTCGCCGAAAAACAACAGTCCCAAAAATCAGCACAACCATCGTCATCACAATCAATCCCCACTCAGACGCAGCCGGGATACCCGGCGGCAACGCGACGGTCAGCGGAATATCGATTGTCACAGCCGGATGCCCCGCACGGACAAGTTCAAACGAAAGACTGCCACTGCCGACCGCCCCCGTGAAGTCGAACGTAGCCGCATCAACCGACATTGTCCCGCCCGTAAGAACGACACTCCCCGCTGAAAGCCCCGGAATGCTCGGCGTTTGCCAGTCCCAGTTTTGGCTGTCGCGAACGCGCAGCTCGATATCAACGTCGGCGTCAGCCAAGTTCAAATTCACAGCCTGCGCATCGGCGGCGTCCGCGATCCACCGCTGATCCACCGTCAGCGCGGCAACAGAATAGGGCCGCCCCCCATCGGTCACGCGCATGTTCACCGTGTCGGAACCGCTCGGAAAACTTGCGTTTAGGAAATCAACCAACGCTCCGCTCGTATCGAATACCGAACGCGGCGTCCCACCGGCCAGTGGCACACTGCTGTCCGCAGGCTCGACTGCAATAATTTCATACGTACCAGCCGCAGCCGCCCCAATCGCCGGCTGTGCCAATGCGGAGTTCTGCTGATCGAAGAAGGTCATGCCCGCGCTCGGAAAGCGTCGCAGCGCAACATCCGTATCCAACCGCGACAGCGGACGCAACCCATCCTGAATCGTCATCACGAATGAGCCGTCATCATTCCACGTATCAATACCCCCCACATGGATTGGACCGGCCACGACTTCAGCATTCGAGTCAAACGCCAGCGTAACCGCACCACCCCCGCTCACGGAGACAGTCCCATCAACCGCAACGGAGTATCCCACAGCCGCCGCGCCGACAATGTTGCCTTCGCCGTCAAGGTGTCCCTCCACAATCGTGTAGCCGTCGCTTCCCCGTGTCCGAAAATTAACCGCAATCCTCGGTGTGCACTGAGGCCGAGCCCCATCTGTAATCGCCACATCCGCGACTTGATCCTGCGGATACCCTGTCGCACTGAACGCAGTAACCAAACCCGAAGTATTGATCGACAACGTAGCACCACCGGTAACCACCGGAGCACCAAGCACAAAGCTGTCATCCGCCGGCGCGCCAGCAATAGCCGTGCCCGCCTTCGGCAAAATCTCGTTCTCGAACAGCGTCAGATCCGAAAGAACACGCAGCGAAATCGCCGAGGTAAAAGTGCAGGCGTTCTCCCACCCAGCGGAGGCCGACGCGACCGATAGCTCAAAACTGCCATCCTGCGCAGCCCACACGCCACCATACGCCGCGACATAGCCGTCGATTTTCGCCGCACCCAAGTCGGGCACGACGTCAACACTGATCCCGAGCGGCAACCCGACAACATTCACCCCACCCCACGCATAGGCGAGCCCCCAGCCAGCGGGTGGCGGTAGATTGACTGACGTCGGTACAATCTGAACCTCTGCGGGAACAGTCGGCGGCGTACTCGTCACGTATCCGTCAAACACGGTGAACGCAACGTCAGAGAGTTTTCGAAACGCGACGGCCACAGTGAAAGGCATAGGGCCGCCCGCATCGGCGATCATCAAATCCACCGTACCGATCGCTCCACCAGCAACGTCAGCCGGATTGACACTGTCCAGAACGAGGTAGGCTTGATTCGTGCCAAGCTCAGGTGCGGTCGTGTCCAGCGAAAACGCGGTCCCCAGCGAAAAACCCGAGCTGCCGGAAACACTCCCGCCCGATTGAATAAAATCCAATTGCAACAACAACTCGTTGTTGTCCTGCACAGCCACCACAACATTGTCGCCGGCGTTGAGGACCGCCATATACATGTACCTCTTGGTTCCAATGATGTCAGCCCCGAACACGCTGCATGCCGAAGCGCTCACCAAGACCGCGGAGGTCCACAGAAGGCGAACGGGTTTGGTATTGGTCGATTGCATAGTTCTACTCTCTATTTTTCCATCCCCGAGACGACGATTAGCCGAGATGTTCAGGGAATCCGGTGGCCGAACGAACAATCGCTCATGATAGCGGTTCAACCCCTCCCGATTCAAGAATTTGACGAGATTCTGATATTTTCATCAGGATTGTTCACCACGCTCGAACACATTCCCTACAACCCAATCCATTTCACGCACCATCCGCCCCCAAAACCTCGCCATACAATTCCCCATACCGATCCATACACTGCCCCAACGTACAGTGCGCACGAACATACCTTAACCCCGCCGCCCCCAGCGCAGCCGCACGCTCACGATCCGAAGCCAATTCGCCAATCGCACCCGCCAACCCCGCCACATCCCCCACACGCACAACCAACCCCGTCTCACCATCCACCACCACATCCCGACACCCAGGCCCATCCGTTGTCACGACGGCCACACCAGCCGCCATCGCCTCCAACAGCGCGTTCGGCATCCCCTCCGCTCGCGACGGAAACACAAACACATCCGCCGCCTTCAACAACCCCGCCACATCATCCCGCCGCCCAAGCAACAAAACACAATCCGCCAAACCAGCCTCCGCGATCATCTCGCGCACGCGCCCTTCATACGCCCCCGCACCAACCAGCGCAAGCTGAACCACCATCCGCTCCCGTACCCTCGCCACAGCCGAAATCAATTCATCCAAACCCTTGATCGGATCGAGTCGCCCCACCCAAAGCAACAACGGAACATCGTCGCGCAACCCAAAAGACGCCCGATCAACCGCCGCCGACGAAGCGAATCGCTCGACATCGACACCCCCCGGCACACACACCAGTCGATCGCGTCCCACACCAGCCTCGGCGTGCAGATGATCCACCACCGACTGCGAATTACCCACCATCAATCGCCCCATCCGATGCGTCCAGCCGCACACCCGCAGGTGCCACAAACGCTCCGTCTCAACCGTCTGAATCTCGCAGATCAACCGCGCCCCAGAAACCCCAGCCAACCGCACCGCCAGCCGCGACGCCAGGTTCGCGTGAAACAGAAATGAATGAACAATATCAGGCTGAATCGCCCGAAGATGTCGCCGCAGTCGCCACACAACGCGCGCATCCCACGGCCCGCCCGCTCCACACGAATACACGGGCAGTCCGCGTTCGCGCATGGTCACGCCCACCTCGCCCACCGTCGCCAGCGAAACGATATGAACGTCAAGACCACGATCGCGCATCGCCGTCGCCAACCGAAGAAGATGCAGCGGAACCCCGCCCGTATTCAGGTCCGTAATGACGTAGGCAATAGTAATTCGATCAACCATCCCGACTCACGGACGGTCCAATGAAGTGCGTCACACAATCCGCATCGAAAATCACCCGCACCCGCACCCGCACCCGCACCCGTTTAGCGGTGTCGCGTGCGACACCTCTTCGCGAAAAGAGCGAGATCCCCGCAAAATACGCTGTCCAGCAGGATATATGTTAAAATCCGGGAATGATCGAAAAAACGAATCGGACCGCCGCGAAGAACAACTGAATCAGAAACGAAATGATTTCCATACGAACGACCTCCGGTTTCGCAAGATCAGCCCTGCCGCTTCGGCGACACGCCGTCCACCGCAATATCATCGACCTCAGCGCTAAGAGAACCCCAGTCAACGCCGACGGTCACCTTGATGTTGGCAGGACCGTTCACGAACTTACCGGTCAAATTCAAAACCCAGGAGTTGCCCGGTTGCGTTGAAAGCCAGTCCCTGCCGCGTTCGACATCCTGCAACGTGCCATGAGCTTCCGCCGTCGCCAACGCCCATTCCTGAAACGCATCTTCAGAAACCACGACCTTAAACCGATCAGAAAGACCGTCGTACGTCTCAGACGCGCTGGACGCAATCGTGGACTGACTGGACTTCAGAAAACCAACAACATTCTCCTTCTTAACAACGTTCGCCATCAGCAGAAACGTGATAACAATGAGCGTCGTCAGAACCGAAACCATAACGCCGATGGGAATCGACGCGATCGCAAAACCCCGCCCGCGCTTCCGGCCGCTCCACGTCACAACGATGCCAGCCACACCGAACAGGACACCCAGCGGCGCCAGCACCAAGAGGAACGACAACACAAACGCCATAATGGCGAGCTTGCTGATAGGCGGCTTTGTCACATTCGCCAATGGTATGGTCGACACGGGCGATTCGCTTGATTCAATCATGGCCTCATTCATAACTGCGAATCAAAGCGATTTCAACCCACCCCCAAACGAGCCGCGAACTTCAGTTCGCGCGGACGCCGATACGTTAACCAACCCAAACCGTTATCAGTGCGTCGAATGAACCCCAACGTCACATCACGCCGCCGCCGGCGCGTAGGACGACGTCGCATCGCCCGCATCCGGCACGTGCGTATCCAGTTCCTCACCAAACCGCACAAGACGAGCACTGTTGAAAATAACCACCGCGCTCGCCACCGTGTGCAACAAGGCAGCCGGGATCGCCGTCAGCGTGCCCGACACCGCCAACGGCATCACCACCAGAATAAACACCACGCCGAATATCAGATTCTGAGCAATCACGCGCGTCGTCTGCCGTGACAACCGAATCAGAAACGGCAATCGGCTGAGATCGTTGTTCATCAACGCGATTGAGGCTGAGTTGATCGCGATGTCACTGCCGGCAGCCCCCATCGCAATACCCAGATTACCCGCAGCCAGCGCGGGCGCATCATTCACACCATCCCCAATCACGCACACACTGTGGCCCGCACGTTTAAGCTCATCAACAAGACGCAGCTTCTCTTCCGGCAACACCTCAGCCTGCACCTCGGTGCAACCCATCTCGGCTGCGACACGCCGGGCCACCGACCATTTGTCGCCCGTCACCATCGTCAAAACCTTGATGCCCAGCTCGCGCAACGCATCAATCGCAGCCCGCGCTTCCGGGCGCGTGCGATCCTCCAGACCGATCCAGCCGATGCACTTGCCGGCCCGCGTGACGTACAACATGCTCACGCCTTCAACTTCCTGAAATTCAGGATCGGACATCAGACTCATGTCCGCACCGCGCTGCTCAAGCCAGTTGGCCCGACCGACCAGAATCTCTTGACCGTCAACCTTCGTAACAACACCACGGCCCGTCACTTCTTCGAACTCGCTGGGCTTGACCATCTCGACTTTGGCTTCACGCGCAATCGCGACCAGCGCTTTGGCCGTCGGATGCTTGCTCATCTGCTCCGCAGAAGCAGCCAGCCGCAACAACTCAGCCCCGTCAATATCCCGCGCCGGTTTCATCTGCGTGACGGACATCTCGCCGGTCGTTAGCGTTCCCGTTTTGTCGAACACGATGGCCGTCAGCGAACGGGCGTGTTCGAGATTCACCACGTTTTTTATCAAAATGCCCAAACGCGCCGCACAACTTAGGGATGCCACCATCGCGGTCGGGGTAGCCAACAATAGCGCCAACGGGCAGCCAGCCACCAGCATCGCAATCGCGCGCGTCATGCCTTCGCTGCGATCCTCGGAAAAGAATACCACCATGCCGGCCAACATCAGGATCGTCGGCGTGTACCAGCCCGCGTACTTGTCGATCAAACGCATGAGCGGAATCTTGGTGCGCTCAGCCTCAAGAATGAGATCCTGCACGCGACCCAGCGTTGTGTCTTTGCCCACCTTGGTCACGCGAATGTCCAACGCACCGGTGAGATTGCTCGTCCCGCCGTAAACGTCGTCGCCGATGGCTTTGTCCGCCGGCAACGATTCGCCGGTCACGGTGGCTTCGTTGATGGAACTCTCGCCCGACACAACCTCGCCGTCGGCGGGTACATTGTCACCCGGGCGAACGCGCACCACGTCACCGGGTATGAGCTGCTGAACCTTGACCACTTCCTCCTCGCCGGTCGGCGCGATGCGATGCGCCTCCTGCGGCGTCAAACGAACCAACGACGCGATCGAAACACGCGCGCCCAAGGCGGTTCGCGTCTCGATCAGATTGGCGATGATCATGAAAAACGCGACCACGCCCGCCATCTGGTATTCCTCGAGCGCGATGGCAGCCAACACCGCCAGCGTGACGAGTTCGTCCATGTGACTTTCGCCGCGCGCCAGATGCTTCACCGCCTGCCAGGCCAGCGGCAGCGCCAACATCACCGCACCGATCAACGCAACCACATCGGAATGCGGGTTCCGCAAATTCCCCATGCTGTCGCGAATGGATCGCTCGAAAAAGAAATCCGTCAGGAACGACGCGAAGATCAACGTTCCGCCAACCAGCGTCGCGACCATCCAAACGCTCAAACGCCCGGTCCGAGCCTGTACCGATTCTGGGGATTCTATCGAACCCAACATCGCAGCCGCATCTGACATCAACACCGTCTCCGGAAAATCTTGTAGAAGTCGCAATCCGCCCCGCCCCTCCCGGGCGAAGCAGCCGATTCGAGCGCACGCCTCCCCGCGCCGCCGCTCGGACAGAGAATGGTACTACGCTCCAGCCAAACGTAAAGTTCGGCCAATCACCACCCCCCGCCTGCCTTGTGGCAGGTGATTATTGAAAAAGCCCGCCGTTTGGCGGGCTTGGGGAGTCGTTTCAAGGCAACAGGCCCAAATCAGCGGCCGATGTTGTTCCCGTAAATAATGTACACATCACCCTGATTCGGGCGACGACCGGTTGAAACCAGGGATCCGTCACCCTGCGGGAACTGCGGGTCCACGAGGTCGGCCATCGAAACGCCGATGGCGATATCGCTGAATCCATCGTTGTTGATGTCGCCCACCAGCCCTACAAAATCGCTTGGGGCTTCGTCGGGGGCGCCGGCTTCGTAGGGCGTCATGAACACGATGCCGGGAATACGCTCGCCGATTTCGGAAAGCTCGATGGGGGCTTCCTGCTCTTCCAGATGCGGACCGCCGAAGACGAGATAGGTCACGCCCATGCGTTCGCGGCCGTTGACGTCAATCCTCATTTCGCCGGGTGCAGTGATAAGGATGTCTCCAAAACCGTCGCGATCGAAATCACCGGCTGAGCTGACATCGTACCCCGCGCGATCGCCGGGGTTCGTGCCGTAGAATATGACGCCCGGAAGCTCGTCCGTGCCAAGCTGACTGATGGAGCGATCGCCGTCGCGGTTGAAGCCGCCGAAAACGACGCCGATGTATCCGTTATCGACCGGGCAGCAACTGGATCCGCCACCGAGAATCAGACAGTCAAGCACATCGCGATCGTCGCTGTCGATCTTGCGGTCGTTGTTGAAGTCGTAGGCCTTGCACGTGTCGTCCATGAACACTTCGTCGTTCTGGCTGTTGGTGCGACAGGTGTTGAAGAAGCTGGTGCTCAGGCCGATCGACGCGGTGGCAGCCTGACAATCGGGCGGCGGCAGGATGAAGTCGGTCGTCGGGGAGGAGAAGATCACGTCTTCAATGAGATCGCCGTTGACATCGATGACGGCTTCCTGATCGTAACCGATCCTGTCGCCCGATGTTTCACCTCGAATGCGGAGCATGGGGGCGCGGCGGATGGGATCGTCCGCCAGCTTCAGGTCGATGTTTCCGACCGGCGTGCGCAGAAGCAAAATGTAGAATGCGCCAGTTTCCTGGAGCGTTCCCGAGCGATCGTTGAGCGGCGCTCCGCAGGCCAGATCGGGTACGGAATCCAGATTAAAGTCACCTGCGCGACGCGCTCCGCCGAGCATGTCGGTGATGCTTTCGGCGAAGATTTCAACCACGTTGGCCGGTCCATCCTGCCCGCAACGGAATCGAGGTCTGCGCGGATCGCAACGTCCGGGCGTATTGCATCCACCTTCGGATTCATCACCCGGATGCGGAATCACGGAGCTTCCATCGTCCCCGGCTTTGTCTCGCCAAAAATCATCGTCGTAGTTAATTCCCGGAATGATGGTTATGCTGCCAGTGTAGAAGCGTGCTGCAATGTGTGTTGATGAGGAGCCGAAGTTGGCGCGCGTGTTTTCGATGTCCAACTCGTTGCGCGGCGATGAAATCACAAAATCATCCGAGCCGTCGAGCGTCAAGTCCTCAATATACGAGACGGTTTGACCAAACCAACCGTCCAGCGGCGGCTGCTCAAGCAGCAAGTGATCGTGAAAATCATACCAACCCGCCTGGAAGCGGGCACCGGCGATGTGGTTATCTTCATCGGCTTCGCATTCTGGCAAAATCTGCCCATCAAGCGCAGAACGCAACCGCGATCGTTGCCCAATCAATTCAATCGCGACGGTTGTACTCTCAAGACGATCCGGATTCACAAGCCCGGTGTTGTCCCGGTTGCGGCTGCTGAAAAACGTCACGAAGCCGTTGGCTTCGCTCTTGTCCTCGTTGGCACCTTCGTTCTGAAGCATGTCCTCGTCGGAGAAATTGTTGGGCAGTCCGTCCGGGTAGCAGCCGAATGGCCCGCCGCGCACTTGACGGCTGTAGTTCAATCTCAGTTGCGGGCGATTGCGCTCGATCGTGTCTTCGCTGGAACTGAAACGTACATTGTCGTCCGCTTCTTCGTCCTCGTCGTCGGCGGGGACGAAGATGAGGCGCACCTCGCCGCCGGGTAGATCGCCGATCAACAGGCGGTTCAAGAGACCTTCGATATCGACTGTGATCGTGTCGCCAACATCGTCAGCGTTGAATGCCTCCAATTCTTCTTCGACGTAATCGACACCGGCCTCATCACAACTCAAGCCCGCGACCGGGATGTTCCCGCCGAAACTGTTATACGTAACGGTGGATGCGTCGAAGTCGGTGCAAAGCTCGTGAATCGTGCCGCTCGCACCTGGATTCAGCACGTTGAATCGGACTGATCCATCGATGTTGGTAATGCGATCCGGCGTATCGCCGGGGAGGAACTGGTTGAGCAGGTCGGTAAATTTGATCAGGCCGAACAATTTGTCGTTGGGGGCACGATTAACGACCTCCAGATCGGCAGCGCGGAAGTTGATATCCGGCTGGGTGCTGGCGATCACGGTGTCCTCAACACCGAAAAACCCTTGAACCGGCTCGGCTTCGTTTTCAATTGAAATCTCAAGCCCGTCGCCCCCCTGCCGCATCGAGATGTCGATGCCGACGGTCTCATCGCCGTCCGGCGGATCGTCGTCCGGATCGTCGTCGCGCGCCTGGTACACACCGTCCACGTGGGACATGCCGATCAACAGATCGGGGCGACCATCTCCGTCCTGGTCGGGCACGGACGTTATGTCGGTGATGCCGTCGGTACGGGGATTGGTAAACGACTTGATGGGGATGCCGCCGGGCGTTTGCACGGAGCATTCCTCGTTGAAACATCGTGTGGGCGGCGCCTCGAAAATGGTGCCGGAAATCGTGCGGGCTGTGCTGTTGACGTTGATCTCGCCGCCGAAGCGTACGTTGTCCATGCCGTAGATCATGTAGGCTTCGCCGATGTTGCCGAAGTTTCGCGGATTGCCGAACTTGGCCACGAGCATGAAGTCGTCGATGGTGTCGGAATCGAAATCCTGGATGCACACCATGCGCGTGCCCAGACGCGAACCGGGGTTGAACCCACGGAACAATGCTCCGCTGACGGTTCTGCCCACGTGGCCTAAGTCTACGGAGCCGGTGGCGGCGCGCACTACGTTGATCGTGCCGGCAGCGTAGTGATGCACCGGTGCGTTCAGTCCGTCGGTGATGGTCGCGCGAATGCGATAGGGCTGCCCGTCGGGGCGAATCGGAATACTTTCGAGGTCAATTGTAATCGGGAACTCGACGGGAAGATTGTCGCCGGCGTTGATGTCCACAGGGTCGGCCAGCCGGATGATGGTGTCCGGCGTGGGTGAGACGACGTCGTCGTTCAAGGGATCGTCGTCGAGATCGAGCACGATGTAGAGGGTGGAGGTGCTGTCCGGATCGAAGGGATCGTCGACCAACGGTTGGCCATCCATCGGTGCGAGGTCCGGAACTCGCATGGTCGGCTGAGTCACGACGCGTAACACGTCGTCCTGCGACACGGAGAGGTTGAACGCGGGTTCGCGCACGAATACCTGCGGCGGCCTATTGGTGACGGAGGTCGTGCCAAGCTCCACGATCTGAATGACCACTTCGCCCAGACCGGCGGCGCGGTTGAAGGCGACAGCGGTGACGGCTCGATTAACGCCGTCGTTGATCGTTCCGCGCAGCGTGTAGGCACCCAGCGGGATAAACGCGGTTTGTGCGGTCAGTCGATCAAAGATGCCGTCCTGGTCCTCTTTGATTCCGGAGACGAGCGGGATGACGATTTCGCTGCTGTCAACGTTCACCAGCGAGAACGCGATGTCCGCGTCGGAGTCGCGATCCGCGTCGCGCCATTCAATCTGTAGCCCTTGCCCCTGGCTGATGGACAGGTTGGCGTCGGGGCGGACGATGGACAGCGTCGGCACCTCGCTGGGCGTCGGGGCGACGCCCTCGACGAACTGCGGTGTGCTGATCATGTCGCAGGCTGCCACGGACATTGCCAGCGTCACCGCCAAGACCGCGATCGGGCGGCGGAACCGGGGGTATGCCGGAAATCGGACCTGTTGGTTTGAAGGAATCATGTTCATGTTCATCTCGAGGAATTCTCCAGAATCCGGCCTCCGAGCCGGGATCGTCGATCGCCAAAGGTGAGGCGTCCGCGCGTACCGGCAGCCGAGGCCGAAACACCGCCGCTAACACACCATCATCATCCTAGCTGCGCGGCGAATGTCCGGTCAAGCGGCGTGTGGCCATCAGCCGGAAGTCGAATCGAGCGCAAAACGTGCTCCTGCTGTGAATTATGACGAAAGCTGGCCCGAAATCGACGACCTTCGCCCGTCCAAACTTGACCCGCACAATTGGGTCGCTAGGCTACCGCTTCTTATTCGACGCGGGTCATGTTATCGACCGGCGAAGGCCGCTACAACCGAGCAAGGAGCATTTAATATGGGCCGTACTTGTACACTCAAAGGGAACCCCCTCGATCTGGATGGACCGCAGTTGAAAGCCGGCGACAAGGCGCCCAACGCCACGCTCAAGAAGTCGCTGGTGGATTCGGTTGACCTTTCGTCGTTTTCCGGCGCTGTGCGCGTGATTAGCGTGGTGCCTTCGCTGGACACGCCGATCTGTGCGGAGCAGACGCGTCGCTTCAACAAGGAGATGGCTGCCCTTCCCGATGTGCGGTTCATGACCATCAGTTGCGATCTGCCGGTGGCGATGTCTCGGTTTTGCGGGGCTGAGGGTATCGATACTGAAAAGATGCTGACGCTGAGCGATCACATCGATACTGGCTTCGGCCGGGCGTACGGTACGCTGATTACGAAGCTGCGTATTGAATGCCGCGCGGTGTTCGTTGTGGGCAAGGACGATACGATTAAGCATGTCGAATACGTCTCCGAAGTGGCTGAGCACCCGAACTACGATGCGGTGCTGGCAGCGGCCAAGGGTTAAGAAAGCGACTCCGCCTTCAGTAATATAACGTCGGTGCTGATTCGCGCGGTGCGCGCGCCCCTGGCTGAGCTTGTGAGCGGGGGTTGGGGTGTTGGTTTGCGCTTTTTGGTCGTCTACCTTGAGGACGTTTCCAAGCGTAACAAGAGACGCTCCGATTCCAGCGTTAAGCTCACCATTGAGCGAAAAGGGGTCTGACCCCTTTTTCGAGTTGTCCGACGATTGCGGTGGCGGTTGTTGCGGCGGTTTCTGTGCGCAGGGTGTGGCGGGCGAGGGTTACGGGGTTTGCGCCGGCTTGGATGGCGCTAGTGCGTTCTTCGTTTGTCAGGCCGCCTTCAGGGCCTATCCAGATGCAAATTGTCTTGGGCGTCTTTGCGTCCGCGCGGACTGAAGTCCGCGGCTCGTTGGGAATGTGGGGGGACGGTTCGGAACAGATTGCCAGCAGGGTTTGGTTCTGCTCGGCTGTGTCGGCCAGGAGGCACATGTCGAACTGGTTTGCGGACTGGAGTGTTTCGTCGAATGAAACGGGGGCGTGTACGCGCGGCAGCCAAGTGCGGGTGGATTGTCTGGCGGCTTCGATGACGGTGCGCGTCCACTTGTCCACGGCTGACGCGTCGGGTTTGGCGACGCTGCGCTGGTAGCGCGTGGGTTGAAAAGCCCAGAGGCCTAGCTCGGTACACTTTTCGAACAGGAAGGGTTGTCGCTGACGCCTGGGCATGGCGACGGCTAGCGTTAGGCGGACCGGTTGTTCGAAGGGTACGTGGGTGGTTTCACTGACCTCGACTTCGACGCTTCCTCGGCGGATGGTAACGATTCGAGCGGTGGCGATGTTGCCTTGGCCGTCGAAGAGTGCGACTTCGTCGTTAACAGCGGCGCGCATGACTTTGGCGAGGTGGTGTGATTCCTCCTTGGTCAGGGTCTGTCGGCCTGGGGCGAGGTTGGGTTGGTAGGCTCGGAGTGTCATGCGTTGATTATGGCCGTCGGCGGCTGCGTCACAACCGGCGGGCGACGGGGGTTGGAGATTGTCGGGCGGGGTGGCCGATATACGTTCGTGCTTTGAGTGGCTGATGAAGAAGGCTTGGCAGGTGGTTCGGTCTGCGTCTGCACCGGCCTGAGACCTGTTCTGTGAAGAGCGCCGTCGTCCGCACCGGTTACAAACCGGTGCCACACTGTCTGTTGTACCGGCTGGAGGACCGTTTTGTAGAAAACACCGTTGTCCACACCGGTTGCAAACCGGTGCCACACTGGACACTGTCAGTTGTGCCGGTTGAAGCCCGGTTCTGCACCGGGCACTGTCGTTTGCACCGGTTGGAAACCAGTGCCACACTGAAAGCCCACAGTTTTCGACAGGGCTGCGGGATTATACATGCCGGAAAGTGAACCCAATCCATCTCAACCGCCCAAGGATACGCCTGGGGATGCGGTTGATGAGAACGAGATTTCGCGGGTGCTGGATGAGGCTGGCGATCTGTCGCGTTCTCTGGGGAACGAAGTCGGCGAACCGGAGATCGTTCCGGGCAGCCTGGCTGATCTGGAGACGCTGAGCGAGACTTCCGACACGCCCAAGCTCGACGACGAACTCGACCGGGTTGAAAGTTTGTTGCGCGACGCTTCCGACGGCGAGGCTCCACCGCCCGAATCGGCTGCGGAACAGGTGAACATCACGCCGCGCAATGAAGCCGGTGAGCTTGTGGCTGCTCAGGTTCCGTTGGCTGACGCGGGGGATGAGGCTGCTTTGCCTCATGCGCCCGATGGGCCGGTGGAGGAGGCGGTTGCGACGGTGGAGGAGGCTGGCAAAGGCAACGAGGCTGAGGCTGAGCCTTCGGGCGAAGGCGAAGAGGAGACGGCGGCGGAGTCGTCCGAGGGTGGGGATCAGGCTGTTGAGGGGGTGGAGACGCCTGAGCCATCTGAGTCGTCTGAACCGCCCGCGACGGAAGAGCTTATCGAAACCAACGCGCCGGCGGTGTCGGTGTCGCGTGGTGCGCGCGTCAAGATGCATCTTAGGCCTATCGCGGAAGCGGTGGTGCATGGCGGGTTGCGGGCGTTGGATCTGATCGATCAGGTTTTTGCGTTTGTGAACTACGGTACGCGTGCGATGCTGGGGTGGGTTGCGTTGGTGATTGTGGTGGCTGCCGGTGCGATTTTTGCGTTTTCGGCGTCTCCGTGGTCGCCTTGAGTGGTTGGGTGTGTTGAGCGTGGCCACACCTGATTCGACGCGTAATTCAGACCGTGGCGGCGAAAGAGGTATGGGCGTAATGCGCGATCAACGCACTCCACCGCTTCCTTACGGGCGCGGCTCTGATCGTCTGTTCACATCGAACGATACCAAGCAAAATGCCAGATTGTTTCGGTCAGTCTGTGTCGCCAGATTGTTTCGGTCAGTCTGTGTCGGCGGATTCGTTAGTGGGTGTGACGAGTTGGCCGTAGACGTCTCCCAATTCGGGTCCGCAGAATTTTTTGGCGATGAACCAATACTGAAACGGTGTGTTGAAATAGGCTGACACCGCTCCTGTAATGCAGATGAGGAAGTGTACGACGCCGAGGATGATGGCCGGCCCGGCGACATCGAGGATTTCGCCGAGGAAGATGGTTGAGACGAGTATGATGGTCACGACCAGCGACCAGTACATGTTGACCTTTGCCCAATATCGGACGTAGGGGGACTTCCGCATGGCGGCGTTGCGGAGAACGACGAAGGCCGGGATGAACAGGAGCACGGCGGAGGCGGCCTGCACGATGGCGGTGATTCGCTTCTCGGATTCGGACGGAGTATGGGTCATTTGCCTTACACGACCGTTATCGGACAATTCTGGACCGCACGATGTGTGAACGCCTCGCGACGCCCCTCGGTAGGATCATAGGCGGGTCGATCGGCTTCCCGCAAGCGGAAATCGTGGCTATTTGGCTCAATTGTTGGGTTTTGGAAGTCGCAATCGCAATAACGGGCTTGGGGGTGCGAATTCTGACAGGGTTGGGGGGTTGGTTTCGTCTGTTTGGTTGAGACGATGACAATGACGCGAAGCGACATTTTTGATTCGGACCTGCCGGTGGTTGAGGCCATCGCGAACGGAGATCGTTTCGCGTTTCAGGAGCTTACGCGCCGGCATGGCGAGTGGGTTCGGGCAGTCATCTTCGGCGTTCTGGGTGATGCGGAACGAATCGATGACGTGGCTCAGCAGGTTTGGACCAACGTCTGGGAACGGATCGATCGCCTTCGGGATTTGAGTCGGTGGCGGCCTTGGTTGTACCGGATGGCGTACAACGCTGCGATCGACGCGGGCCGGGATGTGTCGCGACGGCGGAAGGCTGCTGAAGCGCTTTCGAATGGTCCGTGCGAACGGGTTGCCCCGCACGCACCGGGCGAGGAGCTGGATCGCGCCGAAAAGGTTGAGCAGGTGACGAATGCGGTGAAGGGATTGCCCGCTTTGTACCGCGAGCCTTTTGTGCTGCGTCATTTGCAGGGTTGGGGCTATCGGGAAATCTCGGAAGTGATGGGGATTCCGGTGGACACTGTGGAGACTCGATTGGTTCGAGCGCGTCGTATGTTACGCGAAAAACTGAACGGTCATATTTGAGTGCAGGAATGATGTTGGACGAACGAATTGAATTGTTGATCAGCCGCGAACTCGACGGCGAGTTGAACGCGGACGAGCGGATGGAATTGGATAAAGCGATTCTTCGCGATCCCGAAGTCCGCGAGGTGCTCGATAAGTCGCGGCGGATTGATGAACTGGCTGGGGTTGGGCTGGGGGTTCAGATCACGGCGACGACGGAGCCGGTTGAATTACCTTCTCAACCGCTGCGTTCACATCATTCAAGTTCGTGGTGGCTGCCCGCATCGGTGGCGGCTGCGATTATGGTGGCGGCCTTTTTGGGTTTGTTCACACAAAAGGGTGGCGGTGATCGTTTGGCGGTGAATCCGTCGGGCGTGTCTCCGATTTTGCCCGACATTGTCAACCAACCGCTCAGCCCGCGAGAGAACGGGCCTATTCGTCAAGTCGGTTCGCGCGACGGCATGATGAACGGCCGGCGGGATAGCGGCGTATTCACGATCCTCGGTGAGGACGGGAATCTTTACTTGATACAGATTGATCGCGTTCAGGCTGTCCAGAAGACGCCGACGAGCCGTCTGGTTCATGCGTCTTACGGCGACCTGTAGCGAACGATGGACACGCACACGTAAATAGGAGTGTAATCATGAAAGCGATTATTTGGAGCCTTCTGATCGGGGGGGCGTTTAGTTGGGGTTTACAGAATGTCGCACAGGCGGGCGAGACGCGATGCGTGACGGTTACTGCGACCTCAGAGGGCGGCGGGGAGAACGTTGTGGTTGTGGATTCCGTCAACGGTCCGTCTGTGAAGGGGACGTTTGAGGTTATTGTGGCCACCGATCAGGACGGTGAGCCGACAATGGTGCGTCGTTTTGAAGGCAAGCCGGGTATGGCTTGGGTTGCCGACGGCAACCGCCAGGCCATCAGTTTGACTGCTTTGGCTGAAGACGACAGCGCCAATTCGGGTTGGCTGGGGGTTCAACTTGGAACCGTGGATACCAAGGATGCTTCGGGCACTGAGACGAACGGTGTTTCGATTTTGAATGTGGCGAAGGGCAGCGCGGCTGAGGCGGCTGGTTTTGAGCTTCACGATACGATCATTGAAGTTGATGATATTGCGGTTGATGAGCTGGCGGACTTTGTCGGGCAGGTTCGCGACTCGGTTCCGGGCGAGCGTATTAAGTTTACGGTTCTTCGCGACGGTGAGCGCCGGACGCTGGCGGCGACGTTGGGCAGCCGTGCGGACGCGGGTGAAATCGAGTGGTTGCATGATACGGGGTTCGAGTTCCGCATGCTGGACGGCGTGCAGGCTCAGGCGAAGATGCTTCAGCCCGGTGAGAACGGCGAATGGGCTTTCAGCACGATCGATATCGACTCGCTTCCGAAGCACATCGGCCGGCTGATGCCCGACCTGCACACTCGTTGCTCGACCTTTGCCTTCGCCGACGGTGACGAGACATTCTCAATCAAGGTTGTTAAGGATGGCGAGAGTATTTCGGTCGCGTCCACCGACGACGGGCAGATTAAGGTATCGCGTATCGATGAAGAAACAGGCGAAGAGACCGTTAGCACCTACGCGAACAAAGATGAGCTGGCTGAGGCGGATGAGGATGCGTTCGAGTTCTTCTCTGGTACCGGCAGTAATGTATTTGCGATGTCGCCGGGAGGTCATACCGGGCCGTTCAGCGTCGCCATGAAAATCGACGGTGGTGGTAACGAAAGCGTCTGGCTTGAGAAGATCGAAGAGGAATTCGAAGGTCAGTCGGGCGCGATGGCGAAAGCGATCGAACAGCTCAAGAACATTCGCGTCGAGATCAATGCTGACGGTGCCGATGGCAATACGCTGTTGGAGTTTATCGGCAGCAAAGCCAAGCGCAGCATTCTTATGAACCCGGACGGGACGATCGATGTGACGGTCCGAAAAGGTGAGAACGAGTTGGTGACGCGTTATGCGGACGAAGCTGATCTGGAAGCGCGCAACGCTGAGGCTTACGAGGTTTATCTGGACCTTCAAACCAGCGACGAATAGCCTTCTTCACGCTTCACATTTCTGTAGAGCGACCACATGGCCGGGCGACGGGGATTGATCCCCTTCGCCCGGTCGCTTTGTATTGAGCACTCCGGTCGCGTCAGCCCTGTCGCCCTCTGTTGCCTTGCTCGGATTCTGCCGATATCGGCCGTGGTATCATGCGCGCTATCATGGACTTAGCCGGCAATTGGGAAAGAACGTCGTCGTTGACGCGCAGGCCATTCGTCTATTCATACGAATATGTGTTGTGCGCGGCCGTGCTGCTCAGCTTAGCGCTTTGGGCGGTTACCGGCATACCGTTGTTGCCGATTCGCCCCTGGGCTGGTCCTTTTCTGCTGCACGCGGGGTCGATGGTTGCGACGGCTATACTTGTGTTGCTGGTCGGTCGCCTGGCTGTCTTGCAATTCAAGGGACGCATGACGCGTAAGCGTGCTCGGGCGGTCGTTCGTCGCCACATCGGTGCGGAACGGTTGCTGTGCGTCGCACGGTACCTCATCAGCCTGGCTGTGATGATGACAGTTCAGAGTTCGCTCAAGCAGGCTATCCCACTGTTAAACGCGCGAACCTACGACCCGATATTGAACGGAATCGAGACTTTTCTACACGGTGGGATCAGCCCGTCGTGGGTACTTTCAGCGCACAGTCGCCCGGCTGTCTGGTTGTTTTTTCTGGACACGTGCTACTACTTGTGGTTTCCGTTTCTGACGCTTGTGGCGGTCTATTTCATGACCCATGTGTACCGCGCACGACGTGACCGATATCTAACAGCGTTTCTTGCCATCTGGTTGGTCGGTGCTGTGATCGGGAGTGTTTGGCCCAGTCACGGTCCGTGTTACGTCGATGATTCGGCTTTTCCGAATTATGAGATGCCGTTTTGTGTGGTGACGCAGCAGTTCCTGCGTTCGAATTATGAGTCGATCGGAGAGATCGTTCTTTCCGGCGACGGGGGCATGACCTTCGGTTGCGGGTTGATGGCGATGCCAAGTCTGCACGTTACAGCTTGTGCGTTGTACGTGATCTTTTTGTGGCGTGAAAAGTGGTATCTGAGATTGGGGTCGGTGCTTTACCTGGCACTCATTTTTCTTGGCTCGTTGTACAGCGGCTGGCATTACGCGATCGACGGGTATGCGGGGGTGGCTATTGCGGTGGTGAGTGCGTGGCTGGCCCATCGTCTGCATCGGAAATGCACATCATGACGGGTTCACTGCTCGAAAGAGATGTAGCCGATGCGTTGGCCGAGCGAATCGGTACGTGCCGAAGGGTGGATGGTGGTTGGGGATACCGCAGCAAATGCGAAAGTTTTGCGGAGCCGACGGCGCTTTGTGCCATCGCGATGTCGCTCTGCGGGCGGGCGGAGCCGGCGATGGCTGGGTGCCGATGGTTGGCGAAGCTACAGCGCGACGACGGTGGCGTGCCGATTTCGCCTGCCATGACGGAGCCGTGCTGGCCGACGGCGCTTGCAGTGTGGGCCTGGCAGGTGACGGACGCACGTGCATTCGACGCGAACATTGCGGTCGGTTGCGCGTATCTCTTGCGCACCGTGGGGAAACCGTTCCCAAAGGACCGTCGCATGTTCGGACACGACACGACGCTGCGTGGTTGGACGTGGACGTCCGAAACGCATTCCTGGGTCGAGCCGACTTCGTATTCCATTATCGCGTTGAGCCGCGCCGGATTCGCGAATCATCCGCGCGTGCTGGAGGGCTTGCGCCTATTGCGTGATCGCGAATTATCAGGCGGCGGGTGGAACTACGGCAACACGCGTGTGTTTGACAGCATGCTGCGTTCGTTTCCCATGTGTACGGGCGTGGCGTTGACGGCGCTGGCGACGGCCGGAGTTGGCGACAGTCATTCTCCGACATGCGACAATCCGGTGCGTGAATTAGCTTCCGCAAGTTCGCCTCTTTCGTTGTCGTGGAGCGTTATTGGACTGCGAAGTTGGGGGCGACTGCCGGACGCTGCGGAAGCTTCGTTAACTGTGCAGGCGGAGCGTGTGATTCGAGGCGCTCCGGCTCACTATGCTGCGATGATCCTCATTGCTTCCGCGACAGATCGGGCATTCAAGAAATTGGTGCAGACTTCCAATGAACCTGTGTCGCTGGACGCAGTCGGGAGGGCTTCGTTTGAACTCTGAATGTACCGGACGCAACAGGCGTGGCGGGCGTTTTCCGACACGTCGGGACGTTCTCGGAATCGCAGCCACAGCCGGAGCGGTCGGTATCCTCGGACGTACCTGGCCTGAGTCGGTACGCGCTGAAAACGGAATGAGGTCTTCGGCGTTCATTGGCAAAGCCGACCGATATGATCAGACGCTCAGGACGGTGATATTGGACGGTCTGCGTGAATTGGGAGTTAAGCCCGCCGAAGTGCGTGGCAAGCGCATTCTATTGAAGCCGAATCTCGTCGAGACGGCTGATGGTGCTCGCCATATCAATACGCATCCTTCGGTCGTTGTGGCTGCTGCTGAGGCGTTTCGATCTCTCGGGGCCGCGACGGTCATAGTGGCTGAAGGACAGGGTCACCGCCGGGACAGTTGGCTGGTGCTCGAGGAATCGGGCATGGGTCGGGCGATGGATGAAAACGGACTTGAGTTTGTGGATCTCAATCACGACGATTTTCGGGCCGTCGCGAATTCGGGGCATCGAAACGGGATGAGTCAGCTTCATCTTCCACTCACCGTGCTCGAGTCCGATTGGATCGTATCGGTCGCAAAGCTGAAGACGCATCACTGGACCGGTATGACATGCTGCATGAAGAATTTATTCGGAATCATGCCGGGAATCGTGTATGGATGGCCCAAAAACCCTCTTCACCAGGGCGGTATACATGAGTCGATCCTGGACATTAATCAGGTAGTGCAGCCTCAGTTGTGTATCGTTGACGCCATCGAATGCATGGAGGGTGACGGGCCGGTAATGGGCAGTCCGAAAAACCTCGGTGCGTTGGTTTTGGGACGGAACGCAACATCGGTGGATGCAACGTGTGCGCGGCTAATGTCCTTCGACCCCGCGCGGATCGGGTACCTGCTGGGGGCTTCGGGATTATTGGGACCAATCAGTTCGTCGCGAATTGAGCAGCGTGGAGCATCCATCGAGTCATTGCGTACGCGTTTTGAGCTGCTGGACGTGCGGCATTTGCGTTCGATAACGGTTTCGTGATGCAGAGCGATGCGCGATTCGTCCAATAGTCCTTCGCTTCGTTTGCAATTGTCCAATTCTTTGCGCCGATAAGCAGGAATCTCTCTGAAACATCATTTGTTCGTTTGCTCGGCTCGAAATCATTTCATATGTTTCAAAGCGTCAGGTTTGAGTGATGCACGCAAGTGCCACGTTCAGACGCTCGGAGGGTTCGAGAGAGGGCATTCGCTGGTTTTGCGGCGAATGTATCGGCACCTACCACTGACACACATCATGGTCTGAATCGAGTGCAGGACGCGCTCGTTTGCGAAACGCAGCCTCGTCGGCTGCGGATCGAAATGGAGGCAGTGAGTCGTCAGGGAAGTCGTCTTGCTGAAATTGCCACGGGGAAGGATTTCCCGTGTGCCGGTGTTCGAAGGGAGCAAGTCTATGAATTCGTATTGGAACAGAGCCAAAGAGTTTCTCAAAAGTGAAGATGGGCCAACCGCAACGGAGTACGCGGTCATGCTCGCGTTGATTATTGTCGCGGCGATCGGCTCGATTCAGCTGGTCGGCGACAAGGTATCGACGACGTTCACGGAAATCAGCGCAGGTTTGCCGAGCGGTGCCGTCGGCGGCGGCTCCTAGTCGCGTGTTAACCTTCGGCGATGGAGCGCCGTCGCACTGGATTGGCTGAAGGATTCAGCGGGTGGTCGTCGTCCTCCGGGGCGACGGCCTGCCCGCTCTTATGCACGGGGACATCGACAGACGGTGCCGGCGCGATCGGCGGTGCCAAGCTTTCAAAGACGAGGTGTATCGATGATTTCGGGGTACTGGTTGCTGACGTGCAGTGTGTTGGTTCCGGGGCTTCTTTTGGCTTCGTGGATTGATTACGCACAGAAGCGCGTTCCGAATTGGTTGAACGCGGCGTTGATTCTGGCTGGTTTCGTCGCCCAGGCGATGTACTTCGGCTGGTCTGGCATCGGCGCTGGGGCATTGGGATTGCTGGTGGGTTTCGGCGTGCTGATTATCCCGTGGGCGATGCACGGGATGGGTGCGGGCGACGTCAAGTTGATGGCGGCGATTGGTGTTTGGTTCGGTCCGTGGATGACGTTCGTATCGTTTCTGTTGGGTGCGGTCATCGGCGGCGTGATTGCGGTGGTCATGATTCTGGCCGCGAAGCGTGCGAGCATCGCACTCGCACATATGGGACTGATCATGGAGAAGGTACGGACGCGTGAGACAATGTTCAGTCAGTTCGCGTCGGCGAAGAGCTTGGGCGAGAACCCTCAGCTTCTTCCGTATGGCGTACCGCTGTCGATCGGATCAGTTATCGTTTTATCAGGACAGGTCTTTGGCTGGTGGATGGTTTGAAATGAGACGATTAGTTGAATGTCGGCGAACGAGAAACGGATCGCGTCGGAGCGGAGCGGCTATCGTGGAATTCGCGGTGGTGCTTCCGCTGCTTGTGTTGATGTTGTTCGGAATCGTCGAGTTCGGCTGGCTGTTCATGATTCGTCAGACACTGGTGAATGCGGCGCGCGAGGGGTGTCGGGTGGCGATTCTGAAGACGGCGACTTCCGACGACGTTGCGGCGCGCGTCCGCGAGGTAATGCAACCTTTGGAATTCTCGGAGGGGACGGATTGGAATTTCACGGCCTCGGGCATTGACGACGTCGTGCAATGGATCCGCGTGGAGTCGTCGTTTGAGGCGGTGGCGTTGACCGGGAGCCTTGTCGTTCCGGACGGTACGACGATCACGGGGGAGTGCTCCATGCGCAAGGAAGGCGCTGCAACGGAAGAAATCCAAGAAGGAGTGGGTGCGTAGAACCTGGCACGATGAGGAACTCACCCGGAAAACGTTTTCGAGGCAACCAACACGACGGATCGCTCGGGGTTTGTTCAGGCGGGCCGCGTAAGAGGGAAACGACATGAAAAAAGTAGCAGTCATTCCATTGGCGTTGGGCGTCTTGATCGGCGGCGTGGCGATCAAGCTCGGCCTGGATACTTTGCAGGAGGCGAAGGCGAGCGGGAAGCAAGAGGTGGTGTCGGTCGTGGTGTCGGCGGCACAGATTGAGGCAACTACACAGATTCAGATGGAAATGCTGCGGGTCATCGAAACCCCGGTGACGCCGCTTTTGGGCCGTGACAGTTTTTCGAAGGTTGAAGACCTGATCGGGCGCATTCCTGCGGTCACGATTCCCAAGGACATGCCGATCCGCGACTCACTGTTGTCTCCGAAGGGAACGCGACCTGGTTTGGAAGTGCGCATTCCGAAGGGTTACCGGGCGGTTTCGGTGAAGGTCAACGAAGTTACGGGCGTGGCTTATCAGATTCGTCCGGGCGCGTTTGTGGACGTTATTGCGGTCATGAACGTAAACGGCGGACGTAAACGCGAGACCGTGAGCCGAATCATACTGCAGAGAATAGAGGTAGCCGCTGTTGGGCGTGCTCTGAACCTCTCGAACGAAGCGGGCGGCAAGAGCAAAGCAGCCAAGTCAATCACGCTCTTGGTAAAGGATTCGGAAGCTCCGA
Source organism: Phycisphaerae bacterium (assembly GCA_029260215.1). Classification (GTDB taxonomy): domain Bacteria; phylum Planctomycetota; class Phycisphaerae; order UBA1845; family UBA1845; genus OFTM258. The sequence continues at coordinate 277,008 of JAJDDQ010000039.1, forward strand.
AACTTCACCTCGCGCAAACGCGTGGGCAAATCACGTTAGCGCTGCGTTCGGGCGACGATGTCGAAAAAGCTGACGAAGGGCATGCGACAGAGAGCGAATTGCTCCAGGGATTTGAGAACATTGCCAAGACGCCTAAGACAGACGAAGCCACAGGTGAGCCGAGCATGGTCCTGGTTGTCAACGGCAGAAAAGTCAGCCAGAAGCAGTTCGGTGTTGCTACCGACGATCATCGAAACGCCCACGGAAATGAAGCGGAGCAGGGCGATCCGCGGGAGCCGGGCTTCGGCGACGACGAAGATGACGACGATCCCCTACGCACCGCGAATCGACCGGGGTAGCAGGACGAGTCACGGCCTGGGGAGGCCTATAGAACGTCTCGAAACTTCGCCTGTCAAGACGGGCGCGTAACGGACGAGGACGTGAGCGGGGCACGACCGTTTCCAGAAAAGCGACGCGATGACTATCTCTGGAAAATCGTCGCGAAACGAAATCAGTTGAAAACGGATCGTGGTGACGTTGTTGTGTCATCCGTACGTGCAGAAGGCGAACAGGCGATGGATTCCAGCGTCTGCGCCGGGACTTGAAGCGGCCCGAAGAGACGGGCCTTGGAGGGGTGTGTCGCATGGCCGATTATAGAGCAAGTGTCGAAAAAACTAGGCGCGGCAATTGTGGGAAACGTCCACTGATTCGAGTCGGCTGTCGACAGGCCGGGCGGCGAGGCGTCGTCGCGGTTCAGGTTCTGGTCATGATGACAGCGTTGCTGGGCATGGCTGCTTTGACGGTCGACGTCAGCTTTATGTGGAACATGCGTGCGGACCTCCAACGTACAGCCGACTCGGCTGCGTTGGCGGCAGCGGCGATGCTCGCAGAGGTTGACACGCCCGCGGATCGTGCTCGCGACGCCGCAGTGGAGTATGTGGGCCGCAACCAAGTCATGCACCAGACTGTGCCATTCCAGGTCGGTGAAGTCGAATTGGGTCGTGCGGAACTTGTCGACGGCCGCTATGTCTTTCAGGGTGTGGCGGACGACGGGTTCCCGGACGCAGTGCGTCTGCGTGTCGAATCGACGCGCGGACTCTATTTCGCTCGCGTTTTGGGTTACGACGAAAAGACACTGGCTGCGGAAGCAACCGCCCTGCTCGTGCCGCGTGACATTGCGATCGTGGCCGACCTGTCCGCGTCGCACAACGACGACAGTGAACTGGGCAGTTATCTCAACACGAACATCAATATTTGGGACGTGTGGGACGGCCTGCCGGGCGGATCGGACGATGTCAACAGCACTTGGCCTCCGGAAGATTTGGCGGGACTGCCGCTTGACGCGAACGGATTCCATCCTCTGACCGCAGGGCCAGCGTATGGCATTTTCCGCAAACTCCGCTTTGGTGATCTGACGCTCGATTCCAATGGCTACAGCCCGCAGGCGGACGAGGGATTCGTGTACTTGCCGCGATACGGAAATGGTGAAAGCGATTGGAACAGCCCATTCGTTCAGAACTACCTGTCTGGAATGGAATTTGAGAACAACGCAAAGTACAGCGCAACGGAACTGGCTGAAATCCAGGATACAGGCCACCACTCAAGCTCGTCGCGTTATCGACGACAGGTCGCGGTTGCGATGGGCCTGGCACGCTGGGATAGCGGAAAGGACGGCGGCGCGTGGGAAACCATTCCCGGTGCCTCGCAAGGTAACGGCGATGATCGCATCGACTCGTCGGAACTGACTTGGCTGGAGCCGTACTTCGATGAGCCGGGCAGCCGGTGGTTGAGCTACATCTCCTGGGCGACGTCGTCTTATTCCCGGATGGCGCGCACAGACAGTGAATTCCGGAATGCATTCGGCCCCAAAACATTCGTCAATTACCTTCTTGAGCAACGATGGTCCAACAGTCAGACTCCGGAACTGGCCGCCGTACCTGCTCAGCCGATGCAGGCGGTCAAGGACGCCGTCGAGATCATGGTCGATGTTGTGAGTGCGTTTGAGAATAACGATCAAATATCCCTGGATGTGTACGGCTATTCGGTCTTTCACCAGGTCGGTCTGACATCCAGTCCGAATCTCGATGCCGTTTCGACGGGGCTGAACGGGCTGACGAATATGCAGGCTGGTCATTATGACGGCTGGACCAACATGGGCGGCGGGCTTGAATACGGCATTGAGACGTTGACCAATGCGCCCGCTCGCTCCGCTTCGCACAAGATGATCGTGTTGCTGACGGACGGCCAAGCGAATATCACGCCCAATGGCGAATATCCGCATGGTTCCTGGGCCGACCAGCAAGACATTTTGCTGCGTGCCCGAGAATACGTGCTCGATCAGGCGCGGATTGCATCTGATCTTGGCATCCGCATTTTCGCGGTGAGTGTCGGTTCGTATGCGGACGCAGATCTGATGCAGCAAGTGGCTGACATCACCAATGGCGAGCATCTTCAGGCTACGTCGAACAACATTGCGACGTACCAGGCTCAGTTGGAAGAGATTTTTGTGCGCCTCGGCGGAAAGCGCCCGGTTGAACTGATCAACTAAGGGCGAGACCGCGCAAGGGGAGGCTGTAAGTATGGTTCGGGGAGTGGAGTCGTTTAGCGGATTGAACTAGGGTTTCGCGCCCGACGCCCGGATCGACGCAGACGCACTGAGCGTATGTGTCGGTCCGGGGCGTCTGCCGTTCAAGGCGCGGTGGAGGTTTGCACGCAATGAGGGCCACACGGGTGATCGTCTTCAACATGGACGAGTCATTCAGCCCCGCTTTGCGCAAAATGCTGCATTCAATTCCGGACGTTCGCATTGTGGCGGAGGCGGACGACCCGGCGATGCTCGGCACGGTTGCGTCGCAGTTTCAAGCCGATGTTCTGATGCTGCACCTTGATCCATCGCCCGCAGCGGTATTGGCTATCGCAGCGGACCTTGTACCCGCCCACCCCAATTTGGCCATCTTCGCATTGAGCGAATCCACCGACGGCCAACTGATTCTCTCAGCCATGCGTCGCGGATTCCGCGAGTTCATGACCAAGCCGGTCGATCCAGAAATACTCTCCACAGCCTTCGAAAAAGTGGTCGCAACTGCCGGAGATCAAGAATCGTGCGGCAAGTTGATCACGATACTGGGGACGGCTGGTGGTGTCGGCGCAACGTCCATCGCGACGAACATGGCCGTCGAATTGAAATCGATGACATCGGGCGGGGTTTGCCTTGTCGATCTGGACTACCGATTCGGACAGGTCGCGACGTTCCTGGACGTTTCACCAATCTATACCATTGCCGACCTGGCTCAGGCGACCGAAGAACTGGAACCACAAACTGTGGAGCGGGCATTGGTGGAGCATTCGTCCGGCGTCCGCGTACTGAGCAGGCCGACACATTTTACACAATCCGAAAATATCACGGCTGCGAGCTGCGTGAATGTGCTGACGACTTTGCAATCTATGCACGATTACGTCGTCGTGGACGGTCCGAATCGATACGATGTGGGCGCGTCGGCCATCCTGGACTTGGCGGATTGGACACTGATCGTAGCCCAGCTTCTCGTGCCCAGCGTGCGCAATGCCCAGCGAATTCTTCAGGGTATGGATGAAGCGGGATTCGATCTCGAGCGAGCCAAGCTCATCATCAACCGAATCAGTCGCGAATCCGGGCCACTCAATATAGATGACGTGGAAGCGACATTGAACAAGAATTCGTTCGCAACACTACCGGACGACTGGGCCACGGTGTGCTCGTCGATCAACCTGGGCGAGGCATTGGCGACGCGAAGTCCGAAATCGAAGATTCGAACAGCAATTCGCGATCTGGCGACGCTCATTCATTCTCCGGACGGGGATGGATCAGAGAAGGAACAGGGCAAGAAGGGGAACTTGCTGAGCAAGATATTCAGCGACGCCTGACTGAGAAATCCACGGGCGTCAATCGTATGGTGCAGGTGAGGGGACTCGCGCGACGCGGGGCATGGTGGACATGTCTGCACGGCGCGCATCCGCGCGAAAAACGGTGCGGAAGAGCAAAGGGGTAAGTCATTATGTTCGGAGGCCGATCCGGTTCCAGCGCGCCCAAGGCGCCGCCCGCGCCGCGCAAAGCTCCACCCAAACCCGCGGGCACGCCACCGCGTCCGGGTGATCCGGCTGCGTCGCGCTCCGCGAAGCCGTCGCGTGCCAAGCAGGATGAATTCAACGCGCTCAAATCCAGACTCCACCGCAAGCTCGTCGAGCAGCTCGATCTGACGGCTATGGAGGGCGATGACGAAACGATTCGCGCTAATGTCGGTGAAATTGTTACGCGGCTAGCAGAGCAGGAAGACACACTGCTCAGCTACAACGAAAAGAAACGCCTCGTCGCGGAGGTTCTGGACGAAACGTTCGGACTGGGGCCATTGGAAGTTCTGCTCGCCGATGAGGAAATCAGTGATATTCTCATCAACGGCTCACAACACATTTACGTGGAAAAAGGCGGACGACTGACACTGACGGACGTGCAGTTCCGGGATGATGCCCACCTGAGACACGCGATCGACAAGATCGTCAGCTCGGTCGGCCGTCGCTGCGACGAAGTCTCCCCGATGGTTGACGCCCGCCTCAAAGACGGCAGTCGCGTGAACGCGGTCATTCCGCCTCTCGCGATTGACGGCCCGAGCATGTCCATTCGACGCTTCGGTGCCGATCCGATCACGTGGGACGACTACATTCGATTCAACAGTTGTACGGAAGAGATGCGCACGTTTATGGAAGCGTGCGTCGTCGGCGGCCTGAACATTTTGATCGTGGGGGGAACGGGATCGGGTAAAACAACGCTCCTGAACAACCTCTCGACGTTTATTCCGCAAAACGAACGCATTGTCACGATCGAAGACGCCGCTGAGCTGCGCCTCCGGCAGCCGCACGTGGTTCGACTGGAATCGCGACCGGCCAACATCGAAGGAAATGGCATGATCGGCATCCGCGAATTGCTGATCAACAGCCTGCGCATGCGTCCGGATCGGATCGTGGTGGGCGAGTGTCGCGGTGCAGAAACACTAGACATGCTCCAGGCGATGAACACAGGCCACGATGGGTCACTGACGACGATTCACGCGAACAGCACGCGCGACGCGGTGCAACGCGTTGAGACGATGGTGATGATGGCGGGTTACGACCTGCCGACACGCGCGATTCGCCAGCAGTTCGCCTCGGCAATTCACTTGATCGTACAAGCTCAGCGACTGACGGGTGGCGCGAGAAAAATTACGACTGTTACAGAGGTTCAGGGCATGGAGGGTGACGTCATCACCATGCAGGACATATTCAAGTTCGAGCCGTTGGGGACGAATGCAGAGTCGAAAGTCTACGGCCAATTCGTCGCGACGGGCTTGCGTCCGGGGTTCCTCGAACGATTGAAAGCACACGGCGCAGCTATCGATGAGCGCATTTTCGAACGTTGCGTCTTGCAAACGGACAAGTCGGACTAATAACGACGCGGCGATTGGAACGCCCAAGCCGCAAAGGGGACACAAGATGTTAGCTCAACTTGTTGCAACTTCCGGAGCCTCGACGCTCGCGTTCACGGCGCTGCCGATGATCGGATCGATACTCCTGGCGTATGGCATTTATCAGGCGGTCGTGGAGTCCCGCTCGTCGGAACGGAAGCGACTGGCGGACCGACTCTCAGGACGAGGAACGACCAAGAAAGAGGTCACCAGCGAGTCCTTCCTGAAGCGAAACCCTGGCGAGGACATCAGCGGAATCCTGGCGCCTTTGGTTGCGAAGCTTTCGATCACGCCAAAAGTGCAAGCACTGCTCGATCAGGCGGCGGTACCGGTATCGGCGCCGAAAATGCTGTCCAACCAGGCGGCGATCGGCGTGGCGGTCGTCTTCGGCGCTTTTGCGTTGGGGCACAATCCAGTGGTGGGTATCGCGATCGCTGCGGGCGTCATGCTTCTGCCACTCGCCTATCTGCATCGCCGGCGTGGCAGCCGCATGAGAAGGCTGACCTACCAGTTGCCGGACGTATTCGAAATCATGAGCCAGGCGTTGCGGGCCGGTCACTCGCTGGCGAGCGCGCTGCAAGTCGTACACGAACAGTTGCCCGATCCGATCGGCACGGAGTTCGGCCGAGTCTTTCACGAGCAGAACCTCGGCATCAAGATGGAGGACGCTCTGCTGGCTATGGCGAATCGCGTCGATTCGATGGACGTTCGCTTCTTCGTGACGGCTGTTCTGATTCAACGTCAGACTGGCGGTGACTTGGCCGAAGTGCTCGACAACATCGGCGAGGTAATTCGCGATCGGCTGGAATTGTTGGGCATGGTCAAAGCGCTGACGGCTGAGGGACGCATGTCGGGGTATGTGTTGTTCGCTCTGCCGACGGTGGTCTTCGTAGCCGTCATGCTGCTGAATCCGAAGTACGCGAACGAGCTGCTCGACGAGCCGTCGGGCAAGATTCTGCTGATGATCGCGGTGGGCATGCAGCTTATGGGGTTGGCGTTGATTCGCTGGATCATCAACATCAAGGTTTAAGGACACGGTTATGACGTCTTCACTAGGACTGTTGCTGATGGGTGCGGCTGCTGTGGTACTGGTCGCCTTCTCGATCAAGCCGCGCAAACAGGAAGAGCGCGACGTCCTCACCCGCCGGCTGAGCGGTAAGAGCGGCAAGGACGAAACAGGCGATATACGCGAAAAGGCACGACAGTCCGTCACGTCCAAGATGATGGAAAAGGTCGCACCGCTGGCCATGCGCCCGGTGATGCCCAAGAACGGTGCGGAAATGACGCAGTTGCGCATGAAGCTCGCAGCCGCAGGTTTTCGCGCGCCCAACGCGCCGAGCATATTCCTGGCGAGCAAGACCGTGGTCGGGATACTCTGCGCGGTCGGCGTGGCGATTTACACCATCTATCGCGGCGCGGAAATACACAATATTCTGGGCATGGCGATATTCGGGGCCGCTCTTGGATTCATGGCCCCCAACATGTGGTTGTCGTCAGGCATGAAGAAACGCGGCGGGAAAATCACCGAAGGTTTGCCGGACGCGCTCGATCTGATGGTCATCTCGGTCGAATCCGGATTAGCCCTCGACGGTGCGCTGCAGCGCGTCGGCGACGAGCTATGCAACGTGCATGTCGAATTAAGCGAGGAATTCCAGATCGCCACACGCGAATCGCAGATGGGAATCCCCCGTGCGGAAGCGCTCAGCAACCTGGCTGATCGCACACGCGTGCCCGAGGTCAAGTCCCTCGTAGCCGTCGTCAACCAAGCCGAAAAGTTCGGCACGAGCATCGCGCGAGCACTGCGTAACCAAGCCTCAGCACTGCGCGTCAAACGAAGGCAAGCGGCTGAAGAACGCGCTCAGAAAGTCGCGGTCAAGCTGATGCTGCCGCTGATTCTGTTCATTTTCCCGGCGATCTTCGTCGTGCTCGTCGGACCAGCGGCCATGCGCATGTACAACATGACCAAGACCAGTTCATTGTTCTGATGTGTGCATGGTCGAAGATGGCTTGGTATGCAAAAACACGGCGGCGGCGATTACCGCAGCCGACAGAACCAAAAGCAGCGACCGCGTGCGACCGCCGGTGTAAAGGTCAACCCGATCCGAATAGGGAATCCATGCAAGGATTCGCGTGGCGGCGTGCGGCGGCGCTATGGACTCAAGCGGCTGATCTGAACAAACCAGTCTTGCAAACGGGCCGACATCGACCGCAACAAGCGTCGCGTTCGGATCGGTAAACGCGAGATCACGCTGAGCAACACGGGCGACGGCCAAAGGATCCTCCCGCAAAGCGTCGAAATGGCGTCGCTGATCGGCGACCTCTTTCTCAAACGCTTCCACATCGCGTCTTTCAAGCTGTTCAGCCACACGCAACGCGGTGTAATCCCGCCAGACTGGCGCGAGCACACACAGCGCAAACACGACCGCCGCCGGCAAAATCAGCACCCAGAACATAATGCCCGAGGGAGCGGGTCGAGATTGGTTTCGATCTTCCATGACCGAGTCACTTCCGTGTAGACACGCGGGCTATTTATTCCAGAACTCAGCCCCGTATACAGCATTGTCGCCAAGATGCTCTTCAATGCGCAGAAGCTGATTGTATTTCGCAATGCGATCGCTGCGCGAGAGGCTTCCCGTTTTGATCTGCCCCGCATTGGTAGCCACCGCAATGTCGGCAATCGTTGTATCCTCGGTTTCGCCGCTGCGATGGCTGATCACCGCCGTCCAGCCGTTGCGCATCGCGAGATCGACCGCCCGGAACGTCTCCGTAAGCGTTCCAATCTGATTCACCTTAATAAGAATCGAGTTCGCGCTCTTCTCGGACAAGCCCCGCGACAAATGCTGCGTATTGGTCACGAACAGATCATCGCCGACAATCTGCACACGATCGCCCAATTCAGCCGTCATCTTCCGCCAGCCGTCCCAGTCATTCTCACCGAGGCCGTCCTCGATACTGCGGATCGGGAATTCCGCGCACCACCGCTTCCAGTGGTCGATCATCTCGTCGCTTCCGACCTTGCGCGAGGGGTCGGACTTATAAAAACAATACTGGCCCGTTTCTTTATCCACCATTTCCGACGCAGCCGGGTCGATCGCGATGAAAATATCTTCACCAAACTTGTAGCCCGCGGCTTTGACCGCTTCGGCGATGGTCTCGAGCGCTTCCTCGTTCGATTTGAGATTCGGAGCAAACCCGCCTTCATCACCGACGGCTGTGCTGTAGCCCCGCTTGGTCAGAACGTCTTTCAGCGCATGAAAGACTTCCGCCCCCATGCGCAGACCTTCCGAAAACGATTCCGCACCCCACGGCTGAATCATGAACTCCTGAAAATCGACGTTGTTGTCCGCATGCCGACCGCCGTTGATAATGTTCATCATGGGCACGGGCAGAACGTTCGCCTTAGGCCCGCCCAGGTAGCGAAACAGCGGCAGGCCGGTGGACATCGCCGCGGCGCGGGCGTTGGCCAGCGAAACAGCGAGAATAGCGTTCGCACCGAGACGGCCCTTATTGACCGTGCCGTCGAGCGAGATCATCGTCTCGTCGATTTCCTCTTGATCCGTCGCATCGAGTCCGACGAGTTCGTCGCGAATTTCGCCGTTGATGTGGGCCACAGCGTTCAAAACGCCCTTGCCGTGGTAGCGATCCTTGTCACCGTCGCGAAGTTCGACGGCTTCATGCTCACCCGTGGACGCGCCGGAGGGCACCGCCGCCTGCCCGTGGCTGCCGTCATCCAGGACGACAACAGCCTCAACGGTCGGAAAACCTCGGGAATCCAGAATCTCCCGCCCGTGAATTTCAATGATTACCGTAGACATGCGTCGTGCTCCGCTGATTCGTGCGCCTCTTGTCCAGTCTATCGGTCCGCAACCGGCGATCGCTTCAAAACCGCCGACAACTCGCCCCAAGCGCGACCGCAACCGGCCATCGAGTAATAAGCGCCAACCCGCTTTTTGACAAGACGCGACCCCTACCCACACAACGCAATCGAATGGCTCCTGCTATCGCAACGCTTGAACAAGCCTGGGAATCAACGAATCTTTCGAACCCCAATGGTTGACCGCGACGCAGATTACGTAAATCCTCTGGTGCGTCGTCGCTCATGATATTTTGGGTCTCATTCGCTCTTTCAGAGCCGCGACCGTAGGGGAGCGGTTAGCGAAACCCCACGCAATCATGACTGGCCGTACGCCAAGAACCTATAGTGCCATAAACGCTCAAGGAAAAGTCGCGGTGAACCTACAACGCAGCGAACCACAACAAGACAGCTCGCACGCCGAGCACGAGCCGCTGCTTCAGGCCGAAGCCGTTCGTGTCGAGTTCGGCAAGCTCGTAGCCGTCAACGACATTTCCTTCGACCTAGGCCCCGGCGACATACTCGGACTCATAGGCCCCAACGGCGCGGGCAAGACAACACTGCTCCGCGCCCTGGCAGGAATTCAACCGACAACCTCCGGGTCAGCCAGGGTGATGGGCTTCGACGTATTCGAGGAGGAGTCGCAGTGTCGCATGCACATCGGCTTCGCACCGGACTTCCCCTCGTTGTACGACGATCTGACAATCGACCAGTTCCTCACATTCATCGCGCTCGCCTACGACGTACCGGACGGCATCGCCCGCGAGCGCATCGACTTATGGCTTGAGCAGTTGTGGCTGACCGAAAAGCAGCACGAAAAAATCGTCAATCTGTCGCGCGGTATGCGACAGCGCGTCACCGTGGCCCGCACCCTCGTGCCGAATCCGGTCGTCATCCTGCTGGACGAACCGTCCGGCGGCCTCGATCCCGCCGGGCGCGTGCAGTTCCGCCAAGTGCTGTCCAGCCTGCGCGATCAGGGCAAGGCGTTAATCGTGTCGTCGCACATCCTCGCGGACTTGGAAGACTACTGCACACACATCGCCATCATCGAACAGGGACGCATTTTGCGATTCGGACGCGTCGGCGATCTCCACGATCGCGCAGCCGGTCGTCTTCGATACCGTTTGCGATTGGCTGAACCGGTGGACAACTTCGCGACGACGTTGGAACGATTCAGCAGCGTGTCCGACATCGCCGCCGACGACGGTTGGTGGTCCTTCGAATTCGACGAGAGCGAACATCGCGCCGCCGAGTTGCTCAGCCAATTAATCGGAAGCGGCCTTGCTGTGGCTTCGTTTCACGCTCATGGCCACACGCTCGAAGAAATTTATCTCAAGAGCGGCGTCAAACAGGTGGATTGAATATGCGTACCCTACCCCGCACACCGAACGCAATCTGGTGGGTCCAGTATCAACTTCTGGGCGGAGCCGGTCGCCTGATTCCATTCAATCTGGTCTACGCAGCCCTCCTCGCGACCGCCGCCATCGGCATGCGTCGGCTGCTGGCATCGTGGCCGACAACGACGTTTTGCGACCGGGCCATCACCCTGCTCACCGGCCTGCAAATTCTGTTAATCATCCCAGGTTGCGGCGGAGCGATCTACCGAGCGCTGCTGCGCGATTCGACGGCCAAAATGGAGGAATCGCACCGGCTTTGCCCCATGTCGAGCGCCGCCATCGTGATCGGCTACATGGTAGGCCCCTGCTTGCAGATGCTCGCAATGTACACGGCGGGTGTGGTCATAGGCGTGTTCATCATTCAGTGGGGCACGATCGGCACGGAGACGTGGCTGCTGGGCAACCTCTACATGCTGCTGATTTCGCCGATGGTGTGGGCCATTTGCGTCCTCGTCGGTGTAGGCCGAAAGAAGCCCATCAATCCCACGTCGATTCTGTTCATCATGGCCATCTTCTCCGCGATACTCGCGTGGGTGCCCGCCCTCGGTCTCCTTTCCGGCCTGTACACCGGCTACCTCGGCGCGTTCCTGATGGCGGGTCAGGCGATGGCGGCAAGGGAGTTGTACGTCATCGGTGTACTGGTCACCGGCCTAATGACGGTAATCTGGGCACGGGCAGCCATGCGGAAATTCCGACGACCGGACCTGCCCGCCTTCGGCCCCTATCGAGCACTGTACCTCCTGGTAATCTGGCTTGGCGCGTCGATCGCGGGCCTCCTGCTTGCACAGGAATCCACCACAAGCGGGATGGCCGGCCTCGCCGGAATCGACACGCCCTTCCGCCGAAAAGAATTCCTGTCGGTATGCCTGACCTCCGCGGGCATTGGCGGATTCCTTATCTCCCTGATGAGCCTGTGGGCAACCGCCTGGCATCGCTGCAAAGTCAAAGATGTCGCCAAACGCGCGCGATTGTCGTTTCGGATGATTCCCGTTTTGCCGTGGCTGTGCGCCGTCATCCTCGCTGCCGCCGTAGCGCCCTGGGTCAGTCATCTACCGCCCAAAGTCTTGCTCACCGCGCTGGCCGCCGTCGTCGCATCCCTGATCGCCATCGAAGGACTCATGCTCACAATGGTAGCCCGCGGCATGTCACCGAAACGCTGGCTGATCCTCTTCATCGCCTGCTTCTGGGCCGCACCTCCGATGATCGACATGTGGCTGGCGGAACTGCGCGCCGTCAATCACGCAGGTCCGGAGTACACAGCCCTGATGGGTTTCTCCCCGATCGGCTCGATCATTCGCATCTTCTTCTCCAGCCTCCGCTTCGACCTGCTCCCCGGTGCCGGTGTGCAAGCCGCGATAGCGTTGGTGCTGACGGTTTTCGGACGATGGTCACTACGCCACACAAAGACATAACCATCTTCAAAACATAAGGTTAGAAACAAAACCACTTTTTCGCCAACCTACCTCGTCGGCAACGGTCAAATACTCCGAACGCCAAACGCGTTTTTGAAACGCCTTTTCGGAGGATTTGAGATGACCGCGACAAAACGAAATCGTTGGACCACAACGCTCGCAGTGCTGGGCGGCATGATGTTCGTCGCCCCCAAAGCCGATGCGGGCGAATGGTCGGTGCGGCTGGGCGTCGGCCTGCCCGTGGTGTCGACGACACGATACGCACCGGTTCAGGAAGTGCGCACCCGGCGCGTGTGGGTCGAACCGATCTACGAACAGCGCACCGTTCGCGTCAGAGTGCCCGGAAGGACCATCAAGCGTCAGGTCCCCGTGTACGACCGTTTCGGCCGCGTGGCTCGGTACCGTGTCGTGCTCGAAAGAACCGCATCGCGCGTCGAATTGCGTACGGAACGTGTTCTCGTTCGCGAGGGCTACTACCAAACCGTCACGGAAGCCCTGCCAACACAAGTGACCACCGTGTCGTACTCCAGGCCGGGGCTTTCATTCAGCTTCGGGCGACATAAGAATCGGCTGCACCGGTCACGAGCGATACGTGTCGGCCACCGATATTGATTCACCGCGTACGATGCCGATAGACAACAAGAGGAACACAACACCGAGACGATCGCGCCGACCTCAAGGTGCGATCGCCTTTTGTCAACACGGAGATTCGCCATGCATTCCGGCTCGTTGAAATTCGCGTTGCCCGCGCTCGCAATTCTGTTCGTCGGGTGCGAGCGCGTGTCCGTCTCCTACCGCCATCGCCAAGCCCCACCCCGCCACGTCCACGAATGGGCTGAACGATATTGCGACGAATGCAACAGCCCTCTATGCACGTATTGCTCAGATTGTCGTACAACGAGACATGTCGTGCTGAAACACCAGCCGGGCAAGCACGTCCACGCTTGGACGGCGAAAATCTGCAAACATTGCAGAACAACGTGCCAGATTTGTTCAAACTGCGACGTCGTCCGCCACAAGAGGGTCCACAAGAGTCGCCGCCGGCGGCGGTGAGATCAATGCGCACCCCGCGACATATTCACAAAAAGAGAGGGCGCGTTTGCGCCCTCTCTTGGTTAATCAAAATATGACCCGTCGCCTGAGGGTCAGGCGGTCGCGTTGCGGCGACCGCGGCGAATCAGAATCGTCCCACCGGCGAGCACGAGGACTGCCAGCATGATCTTGGCCCAAGCCGACATCGTCGGTACGGGAAGGAACGCGATCGCAACGAGACGCAACCCCCACTCACCGCTGAACGCAGGCCCGAAAACGAACGAACACTGTGCGTCCACCTGTCCTTGCGCAGCGTGCAGGACGATCGCCATCGGCGGAACAGTGATGTTCGTCTGCGGATTCGTAGCCTGATCCATGCCGTTGGTATCGATTTCAAACCGGCCAACGACCTTTTCGTTGAGCCCGAGCGCCGGACCGCCCGAGAACCGGTACAAGGCGTGCCCGTTGGTGTAACCGTCGCAAAGCTCAACCGTCCAGCCCGGCGGCGGTGTCATTGTTGAACAATTCTGCGCACCGTCTCCGGCTTCAACATCGATGTAGAACTCCGAAATCGCGATGGGGTCTTTACCAGGAACAATCGGGTTAACATTCCTGATCGACCACAGAAAATCTGCACACCCCGTCATTTCGTCGTAAGAAACGGTCGTAAATTCTAGCGACGGCGGGATTTGAAGCGTGGGCGGCGGACGGAAACCGTACAACGTCGAGAAAGTCACTTCGTACGACTGCCCCGCACCAAGTTGGGCAGCGACCTGAAGACCCATGAACGAGTCGCCACTGGTCTGCGGAGAAATGCCCGGCACGTTGTAGCCGACACCCGGCACGAAGTCCTTCCAACAGTTGGGAACACCAAAGCCATCCCAAATCTGCAAGTCGGTTCCAAAAGCATGCGCGGGACAGGCACCGCCGGGGAAGTTGGGATTGCCCGGCGGAGTCGGCAGGTTTTGTTTTCCAACGTAGTAACTGAAGCCGCCCGGTACCGTCAGCGGATTTTTGGTCATGTCTTCACGCGTGCGAAGCACGAGTGCAGCCGTGGTCAAATCGCCGTCCTGAGCGTAAACCTGCGGGCGACCGAGCGCGGCGAAATCCGCACCGACAAGATCGTCCTGTGCGAAGTTCGAACCAGCCGGCGGCGTCCCCCAAGGCATATCCTCATCAATGTGCTTGGTCATGGTCAACCGAACATCGGCACCCGCATTAGTCACCGTGTAAGTCTGCTCGAGTTGGCCCAGCGCTTCACCGTTCTTACCCTGCGGCAATGCACTGACTGATTGCGTCAGCGTAAGGTTGAGCGTGAATCCGCCCGCTCCGGTGCATTGGAACGCACTCGACGTCGAGGTCGGCAGATTGTTCATGGAGTTTTCCGACGTAACCGAACACGTAAATGACGGGTTAGGATAGGTCGTATTGATGCCCGCATGGTCGCTCAACGCGACACGATGCGTACCAATGCCGGTCCCGCTGTCGTCGATGAACAAGTAAAGGTTGGCAGAAAACGTGGCGTATTCTTCGCCGAATTCACCCTGAACCGGATCGGCGCTGGGATCGAAGAAATCGACCCACTGAGGCCCACCCTGAAAAGCGTCAGCAAACGACCCAAAATCATCCACGGTGACGGAAAGATGACCGTCGCCGATCACACCGTTGTCCAACGTAACCTCGGCAGCGCTCAGCGGACCCACAATCGCCAGCACCAATACAACCACGCCCGCTCGAATCGGGCGCGTAAAACTAACCTTCATTTTTCGGCTCCTTCGAATTGCAAACAGAAAACACGCGCACGAATTCATCGCAAGTGCGATCGTCGGGATGTCGTACGCAAACGCCGTGGAGGCGCAACCACTGGCAAATAGCTGGCAATCCGCATGCCAACAAGAACCGACAGTCTCATACAATTCCTCAACCGAGATAATCGAGGGGAAAATGAGCGAGTCGCCGCAGAAACGAAGCACAGCTTGGTCCACGCTGAGCACAAATCGCCCCTGGGATTGTTCACATCTCGTGCGCATGGGCGTACGGATATCGTACGCATGTCGCCCCATGGCGCGCTGAAACACGCAAGCGGAATAATCCGTTCAAGCTGCACATCCCGCAAGTTCGAAACGGTTGGTGAACAAGAACGCCGGGAGCAGCCTCAAGCGACCACCCCCGGCGATATGCGACAAGTTGATTTTTCAGGCTAAGAAGCGACGCGCTTTCGCGAACGCAAAACGAGAACCGCACCACCGGTCAGGATGGCCAAGCCAAGCACGATCCTGGCCCACCAGGAAGCCGACGGAACCGGCAAATGGGCGATCGCGATCGTTCGCAAGCCCCAGTCGCCGCTGAACGCCGGACCGAATGTGAAGCTGCAAGCTGCGTCGTCTTGACCTTGGGCTGCATGGATCACGACCGCCAAAGGCCCAACAGTGATGTTCGTGACCGGATCCGTTGTGGGATCAGAACCATTGGTGTCGATCTTGAATCGGCCTGAGACCCGCGCATTGAGTGCCAGCGGTGCGCCGCCCGAGAACTTGTACAACGCATGCCCATTGGTGTACCCGTCGCAAAGCTCGACGGTCCAGCCGGGAGGCGGAGTCATGTCCGTGCAAATCTGACCACCGCTTCCGGCTTCGATGTCGAGATAGAATTCCGATATCTCGATCGGGGTCTCACCAACGATAATGGGGTTGATATTCTGCAGCGTCCACAGGAAGTCGCCGCAACCGGTATCCTGGTCGTACTCAACGGTCTGTGCAGTCAACAACGGCGGAATCACAACAGTTGGCGGCGGACGGAACCCGTACAGCGTCGAGAAGGTGACTTCGTAGGTTTGCCCTGCGGCAATATCAGCTTCGGTTTGCAAACCGATGAACGAGTCTCCCGAAACCTGCGGCGAGATCCCCGGCACGTTGTAGCCGACACCCGGCACAAAATTCTTCCAGCAATTCGGTGCGCCGTAGTTGTCCCAGACTTCTGTGTCCGTGCCGAAATCCTGAGCCGGACACATCCCGCCGGGATAATTCGGGTTGCCCGGCGGCACGGTCAAACCCTGCTTGCCCGCGTAGTAGGAAAATCCACCGTCGATGGTCATCGGATTCTTCGTCATATCTTCACGCGTTCGGAGAACGAGCGCAGCCGTCGTCAACTCGCGATCCTGTGCGTAAACCTGCGGACGCCCAATGGCCGCGAAATCGGCACCCACGAGATCGTCCAGCCAGAAGCTCGCCCCACCGCCCCACGGCATGTCTTCGTCGATGTGCTTGACGATCGTAAGCGTTGTGCTCGCGCCGGAGTTCGTGATCGAGTAGGTCTGCTCAAGCTGAGCTAGGGCCTCCCCGTTCTTGCCCGCCGGCAAGGCGCTCACCGACTGCGTTAGGCTGATGTTGAAGGAAATTCCACCAGCATCCGTGCATTGAAACGAACTCGCCGTTGAGAGTGGAAGGTTCGCGATGCTGTTTTCGGAAGTTATCGTGCATTCCATGGACGGGTTTGCGAAATTGCCAAGAATGCCCGCGTGCGTCGACAGCACGCCGCGAGAACTGCCCACGCCCGTGCCGCTCGTATCGATAAACAGCAACACCGTTGACATGAACGTCGCAAACTCCTCGCCAAGCTCTCCTTCGATCGGATCGGCCGACGGATCGAAGAAGTCAGGCCATTGCGGCCCGCCCGTGAATGCGTCCCCGAATGAACCGTAGTCGTCGACCGTAACCGAAAAATGACCGTCTCCCACAACGCCGTTGTCAAGCGTGACCTCCGCGCCAAGACAATTGGGCGCGAACGCAATTGCCAACGCGACGGCCAAGACAACGCTGCCGAAAGCGCGCCCAATGCCTGTAGTGCTCGCCTTGCTCATAATTCCATCCTCCTTCGCAGCCAAAACGAACGCACAACGAAGCCGCTACCCCGGGTCGGTGGGGATAGATTGGCGTACAACGCTTAACGCGACCGCTGGCTGCGGCTATGTCTAACGATCTCGCCCGGAACCACCGCGGGCGAGAATCAACAAATGGACGACCAACGCGACAATCGCGCCGGACGCCAACGTACCAAACGTATCAAGCGTGCTGATAGGCCTGCCTGTGTAGTGCAACACCACAACCGCGACCACCAAACACATTTCAATTACCACGAGCGTTTTAAGGTAAAGACCCCAATCGACCAACGGTGACGGTGCCTGCCCCCCGCCTAGCGGGGAGGTCTCAAGAATCGCCTGAGCTTGCAGGAGCGGTCGCCGCCAAACCAGATAGGCAACGCCCAACGCTCCTAGGAGCAGAAACGCGAAAATCTTTCCCCATATAGTCAGGCTGGGAATTTCGGACGCATCGGCCGGTAAAGCGAACGTACCACCAGCCAGCCGCCAAAGGATCGCTGCCACCACGATTGCGGCGACGAAAACGATGATTCCGATTCGCAACGAGCTTCGCAACATGTTTAACTCACGACAACCCCACCACGCCCCCAAGATAACCTCGCAACCGCCAATATGCCAGCAAAAACGTAAGATTCAAAGTCACATCGACTTTCAAACCGCACGCTGGCACCTCGAGATTATCGGCATCACCAACCTTCCCCCAACCCTCTTGGAATTCCTCGTTCGATTAGCGGACGCAGCCCACCGTCGTAATCCCACGGACCTCCATTCGGTTCTCGGACCCAACCTCAGACTCCTGTGCATGCAAGTCCGGAACACGATACGAACAGAAGCCCGAGTCACGCCTGACCCGGGCTCCCAGGGTGTTTCTCCGCGCTATCGCGGCCGAAATCGTTTGACTAGCAGGCGACCTTCCTCGAACGCAACACGAGGAACGCTCCACCCACCACAACGAGAAGGGTCAAAGCCAGCTTGCCTGAGGTCGAGAATGACGGAATCGGCTCGAGCGCGCACAAGCCAAAGTTCGAGGAACTCCATTCGCCCAGCCCGCCGATGGGTCCGACATTGCCGCCGGCACAGGAAGGCTCCAGCATGTCCTGGCTGCCCCATCCCAGGATGCCGAACGCTGCCACGGTGTTCTCCGCATCCAGGTTGGTCGGCACGGGACCATTGACGCTCAAACGGATTTGGCCAAACGTCGTTGCCTGCTCCGCCAAACTGCCGCCGGTGAACCGGAAGATCGCCATATTGTCGTCTCCCCAATCGTCGCAGGACGACACGCTCCAACCGATCGGCGGTGTGATGTTGCTCAGATCCTCGCAGCCGCCCGGTGAATCGCCACGCGAAATCGCGACGTAGAATTCGGTCAAAGCACCGAAACCGGGCGTATTGCGGTTACGCACATTGTAACGGAACTGGCAGCAACCCGTATCGACATCCGGAGCACCGATTCGCTCAAACATGACGGTCGGCGGAAGCTGGCCGCCGCCACCTGAAACGAAATCCTGACAAAGAGCGAGATCCCATTCGTTGATGTCATCCACCGTATAATCGTCCGGCAAGAGTGCCGCGAACGATGTCGCGTCACCCGGCGGGGCGGTCATCGCGCAGGCGAAACAATCGTTAAACGTGTAATTGCTCCAAACCTCGGTGTGGTAGATCAGCCCGCCCTCAATCGGAATCGGAGTCGGGAACACGTAGCGTACCCTGAACAGGTCAAAACCGCCTGCGGCCGCGATGTCGTCACCAGTATCGACCCGGCTGTATCCAGCGTCAGCGGATGTGATATCGAGAAACTCCGCCACCAAGTCGCCTGGGAAACCGTTCCCATCGTCAAGGTAGTAGCGAATGTTGATCAGGTCGTTCTCGACTGGCCCTGTGTTGAGGTCGCAATTCGCGAATCCGCCCACGTTCGAAAGCAGGAGCATCTCCCAATCCAGCGCGATAACATCGCCGTTCGTAATCGTGGTGAAACTCTCAGCCACCTTCAATGCGCCCGCGGAGGACGTTTCGTCCGCAAAGGAACAGATCGTTCCGCCATTTCCAGGATTGGGGGGATCGACTTGCTGGCACAGGGTGGGTGTTTCACCCTCAGGCATCTGCCCTGGGGTGTAGTTTTCCGCATAAAACGCGCGATCGGACTTCACAGGTGCATCCGCGGCGAAGGATTGCGAGACGGCCGCGATGCACGCGACTACTACGCCTAACTGCAAGCTACTCTTAAACATTCGTAAATCAGCCTCCAAAAAACTTATCGCCCGGAAACGGATTCCGGACCTTAATTCCAGCAAAAACGCCCGATCTTGCCGAGACCCCATTCGCGGACCCGGCACGGCGACACGCCAGCCCCTACTACACATTCGGTGCCGTAAACGGCCAAATTGCGTATGGATCAACAAAATTACTTTACTCAAGCCATAATGTCAGTATTGACAAGTAGTTGCGAATCATGCCGGCGGACCCAAATCCATCAATTGAGACGTCCGCCGCGTTCATGTTCCACGCCTGTGCGCTGCGATGTTCGCGGATTGGGCGCTGGCTGTGCAAGTCCTGTGCGCGGCGGTTCGACGGGCGGTTCAGTCCTGTCCGTGCATGCCGTATTTTTTCAACAGTGCGTAGAGTGTCGAGCGGGAAATGGCCAGCGATTGGGCGGTGCGGGTGATATTCCCGCCGCAGGATTCCAGGCGTTGAACGAGCACCTGCTGGGTCCAGCCGTCGAGCAGTTGCTGGTACGTAAGCTCGGCCGCGTTTTCCAGCGGTGGTTGAACAATTGAACCCGGCGCCGGTGATGTCGGGCCGACCGAGCCGGTTGCGGGGGCGGTTCGGTGTCGCAACTCCTCCGACAATTGGTAGGGCTGCACGACGGTTCCCGGTTCGACGATGGCGACGATCTGCTCGATTTCCCCGCGAAGTTGCCTGACGTTACCGGGCCAATCGTAGCTGAGGAGTTCAGCCTCAGTCGCGGGCGCGAGCACGATGCCGGTTTTTGCGGAGGCGTCGCAAAACTGTTTAAGGTAGTGAACGATCAGAGGTTTGATATCGTCCCGACGGACACGCAGCGGCGGGATGCGGCAGGTGACGATCTTGATGCGGTAATACAAGTCCTCGCGAAATTGCCCGGCCCGTACCAAATCGGTCAATTCGGCATTCGTGGCGGCCACAACGCGGGCATCGACCGGGCGTTCGTCCGAAGAACCTACGCGCGAGACGACCCGCTCCTGCAACACGCGCAAGACCTTCACCTGCATGGCTGGGCTCATCGCGCCGATTTCGTCGAGAAACACCGTACCGCCCGTGGCTGCTTCAAACACGCCGGCATGGTCGGTCACCGCACCGGTAAAGGCCCCGCGTTTGTGTCCGAATAATTCAGAGGCGAGAAGGCTGTCGGTATAGGCGCCGCAATTGACCGCGACAAAAGGCCCGGACGCGCGTGGGCTTTGCCGGTGGATGGTGCGGGCGATCAGTTCCTTTCCCGTTCCGGTCTCACCCTGAATCAAGACGGTCGCTTCGGAACCGGCAGCGCGCGCAACGAGGTCGAGCACCTGGAGCATGGGGGTGCTTTGAGCGATTAGCTGCGGTTCATCCGCGGAAGAAGCCCGTCGTTGGGTCTGCATGTGTTCGTTTATAGGCCAACGATCGCACCGGGTCCATCAGCATACCAGCCGGTCCGCAAACATGGACAACGGTTGAATCATATGCGGAAAATCGTGAATATCGGCGAAAAATCCCGGTTATTACGGACTCTGAACGGCGACGGGCGGCGCGTGAACTGTGGTGCAAAGAACACCCGCTGGGAGCGGCTTTTGCAGAACCTTCGCCGCCTGCGCATGGGCGATGCGGGCGGGGTTGACGAGCCTCTGCCAGGCAGCACTGGTCTGGTTGGAATAGGTGGCGTGGATCGTGGTCGTCGGCCCAGGTGCGGTCACGCCGGCAGCTTTGAAGAGTGCCAGGATACTGACACGTTCCACCTCGACGGCGGCGACTGGTTTGACGGCGAGAAAACGGTCTCGCGAGAACTTCACGTCGCGCGCGACACGCTGCGGCGGGATGCCCTCCCAACGCTCGCCGTCGTGCGTAACCACCCAAATCAGCGTTGCAAATGGAGCGGTGGACGATCCGCCAAGGTTTACGTTGGCAAACGCCGGCCTGTCGGTCAGGTTGATCAATTCAGCCGTAAGGACATCGCCCGATCGACGCAGACGCAGCCCGGCGGCTGAGCGCGATTCGGTCAATTCCTTCGGGGCTGCCCTGGTAACCGTGATCGTTGCCGAATTGCTCTCCACACGCCCGACACCGGCTTTGATCAGCTCGGGGTCATCCCATTGCGGCTGATAAATCAGTCGCAGGCGGTATGTGCCGGCGGCAAGCATTCGATAGCGAGCGAAGGCCCGGTTGATCGACCGGACGACGTATCGCCGGGAATCGCCGGGCGGCAGGAGGCTGACAACCGGCGTGTCGGCGCGGAGTAGAACGATCTTGCGCGTATCCGCGTCCTCGTTGATATCGTCCACGTAAAGCTCGACGCCGCGACCATCGGGCGCGGTGACTTCGAGAAAGTCGGACAGGTCCAGCACGGTTGCGACTTCGCGGGCGACTCTCGGCAGTTGTTCGAGCCGTTTCGCGGTATCGAACGGCACGCGCATGGGCGACTTCGTCCGGTTGTGGACGACGACGGTCAGCGCAACGTCGTCCGACCAGGCTGCCTCCGCAGGCGAGACCTCCAACGCGACATCCGCCCCGACGAACAACAACTCATCGAACAGGTTCAGCAGGCAGCGGGCCCGCAACGCCGCTTCAAAATCATCACCCTTGGCGACGCGACGCAACGCCTTGGCGGCAGCAGGTCCCATAGCGAGCAAGCGATTGGTCGCTTCGTTTCGCTGCTGGAACGAACCTGATCCAAGGTGCCCGACCAGCGTGTCGATTTCGCGATCGGCCTTGACGTCGTCGGCATAAGCCGGTGACGGGAAAACGTTCCCAACCGCCGCCATGAACAGCGAGAGCACGACCAGTACATTGACACGACTTGATTGACGGACTGGGTGCCCCACGGCTTTAGCTGTGGGGAAGTCGAATCCAAAGACCTTTCGACTTTCCCACCTCTGAAGAGGTGGGGCACCCACCCGTCGTTTCACGCTTGGCAAAGCACTAGCCCCAATCTGTCCGGGGACACTTTCAGGACGGATCCTTCGTGGAATCGACGCCTACAAAACCGGCCACGCCCAGTGATCGCGTCACCGACGGGCGTTTTTCGGCGGCGGTGGACAGGAACGTGCGTACGGAATCGACAAGCTCGGCGTCGGTCAATCCCGAAGCGACCACAGGCCCGAACTCGACCAGAGGCGTTTCACCCAGAATGCGAAACTGGTCTTTGCTCAGTTTGACGGGAAAGAGTCGAGCGCCGGTTTCGTCCAAAGCGTCGAAATCGGACTTGAGGATAACGCCCACCGGCGTCGAGCCGAAGGCGATTTCCTTGGCAGACTCGCCTGAATTCAGATGGTATTGCAATGCGTTGAGGGGCACGACCTCGCGTTTGATGCTGTCCATCGAGACGCCGGCCTCTCCGAGAGCAGCCGCTGCTCCGTAGTGCAGAATCGGATCGCCACGTGGGCCGAACGAGAAGCGACATCCCGCAATGCCGCTCATGTCTTTGATATCAGACTTGGCGCTGGCGACGATCAAGCCCACGTCTCCGAACGGCTTGGCTCGGGCGATGACACCGGTGCCCTTGCCGTCGGCTTCAAGTTCGGCGAACTGCTTATCGTTCAAAAGGGCGAATTGAATCCGGCCGGACTCAAGCTGGGCAACCAATTGGAAAAGCTTGAGGTGCGAGACCTGCACAGGCCTGTTAAGGTACCAGCCAAGCGACTGGCGGAAATCAACCCACGGGGTCCGATCGCGCAAATCCCACCAGGCGCGCACGTCCCACATAGCGTGCCCCTCGGTCACGATGCCGATGCGGACCGGCTCCTGCGTGACCGGGAAAAGAGGCTCCAGCCCCAGCGGGTTCCAAAAGGTGTCCGAGAAATCGGGGGCGAGCTGATTCGACTTGCAGCCCAACCCGACGCACGAAACCACAACAACAGCCAACATGGCGATGACGGGGCGCATAGACGCTCGCTCCTTTCACGTTCGCTCTACAGCACGAGAAAACGGCTAACGGGATTGTAATTGACTCCGAACGCTCGCTCAAGCGTCACGCAGCGCCCCAGGGAAACAGCGCCGACCGAAGCGTCTACACCGTTTCGTCTTCCAGGGCGAAGGCGTCGGGATACGTCCGCTCGAAGGCGGCCTCCCTGACGTGCTTTTCATGGGCGTCGGCGCGTTTCTTGAGCACGCGGCGGATGAGGAGATTGACGAGAATACACGCAGCCATGCCGAATATTTCCAGATTATAGACTATTAAGGCTACCACCGCGGTCGCGCTGGCGGCGATGACGGCTGACGCCAACCAACTCGTGACCACCCAAATGCTGCGCCCGAGCTTCAGTTCCGCATCGCCGCGTTGGAAAATGCGATCGGCCATACCCGTGGCGACGACCGCTGCGAACGCCACGTAAGTCGTGGATACCGGTAGTCCGAGGCTGCTGGCGGTTGCGATCACACTGGCGGACACGGACATAATGACGCAGGCGCGGAGCGAATCGTAGTGCATCGTTTTGCCGGCGGGCGAGACGACCTGCCTCGGGGCCAGCGCCGGAGCGTCACCGCGATAACTTAGCAATTTGCCGGCCAACCGCACGCACCAACGCGGTGCCCAGAGCGTCACATGGTCGCCCATGCTGCCGGCCGACACAGCCGCCTTGGTGACGCGCTCGGCGTTCTGCGTGAACATTCCCGCACACAACAGCAACCCGCAACCGAGGAGCATCCACCACTCGATACCCACCTTCGTCGCGATCTCCACGCTTTGTTCGCGCAGCAACGTGATCGATGCCAACCCCGGAGACGCACAGTTGGCCAAGTCGTTCTGACCGAATGCGAAACTCATCGCGATCATTCCCAGGACTGCGAGGACCGGAAACAACAGCTTGGCCGCCTTTTTCCGGTAGATGACAAGCAGAAAGTGGATACCGATTGCGAAGATGCCCCACAGGAAGAAGAATGCAACCCCCATGCCCACATCGTCCGCCACAGCGGCTTTGAACTGCTTGACAATCGCGACGTTCTTCATGCCTTTGAGCAGCAGAAAATAGCACAGGCCGGCCGCCAATCCGCCTCCGATCCATCCGCCGTGCAGCAACAGGGTAGCCAAGTGTGTCGTGCGTTCCCGGATCGCGCCGCGTACCGCGCGCTGAATCAGGAAAGCGGCGAAACCCGAAAGAATGATGGAACAAAAAATTCCCATTATTACTCTTCCTGCGTTCGACCACTGGACGGTAGAGATGTTGATCGCCATCGCCGCACCCAGAAGTTCAAAAACGAGGCAGGCTGTCGTGCTCACCGGCATCCCGAACGCGGAGTATCCGTAGAGCAGCACGGTATCGACGATGTAGACGGAGATGTAGATTGAGAGTGCCGCTTCGATCGTTCCCAGACCGGTCGGATCGAAGATTCCTTTTCGCGCGGTATCGACAACGTCCGAACTGAGCACTGCCCCGGCGACGACGGCGATGCCCGCCAGCGCAATGGCCTTGCGTCGCGGCATGATGCGCGCACCGAAAACGGCATTGACCAGGTTGGCAGCGTCGTTTCGCCCTACCTCCACGGTGTCCCAAAGAAGCAGAACCACCGCGACGACGAGGCAGGCAACCTGGAACGAACCTTCCAAGGCGGACAAGTTTATCATCGGATCTCACACCGACCCCGGAGGGAGGAAACGCCGCCGTCCGGCGAAGACCCGGCGACCTCGCGACCTGTCGGCGCGGCACCGTTTGCGGCAAGCTTCCGTCCTGATGGGCCTTAACTCGACAGCATTCGGCGCAGACGGTCTCCCGTTTTTTCCGCAAAATTGGCGAGTTGACCAAGCTCGCCGAATATCTTGAACCAGAGAAACAAGTCCCCCGGCTTCAGATCATCTTCCAGAGCGAAAAGCTCCTGCGAAAGGCGGTGCTGACGGCGGTCCGCCTCGTATTCGGCGTGCTCGACTTCGGCGACCATGTTCAGCACGCGGTCGGCCTCCTCGCCCATCAATTCGCCTTCCACAAGAGTCGGAAGGTAGTCGGCGATGGCATTCGTGCGGCGGCAGACCTCGACGATTTTCGCGACGTACTCAGTCACGCGCTCGGTGAGTTGCTGCGGGAGCACGATTTTCTTCATCGTCAGCAACGCGGCGATATCCTCGACCGAGTCGGCCATGTCGTCCTGAAGCTTCAGATAACCCAGAAGATCGCCCCGGTACACGGGCAAGAAAAACCGCTTCGGAATGATGCGACGGATGTCATCTTTGATGATATCCGCCTTGTGCTCGATCTTGAAGACCTTCTTGGCCAGCTCGTCCAGCTCGTCGTACCGGCCGTTGCGTACAGCCTCAAACATCGGTTCGACCAAATCGACGCACTCCATCACGACCGCCATGTGGTGTCGCAACGGTTCAAACGGCGAAACTTTGAACAAGTCCTTGATCAGCGTCATGCTTCATCTCCGTCAACGCGCCGGATTGTCTCCAGTTCGAAAAGATTAGCAACCCCGCTTTTCGTCCATTTCTTTGTCCGCGCGGGAATCTGCAAAAAGGGTGAGTGCGCGTTCTTGTCATGCTCGCGCGGCGGGCAGGGTGTTGCAATTCCTTTTGGCAAAGGGTCGCGTAGACCGGAATAGATCCCCATTCTTGATCACGGCAACAACGGTCAGTCGTTGCCGGAAGCTGAAATACCAAGCTCCCAAGCCACACCGCAGAATAATGCGCTTTTGGCGAAACATCTTGATCGCCGCCGACGTAAGATATACGATCGAAGCGTTGGAGAGGGTCCGCGCTCGTTTAGTGACGGTGTTTTTTCGTGATTTCCCTGCCATTTTCAACCCGATGCGGCGTCTGGCTCCTGCTGGTACCGTATGGCGTGTTCAGCCTCGGTGCCGTGGAAGCGGCCCATTTGGCCCTTGCGCACGTCTGTCATGACATTCACCATAACCACAGCGGTAATCACGAACATAATGATCGTGGCTACACGCATGATGACGGCTCTGGTCCGTATCATCATGACGAGCCTTGCAATCGGGGTATTGATGATTGCCCGACCTGTGATCAGTTGTTCGCTGGCATCCGTGCGGTGTTGACTGATTCTCCCGTTGCCGTAGAAACAGAATTACCTGCCCACAGCGGCTGGTATTGTACCGAAGCAGCAGTGGCTACGTCGGATGTGTTGGCCAGCATCTCTCCGCGTGCTCCTCCCCTTGCCTCATAGCGTATCAACCTAAATTTCTAATTTGACAATCAGTATCTTGCCTTGGCTGCGCGCATGGCACTGTCCGGTTTGAGCGTTTTCGCCATCCGGATACGTTATTACACGCGTTGCCTGGAGGACGATGTCATGAGGAGACGTGGATTCACGCTCATCGAATTATTGGTGAGCGTCAGCGTTCTCGCGGTATTGATGTCGCTGTTGCTGCCTTCGTTGAAGCGGGCGCGACATGCGGCAAAGCGGACACTTTGCCTTGTAAACATGCGCGGGTTGGAGCAGGCACACTGGATGTACCTGACGGACAATGACGGATATCTAATTCAGGCGGGCTTGGCCCATGTCGGTGAAACGGACTCCGAGGCTGCGTGGATCAAGACGTTGCGAAAATACTACGGCAATGAACTTCTTGCACGCTCGCCTCTGGACCGCAGTCCGCATTGGCCCGTGGACCAGGGCGGACAGGGTGTCCCCGTGCCCGATAAGCCCGGTTATCCGTATCGACAGACAACGTACGGGATCAACGACTTCCTGGATGTGGAACTGGCGGGCAGTGTCATTTTGAGTGCGACTGGTCCGCGCACCTACCCTAAGGTCGGCATGATCCGGTCACCCGCGCGCATCGTGCATTTTGTGTACATGGCTGAGACGGGTCGATTTGCCGGATCGGATCATCCGCATGTGTACCAATGGGACGCAACGTTTCCGCCTTCTAAGGCGGCGACACAGGTCAAGATCAATGCACACGGTGGGCCTAAGGATGATTGGAAATCCTTGGCTCCCTACGGATTTCTGGACGGACACGCTGAGACGTTGGTGTTTGAGCGTGCCTATCGCAATTTGAATCGAAACCGATTTGATCCGTTTTTGTTGAGCGGGTCGTATGACAGCGATCCGCAATAGAACGGTCATCGGAGAATCATGAGAGGGATAACGAAGATGTTATTTAGGAAGAATTTTGGTTTTGGCGCAATGATGTTGTGTGTGGTGGCGCATGGGGCGCGTGCGGAGCCGATCGAGAGACTGCATTTTGACGTTTCGCCGGGAATGTCCGACGAGCAACTGGTGACTGGCGCCTTCATCGACGATGCGCAGACGTTTATTCCGGATATTCGTGTGTTCGGGTACGAGTTCGGCGAGAAGGATCCGTTGCAGCCATTCTTCTCGCAGGATCCGGGGTTCAATAATTTCGGACAGGCAAACGGCGGCACGTTTCCAGCCGACGCTGAGCTTGGGTTCGACGTGCTGGATCATCTGCTCGTCTGGGATGGCAACGGCGATACCGAATTCAATGCGGTCCCGAATGGGACGGGCCTGCTACTGGAAAGAGGTTCGTTTTCAATCGAGGTTGGAAATGACAACGCGCTGCCCTTGGCCGGGTTTCTGATCGATATGTCCGATTCAGACGGCACTATTTCTGACGTGCATCTGAACGCGATTTTGCAGGGCAATGACGGTAATAATCCCGCGATGGGCATCTACCTTGTAAAAATACGGATCACCACAAACGCAACTGGCATCGCCGATTCAGACCCGTTCTGGCTTGTTTACAACGCAGGACTGGATGAGAAAGCGCACGAAGAAGCGATCGATTGGGTGTCGGTCAATCTGGTACCCGAGCCTGGAATGGGAATTACCTGTTTAATGGGCGTGCTGATGGTGTTGTCCGTTCGGAGAAAGCGTCTGAGTTAGTGGATATTCACGTCGTCCGCCCGGAGTGTTGATGCCCGGGTGGACGGCTTTTTTGGAGCTGATCATGTTATTCTATCGCAAGGTGTTTGTAGCGATTGGCTTGGCCATGTGCCCAACGGCGATCGGGCAGAACCGGGCCTGTGACCCGGGAGGTCACATCGACATTGCACCGGCCGTAACGCGCGGACGCATCGTGACCGGATTTGCCGATTGGGAAACCGATCCAAACAATCCGTTTGTGGTCATCGGGACCAAGGTCTGGGGATCGCGATATCAAGTGGACGTATTCGATCCGTTTTTCACGGATGATCCGGGGATCACCGCCTTGAGCGGCAGCGAACTGCCGAGGAACAGTCTGCTCGGGTTCAACATTCTCAACGACTTGTTGTATTGGGATGGTGAAGGTGAGGTGTTGTTCGGACCTGTTCCGAATACTGAACAAGTGCGGGTTCGCCTCGGGGGACAGAATCGTTTCGCTGGAACGGGGACCGGATTGGTAGACGGGTTTTTCTTTTCGGTGGTTGGCAACGAGGGCCAAGTGCATGTGCATCTGAGCTACTTCCTGCACGGAGCGGATGGAAACGCCGTGCCCGCGTCGATGGACGGTATCGAAGCGACGGTGGGAATCTACTTGCTGACGCTGGAACTTAAGAGCAACGATGCGGGCGTCGCTCCATCGGACCCGATTTACGTCGTGTTCAACAACGGGCTGGATGAGTGTCTGCACTGCACATCTCTGACATGGGTCGGTACGATTTTGGCTGAGGATCGTCCCTTCAGCGATCTGGATTTCGACGAGGACGCCGATCTACACGATTTCGTGCAATGGTTTTCATGTGTCACAGGGCCAGCTATGACATGGACGGACCCGTGTTGTCAGATGTCCGACATGGATCAGAGCGGATCGGTTGATCTGCTCGACTATGCCGTCCTGCAACGACACCATTTGGGCGAAGACGTGATCGTACGTCCGCCCGAATGATGATGACGCGGCTTGAAGGATTACAACAGGAAAGGAACAAATAATGCTTGACAAACACCCTCGACGCATGAACGCAACGTCGGCTGGCATACCCGCGCGCAGCCGTTCCTTCGCAATGGATCGATGTATCCCGACGCTCATCCTGCTGTTGATCGGCCCGCTTTCAATCGCGTCGGCTCAGGAACCGGCGCAGCAGGACAACGTGAGCGAATCATCACAACAGAATGCCCAAATCGAGCGCAACCGTGCCGATTCGCCGAGTCCCCGAACCAACGTCATCGATCCGACGCTCGATGAAGTCGTCATCACAGCCACACGCCGCAGCGAACGGGCGTTCGATTTGTCCTACACGACGCATACGATCACAGCCGACGACATTCGCGACCGATCCTACCGCACCACGCCGGAATCTCTACGCGACTTGCCGGGCATCATGGTTCAAAAGACCGCACACGGGCAGGGCGCACCCTTTATCCGAGGGTTCACCAGCTTTCACAACCTTTTCCTGATAGACGGGGTTCGCCTCAACCACTCTGCCTTTCGCTCCGGCCCGAACCAGTATTGGAACACCGTGGACTCCTTCAGCCTCGAGCGCACCGAGATCGTCAAAGGGCCGACATCCGTGCTGTACGGCTCGGACGCGATCGGCGGAACCGTCAACGCCATCACCAAAAGCCCAAGTACCTACGGCGAGGGCATCAACAGCGAACGACGCTTGTATTACCGCTACTCAACGGCTGAGCGTTCCAACGTCGGCAGGTTTGAGTTGGATGTAACCGAAGACGAGAAAATCGGCGTGCTTATCGGCGGGACGTTCAAGCAGTTCGGAGACCTGCGCGCCGGACGCGGCACGGGCGAGCAGCCAAACACCGGCTACGACGAATGGGACGCGGACTTCAAGCTCGAATACTTCTTTACACCCGACACGCGCCTCATCATCGCCCATCAGGAGGTATCGCAGAACAATGTTCCACGCACGCACCGCACCGCTTTTTCGAAAAGCTTCGACGGCACGACCATCGGTTCCGACCTGCGAAGAGACCTGGATCAAGACCGGCGGCTGACCTACATTCAGCTACACGCCGAGAACATGGACTCTTTTGTGGAGACGATGCGATTGTCACTCTCCTGGCAGGAGCATCATGAGATTCGCGATCGCATTCGCTCCAGCGGAGTGCGCCAAAAACAGGGGTTCGACGTTGGGACGTTCGGAGCCAGCGCCCAATTTGAGAGCAATACCCCATTCGGACAACTGACCTACGGCGCTGAGTACTACCACGACAATGTGAATTCGTTTTCGACCTCGAATCAGATCCAGGGACCGATCGCGGACGACGCTTCCTACGACCTGCTCGGCATCTACGTTCAGAATCAGTTCGCGATTTCAGATCGCCTGGAATTTCTGGTCGGCGGACGCTTGAACTACGCTCGGGCCGACGCGCGCCGCGTCAGCGATCCGGTCACGGGGGGACGCACCTCAGTGTCGGATGAATGGTGGTCGCTGGTGGGCAATGCCCGGCTCGTGTGGCACATCGTGCCCGATCATGTGAATTTCTTCGGCGGCGTAGCCCAGGGATTCCGCGCACCGAACCTCTCCGACCTCAGCCGTTTCGACGTGGCCAGGACCGACGAGTTCGAAACGCCCGCCTTCGGACTCGACCCGGAAAACTACATCGCCTTCGAAGCGGGCATCAAAACGCAATACGACAACTGGTCTATGGAAGCTGCGTACTTTCACACGCTCATCGACGACATGATCATCCGCAAGCCGACAGGCCGCTTCGTCCAGGGCGATCGGGAGGTCACCAAAGTCAACAGCGGGGACGGATTCATCCACGGCATCGAGCTGAGCACGAGTTTCCGATTCCGCCCGGACTGGACGCTTTTCGGCAATTTCACCTGGATGGACGGCGAAATCGACTCATTCCCCACGGCGCTCCCCTCCAGCCAGCGCGAGCCGGTCTCGCGACTGATGCCCCTGACCGGGCAGATCGGCATGCGCTGGGACCACCCCAAAAGGCACATCTGGCTCGAAGGGTTGGCCACCATTGCGGGCAATCAGGACAACCTCAGTTTCGCCGACAAGGCTGACACCAGCCGCATTCCCCCCGGCGGCACACCAAGCTACACCGTCTTCTCGCTTCGCAGCGGCTGGCGCATCAACGAAAATGTTGATCTGACGGTCGCGGTGGAAAACCTCGGCGACGAAAACTATCGGGTCCACGGGTCCGGGCTGAACGAGCCGGGGCGAAGCCTGAACGTGGGTTTGTCGATAACATTTTGATCGACCCAAGGTGGTGCTTTGGCAAGCCTGAAACGACGAGCGGGTGCCCCACCTCTTCAGAGGTGGGAGAGCCGGATAATCCCTCGGATTCGACTTCCCCACGGCTAAAGCCGTGGGGCACCCAACCCGTCAATTGAGGTGTGTCGAAGTAGTAGTAAGATACGCTTCGCATGACGAATCGTGATTTCGCAACACATCGCCTGACCGACGCAGGGCTTCAAAGTTCGACAAGCTCGGGCACGGTCCCGGTCGGGCCTCTGAGCGTCCCGGTCGGACCGGCGGCGTGGGGTACGTCCATACTCGTTCACGCCGGTGTGCTTGCGTCGCTTTCGCTGATATCGGTCGGATCGCGCATCGACGCGCCCGCCGAGATTCGCCTCCACCACGGCCGCCAGGCGGTTCGCGTCACACTCGTCGAAGAACATCCGCCCTCGATGTTTCCGGAAGGCGAACACGGCCACCCGATCCCCCCGGAGCATCGAGCGCAACCGTTCCCCGATCTGAAGCAACCTCAATCCGCCCATAACGAGCCGCGAACTTCAGTTCGCGCGAATTCTCGAAACGCAGCAACCACCGAACCCCGAGCAAAACGGTTAGCCGATGCGAGCCGATTGTGGCCGAAAATCGAGTTGGCCCATGCAAAATGGGCTTCGTCACGCGTCCCCCCCCCTCCTGACGCACACAGAAAAGTTGAAGCTGACTCGCCCGTCGAGGTGGCCGAACATCAGCCCGATAACGACGCCTCCGAAACCGAGCACGATGCCGATCCCCAGGAGTCCATGCCGACCGATCAGCAAGTCGGCGTTCTGACCGGCGCTGAAATTCTGGACCTTCCCCAACCCGATTACCCGTTAATGTCGCGCCGCCTCGGTGAGGAAGGAAGCGTACTCCTGCGCGTCGAGGTCTTGTCCAGCGGGCGCGCGGGCGCAATCGAAGTGCTGCGTGATCCCGGTTTCCCCCGCCTCGTCCGAGCCGCCACAGAGGCAGCCCGCACCGCCCAATACAAGCCCGCATCGCGACGAGGGCAACCGGTGGCGGACCATGTCCGCATCCCGTTCAGGTTCGCATTGCACGAGTGATATTATTCCCAAGGGTAACAGGTTAGCCATGTGCAATGCGCGCGTTTCTTCTGTCCTTTCCTTGCGACAGCGAACATTCTTTTCCCCCCTTGCGAAGGGGGGATACAGGGGGGTCTGGACCAGAGCGACGCTTTGCCTCGCAAGAAGAACCTCCCCCAAACCCCTCCTTTGCATGGAGGGGAGGAAGAAGGTAGTCGGCTGCGTGCGCGATGCGCATGAACAAAGTCGACCGGACCAGCCTGAGCGGGCGATCCGGTCGACTCTTTGAGCGTCACGCACTGCGCTAACGATTCAGCGACCTCAAATCGTTGCGACTGTGGGGAGGCCCGCAACGGGTCGCGTTTTCAAACGAACCGTCAGGGCAGCGACTCGCCGGCCCACGCACGCGTCGCGGGCGGTACACCGTTCAACAATTGACGGAAGATCAACAAGTCGATCGGTTCGATCGACCCGTTGCGATTCAAATCGGCGAAGTCGGTCGGCACACCAGCCTCGGGCGTAATCAGTCCCAGGATGTGCTGCCGAAGGCGCAGAAGATCGAACGGGGTCACGCTGCCGTCCTGATTGACGTCGGCGGGCAGGAATCCGACACGCAGCGTCTCGTTCATAACGGATGCACTGCACAGCGAACGTGCGTTGAGCGTAATATCCGTCCACGCATCCACCGTAATCGCCTCCGAAAGCTCGATCGTGATACGCCGCTGGTCTTCCGACGAAACGCTCACGACCGTCGGAGCGGAACCAGCCGTATCAGTTACCGTAAACGCCGACGCGCTGATCGGCGTACCGTTTACGTTTTCGACTTCCGTATTTACCTCAATAATGAAGCTGCTCAAACCGAGATCGACATTGACGCCGTCCGTGCTTTCCTGCCGGGCGTCGATGAATCCGTCGTACACCCGCGTCGCAGCCGCAATACCCGTCGCGCCGCCCAGAAACGCGGGGGCGGGGCAGAGGTTGGCCGGCGCCTGACTCGGAAAATCAACGGACTCGGGCATGAACGGCTTGAACAGACCAAGCGTTGCGTCCACATCCGCTGGCGGAGCGTCCGCGTCGAACCAGAACGTATACATCGTGCCCCAGCGGATCGCGTTTGAATTCGCGTTTTCGTCAAACGTCTGCGGGCTGGACCATCTCACGACTCCCCCTGACGTCGACACCACCCAATCAGTATTGTCGTAGACTTCGCCGGAATGATAATCAACATCGTGGAAGCCGACGTTGGTAACATTCACGCTCTCCGGCACGGGCACGCTCAACGAGCCGCCGCTGCGGTCCGAATTCAGATTGAAAATCGCGTAAGCGTATCGCCACGTTCCGTTACCGTTATCGCTGACACGCGTAGCCGCGAAGAAACGCCCCTCGCCCGGCACATCGACCGGAATAATCTCCACCGACGTGTCCGGTGTGTTGGGGCCGTTGCCGTGATCGCGCCACGCGAAAATCGCGGGTATCCCGACGTTCATCGGGCCTTGCTGCTGCAACGCAAACGTGCCGCTGATCGTGACACGTTTGTACGAAGCGTTGTTCATCGAGTTGTCAGCCTGTGCGTCGTCCACCGCTGCGTACACGCCTTCGGCGAAGTACTGTGCTCCCGGAAAATTAGCGTCGGCCAGATCCGATTCCACGATTTGCAGGCGCCGAAATAGGGCGTCGCCATTGCCGCCTTGAAGGCCCGAAAACTGTCCCGTGAACGCGTTGATCGAAGACCGGGCAGCCATATTGCTCTGAATTCCGTTGAACCCTCCGCTGTACACGTCCAGACAGCCAGCCCCGAGCACGTTACCGCCTTGCCCGTTGCAAGCCAGGCCGCATCCCGCACCCGCAGCCGCACAGCATGCCGTCTTCACCCACGAAATACCGATCTGCTCAAGCCTGTTGTCGTGCAAGCGGTATGCGTTCATCCCCAAACCGGGCGTGCCGTCGTTCACCCATAGCAGGTTCTGGTTGCCGATGTTGCACGTATTGCTGCCAAGCGCGTACCCGTGAACACCGCCGATCGCACCGTAATCCCGAATCGAATTGATATCGGAATAGATCACGTCAGGCCCGACGGAATGCTCACCGCCCCGAACTCCGTGCGCCCCGACGGCGACGACGACCGTAAACAATCCCGCAAACATTCGTGTGAAGCGATTCATAGATTTCCTCCTCGATGTGAACCGAACAAACAATGTGAACTCGATGCAGGCCCGCTGCTGCACCGGGCATCGAGCTTGATGTTATCGGCTTGGCACGTCGAACTGACAGCCGAATCGCCCAAAGAAATGGGAAAACCTGTCGGCCATGCGCTCACGCTTGCACCGATAAAGTCCAGCCGCATCGAGAGCCGATTTCATATCGGGAACCCGCGATGTGTGGCATGCCCGCCTCGAAGGCGGGCATGTTGCGCCTACGACATGCTCAAGTTCGCACGATTAGCATTAAGTGCCAGACTGTGGCACTCGCAGTGAATCTCAGCCACGTTCGATTGCTGACCGCCCCGCCCAGCCTAACCCGGCCCCGTATATTGATCCGCGAACTCGATAAAGTCGTCGAGGTCCACGTCCGCGTCTCTGTCCAGATCGAACACCCGACACTCCGCGTCAGCCGCGACGCCGGAACACGATTGAAATCGCCCGAAATCAACGATATCCACATCGCAATCGCCATCCGAATCCGCCGTGGGACGCTGATAAGTGATTCGCCTTACCTCGCCGAGCATGAATGAAACGAAGTACAAATCACCCGTGTCAGGATGACCCTCAACATCCACAGGCCGATCGATGTCCGTGGCAAACGGCTCGGCTTTTACAAACCCGTCCTTCTCATCCACGTCCAGCGTCATCATCCAGTTCCGCGTGAAATCGAGATAGAAAAATCGACCCCGATACTCCGGTGGATAACCTTGCCCAGTGTAGAAAACACCCCCCGCTGAGCATTTTCCGGTAATTCCGGGCGGAAACGACAGCCCCGAAAGAAAGTGATGCCACCAGATTGTCGGTCCCGTCAGAGGCCCCGGATTCGCGGGCGTTTCAATCGTGTCGCAGCCGCTGTGAGCGGGCGTCACCAGGCTGTACTGCGATTGCGCGGCTGGCCCTTCAAAACAAGGCCAACCGAAATTCTCACCGCCGTAAGCCACGTTGATTTCCTCATACCGATTCCAACCCACATCGCCGATGTAGAGCGTCTCCGGCGACTTCGACCCCGGCCGCAATGCGAAACGAAACGGGTTGCGCAAACCGGACACCCAAACGCGGGAGGCAACGTCCTGCCCGTTTCCCGTCCAGAACGGATTCGCCGCCAAGCCGTCGCCGGTGTCCGGGTCGATGCGCAATATTTTGCCGGCCATCGAACCCAGGTGTTGCGCACGAAACGCACCGATATCGTGAATCGGATCAAAAAGCGGAGTCTCAAAACAGACGGGGTCTTCACCCCCTGAATCGGTCAGGTTGAAATGTGCACCTTCACCAGCCCCGACGAAGAGAGAACGATCCGCCGAAAAACGCAGGGTTCCGACCGCATGCGAGGAGTAACATTGAATGAAACCGTCCTGAGCGTCGTTCCCCAGCAACACCTGCCGGGAACTCAACAGGGCTGTGTTCCCACCGGTCGCGGGGTCCGCCAGATACCGAACCAGTCGGCCCAGCGTGGGCGTCATCTGCGGCTCGTCCGGCTGCCCGAAAATGGGATCGACGACATACAGCAGGTAGACCCAGGGGGTCGTGTCGAAATTCGGGTCCAGCGCGATACCCAACAATCCGCGATCGCGTGCGTCGTTCACCTCGTCCACCAGATCGATAAACGGCGTGGGCTGCACTTGTCCGCCGGAGATGATTTTCACCATCCCTCGCTTCTCCGCCACGAAAATCCGATTGTCCGGAGCGAATGTGATATCCACCGGGAACGTCAATCCGCCCGCCACAACCTCCATCGAGAAACAGTCCGGTAATGAAGACGCACCTGCCAAACCCACCTTGGCACACCAAAACACGACGCTCCCGACCACCGCCAATACAAACACAGACCCCGTACGCATCGAAATTCTCCCCATGAGCCTCAATCCCACCGCCCCCACTGCCCCCGCCACTCTAACCACTGCCTCGCATGAGGTGAATGACGTAGACACCGCGTCACGATCGCCAAGTCCATTCCCACCGCACCCGGAACGGGGCTACAGGATTCGACAATTTCGCTTGCGTGATTTTCTCCGCAACGGGAACTCTCATCACGTACCACCCGTCCGTTCGGGTGAAACCAGATTCGATTTCACGGAGTGAACAGTATGATTCGGACCGTTGCCATCCTCGCAGGTATCGCCATCGCCGCCGCCCCATTGTTGGCCGGTGGCCCTCAATGCACCTCGAAAAAGGGTGCCAAAGCCAATGCAGGCAAGTCCTGCTGCTCAACCGCCAAGACCGTGGCTGCGTCAAACATGCCCTCCATGCGGGCCGTGGTGGGCGACAAGGAATTCTATTGCCCGATGGAGGCCACCAAACACGCCGCCGCCACGGGTCAAAAAGCGTCCTATTTCCTCGAGGGCAAGGAATTTGACTCGCCGGCGGAGCTTGGAAAAGCCTACGCAGCCCGCCTCGACGAATACCTGACCGAGATCACGACCGTCAAATACTCGGTCGGCGAGAAGTACGTCGGTTGCCCGATGACCGCGAAATCGATGGCCAAAAAAGCCGGCAAACCGGTGCAGTACCAGCTCGCCTCGCAAAAATTCGAGTCCAAGAAAAATGCGTCCGAGGCGGCTGATGCAGCCCGCGCCGCCGCAGACGGTGTGGAAATGACAGCCGTCGTCGGCGACCAGACGTTCCATTGTGCGACCAAGGCTGGAAAAGTCGCAGCCGACACCGGCAAGCCGGCGCATTACACCGTGGGCGACAAAACGGTCGATTGCCCGATTCAGGCATCCGTCATGCTCAAGATGGCCAAGGTGCAAGCCGCCCTCGCCACGATGGGGCAGACGAAGGCCGGCTGATTGCTATACTCCGATAGATCGCATGAGACGATCGACACCGGGGCGGAACGGGACATTCCCCCGTTCCGCCCCGGTTTTGAACGAACGCGGGCCGTCGGCGGAGGATTTCCACATTAATTCGGGGGAGCGATCCATTGAATCCGGATCAGGCAGACCGCACGCCTCCTCGGCGATGCGCAGGCTGCTCGTGGACGGAATCGACGCGCTCTACCGCTTCATCCTTGTCCGCGTCGACGGCAACACGGAAAAAGCCGACGACATCCTGCAACAGACCGCGTTTGTCGCTTTGCAGCATCAGAACACGCCCGACGATGAATCGAAGTATGAACCTTGGCTGCGGGGAATCGCCCGCAATCTCATCCGGCGGCATTGGCGGGACGTTGGGCGGAACCCCGTCGCGATTTCGGGCAACGGCTCCAACGGTGACAGTGCGACGGACGCGCGGTCAGCAGAATCAGCTGCCGGCGGACCAATGTACGATGAAAACAAGCGGGCGCTGTCGGCTGCCATCGCGTCTCTGCCCGCCGACGACCAATGGGTGCTTTACGCGTTCTACCGCCACAGCCGCAGCATGGAAGAAATCGCCACAGAATCAGGTGTTACCGTCAAGAGTGTGGAGTCCCGGCTGTATCGGTCTCGAAATCGGCTTCGGGAAATCCTGGCGTCAAACGAGGAACTGCTTTGAAAGACGACCTGCGACATTCATTCGACGACGCGCGTTGTGATGAAGCTCTGCGTTCGCTGGGCGGGAGCATCTCCGAACCGACCGCCTCTCCGCAATTACGCGCAGGGATCGAAAACATGCTGCGCGCCTCGGAGATCGTTCAATCCGAAACACCGCAGCACACCAGCCCGTCCGACACACTGGCCACCACGGTACGCAACATGCGCAGGATGGGATTCGCACTGGCAGCCTGTCTCGCGATTGTCGCGTTTCTCAACGTGATGACGCTGTCGCGCGTGCGTGATATCGACGCTCGATTCGTCGATCGATCCGAACGAATTCTCCCAGCCAGAACCGTGGCAACTCCCTGGTGCGACGGCGAAGCCCCGCGTTACGTGCTCGTCAATTTCGATCACAACATGTGTCCCCGGGCAGCGGAAATGACCCCGCTTTTCAACGCGTTGGAAGACAAGCACTGCGGCGATCCGATTCTGTTCGTCAACCTCGACATGTCTTCAAGTCGTGTGGACCAAGCCGTCAAGCTCGCCACGTCGTTGGGGATTCAATGCATCTTTGACGCCGCACCTGGATCGGAAACCGGCGTTATCAAAATCGTGGATCGCTCTGCAAGCCGCGTCGTCCTGACCGCGAACAAAACGTCCGACGCGGTTCCCGACCTCGAACGCGTCATCGCCAAAGTGTGCCGAGACGCCGATACCGGCGGTTGGCCTTCTCAGAGAAAACGCTAAGCCTATTCACGAATTTCGACGCGAGATGCACACGTTGTGTCGTCTATCGAATCGGGCGGATACCAATCGTCGAACACCGCCCGCATATCTTCGACGCTCTTCAACTTGCTGAACGCTTCGCGCGCAGCCTTGGGCCTGGGATGGTAGCGGGTGTAGCCGTTCATTAGCCGCCCGACGATCTTGTTCGCCGCCTTCGGCTCATGGTAGCGAACCAACTCCCCAACATGGTACGCAACCACCTCGCGCATCTGCGCCATCGTGGGTGCTGACCGGACCGGGTGCCCACCGATGAGTGCCAGACACTGCCCGAAAATCCAGGGGTTCCCGATGGCACCGCGTGCGATCGTGACACCGTCCACGCCGGTCTCACGCATCATCCGCACGCAATCCTCTGCCGAGAAAAGATCGCCGCTGCCCAGCACCACGCGGTCGCCGGCGTGACGTTTGACCTTCTTGAGAAACGCCCAATCGCTAGGCCCGCGGTACTTCTGCTCCACGGTCCGCCCATGCACGGTGATGGCTGAAACGCCGAGATCGAACGCGCCGTCAAAAATCTCGAAAAAGCTCCGCTCGCTCGCAGCCGTATCGTCCAGCCCACGTCGCATTTTCACCGTGACCGGGCGACGCGCTCCGACGGCTTCCAGCACGCGCCGAATAATTTCCATCGCCTCCGCCGGTTGCGAAAGCAAATACCCGCCGCGACAGCGTTTCATGGCCTTGGGTACCGGGCAGCCGAAGTTTATATCAATAACGTCATACCCCGCGTCGGAAAGCAAAGCAGCAGCCGGACCGAATGCGTCGGGATTGGCCCCCATGAGTTGCCCCCCCACCGGATGATCGTCGGCCTCCACATTGAGCAGCCGGGTCCGCCACGAGCTTTCGTGCAGCACAGAAGTGTCCAGTGCCATCTCATTGACAGTGTAGGCCGCCCCGAACCGCCGCGCAACGCGACGCATCGGCAAATCGCTATGCCCGCTCAACGCAGCCTGCACAAACGGATGCTCAATATGAACGTCGCCGATACGCAACATGATGCTCGTCTCATTTCCACTTGATCGTCGAGCGAACTCACGACATCGGCCCCAGGTCAAGACTCCACAGTCGTCCGTCGCGATCTCGAAAAAACCAGCGTCGCCGCCGTCATCAGGAGCAGCGTGAAGATAACCGTCGCCCAATTCGACATCGTGGGAATACCCAGGCAAGTGAGGCCGTTGCCCTGGCACACATCACAGCTATCAAAAAACTGACCCGAATAAGGAACGCCCGCGCACGACGTGCAGCCGTCGTCGATCGGCGGTCCCAGCAAGGGCGTGAGGTACGCCAGCCCCAGCCCGGCCGTCGGGGTAACACTGTAGACCGAGTGATCGCAACGGATGGGGCCTGCCTGTGTGGTAAAGTCGTTGTTTTCGAGTGTCAGTATTCCCTGGGGAGTATTGGAATATAGAATGTACGGAATACTATCCGTCGAACGGATGAACGTGTTGTTGCGAACCGTGTTTATGCCGGCGATATTGACTTTCATCGGCGGCCGGATGACGGAGAAAATCGCGTTCTGGTCAAGTACGATTTCCGTCGACCCCTGATCCAGGAAAATCCCAGTGCTTGAGGAAACACCCTGATTCAAGGGGATTTCGTGTATGATGTTGTTGCCCAGAAGCGTGCCGTTCTGTCGGCCGAGCGTATAAATGCCGGCCCCGTCGGATAGCAATCGCATGACGTCGTGAATGTGGTTAAACGTGATGGCGTTGTCGTGGCAGGGTGACACGGTGTCGTTGAATATCGTGCCCACGGATATCCCCGTCCATGTGATGTATCGAATGAGATTGTTCGAGACTGCGTTATCGTGCGCAAGGCCGACCCAGATGCCGACGCAGCCGTGAAAGACCTTTCCGCAGTGCTCGACAAGGTTGTTGCGCACAACATTGTCACGAGCAGCCTGCGTTGGCTCAAGAATCCACCATTGACCGAGTGCGACATCATTGATGTTGCGGATGTTTCGAAACTGATCTTCGCCAACTATGATTCCGTTGCCCGCAATGTCGGTGATAGCATTGCCGACAATCGAACAGTTCTGCGCTGTTCTGCCGGCCATGATTCCCCAGCCGCCGATGTGGGCGATTCGACCGCCTGTGAAACTGCAATTGTCCGCCTGTTCAATGACGACGGCTGCGGGCAGATCGTAGAACGGCGTACCGTCGCGCGGCTCGTAGAAGCCGGCCTGGTATTCAGCGAACCCTCCAAC
The DNA here is from genome assembly GCA_029260215.1 of Phycisphaerae bacterium. Classification (GTDB taxonomy): domain Bacteria; phylum Planctomycetota; class Phycisphaerae; order UBA1845; family UBA1845; genus OFTM258. The sequence goes on from JAJDDQ010000039.1 coordinate 318,025, forward strand.
AGGCAACGGCCAAGCGCTGTGTTCGAATGCAAGTCCGCGGAAATGCACGTTCCTGACGAACTGCGGCGACATCGTGGCGGACTCAAAAACCCCCTGAACGATGAGCAGTTGTTCGGACACAGGCGCGACGAACTCGATCGACGCGGGAGTTTCGCCGTCAACCGGCTTGTAGGTAAGCGTGCCGGTCAACTCATCGAGATACCACTCGCCGGGAGCATCGAGCAATGCGATATCGTTTTCGACATAGTATCGTGGGTTGTTCTCGAAGAACGTGATGTCGAAGATCGGTGCAGCCGGTCCTATCGGATCGGTCGTCGTCAGCGTGTTGGTGGCGTGGTCCACGCCGCTGATTCCGATACGCGAGATACTCCAGTCGTGAAAGAAAACCAGTTCCGCCCCCGACAGGTTCGTGGAAGCGGGAATGTCGCCTTCGAAAAACTGGAAAGTCGTCCGCTGGTCCGGCGCTGCCGATTCGATGCGATTGGCAACGTTTCCATTGGGATGTCGCGCTCGCGGACGACGTTGGCCATCGACGAATAGTTCGCGAAATGTCCACGTCCCAGCCGCGACTTCCGGGATGACCGTGGACCACGTCCCGTCAGGATTCACGGAAAACCCAGTAATGACCCTGCCGCCGCTGATCACGGGTTGTTGGCCGACTTCGGCTTCGTAGGAGACCGAGAATGTCAAAGTGCCGGAATCCTGCACGCCGAGCACGATCGGCTCGGTAAGGCGATACGTTCCACCGCCGATAACCACGCGGACATCTTCGGTAAGCCCGCTGGCGACGAGCGTGCGAACGGCGTCACGGGCACGAGTGATCGTGGCGAACGGCAATGCGACAGTCCCAGGGTTGAGATCGCTGCCGTCAACCGCCACGAAAAAGTCCGCCCGTGCAGCCGATGCGACAGCTATCGCGGCGGTCGCAACGTACACCATGGCAGATTTCTTAAAGAATGATCGAAGCATTTTGCGCTCTTAGTTAAGCGAGAACTGCAATTGTCAGACCCGATACACTCATCGTACCGAGCGAGGCCGCGCGATTCAAACGAAAACGACAATCCGGCCAGCCAAAGGGTGCCCCTGTCAGTTGGAACTCGGCTCTGCGTTGGGGTTATGCATGGGAGGCCGTTGAGCCAGCACGAGATGGAGACGGGCTTCGCGAAGCAGAGCGCCGTCGCAAAAAAGTTGCACGCGATATTCGCCCGGCTGGGGAAAGGTCAAGCCGTGAAATTGCAGTGAGAGATTGGCGATCGCGCGGGGATTCTTGAAATCCACCACGCCCTCACCACGAACGACGGGCGTTCGAGCTTCTTCCGCGTCAACGATCTGGATAGTCAAAGACGTCTTGCCACGCCCGTCGGTCATGGAAACATGAACGCAAAGCTGTGGATGCGTGACCGGAAAGCCAGCCGTGTGAATGGTGCTGAACATTCCGATCAGCGATTGCTTACCCGTCATGCGATCCGTAATAATCTGATCGCAAACGAGGAGCGAGAGAATGTCCGGTTCCAAGCCGCTGGTGGCCATCAAATACCTCTTTCCAAGTAATATCAGTGTCGCAAAAGCGATTTCAGACACGTCGCAGCGAGCCGCGGACTTCAGTCCGCGCGGACGCCCCAGGAAACAAAATTACAAACCTGCCAAGCAACACCCGCAACACAGCATAGGGCAATCAACAAGGGCTGACCATCGCGCCAACGGCGGTTTCGACCACGCGAACACGCCCACGTTGCAATCGAAGCCAACCGCAATTATCCTCCCCGCTATGAAGATTCACGAATATCAGGCGAGGCAGCTTCTGACGGAGGCGGGCGTACCGGTCCCGGAATCCGAGGTCGTCGAAAACGCGACCCAAGCCGTCGACGCCTACAAGAAAATCGGGGGAAAGGTCGTCGTCAAAGCTCAGGTCTTCGCCGGCGGACGCGGCAAAGCCGGCTTCGTCAAACTCTGCGATACCGAAGCCGAGGTCAAAACAGCAGCCGAGTTCATGTTTGCCAACCGCATGGTCAGCAATCAGACCGGGCCTGAAGGCATCGAAGCCAAAAAGCTTCTCATCGCGACGGCCGTCGATATCGAATCGGAATACTACATCGCCGTCGTCCTCGATCGCGGCCGGCGATGCCCGGTGGTCATGGTCTCGCGCGAGGGTGGCGTTGAGATCGAGGAAGTCGCCGCCAACAATCCCAACGCAATCGCCAAACAGTGGCTTCACCCGCATCTAGGCCTGCAGGGGTTTCAAGCGGCTGAGCTGATTTCTGCATTGGGGCTGACGGACAAAGCTCAGGCCAAAGCAGCACGAAAAGTGCTCAACGGTCTGGTAAAAGTCTTCTACGATTACGATTGCGCGCTGGCTGAGATCAACCCGCTGGTACGCACGCCGGACGGCGAAATCCTGGCGATCGATGCGAAGATGAACTTCGACGACAGCGCCGTTTTCCGTCACCCGCGTTTGCAGGAAATGTTCGATCCGTCCGAAGAAAACGCGATGGAGCTGCGCGCCAAGGAACACAACCTTTCCTACATCGCGCTCGAAGGCAACATCGGCTGCCTGGTCAACGGTGCAGGCTTGGCAATGGCCACAATGGACATCATCAAACTGCACGGCGGCGAACCTGCGAATTTCCTCGACGTGGGCGGCTCCGTCACCAAAGAGGGAGCGATCGAAGCCTTCCGCATCATCCTGTCCGACGGCACAGTCAAAGGCGTCCTCGTGAATATCTTCGGCGGCATCGCCAAGTGCGACACCATCGCCGAAGCCCTGATCGCCGCAGCCAAGGAGATCGGCTTCAAGATACCCGTCGTCGTGCGACTGGAAGGCACCAACGTCGACCGGGCACGGGAGTTGCTCAAAGAAGCAGCCATCCCCCAATTGATCGGAGCAGCCGACCTGACCGACGCAGCCGAGAAGGTCTGCGCGAAAGTGGCCTAGCCTATTGCGCTTCGCCGGATTTCATTCCGCTAAGAATTGTAGGTGCGATCGAACGACCGCCGCACAAATTCACGGACCTCGTCATCCGTAGGCATGCGTGAGGAATCACATTCGCCGCGAGGACTCCGTAAATTCTCCCGGAATTCGTCCATCAGCGCAGATCGGTCGTACTCCGCCTGCAAAACCCCGTCCGCGAAGTTCAGTTCAACCACGCGCGCGTACTTCCATGCGGGGTGAAAACCCATGTGGTCATACAATTCTTCGATGAAACCGTCAGCCAGCAGCAGCCCACCCGTGTACTCCAGGTGAGGCCCGATGCCCTCATAGTGATTGTTGAAATCGTCGTGCCGTTCCAGCGGGCCGGTAGGTACAACACCGTTAATCAGCGGACCTTTCCTGCGAATGTATCCCTCACCATCTTCGAGAAGATTCACGTGGAGTGTATGCAACACCAAACGCGAACCGCATAGAGCGAAAACAGCTTGGTAGCCGCGCCAACAGGCTGTGCTGACCGAAGCCGGCTTCATATCGAACAGAGCAGGGTCGAACAATACGCCTTCACTGATTCCAGCCAGTGAAGACTCAACGTCGCCGTATCGAAAAACGTCGTCGATTTGGGCAGTCATGCGTCGCAAGCCCCCCCGAGGATAACGAAACCCGGCGCACGCCGAAGTCGATCAGAACTGAAACCAAACCGACTTAGCCGCCTCACGCGCACCGTGGAAATCGATCGGCACGTCGGGCGTGGACATGACCTTGAACGAACGATTGCTGACGGCTTCCTTCGCCTGCTCCTTGATCCACGCCGTCGACAATTCGCGGTGATTCGTCGAAACGAGCATAACACCCCGCTTGTTCAACAACCCAGCCGCACGCCGAATCAGTTCAACCAAGTGAATTGTCACCTGGAAAACGCGAGCCGGCTTCTTGCTGCGCGAAAACGTCGGCGGATCGACAATAACAATATCGTACTTCAGCTTCTGACGCTCAGCCCGCTTGAAGAACTCGAAAACATCGCTTGCGTAAAAGCGATGCCGCTCGCCAAGGTCGATCTTGTTGGCAGCGTAGCAGCGCTTGCCCCATTCAAGATATTTAACCGCCAAATCCACATTCGCGGTTGACTCAGCCCCCCCTGCGGCGGCGGCTACGGAAAAACCACACGTGTACGCGAACAAGTTGCACACCGACTTGCCGTTGGCCATCTCACGCAAACGCTGCCGATTCTCACGCTGATCCAGGAATAGCCCCGCCCCAAATCCGTCGCTCGGTTTGATCAGATAATTGAGGCCTTTCTCGCGGACAACGATTTCATCATCCGACTCAGGCCCCACCAGCGGCTTCTCGTCGAAAAACTTCTTAGCCTCCTCGGCGGGAATACTGCTGCGGTCTCGCGGAACACGCTTCGCATAAACCGTCGTCACACCAAGACGCCGCGCGCACCACGCAGCCGCAATGTTCAATCCCTCATCCCCCTCGTTGAACTTGCCCAGCAGCGCCTCCAGCACAACGACCGATCCGAACCGTTCCGCCACCAGCCCCGGCACGCCGTCCGCGCTCGCACTGATAACCCGATAAGCATCGGTCTCGGTATCCAGCAGAATCGGGATGCGCGAAGCGAGGGCCGCCTCAAAATGAGCGGACAGAACGGATTGCCCGCGTTCGACACGATCGAACGAACGCGGCGGTGAAGCGATTAGCGTAACATGCTGGCCAAGGAACGGGTGATCGAAGTTGAGCCGCTCAAGGTGCAAAAACATTCTGCCGGTTTGCGGTTTTTTCTTTTCACGGCTGGCGAATTCAGCGTCTCCGATGACCGGCCGGCGCATCGTCGCGAGGGCCGCACGCACGTGGACCTTCAACCCCGCAGGCTGATCGACCGCGACCTTTTCACCGCCCGTAAAGGTGGCCAGCGTGGTCAGCGACAGGGCTGGTTCGTCCGGTCGCGCTTCGCCCGCTTTTTGTTTCTTCCGCGTGCCGTCAGTACGCACCATCGCGATAAACCGCCGCGACAGGCTCTTGGTTTTGCTCACCTCCTGAAATTGCGAGGCTGCTTCGGACGTCTTAGCCAGCACGACCAATCCGGAGGCAGCCCGCTCAAGCCGGGTGCAGGCGGACAAATGCGGCAATTCAGGCTTGCGAAGCTCGCGCAATATCTCGACCGCCCCCCCAGCGAGGCCCCGTACGGACGTATTCACGCTCAAACCCGCCGGTTTGTTGACGACGACAAAATAATCGTCTTCGTAGACACATTGCAGCATGGCTGCTGCCAATTCATGGTTCGACATGGCGGACATCCTGACCACCGCGCAGCAGACCGTCAATGCCGCAACCAACCTTCCGTCCGCTGGGGCGACGACAACGCTGGAGGCTGACCGCGCGAGGGCCGATAAAGGCCTTACCAACGACGCAGGCCGATCATAAAAATCCGCAGCATGACGCGACGCCGCCGGGCTGTGACGGATATAATAAACTGACGAGAATCATCATGGACCGAGCGAGAGAAGCCGAACCGGGGTAACCGATCGATGGACTGGAACAAGCTTCGAGACGAATTTCCGATCACACGGAACTACAACTTCCAAAACCACGCGGGCGTCGCCCCTTTATGCAAACGCGCCGCCGACGCGATGCATCAAGCCGTGGATCGCGCCCTGAATTTCGGCTACGTAGACAGCGGATTCTACAAACACGCCGAACACGTCCGCCAACTCGGAGCACAACTTCTCAACGCCAACGCGGACGAGGTGACGTTCATCAAGAACACCAGCGAAGGCCTCAACTTCGTCGCCAACGGGTTGAATTGGAAAAACGGCGACAACATCGTCACCACAAACGTCGAATTTCCGTCCAACATTTACCCCTGGATGCACCTCGCGAATAAAGGCGTGCGCGCACACACGGTAATGGAAGAGAGCGGATGCATCCCGATCGAGCGACTCATCGAAGCCATCGACGCACGCACGCGGATGGTAGCGATTTCTTCCGTGCAGTTCGCCAGCGGTTATCGGACCGATCTGGCGACGCTCGGCCAGTATTGCGTCACGAAAGGCGTTTTTCTGTGCGTGGACGCGATTCAATCACTCGGGGCCATGCCGATCGACGTGAAGGGCATGTGCATCGATTTCCTGTCCGCCGACGCCCACAAGTGGCTTTGCGGACCGGAGGGAATCGGGTTGTTTTACGTTTCCAAGCAGATTCAGGGTCATTTGCGCCCGAGTTGCGTCGGATGGCTGTCCACCAAAAAAGCCTGGGACTTCGATCATCACGATTTTGACCTTGAAGATTCCATCCGCCGATTCGACAGCGGCACCTACAACATCGCGGGCATTTACGGTCTGGGCGGAGCGTTGGAAACCGTCCTGGAGATCGGCGTGGACAACATTTGCGCGAGGCTGCTGTTCCTGACGGACCGCCTCGTCACCGGCTTGCGCGACAAGGGCTACCGCGTTTTCAGCCCTCGCGAGCGTCAGGAATCGAGCGGCATTGTCGCGTTCAGCTCAGACCTCCACGACCACAACCAGATTCAACGACACCTGCAATCGGAGCACCGCCTGGTCATCGCCGCACGCCGCGGCAAACTCCGCGCCAGCCCCCACTTCTACAACACGGAAAAGGAAATCGACCAACTCGTCGAGCTGCTGCCCAAGCATTGAACGCGCAATCGCAGGATCACGATCCGACGACAGTTACTCGCCGATGGCGATGACGTGCTTCTGCGTCCGGAAAAACAACGTCCCGTCCACGACAGCCGGGGTGGCCATGCATACTTCGCCCACCGATTGCGTACCGACCAGCTTGAACTCAGAACCCGCCTTGAGAATGTAAACGTCGCCCTGCTCGCTGGTGAAATAGACATGATCGCCAGCGGCCACGGGCGAAGCGGTAAATCCGGTGGATCCGCTGCCAAGGCGCTTTTTATACTGAGCCTCACCCGTTTTAGCGTTGTAACAGGACAAAACGCCGTTATCGCGACAACAATAAAGGTAGTCGCCGAGCAGCAGCGGCGTCTGCATGTAAATACCCCGCCGCCAGTAGCTCCACGCGATGTGGTCGTTCGTTGACTGATCCGGTGCGAGCGAGACATCTCCCACCGCCGACGTGCGAATCGCGTACAGCGGAGCCAACATGCCGTGGGCGTTGGTAATGTAGATAAGGTCGTGGCCAACGATCGGCGTGGGGACGGGAATGTCACCACCACGGCTGAGCTTCCACAATTCAGCCCCGGTTTCGAGATCGTACCCGCCCGCATGCCTGAAGCCGTTGACGATGACTTGCTTGCGGCCGTCGGACAAGTGGACCGTCGGCGTGCTCCATGTGGGTACGTCCGTGCGTTTCGTGCGCCAGATTTCCTTCCCGGTTTTGACGTCAAACGCCGCCAAAAAAGAATTTTTCTGCACATCGCATTGAACGATAACCTTGTCGCCGTGGATGATCGGCGAACTGCCGAACTCCCACTGAGCTGCCGGCACCATGTAGAATCCCGCGTCGAGTCGGCCTAAGTCCTTCTTCCAAAGCAGTTTGCCGTTCATATCGAAGCAGTGCAGGCCCTCCGACCCAAAGAACGCGACAACATGCTTGCCGTCGGTGGCAGCCGTCGAATTGGCGTGGGTGGCTTTGGTGTGACGCTTGATCGCGGGCACGCCCTCATGAGCTACCTTGTCCCAGAGGATTTTTCCGTTGTTCCGGTCGAGACAGTACACATGCCACGTGTGGACCGAATCATCCTGCACCGGCTGAATGTTGCCGTAGAGTCCGACGACCAGATCGTCTCGGCCTTTGCTGCTGACCGCGGACGTCACGAACAGCTTGTCACCCCAGACGACCGGGCAGGAATGCCCCAACCCCGGAATCGGAGTTTTCCAGCGGACGTTTTCGCCCTTCTCCATGTCCCAAGCCGTCGGCGCCGCCTTGGCGGATATGCCCCGAGCGCCCACCCCTCTGAACTGAGGCCAATGAGATGATTGGGCAAATGACGAAGCCGCCAAGCCTGCGACGACAAGTCCGACAACGGCCATCTTCAACGCATGTGTCATGATCGCTACTTCCCTGGGTGCCACAGTATGGCACTTACACTTGATCCAGCCGCAGACGGGCTTCCCGTGTGGCATCGGTTTTCGACCGGTGCAAACGATGGCGTTCCTCGACCGCGGTCAAGTCAGAATGTCGGGATAGCACTTGGCGATGTAGCCGAGAATGTGACGAACGCTGACCACGCCCAAAGCTTGCCCATCGCGCTCGATCGGCACATGACGATAGTCGCCGACGAGCATCCGATTCAACCCGAATGCGATGCTGTCCGTCGGCCTGACGCGCTCGGGATCGGGCGTCATGAATTCGCGAACCGGCTTGGTGGCGCACTCGCCCCATTTCAAAGCCACGCGCGTGAGCAGGTCGCGCTCGGTGAGTATCCCGACCATCCGCTGGTCCTCCACAACGAGGCAGCAGTTCCTGCCCGACTCGACCAGATGCTGGACAGCCTCCCGCACGGTCGTGTCGGGCGAAATGACCAGCGGGTCGGCTGGGATCAGCCCAGCCATCTCGTCGCGCATGATGGCGTCCCCGACGGCGTCACCGGTGGATTCAGCCGGCGGTTGCATCAGGGAACTGCCGCATTGAACACACAAGTCCACTCCGGCGATGTTCTCAGCGCTGCAGGCGGGACATGTCATGCGTCGTTCTCCGTCCGTGGTTGCGAAGCGCCACATATTCGCCCGGCGATATGGGGAGCGGGCGAGACAATTCTCGCGCATCCAACACCGGGCCGAAATGCCCACCCCGTCCGACAGAACCGCGGGTGCATTGTTACGACTCAATTGACAGATTGGGTGCCCCACGGCTTTAGCCGTGGGGACGTCGAATCCCGGGGACCATTCGACTCCCCCACCTCTGAAGAGGTGGGGCACCCACCTGTCGTTTCACGCTTGGCAGAACACCTAGTTCACCACCCACGTGTCGCCGCTGTTGAGCAACGTATCCAGGCTGCCGACGCCCTTGGTTTCGATGGTGTGCTTGATCTGCTCGTGCAGCAAGCCCTCGTAAGTCGGCTTTTCAATCGCCCGGAAGACACCGATCGGCTCGGGGAATTGCGGGTGGTACATACGACTGAGCATGTACGCCAGCGTCGGCTGCGGGGCTTTTTCGTCGTGGAACAGCAGGTCGTCTTCCTTGATGCCGTTGCCCAACTCGACAATTTCCGGTGCCAACCCGTTCAGCCGGATGCCCTTGTCGCGATTCTTACCGAAAATCAGCGGCCGCCCGTGTTCGAGCACGATCGACGTGTCGTCCCGGGTTTCCTTGCCCGTAGCGTACGCGAAAGCCTTGTCGTTGAAAATATTACAGTTCTGGTAAATCTCAACAAACGAGGTGCCCATGTGTGCGGCGGCTCTGTGCAGCATGGACCCGAGATGCTTGATATTGACGTCGTGCGCGCGGGCGACAAAAGTCGCCTCCGCCCCGATCGCGACCGAAAGCGGTTGAAGCGGAAAGTCCACCGAGCCGCCCGGGCTGGATTTCGTCTTCTTGCCCAATTCGGACGTCGGCGAGTACTGCCCCTTGGTCAGCCCGTAGATACGGTTGTTGAACAGGAGGATATTGATATCCACGTTTCGGCGAATGGCGTGCAGAAGGTGGTTCCCGCCGATGCTCAAACCGTCGCCGTCGCCGGTGACCAGCCAAACGTCCAGGTCGGGCCTGGCGATTTTGATGCCGGTCGCGATGGCGGGAGCACGACCGTGAATGCTGTGTACGCCGTAGGAATCAATGTAATACGGAAACCGGCTTGAGCAGCCGATACCCGACACGAAAACGAGGTTTTGCTTGGCGATCTTGAGGTCGGCGAGCACTTTCTTGACCTGGGAGAGGATCGAATAATCCCCACAGCCCGGGCACCAGCGCACGTCCTGATCGCTTGCGTATTCCTTTGCAGTAAACTGCTTGACTTCGATTTCAACAGCCATGACCGTACTTAGCCTTTCAACACTTCGTCGATCTTTTCTTCAATTTCGGAGATGCGGAACGGCTTGCCCTGCACCTTGCTGTACCCGATGGCGGGGATGAGGAAATCACCCCGTATTTTCAGCAGAAGCTGTCCCATGTTCATTTCGGGGATCAGAATCTTCTTGTGGGCCTTGAGCACCTGCTCAAGGTTGGCGGGAAACGGATTCAGGTAACGCAGATGGGCACACGCAACGCTTTTCCCGTTCTTCCGGGCGTTTTCAACCGCACTCACGATAGCGCCGTAGGTGCTCCCCCAGCCAAGCACGAGAAGCTCACCATCTTCGGCACCCTCAACCTTCAACGGCGGGATGTCGCTGGCGATGCCTGCAATTTTATCGGCCCGCAACTTGATCATAGCCTCATGGTTGTGAGGGTCGTAGGAGACATTGCCGGTGACGTTGGCCTTCTCCAGTCCGCCGACGCGATGCTGCAAACCCTTCGTACCGGGGACCGCCCACGGACGGGCAAGACGCTCATCGCGTGCGTACGGCTCGAAGGCATTGCCGTTGGCGGCGGGATGCGACTTGTGTAAGTCGGGCAGATTTTCCACGGTGGGGATTTGCCAAGGCTCGGCGCCATTGGCAAGGTAGCCGTCGCTCAACAGAATGACGGGCGTCATGTAACGCATCGCTATACGAAAAGCTTCGAGCGTCATGTCGAAGCAATCGCTGGGGGTGGCTGGCGCGAGAATCGCTACCGGGCACTCTCCGTTTCGACCGTAGAGCGCCTGCAGTAGGTCGGCCTGCTCAGTCTTGGTGGGCAGGCCTGTACTGGGGCCGCCGCGCTGGACGTTCACCACGACAACGGGCAACTCGGTCATGACCGCCAAGCCCAAAGCTTCGGCTTTGAGACAGAGACCCGGACCGCTGGTGCCGGTCGCAGCCAAAGTGCCGGCGAACGAAGCGCCGATGGCAGCGCACATGGCTGCGATTTCGTCTTCCGCCTGAAACGTCGTGATGTTGTAATTCTGATACCGCGCCAACTCGTGGAGAATATCGGTGGCTGGCGTAATCGGGTACGTGCAATAGTTGAGGGGCTTGTCAGCCAGCTTGGCAGCGGCGGCCAGACCTATGGCAACGGCTTCGTTGCCGGTTATTTTGCGATACTTGCCGGCAGGAATCGAAGCCCGGTTGATTTGATAGCGAACAGCGAAGCTTTCGGTGGTCTCGCCGTAGTAATAGCCCGCTTTGAGGGCTTTGGTGTTCGCTTCGGCGACGGCGGGCACTTTCGAGAACTTCTTCTCGATCCACTCAAATGTGGATTCGAGCGGGCGACCGTACATCCAGTATGTCAGACCGAGGGCGAAGAAATTCTTGGTTCGGAGAATCGCCTTGTTGCCAAGCCCGGTGTCCTTGGCGGCTTCGGTCGTCAAAGTGTCGATCTTGACCCTGAAAAGGCGGTATTTGCTGAGGGATTCGTTCTCAAGCGGGTTTTCATCGTAACCGGCTTTGGCGAGGTTGCTCTTGTTGAACGCATCGTCGTTGACAATCAGCGCCCCGCCGATCGCGAGATCCTGAACGTTGGTTTTCAACGCGGCGGGGTTCATGGCCACCAGCGCGTCGCAGCCGTCACCCGGCGTGTGGATGCGTTGCTCGCTGAAATGAATCTGGAACCCGCTGACGCCCGCGAGCGAGCCGGCTGGTGCTCGAATCTCCGCCGGGAAGTCGGGCAACGTCGAGATGTCGTTGCCGAAAATCGCGGAGGTGTTGGTCAACTGCGTACCGGCAAGCTGCATGCCGTCACCAGAGTCGCCCGCGAACCGCACGGTGATGCTGTCAATGTGCTCGACGGGTTTTTCGGATGACTGTACCGATGAAACTGTCATGAGACAGTAATCTCCTCACAAGCGCTTCTACGCTAAACAAAAGAAAATCGAAACAAAAAGGAAGGCTGCGACCGAGTCTCATCCCCCTTCCGGCGAAGCCGGGAGGCGCGCCGAATCGGGCGGCTGGTTGTAAACCGCCTCGGGAAAATGTTCCACCAGGTATTGCACGACTGATTTCACCGATACAACACCAAGAACTTTACCGTCGTCGTTGACGATCGGCATGTGCCGGAATCCCCCTCTATTCATAGTGCGGATAACGTCGGTGATCTTCGCGTCTTCGGTGAGCGTCTCAGGCTGACTGGTCATGACCGAAGCCACAGGGTCAGCCACATCGACATCCGCGGCAAGCACACGCGACACGACATCGCGTTCGGTGAACAGCCCGCGAAGCCCTCCCCCATCCTGCACAACAACGCACCCCGTACGTGCATCGCGCATGGTCGAAATGACCTCGGAAATGGAATCATCCGGCGAGACGGAGACCGCCCCCCCTATTCCAAGGTCACGAACACAATCACGTTGCAAAGCGTCACGCAGATTCACTAACGCGTACCCTTTCTTTCCGCCAACGAAGGATAAGCACCCCAACCCCATATTACAACCGCTTTCCCGAATTGGCATCATGTTTATCGACGCTTTTTGTCTGACGTGGAAGTTTCCCCGAATCGAAGCCGCCAAACCCGGACCTGTGAAACGGTCGATTTCGCCGGACGACACTGCATGGTACGATGATCTTTCGACACGAAAAAAAGCGGAGCAAGGCCGCTCGGGCCTCGCTTCCGAACTCCTCAGGAATCGCAACCATGAAAACCGCATTCACGATGACCGCACCCATTGAGACCTATCGCCGCCGTCGGGCACGCCTGGCTGACGGACTTGAACGCCCCCTGGTGGTGTTCGCCGGCTACGCCCGAGCACGGAATCATGCCGGTCTGGACTACCCCTATCGAGCCGGCAGCACGTATTTGTACCTCGGCGGACCGCCCATCGAGGGGGCCGCCTGGCTGATCGAACCGGGCAGCGACGGGCAATCGGGCAGTACGCTGATTCGCCCGGAGTCGGGGCCTGACGACGCTATCTGGATCGGTCCGTCGCCCAGCGATGATGAAATCGCAGCAGCGGCTGGTGTCGAAGCGGGAAAACTGGCGTCCCCAGATGACCTGGAACGTCTCCTCAGCGGACGGCGAGCCGGAGCGATCATCCCCCCCTGCCCGCGAACGATCGAATGGGCCGGCGCGCTGAATCTCGATCGTCCGGAGGATGATGAACTACGTCTGATAATCGATATGCGGAACATCAAGGACGAGCACGAAGTGGCAGCCATGCGGCGGGCGGCGAAGGTCGGCGGGCTGGCACACCTGGCAGCGATGCGCGCGACCCAACCCGGTGCGAGCGAGGCGGTTGTGGCAGCGGCGTTTGAATCGGCGATTGTGGCCAATGGTTGCGTGGCTTCGTTCACCGCCATCATGACGGTTGATGGGGAAATCCTCCATCGGCTGGGCTACGCGGGGACTTTGCGGGCGGGTAGGCTTCTCCTTGGGGACGGCGGTGCGGCGGAACCGAGCGGCTACGCGAGTGATGCGACGCGGGTTTGGCCGGTCGATGGGGCGTTTACCCCCGTGCAACGCGATCTTTACAACGTGGTCCTGACGGCGGAACGGGCTGGGGTGGCTGCCTGCGTGCCGGGGGCACGTTATCGGGATATTCACGATCTGGCTGCCCTGAAAATCTGCGAGGGTTTGGTGGAAACGGGGTTCTTACGCGGCGATCCCGCGAGCCTGCTGGAGCGTCGGGCACATACGCCGTTTTTCCCGCACGGGGTCGGGCATCTGATCGGATTGGATGTTCACGATATGGAAGATTTCGGCGATTTGGCGGGCTATCCGGCTGGGCGAACGCGGCGGGAGGGTTTGGGGGACAAGTTCCTGCGGCTGGACCGTGATCTGGAACCTGGCATGACGGTGACCATCGAGCCGGGTATCTACTTCGTGCCGGCGATCTGGCAGCGCGATGATCTGGTTGGCAAATTCGCGGACTGTGTCGATCGGGCCAAGGTGGATGCACTTCTGGAGGCTGGGTTCGGTGGGATTCGCCTGGAAGATGATATTCTGGTCCGGGCTGAGGGTGGTCCGGAGAATCTTACGCAGGATTTGCCGATCGAGGCGAACGACGTGCTCAAGGCTATGCGCGGTGAACATTGCTCCGCTCTGACGACATGAGCGGGCACGTTGTCATTGACGGTAACAACTTACTGTTCGCGATGCATGCGAGCGGACTGCTGCCGAATATCGGACGTGAAAAACTGCTGCGCATCGTCGAGCGGTGGTCGCGCGGGCATGGGGACAAGGTGACGCTCTATTTCGACGGCCCAACGCCAAGGGGCGGGTTGGCGAAGCAGATGTCGTCTACGCGCATCCATGTGCGATTCAGCAATGCGGAGACAGCCGACGACTGTATCATCCGCATGATCGCGAACGCCAGGTATCCGACGGGGCTTCGCGTGGTGACGACGGACAGTGTGATTGCGCACGAAGCGCGCTACCGGAAGTGCGCGTGGATCACATCCGAGCTGTTCGTCGGCGAATTGATTCCCGGTGAGGCGAGCGGTCCGCAGCGGGAAACGAGATCGGTCCGGGAGAAGCCGGGTGAGTTGTCGGCGGCGGAACTTGATTCGTGGTTGACGGAATTCGATCTGGAAGATGATGAGGACGAGCCTTTTGATGGGTTTGAGGCGATGCGCGGGGCGGATCCAATTTGAGGGCTTTTGGGGCGGCGTTTTTTGGATCGTGTCGCATGCGATACGGGTAAGATCATGTCGCACGCGATATGGGCAAGCGGGCGGGGAGGTGGATCAAAGCGTGATTCTTGAATGGCATCTTGTTGCTTGTTGCGAAGGGTGGAGGGGGGCGGATCAGGCGTGCGCCGTGAGCCATTGGGTGAAGGCGAGGTAGACGGGGATCACGGTCAATGCGACGGACCACTCTGCCAATCGTCGGCCTGCGGCGTCGCGTTGGCGGCCTATGGTTTCGCATGCCCAGACGACGAATGCGATCAGGGCGTACTTGTACACGACGAGGCCGACAAGTCCCCAGCGTGCGAGTACCCAATCGGCCATCGGATTCACTTCCGCGCCGCCGAACGCGAGCACGGTCGAGGTGCCCAGGATATCCAAAGCGGACAGGAATATGAGCCAGGCGTGACAAGAACCGTAGCGCGCGACTTTGGTTAAATCGAGTCGCAGCGCGGTTGTGGATTCGCTGTTGGTTTGTTTCATCACCGCCCAATTGCTCCCGTTCGCCGATGGCAAAGCTTCGAACATGCTATTATAGGCATGCGGGCGGGTTGCGCTTCAAGCATTTTTCGGTTGGGGGGAAGGATCGGAACGCACTTCGATCCGTCCGCGAATCGCGTCGCTGTGGTATCTGCCCTTTTGCGCATTTCATGAAAAACGTCTTGAGGGCGATTGGCGCATCTCTATTCCCTCCGCTCCCTTACGGTCGCGGATCTGTTAGGGGGGTGAATTGCGTGAAACGGTTTGCTATTTGGTGTGGATGGTTTTTGTGTCGACGCTTGCGGGTGCGAAAAGCGGTTCGATGCTGTTCCAACGGTCTTCGGACAACGTGAACAGTGTGATGTCGGCCAAGGCGTCGAGGGTGACGACGGCGTTGATTCCGGCGTCGTGTTTCGACTGATTGCGGATGCGCCCGGCGAAGTCCATGTTGACCCAATGCACTTCGTCGTAGATCCGGGTCAATCCGGTCATGCTCCAGTCTGCTTTTTCCCCGCGACGTTCCTTGACAGCTTGGGCCGTGAGATAGGTGGCGATGGCGCGGAACGCGGTTTCACGCCCGTTGGCGAAGGGCAAATGCAGATAGACCATAGGCCTGAGACGGTCGAGGATGGGGCAGCCTGCTGTGGCCAAGATCAGCCCGAAGAGTGAGCCAAGCCCGTGCTGAAGGGACAGCGACTTCGTGAACGTTCGAGCATCGGTGTGGACGATCACTTCAACCTGTTCGTGCGAAATGCGTTCGCCGAACAGTTTGATGACGGGGCTGAGCTTCACGGCTGCGGGACAGTGCGTGTGCTGTGATTCTTTCAGCGGACAGTTTGTGCATTTGTGAAAGCCGAGGCGTGTCCATTCGGGCGGTGGGTCTTCCGACAGCGCGTCGGCACACAGCAGGTGCGGCTCGGTCAGTGACACGCTGACGGATTCGGCGTGGCCGCTGGGCCAGCGGAACTCGTAGATGATCTCGCGGGAATCGGTCATATGCACATTGGATCGACCGGTGCGGCTTGCGGGTTGATCGAAATGACACGGTACGCGTATTGCTCGCCCGTGATTCAAGGGTTTTCTGCCGAGTTGGTGTTCCAAAGGTTGTTTTGCGGGAAGGATTGTCGCGTTGGGGCGGTTGGAAAGTCATAAATCGCCCTGAGAAATTCTTTATTTGCCTGGTTCGGGTGTCGATAGAACCGCGCACGGTTCGTCCGAATATGTTGGGGGGGGGCGAGCGTGTGGAGAGGGAGCATCGCAAGAGTGATGTTCCTAGGTGGATCAGGCGGAGAGACAATTGATGGGACAACTATCACGATTCACACGAGTTTTCTTCCTTTTGGCGTTTTTCGGCGCGTCCGCGCAGGGGGGGCAGATACCCCTCTGGGGTAATGACTCTTCGAATAACCTTTACGTCGTTGATTTCGACTCCCTTGAGGCTACGTTCGTCTCCAGCACGGACGTCACGTTTTTCGACATTGCGTTTGATTCCGAGGGCGATTTGTTCGGCGTTTCCGGCGGCGGGGAGCTTTACCAGATCGACGCGCCCACGGGTGCGACATCCCTGGTCGGGGAATTGGGCACGAATACGAACTCACTGGTATTCGGATTCGATGGAACGCTCTGGTCGGCGGGTGTGGATACGCTCTACGAAGTGGACAGGGATACGGGCATCGCAGAATTTGCTGTCGATTTGTGGCCTTTCGATTCAGCAGGTGATCTCGCATATGACAGCGATGGGAACCTGCTTCTCGCTACTCTTCAGGGGATGCTCCTCCGCATCGACACTGAAGCGGGGACGTTTGATGTCCTCGGTGAACTTGGGTTTCCCAACGTATTGGGATTGACCAGTGCAGACGACGGGAGGGTGTTCGGCTTTACGAGTGGCAACCAGTTGCTCGGCGTGGACCCGGATGCGGGTGTCGCGGAGAATCTCGGCACAATTACTGCCTTGGATTTTGTGCCGGGGCAGACCTATGGGTCGAGTTTTTCGAGCGAGGCGGTGCCGGAACCCGGCACGATGGTTCTTATGGGGGGCGGAGGGGTTTGGATCGCAAGTCGCAAGCGGCGGCGGCGGTGAGCGCTTGCGCTGCTCAAGAGTAGATATGCGCGACGGTTTCCGCATTTATTTCGGAGTCTGCGTCGCAATGTGAAACGTTATTTGTAACTATTCATCCACTTACAATCCCAGATGTCAGCACACACTGTCGGGTTACGCGGACGCGGCTATTGCTCTCTTCCTCCCCTCCTTGCAAAGGAGGGGCTTTGGGGGGGGTCTTCGTGCGAGACGAAGCGTTACTCTGATCCAAACCTCCCTGCATCCCCCCTTTGCAAGGGGAGAAAAGACTGTTTTCTGTTGCGTCGAGGGGGCAGATGGCAGTTTCGCATTGCCTATAGATGAAGAGTTACCATTTTCTATTGAAAATCCGCGCGGACTGAAGTCCGCGGCTCGTTGGGGAGTTCAGCCGTTTTCTTGTGGGGTGAGGGCGTCTTCGGAGAGCAGGCCTATAGACGCTAGAAGATTGACTTGCGACTGGTTGTAGGCGACGACGGCGCGGGCGTGACGCAACCTGGCTTCGGTGGCGGCATCGAGTGCTTGGAGGACGTCCAGTGTGGTCATTGTGCCGGCGCGCAGGTTGGCTTCGGTTAGGCGCAGGGCTTCCTCGGCGGACGCGACCTGCTGGTGGGCGAGAGACACGAGCTGATCCTGGGTTTGGCTGGACTGTGCGGCTGTCACCACTTCCGCGCCGACGAGGGCAAGCAGTCTTTCGGCCCGAATCAGCGCCTGCTCTTCAAACGCTTTCGCGGTTTTGAGATCGCCGAATGTGGCGAGGCTGAGTCGCCAGCCGAGGGATGCGTTGCCGAATTGTTGAGACTGGTACCCGGTGGAAATATCGTCGCGTCCGCGTGAATCACGGTTGATGCCCTCTCTGATTAATCCGTTGACAAATGGGTTGCTGGAAAATTCCCCGGTGGGCGAGGCGGGATTGAGGATGAGATTGGGCGGGATGCCTCGACCACGGTCGACGTTGTTGGCGTTTTGCTTGATCCATCCGTAACGAAATCCGAGGGCGAATTCAGGTCCGAAACCGCCCCACCACGTGCTGCCGGTGCGTGCTGCGGCAGCCTCCACCAGCCTGCGAACACTTTCGAGATCGGGGCGGAAGGTGACGGCGATGCTGAGCAATTCTTCGATTTCCAGGTTGGCCCGCACCAATTCGGTCGGCCTCAATTCGGTCACACGGGGGACGAGTGTCACGGCGGAATCGAGATGCAGGGTGAGGGTCAGATTGACGGACGCGTTGTAGAACGTCTGGAGCGATGAGACCATGTCCTGCCGCTGCTCGGCGAGGCGTGCTTCGGCGCGCAGCTCATCGGCTGGGACGCCGGTGCCGGTCCGCACGCGGATTCGGGTTATGCGCAACAGTTCTTCGGCTTCGATGACGCCCTGGTGCGCGGCTGAGACGGCGGCTTGGGTGAAGGCGAGCGCGTAGTATTGGACGACGGCTCGACGTAGCGTGTCCTGAATGACGGCCTGTTCCAAGTCTTCCGTGGCGTGCAGGCGTTTCTTGGCTGCGATGATGTCGTTGATGACCCGTCCGGGATTGATGACCCATTGAATCGCGATCGAGGGCGTGAATGAGTTAAAGCCAACGCCCACAAGATTTCCCCGGGTCGCACGGAACGTCCCTTCCGCCTGCTCAAACAATGCGGTCGGCACGATGGCTGGGAACGCGCCGCCGACGGTGCTCTCGTATTCTCCAAGGGAGGCTTCGACGGAAGTTCGGGCCTGGCGGATATCGAAATTGCGTGCGGCGGCGACTTGTACCACAGCGGGCAGGTCGATGGGCAGCAATTCCGTGTACATGGGTTTGATTTGAGAAGCGTCCAGGCGGAGCGGTTGGGCGTCGGTGTGCGCTTCGGCTGGGGCGACGTCCGGTCGCTGCGGGAGCGGTTCGCGCACGGGTCTTTGGCATCCGGCGAGCAGGAGGCTGATTGCGGCGATGCCGTAAAGGCGGGCCGGCGCGACCAGCGCGGGACGCCTTGGGAAACGGTGTTGAGCAATCAGCCGGTGAATGACGGTCATGGGGAGCATGTTCTTCTCACTTGGATGACGGGCAGCGTTTACATTCCGGACTGATGGGCTTCAACCGGTGCGCCGGGTGCGATTGCGCCGGCGGCAGACACGATGACCTGCTCACTTCCGGTCAGCCCCCCGGTAATTTCGGACCAGATGCCGTCGTCGTAACCAATGGTGACCGGGAGGGCGCGTGCGACGTTTCCGACCGCGACGAGCACGGTGATGTCTGTGCCGCGTACGCGGATCGCCTTCGCGGGAATCATCAGGGCTTGCGACTGTTTCTTGAGCGACACAGTGGTTCGGGCGTACAGCCCCGGCATGAATCGGCCGTCGGCGTTGTCGATGTCTGCTTCGGCGCGCATGGTTCGCGTGTTGGGCATGAGCGATCCGGCGGTGCGTGAGATCGTTACCTTGAACGGCGCCAGGCCGATGGACTGGCACTCCACGGTGAGTTCAGTTCCGACGCGGACGCGGGCGGCGTCTGATTCGGGGATGTTGAGTACGAGGCGGACGTAATCCACGCGTGCGAGGGTCAGTAATGGTGTGGCAGCGCCCTCGGCGGCTGACCGCACAAAAGCGCCGGTATCGACGCGACGCTGTGTTATTACACCGTCGAATGGTGCGCGAATTGTCGCGTAGGCCATCAACGTGCGCAGGCGGCTGACGTTGGCCTCCTCGACGGCGACCTGTGCATGGGCCACTGCGACGTCGGCTTCGATGGCTGCCTTCTCCGCTTCGGCGGCGCTTACTCTTGCCTTGGCGTTTTGCAACTCCGCCTCCATGACGGCGAGACGGCTCTTCGCTTCGTCGAGGGCCTGTTCGGGGATGGCTTTCTCGTCGAACAGTCTGCGCTGGCGATCGGCGGTGATGCGCCCGAGGGTCAGTTCGGCCTCACTGCGCCGGACCTCGGCCTCTCTGGTGCTGATCATGGAGTCGGCTTGTGCCACCTTAGCACGGAGGGCGAGGACTTTGGCTTTGGCTGCTTCGAGGACCGCTTCGGCTTGGTTCAGCTCGTCGATCATTTCCGGCACGTCGATTTTCAGCAGCACATCGTTCTTGGTGACGCGCTGACCAATATCAACCTTGACGCTTAGAACGTACCCGCTTGTCTTGGCGAACAGGGTGGCTACCTCGCCCGGTTCGAGGGAAGCGGGGATTTTGAGTGTCTGGTTCAGTGCGCGTCGCTCTGGTTTGGAGACGACGACGCTGATAGCCCGTTCGTGAGACGTCGTGGCGTTCGACTGGCTGGTTGCCTGTGCCTGGGCGGATCGCCCTGCACCCAACAGCGGCACGAGCACGGCTGTCGCGGCGACGACGATGCACGTCGTGCCCAAGATTGGGGTCCATGTTTTTCGATTCATTCTCAGGCTCCTGCGGGAACAGCGACAAGGTCCGTTTGTGATTCACGTTTAGCCATAACGTACAGGCAAGGTACGACAATCATGGTGAGCACGGTGGCTGCCAGCACGCCTCCGATGATCGTTCGGGCGAGGGGCGCGTTGGCTTCGCCGCCTGCGAAACCGATGGCCATCGGCATGAGGGCCAGCCAGGTCGTCAGCGAAGTCATGAGGATGGGTCGCAAACGAATCCAGGCGGCTTCTTTGATGGCGTCGCGGACGGACAGCCCCTCGCTCACGCGATTGTTCGCGAAGTCCAGCAGGATGATGCTGTATTCCACGACGATTCCCGTCATCATGATGATGCCCATAAAGGCTGGGATGCTGAGATTGGTTCGCGTGGCCCACAGGATTGCGGCCACACCGATGAGGCCCAGCGGGATGGTGAGCAGGATGACGAAGGGGATAGCGAAGGATCGAAGCTGCGCGACCATTGTGAAGTAGACGAGAATGATGGCGATCAACAATCCGATGGAGAATTGTTTGAACGACGAGCGCATGGTCTCGACCTCTCCGGACATGGAGTAGCTGTAGCCTTTGCCGCCGTAGTCGCCGCCGATATCGTAGACAGTGCCACGCGGTGTCTCTCTGCGGTTGGATGCGAGTACCGACGAGGTTTGGAGGCGGTTTTCGAGTTCCGCCGCGACTGAGCCTACGTCGTATCCCTGTTCGACATTGGCGAACACGTCGATGGTTCGCTTGATGTTCACGTGGTTGATTACCGCCGGCCCGGTTTTGCGCCCGAACTCCGCGATGTTGCGCAGCGGCACGGGCATGAGGCTGTCCTTGCCTGTGATGGGCACGTTTTTGAGTGTTTCGATTGAGTTGATGTCTTCTTCGGCGTACTGGACGCCGAAGAAGTAGTGGTTGCCGTTCTTGGGGTCGATCCAGAAGACGGGGTCGAAGTTGATGCTGGAATTTACGGTGGCGACGACGTTCTTGACGACGTCCTCCTGGGACAGGCCTAGCTGTGCGGCTTTGACACGGTCGACCTGAATATCGATTTGCGGATAGTCCATGCGTTGGGCGACGCGTACGTCCGTCGCACCGGGAACGCCGACGGCGATCCGCTGCACGTGGGTGGCGATTTCCTCGGCGGTGAACAAGTTGCTGCCCGTGACGCGCACGTCGATCGGGGAGGGCAAGCCAAAGTTCAGGGCGGCTGTCATCATCCCGCCCGTGTCGAAGGCGAATTCGACGCCGGGGAATTCACGGTTGAGCCTCTCGCGAAGCAGTTCAACATAATCGAAGGTCGTGGGCATCCCGGATTTTCCCTTGAGCTGCACGAGGACGAACGCGTCCATCGGCCCGGTGTTCGGGGTGTAGGCCGCCGGCCAATCCATGAGCACGCCGATGTTCGAGATGAGAATACGCAGGTTGGAATCGGCGTACTGCTCGACCTTGGGGTACTCGGCGTCCGCTTGGCCTGTTTCGTCGAGGATGAGTTTTTCGATCTCGATGATCGTGCTCTCGGTGCGTTCGATTCTCGTGCCCGAAGGCAGGCGTACGTAGATGGTAAACTGGTTTGAGTCGACCTGCGGGAACAGTTCGGTGCCCGTTTGCGACAGCAACATCAGCGCGAGCGCCAACAGGCCTCCGCCACAGGCGACCACGAGCCACCGCATGGTCAGCAGGCGGGAGAACCACCCGTCGAACCAGACCGGTGCGGCTGATCCTGATGCGGAATTGGAATCATGCGAGACAGCGCGGACTTTCAGGAATTTCGAACAGAAAGTGGGGATGACGAACATGGCTACCGCGTAGCTGGCGATCACGGCGAATACGACGGTGATGGCCAGCGGGGTGAACAGAAAACGCGGCATGCCGGTCAGGAACACGACCGGGAAGAACACGACGACGAAAGTCATGGTTGACACGAATACGGGCATCGAGACTTCGCGCGTGCCGTCCAGCGCAGCCTGGTACCTGGTCTTGCCCATGTGCATGTGGCGGGTGATGTTGTCGAGCACGACGATGGACTGATCGACAAGGATTCCGATGGCGAGCGCCAGCCCACCGAGCGTCATATTGTTGATCGTGTCACCGGTGTAGAACATGCCGATGAATGTGGCCAGGATTGCGACGGGAATGGCTAAGACGATGACGAAAGTCGATCGCAAACTGCGGAGAAAGATCAATACGACCAATCCGGCGAGCACGGCACCGAGCAGGCCTGCGACCTGCAAACTCGTGATGCTGCTGCGTACGTAGGTGGACTGGTCCATCACGACTTCGAGTGAAAGGTCTTTCGCGCGTTCGTCTATTTCCTTGAGCCGGTTCAAGATCGTGCCAAGTTCCTCTTTGATGGCGTTGACGATCGAAATGGTGTTGGCACCTGGCTGGCGGTAGATCGGGATGTAAACCTGTCGCCGTCCGTTGATTCTCACGCTGTTGGTTTGGATTTGGGAAGAGTCTTTGACCTCGCCAACATCGCGCATGAAGACGACGGCTTCTCCGTCCGTCATAACGGGGACGTCGTTAAGCCCAGCCACTTTCTCTTCCATCGCGTTGGAGACGATTTGGTAGTCGATGTCTCCGAACTTGGCGTTGCCGGTGGGCACGAGCACGTTCTGTGTTTTGAGCGATTGGACGACATCCAGCGGCGACAACCCGCGCACCTCCATTTCGTGCCGATCGACGTAGGCGAGTATGCGCCTGAGCTTTCCGCCGTAGACCGCCGGTGCGATGACGCCCTGAATACCTTGCAGGTTGTTGCGGAGTTCTTTGTAGGCGACGTCGTACAAGTCTTTTTCCGACATCGTCGGACTTGACACGCTGACGAGACACAGCGGCACGGATGCGGTCGGGTCGAAAGGCATGACCATCGGCGGGATCGTGCCGGGCGGTAAATAGAACATGTCGGACATCGCGTAGGAGGTCACTTGCGACATGGCTGTATCGAGGCTGATGCCCTCGCGGAAGAAGTCCTTGACGATGCAGACGCCCATCATGGCCTTCGCCTCCTGGTGGGAGATGCCCACCGATTGGCCTGTCCAGCGCTGGAGGCGGCTCATGATATCGCGTTCCATGACTTCGGGCGGCATGCCGGGGTAGAACGTGACGATTTGCACAGCGGGTGTTTCAAACTGGGGCAGCAGGTCGGCGGGAATGCGTGTCAAGGACCAGCCGCCGACTACGAAAACCGCCAGCACCACCACGGCAACGAGGTGCGGGTTTCGCAAACTAACGTCAATTGCTCTCATGGGTTCCTATCCGCACATCGCAGTTGTTCATGATTTCATCTTCCGTCCGTGCGCGATCGGTTCGGACATCCGAATCGCTCACGGGTTGCCTACCCCCCGGTGCGACGGCCTTACGACCTAAGCGACAATCGACCCATTGGGCAATGGTCATTTGTGATCGACGCACTGCATGCGCATCTGGTTTTCGACGGTACGGCCCTACACAAAAATCGGGGGGAGGTGATTCTATCACCAACGGGAAAAACCGCAAAAGCGGCCGGAAGTGCCGAAAACTACTTTGGCAAATTGACTACTCTTGCGGCGAATATCCGCTTGGATGTGCCGTTTTTGCGTGCGCCGCCGCCGCAAAACGTCGTGTACCGATTCTGCGAGAATCGGACAATCCACCCTTCGTTTCGGGCGGTGCCCGACGTTGCCCTGGTAGGGAATGTCTCAAATCATCTCTGTCTCCGCTCGGATACGCGCATGGCCAGCGGCCCATCGACCGCCGGCGATGCATGTGTGTGGGCAGAAGGGTGCGGACCTAAAGACCGCATTGTTGAGCACGCTCTAAGATTTTCGTGCCGCTGTTCTTCAGGTCAATCCTTGTAACGTGCCTTGAATTCCTTTGCGGCTTCCTTGCGTCGAGCCGCTTCCGCAGGGTTCATCTTCCCGAGGTACCAGCGGTGATTCTCGGCGTTCAGGATTTCGTCGAGTTTGGCTTCGAGCGCTTTGGCGTGCGCCACCTTCTTGGCATCGCCGCTAGACAGTCCCTTGTGAGCCAATTCCTCAAGTTCGGGAATCATTTCGGTATAGAAGTTCTTGGCGAGTTCGTAGGTTCCGTGCCAGTGCGTGTAGTCAGGCCCCATCATGGACGCACCGTGCCGCGCCCGACGACCTTCGTGATGCCAAAGCTCGAACCAGACGAAGTCCAGCTTGCTCCCGAATGGAACAGGTCGCATGAGTGGCTTGGCTAATGCCATCAGCTCCTTGCCCGGTTTTGCGAATTTCTCGTGGTACAGATCGATCAACGCGTCGTATTGCGTGTAGAAATTTTCGACCCACTGAGTATCGTGGCAGTTCAGACAAACGTTCTTCATGTTCTCGCGGCGCGTCTGCCACGGTACGTCTTTGCCCGGAAGGCCCATCTTTGCGTCGGAAACCTCGGGACGGATTGACAGGATCGGCCTGTTGTTCCAACTGATTCGCATTCCAACGTCGTGCGTGACCGGTTGATCCTTCGTCGCGCTCATGTGACATGTCGCGCAGGTCGGGGCGTGATGATAGTCCTCTCCAACCACCCACTTGGGATTGTCCATGTTCATCTTGTCCTTGTTGGCCATGAACGCGATCCCGTGCTTCGATTCGTAGTAAATCTCCTTCTGCGGGTGATCCGGACCCATGTGGCACTTGCCGCAATTGTCCGGGTAGCGAGCCTGGGCAGCCGAAAACGCGTGACGACTGTGGCACGCGGAGCATGACCCTTCCGAACCGTCCGGGTTGATGCGCCCGATTCCGGTGTTGGGCCAAGTGGCGGGGTCAAGCTGCCCGTCTTCCAGAACCTTGATGACAGAACCGTGGCACTGCCAGCACCCGTTGACCGCCGCAGCCGAGTTGCCACCGGGGAACCCTTCGGTGACGAAGGCGTGGTTTCCCTCGACAACCTCAGCCAAAATATTGTCCAGCGAACCGAGAATGCGCCCGGCTTTGGAATGGTGGGATCCGGCAAACTCCTTCGCCTCTTTCTCGTGACATTTGCCGCAGTCCTTGGGCGAAACGATGATCGCGATAGTCTCCCCGAAGTGCTCATAGGCATCCAGATCGCCCTTTGACGCTGCGTGGCATTCAAAGCATCCGACGTTGGCCCGGTAGTGATAGCTCCCGCCCCATTGCTTCAGAATCCCCGGATCTGTACCTTTGTGGCACTCGATGCACGCTTTGCTCTCCTTCGATAACTCGGGCAGCCCGCCGCCATCGGCCTTGGCGTATTCCGACAAAACTGCAAACGTCACACACGATCCTATCGCGAAAAAAATCCCAAACCGTTTCATGGCACGATCGCTCCCTCTTGTGCTTTCGATATACATGACCAGACTGACCTTTCCCGTACGTTACCTCGAACGCCATGTTTCTACCGATGCATCGGACCGACCGCAAGCATCTCTTGACATTCTCTCCGAAATGAGATTTTCGCCGCCTGCAGCGCGTGGGATGAACAACATCGGCTTGGCAAGTTCAGCCTGTCGCCCCTACTCCTGCTCGGGCGTCTTGCTCGACGCAAGGCAGGCGAAAGTCCGGCGAGCCTGTTCAGGGTCACCGATGCACTCGCCCGCTCGCGCTCGGCGATGGGCAAGCCGGTGATGGACTGTCTCGAAGTGGATCCTTCGGTACGCGACTTGGACAATTCGGTCATTGTTTTAAGCAACTCCCCGGCATACGTGCCGCAGGGATTTTGGTCTTCATCCTTGAATTCAGCGGGAGTGCTCGGCCTCGGGTCGGGAACTACCTGGGGCATTCAAACTGTCACGGCAGGGTGCTGCCGGACTCCGATGCGCTCGGCGCCCGTATGGCTGGGCGGCGTTGACGACGCGATTATCGAGCGGCGGCGAGTTTGCGATCTCGGTCGGCATGGATCGCGCCAGCCAAGCCTTCGAGCTTGTCACGCGGCGTCATTTAGCCAATGGCACTGTGCAAACGCTTCGTGTTGTCATGCGCTGCGAAATCGGTAACGGCCCGTCGAGCATCATCAAGCGTCAAGGGCGTTTGCCGACGACGCGGCCTGCCGAAATGCACTGCCGCTCGTCTTTCGACCGAACACAAGAAACTCGGGGTCAGATACGAAAACCTGCTCCTGCATTGTCTCCTCGTCCGTAATGCATGCGATCGTGGACGCGGTGGATTCCATGCGACTGACCTCTCCAAAGATGGGTCGATCCCTATTGACCTAATCGAACTCAAACCTGATACCGTCCGTCGCCGCATCAAGTAATCCCATCGATTTCCAATTTAACAAGTCGATCTGCCGGATCTTCACGGTTAAGCAACCGCGCTCAGATTGTGTGGCTTTGGAAAGGTCCGCTCGAGCGGGCCGTGCGCATCGTGAAGCCCCTGCTGGGGGCGAGCACGGTGAAACCGCGCTGGACGTTTGTGGTTTACGTTACGTCAAATCGAGTTCGCCCCGGCCCGACATCGATTTTTCCTGCTCGCAGATGTACTGGCGAACACGATATTCGTCCACCAGCCGATTGTCGTTTCGGGGCGAATCGGGGTCTTGGGGGGATGCACCCGATGTTTCCCTCACCATTGCCTGGGCCTTGTTGTCGTGTTAGCACGCCTGCTCCTTTCAGCACCCGATTATTGCCTCTCTTCCTTGCGTTGCCGAGACGGCAAGAAAAGTCGCCGTCTGCACGCCCAAACAAGCAGCCTGAGTCCGCCCGCGTTTGGTGGATTCCACCCTGGTGACAGTCCGTTCAGCACGACGAATCCAGCCCGAACGACTTGATTGGGGGTGGTCGCGGTGCGAGGTGCCGCGCATAGTCAATCCGTCGAGCGATGAACCAGATGCGACTGAAGCCAACGGATTTAGGCTTCACTCTACAGAACGGAGAAAACTTCCTGCATGAATAAAACGATCGTTTCCGGGAGGAGTTTCAGAGAGCGGGAGCTTCCGTCGCGATGGGGTCCGAGCGAGACCGATGACTGTCTTATTACTACGGTCCATCTGTTGGCCGCTGGGTCGGGGACGCGACTGAAGCCGCTGACCGACGATTGCCCCAAGTGCCTTACTGAATTGCATGGCATACCCATTCTCAGGAGGCTTATTTCTTGCCTGGTGGAGGAGGGTTTCAGCCGCCTGGTTGTGGTCGTCGGATACCGCGACGCGCAAATCCGCGATTATCTGGAACGGCATGCCTCCGGGCTTGAGCTTGACTTCGTGGATTGTCGTGAGTATGCGACGACGAACAATAACTACTCCCTTTGGCGGGCCCGCGAGCACATTCAGGAACCGTTCGTTCTGATCGAATCGGATTTGGTTTTTGATTCGCATCTTCTGGGCATGATGCGCGTTTGGGATCGTATAGCCGTCGCCCGTTTTCGGGCACCACTGCTCGGGACGACCGTTTCAATAAACGAGTTCGGGCGCGTCCTGTCGTTCCGTGTCGGGGCCGACGCGTGTGCAACCGCGTTGGGCCACAAGACCGTCAATGTCTACAGTTTGTCGAAGGCGACTTGGCTGGAACCTGGACGATCGCGATGTTCGGGCTTTGCTGCGCAAACTCATTCCATGCTTTGGGCCGGGTGCGGTCGTCCTGTGTCGGGAATCAACGATTCTGACACGGCGTCCGAACGCTTCAGGGCGATTATCAGGTCACCTACCGCTCCGTCGAAGCATACCGGGACATTCTGGCCGATGCGGGGTTTGAGGTCGTAAGCGTCCAAGCCAACGCAGCGTACATCAGCGTCCAGATGGCCTGCGAGCTCGTCAAGAAACGGAAGACGCTCGTGCCGGAACGATTCCGGTGTCTCCCCGTCGTTGGCCGCCTCGCGTACTGGGGGCTTCGCCTCGGCTACCCGTGGAACACGAATTTGATCTCCTGGTTGTTCGCTGGGACAGGGTGCGAATTTCCGTCGCTGACGAACCACTTCTTTGTTCTCCGGCCAATCTCGCAGGTGGCTGCGGATGGGCGTGGTGCGCCATCATGTGACGCGGTGACGCACATCCTTATCGCGATGGTTGTCGACGCTCGTTACGGCGGGGTCGTGCTGGCGCCTAGCCTGTTGTCCGCCGTGGCGATTCTCATTCGCGTGGTCCAGCGCGTCGATCCATCCCATGTTTCCGGAATGGGAACGCCGACCAACGAGTTGATGCGCCACCTTCTGCTGTTGACCGTTCTCCAGCAAGCCTTTGGATTCGACATTACACCGTACCTTTTCGCTGCCTACCTTTGGAACTCGGTGTCGATGCTTGTTCCATTCGCCATGCCTCATCTCGATCGCTCGAAAGCCAGGACAGCGACGGCGGTTCTGGGAGTCAATGTGGTTCTTGCGGCGGCTTCGTTTGCCCCGGCAACTGTGCCTTTCGTGGCGGCGGCCTTCCTGGGCACGCACCTCTATTCGTTTGCGGCAGGGTGTCTGGGATGGCGCCGGATGGCCTGAACCTGGCGGAACCGTCGCAGCCGTAATCATTGGTTGAATGATCAGGAGCGGCTGGCGCCTGAA
The DNA here is from genome assembly GCA_029260215.1 of Phycisphaerae bacterium. Lineage (GTDB taxonomy): Bacteria > Planctomycetota > Phycisphaerae > UBA1845 > UBA1845 > OFTM258. The sequence continues at coordinate 346,932 of JAJDDQ010000039.1, forward strand.
AGAGAATAGGCCCGACGGACGCGTTGCGCTCGCCGGGCCTGTGTTCGAAATCAAGTTTGTCGGAGGCTTACGGGTCGCAAGGCTCGACGTAAGAGGCGGTCCGCGCGACCGGTGACGGCGCGAACATCGACTGCGAAGCCTGAAGCCGAACCGTCATGAGCGAGTCGCTCTCCAACGCCCGATGAACGTGGAACGGCAGCGACGATTGGCCTATGGCGGTCAGCATGACCGAGTCGCCCTGGCGATGCAGGATTTCGCTGGTGTTGCGTGCTTCGTGGACGGCTACGCGCGTCTGCTGGACCTGGCTTTCCTGGTCTTCGAAGAGTACCATCTGTCGCGTGTAGCGCTGCATCTGGCGATGCAAGGCGACGCGCTTGGGGCTGCCTTCGTCGAGATTGTTCGAGAGCATTTCCACGCGGTCGAGCTTGGCCTGGGTGTAGGCCTGCTGGTCTTCGATGTCGTGCTGGATGTTGTCGAAGACGTAGGTCCACGCATCGGGCATAGCCACTTCGGCGGCGAATGCGATGGCCAACTGCTGCTCGCGCAAGGCTTTCATTTCGGCGTCGACGAATTCGATCGTCGACAAAGCGGACTGCAAGCGGGACTCGTTGTAGACGAATCGCTTGCCGTGGTTGTACACGTGGTCGGTGATCATCATAAAGCGCTTGCGCTGTTCGAGGCGATCGGTCTCTTCGGTCATGACGTTCCGGCAAGCGCGCCAGTCGCTGTGCAAACGATTCAGGAAATCGATCTGCATGCGGACGTCGTCGTAGTTGGTGACCTGAATGGCTTTGCTGACATGCTCGCCGCTCATGACCTGGGCGATGTCGGCTTCGTTGAAGGCGGACAGGGTGGTGGGTCTGGCGAAAAGCGATTCGCCGGGAAGGATGAGCAGCTCAGCTTCGTTGACGAAATGCTGCTGCCGGTTCCACGACTTCATCTGCCAAGCCTCTTCGTGCTTGATGGCTGACGCGATGCGCCGCTCCAATTTCTCGAGGGCTTTGATCTGCTTATGCCACTGTGCGAATTCGAAGTTGTCGCAGCGCTTGGCGCCGCCTTCCTGCTCGAACTGGAACGCGACCCATTCCTTCTTCTGCGGAATCTCGTGCTGCCACCGGCGGAGCGTGTCCAGGAAGCCGAAGCCCTGGTTGCGCACCTGCACCCAGCCCTGTACGAACGGCTCGGTCTCGCCATCGACGGACACGAATGTGTAGTGGCCTGGTTCGAGCGGCGTGGAGACCAGTGTCACGTCGCCACCTTTGAACTGTCCGCCCCAGAGGTTCACCTGATGATAGGGCACGCTGGAGTCGTACGGTGTCCAGTCGGCGGACATGCTTGAGTCTGCGGCACTGGAGGTCAGTTGTGCCCGCGTCGCGTCATCCAGAAAGGCTGCCTCCGACCACGGCACGAAACGCACCGAGACCGGCTTCATTTCAGCCGTCTGACACCCGTAGGCGGCGACGGTGGCCAACACGACGATCATTTTTACGCTCTTCATTCGAACAACTCCTGTCGATTCGCAAGAAAACGATAACTTCACGGACGCTGGACGCGGCCGCGCACTTGATCACCCTACGAGCGAACACCCTATGTTCGCTTACAATATGTCGGCTTATCCGAAGGGCGAAAAAAGTAAGTTGCGTACGTTCGCGAAGGCCGGTTCATGCGATTCGCATCGAGCGGGGAGTCGCTGAAAGTGCATCGGCTCACTTTTTCCCGGTATGGGGCGGGAATTTCGACCGTCGCAATAGTCGCAAGCGATGGCCGATCAATAGATTGCGGTCGATTCGCGCGATTCGACCGGTGCATGTTGGGATAATTTCGTGCGTGGTGTGTCCGATAAGTCGCTCGAGCAGTTACGCCGGGGAAAATCCTTCCTTTGCCACCGGTTGTCCATCGCCAATTGCGGAGACGGCGCTATGCCTGGGTTTGGATGTAGTTTCGAATGGTACCTTCGATTTTGTCGCGGATGCGCCGGAAGACGGCCAACCGTTCGTCATCCGAGCCGGTGCTTGCCGCCGGATCTTCAAAAGACCAGTGTTGGACTCGCGTCGCGTCGGGGAAGGTCGGGCAGGCATCCTTTGCACCATCACAAACCGTAACCACGAGATCAAAGTGGTCATGAGCGAACACGTCAACGTGCTTGCTTAGATTGGCTGAAATGTTGACACCGATTTCGTGCATCACCTCGATGGCCTGGGGATGGACGAACCCGGTCGGCGATGAGCCTGCCGAAGATGCCACCCACCCGCTGTGGCCCATTGCATTCCAAAGTCCCTCGGCCATTTGACTGCGGCAGGAGTTGCCTGTGCAGAGGATGAGGACTCGTTTTTTCAATTTGATCACTCCGCGGTGCCCGGTAACCCCTGGATTTCCGCCACAAAATACCGACTCCGGAACCAAAACGCCGCATTGACAAGGCCGATCAGCACGGGCACTTCGACGAGCGGTCCGATGACTGCGGCAAAGGCGACGCCGGAGTCGATGCCGAACACAGCCACCGCCACTGCAATGGCCAACTCGAAGTTGTTGCTCGCAGCCGTGAACGCGATGGTCGTAGTCTTGGCGTAGCCGGCGCCGATCCTTTTACCCATCCAGAACGAAACCAGGAACATGATGACGAAGTAGATGCACAGCGGAATCGCAATGCGGACAACGTCCATCGGCAACTGCACAATGTACTCGCCCTTGAGCGAGAACATCACCAGTATGGTAAACAAAAGTGCCACAAGTGTGATCGGCGAAATTCTCGGGATGAACTTGTTTTCGTACCACTCACGTCCTTTGAATTTGAACAGCGCGAATCGTGTGAACATGCCGGCAAGAAAGGGAATACCGAGGTAGATGAACACGCTTTTGGCAATCTGCCCGATGGTGATCGCCACGATCGTGCCCTTGAGGCCGAACAGCGGCGGCAGCACGGTGATAAACAACCAGGCGTACACGGAAAAGAAAAGCACTTGGAAGATGGAATTGAACGCCACCAATCCGGCAGCATACTCCGCGTCACCTTCAGCCAGATCGTTCCAGACGATGACCATTGCGATGCAGCGGGCCAATCCGATCATAATCAGTCCGACCATGTACTCAGGGTGACCGTTCAAAAAAAGCACTGCCAACGTGAACATCAGGATCGGCCCGATGATCCAGTTTTGGATCAGAGAAAGGCCCAAAACTCTGAAGTCGCGAAACACATCGCCAAGCTCTTCGTACTTCACCTTGGCCAACGGCGGATACATCATCAGAATCAGCCCGATGGCAATCGGAATATTTGTCGTGCCGGTTTGAAAACCATCGATGAAACCCTCCACGCCGGGAAAGAAATACCCGCCTGCGACGCCAACCGACATCGCCAGAAAGATCCACAGCGTCAGGTAACGGTCAAGAAAGGACATTCGTTTTGGACAACCATTGCCCATGATTTCGTACTCAACCCCATGCGCCAATTCCGACGCGCCACACCAACCAGTCACCCACAACGTCCACTGCCATCTATCGCCCGGAACCGCTCAAGATCATTTTGCAACTCCTCCAACTCGCGTAGACACGACTTGATGCATTTGAGGAGTGTGCGTTGGATGCCTCCCGAATGCTTTGCGACAGCGTAATACTTCCACTTGCCCTCCGTTCGCACGGTGACAAGGTCCACGCGCCGAAGGTAGGCCAAGTGGCGGGATATCTTCGGCTGAGTCTCGTTGAGAACCATGCACAAGTCGCAAACACACACCTCACCCTCAAGCAACAAATTGAGAATCCGCAACCGGGTCGAATCCGCAAAAGCTCGGAAAACGTCTGGAGTCGTTGCAAGAGCCAATCTCATATATGCTTAAGCATATGTGTCCCGAAGGGCTTTGTCAAGCCTGTCGCGTACCTTGGACAACCGTTGTGGCTGAGTTTCGGGAATTGCCGTTCGCTTTTGGCGTTCGAGGGTGATGCACGAATGGCATGGTGACAATGCGCATCGACATCTCCCTTTCGGCGGGACACGTCAGATGGGCTTCTGGAGGTGCCTCTTCAACCTCGTTCCGTGAAAACTGCTGCGCCAAGTCGTGTCTGCGCGAGTTGGATGAGTTGCAAAATGACCTTGAGCGGTTCCGATCGATAGATGGCGGTGAAGTGCCGGCGTGATGCATGGTGACTTGAACGACGGAATCCCGTCATGATATCACTCTCCAATCGTCGATCGCGCGACGCAGAGGAGCGTCGCCCGACCGATTGGCCACGTTATCAAGCTCACGCCCGCCATCATGACGAAACCGGGGGGGCCGCCACAGTTCTTTGTCAATCGGTGCAGTGCTTTCAGCGGAAACTATGACGCGATATTCGTCACGATACAGCATGCCCCGTCGGTTTTCGACTGTCGCACTCCGTGACGCAGATTGCTTTGGATCGGCTGCATCCGGGTTGATGGGTTGGCGGTCTTGCTCGGGCAGAACCGGCGTCCGGTGAGTCGTAGCGGTTTCCGTCGATCGGGACGAGAATTCCTTCATCCTGATCAGGTTCGCCCGATCGCCTCCTTTTCGCCGGCGAGGCCGACCGACCATCTCAAAAAATCTCGCACGGTTACGATGCCTATCATGGCCCCGCTGTCTTCCACTACGGGAAGGCAGGACACTTTTTCTTCCAGCATCTTCTCCGCCGTGGCCGCGATGGTTTCGTCGGGCCTGATTGTGACCACATTGCGGGACATGATTTGGTGAACGCGTTTTTTGAGCGTATTGAGATCCTGAGAACGCTCCATCATCTTGCTGCCAACAAAGGGGCTTAACACTCTGAGGATATCCCGGTCTGACACGACGCCAAAGGCTCGATGTTGGTTCATGATGACCACATGGTGACATCGTTCGCGCTCGAACAGATGTTTGACACTCAAGAGCGAATCATCCATGTCGACTGAATGCACCGGTGTTGTCATGATGTCTCGGACACACTGCTCGGGTGGACATGTCGGGAGCTGCTGCATGAAACCGTCCTCCGGAATCGGGTGTAACGTCTCAGCCATGTAAGATTCTATCGTTCAACTCAGGCAAGAGGCTTTACCGGGTAATTCGCCGTTGGCAGACTTCAAGCCGTAATCGCGTCCAAAAAATCCGCTCGATTTAATCGAATCGCCCTCGGTTGCCGCGATTCCTGCCTGTGTGGCAGCCTCGATGTGCCAATCCTGCCAGCTCCTACACAGCGCGGTGGCCCACAACTCAATTTTGACATCGATCGGGGCGAAATCAGTGTGTGTTTCCAAGACTCCCCGGAGGGGTTACCGCAACATCTTACTCGGCGGGGGTGGGCCACCGGTCTCGGCGACGATTTCCTTTACGATTTCCGCGGCTTGCAACAGCCCGTCGAAATCGACGCCCGTCGACACGCCCATTCTTTCAAACATGTAGACTAGCTCTTCGGTCGTCACATTGCCCCCGCCGCCCGGACCGTTGGCCAACGCTTTGAACGGCGTCCCTCCAATCCCCCCGATGGACGTATCGAACAACCGCAGGCCGCATTCGTAGGATACCAAGGAGTTGGCCAAACCCATGCCATAGGAATCGTGGAAGTGAACAGTCATGCGTTCCAGCCCGACGCCGCGATCGACAGCCTCCAGCACGGCGCGCGTCCGTCGCGGGTCCGTCGTGCCCTTGGTGTCCGCCAGCGCCACGTGATCGCACCCGAGTTCCAACAACCGCCGGGCGAGGTCCACGACTATTTTCAAGTCCGAATCCCCGCCGTCGATATCCTGGAACGCGGCTGACAGGTGCGCACGCAACCCATACCCGTCCGTCCGGGCAGCAGCTGCGACCTCGCCAGCGGCTGCCATCGATTCTTCGATTGACTGCCGCGTATTGAATTGCGAATAAGCCTCCGAGGCGGACACGAAGATCGCCACGGTTGTGAACCCCGACCCCTGAAACCGCGCGTAGTTTTTCATGTTCGGGACGAGGGCTGCATAGTCCACACCGGCTCGCTTTTGAAGTTTATCAAGAAGCTCGTCCGAGTCGGCCAACTGCGGCACAGCCCGCCGGCTGACAAACGAACCGGCTTCGATGAAATCCAAGCCGCAAGCGGCCAGCGCTTCGATCAAGGCAACCTTCGCCTCCGTCGGGACAAGCCGATCCTTCGGAAGCGACTGCAAACCGTCCCGAGGTCCCATTTCACAGATTCTTACGTCGGGCATTTTCCGATCTCCTGTAGCACCCATGCTATCCGTCGCCGCCGATGTCTCAAGACGGCATGGAGAAAGCACGCACGAATCCGGTTGTGAAATTGGTTCCGGAATCAGGTATGATGTGAGCGTGGGGAATTCGTTCATAATGCAGGTGCCGATAAGTTGGAGAAAAGCGTGAGGTATTTCCTGGGTTTGGTTCTTGTTTTGACGGCGACGGTGGCGGCGATTCCGCCGGATTGGACAGGCGATCAAGCAGAGCGCCAGCAGCAGCAGCTTCCGGAAGGCGGTGCGTTCGACACGTTCGGCGTGAAAATCTTGAGCCAGCTCAACCCGAACGACATGGACGCTTTTTCGTTTTCCGGGAACGACTGCTGGGGCTACGTGTCGCCGTCGGGGCGGGAGTATGCACTCATGGGCCTCGATAGCGCGACCGCGTTTGTTGAAATCACGGACCCAGCCAACCCGGTCGTTTTGGCGTCGATCGCGGACAACACGTCTACCTGGAGTGACATCAAAATCTATGGTGAATTCGCGTACAACGTGAACGAGACCGGGACGAATGGCGACGGGATTCAGATATTCGATTTGACGCAGATCGACAGCGGGATCGTGACGCTGGTTCAGGAGTTTCACGGCGAGGACATCCAGGAGGCGCACAACGTCGTGGTTGATGAGGACAGCGGTTTTCTGTACGCAGTCGGGGCGCGGACGTCGACGGGGTCGCTCTATGGCGGCGGCTTGGTCGCGTACGACCTGACGGACCCAGCCAATCCGGTCTTTGTGGGTGCGTGGAGTGGTAACTATCTGCACGACGCCCAAGTGATTACGTACGACTCAGGCCCGTATGCGGGGATGCAGATCGCGTTCGGCTTCGCGGGGGGTACGGGCATGGTCGTCGTAGACGTGACGGACAAAGCCAACATGAACCTGCTGTCGTTGTCGACCTACCCGAGCCAGGTCTATTGTCATCAGGGATGGGTCAGCACGGATCGCCGATTCGTCTATATCAACGACGAAATCGATGAGAACAACGGATTGGTCAACCTGACGCGGACAATCGTGTTCGATATCAGCGATTTGAGCGCTCCGCAATTCGTCGGGGCGTTCAGCACTGGGTTGAACACATCGGATCATAATCTCTACACGCGTGGCGACTTGATTTTCGAAGTAAACTACAAGTCCGGCCTGCGCGTGTTCGACGCGCGCGATCCCATTTCGCCGGTGGAGATCGGTTATCTGGATACATATCCTTTGAACGACACTCCGGGCTATGACGGTGCGTGGAGCAGTTTTCCGTATTTTCCGAGCGGCACAATTATCGTCAGCGATATGGATTTCGGATTGTTTGTGGCGCAGTTGACTGCGTTGCGATTTGGTTACCCAGGCGGGCAGCCGTCGATCGTGACGCCGAACGTAGCCACGCCTTTGGTGGTACATGTGGACGAATACAGTTCGCCGGTCGTGCCAGCCAGTGTGACGTTGCATACATTCGTCGATGGCGGAGCGGAAACCTTGATAGCGGGCGTCGATCTGGGCGGCAACGATTTCGCATTTGACCTGCCGGCGACTGCGTGCGGTGGTTTCGTGGATTATTATGTGTCGGCGGACAACGGCGAAGGCGAGGTATTTGTCAGCCCGCGCGGTGCGCCGGGTGAACGATTCCGGGCAGGTGTGGCTGCCTTGACCGTCGTTGTGTTCACAGATGATTTTTCGTCAGATAATGGTTGGACCGTTTCGAGCGATACATGCGTGGGAACACCCTTCTTCGGCGGTTGGGAACGCGTTGTGCCGAACGGGACGACGTATGCACCTGCCGTCGACTCGGGCGATGCGGGTGATGTATGCTTTGTGACCGGGCAGGGGATCGCGGGCGGAAACGACGCTGATTCGGATGTCGATGGTGGGCCTGTGCGTCTGGTTTCCCCGACCGTGGCGACGAGCGGGCTTGATGCGAAAGTCGAATACACGCGATGGTTCTTCGATTCGGATTTCAACGCGGATCGCGACAGCCTCACGGTGGAGGTTTCCACGGACGGTGGCACGATCTGGCAACCGGTGGAAACGACGTTAAGCACCGGAGCGCAATGGGTGGATCATTCCTTTCTTGTGAGCGAAGTGACGCCGCCGGGTGCGAGCGTCACGCTGCGCTTCACGACGGGCGACTGCCCGAATAACACGCTGACTGAGGCTGCGGTGGATGATGTTCGCGTGACCGTATTGGCCTGTGCGGACGACGGTATTCCGACGGTGAGCCAGTGGGGTTTGGCTGTCATCGGTATGCTTCTCCTGATCGCAGGGACGATTGTATTCGCGCGTTCGCGGGCGATCGCATGAGGGTTGAGCGGGGATTTGATTCTTGAATGCGTACAGTCCGTTAAGGCTAGGCCTGCTCATTTCCGGCGGTGGACGGACGATGCTGAACATTCAGGAGCGCATTAGCGCGAATGACCTTGCCGCTGAAATCGTGGCAGTTGTCAGTTCGAAATCGAAAGCCGCTGGCGTGGACCATGCACAGAAGGCCGGGCTGCCGGTACATGTGGTCTCACGGAGCGACCTTAGCGGTCCCGCGTTTCACGACAGAATTGAGAACGTCCTGGCCGATGCCGGCGTGGAGTTAGTCTGCATGGCTGGTTTCAATTGTTTGTGGCGCATTCCGCCGCGATATGAGAAGCGCGTTATCAACATTCACCCCGCACTTCTGCCCGACTTCGGCGGCAAGGGGTTTTACGGCATGCGCGTGCATGAGGCTGTGCTGGCCGCCGGGCACACGCGAAGCGGCTGCACAGTCCACTACTGCGACAATGAATACGACCACGGGGCGGTGATCCTGCAACGCGACGTGCTTGTTCTTCCTGGCGACACAGCCCAAGCCCTCGCCGATCGTGTATTCGAGCAGGAATGCATCGCCTACCCGGCTGCGATTGAGTTGCTCGCACGCGAAAACCCGCATCTTGCGAAATGAAGCGCGACAGAGGCGGTGTCGTTTGCCCTGCGGTGTCGCAGGCTATTGATCCGCCTCAATTTCCGCCATTTATCTAGTCATCTGCTGAATTGACTGTTACGCCTCTATTGACTGAGATTGTGCTCGCCGTGGGGCTCGGGCAAGCGTGCACAGTTCGACCACCTCGCTAACCAGAGGCTTGATTTGGGAAATGTCGATGCCTTCCTGAATGCCTCGCTCAAGTTTTTCAGCCGCTGTTGAAATGGGTTCAAATCCGTAACCTCCCGCTTCGCCTTTGAGACTCCGCGCAGCTATTTCCAAGTCACTGACAAGACTCTTGTCGATGGCTTCTTCGAACACGCGAATGTTGTCAGGCAGCGATTCAACGAAGGACGTGATGATGTCAATCATGTCGGCATCGTTTATCAAAGTGCTAAGCAGAGGTTCTTTTCTTACGGTGTCAAGGACTTTGGACAAGTCCTTCATGGAATAGGGTTTGGCAATGAAATCGTTGAACCCACTTTTCCGGCATCGCTCGCGGTCTTCGGGGAGAGTCATTGCGGTGGCGGCTACGATGTCGCCGGAATACCCTTTCGCTCTCAATTCTTTGACGGCCGTAAACCCGTCCATGACCGGCATCTCAATATCCATGATGATGACTTCGTACGTGCCTTTCAATGCCATCTCGACTCCGACTTGACCATTCTCGGCCGTCTCCACGTTGCATTTGAGTTTCTGGAGGAGTACGGTGGCCAATCGCACTATGGACAGATCGTCGTCAACGAGCAGGACCGGCCGCTTGGTTGCATCCTGGCAGTAGTCGCCTGGATCAATAAGTTGATCGAAACGGACACAAACCTCATGAATTGGGGCTTTGACCAAATCGCAACTGACGACTGTTCCGTTGACATCCTGCCATGCGCCGAAGGCACTGATGAGCTGAATGCGAATTTCGGATCCCGCATACACGAATCCGCCATGAAGAAAGCTGACGCCTCCCTCGCTTATGTTTCGCGTCGGGCAGAAGTATGTAACGGGTGTACCTGCTCCCGGCTGCTTGATGTGAACAACGCATTCGGAATTTCGGTAGGTAAAGCGTTCATACGTGCGCAGGTTGGATTCGGTGTTGTCGCCCTTGTGCTCGTCCATGGCATCGAGCACTTTTTCGACTTCGGCTTTATCCATGCGGATGGTGCGAAAAATATTGCTATGCGAGTCACTCATTGCCTTCAAATTCTCACCTTTACACGGTTGCTCACCCGGCGTTGCCCCCGATCGTCATGAGGGGATCTTCCCGGCACGTCGAACAATGCCCGTCCGGAACTATGTAGAGTTTATCATACTGATGTCCAGCTGCAGTGCGCCCAGCGCGCATTCGCAAGGTATGGAGAGACACGCCGCGCCGCGTTGCGGAGCGATGGAGAAATCCGTGCCACGTACCACGGTTGGCGGGGAGATGACAATACTATGGTGTGTCAGCGCGGATTTCGCACGCCCGACGATCACATTCGCTATCTCGCCCACGCAGTCTTCCAAGACGCCCTCCGGTAACGGATCAATCTTAGGATACGCCGTGCAAATCGCCATCGCCGCCTCATCTGAAAAGCTAATGACAGCGCGTCCCGTAACCGCTCCGGAAAACGTGATCACGCCCGCAATTTCAAAGGGTGCGCGGTTGTCCGTGTTGACGGTCAGCATGCCGAGGATCAAATCGACACCGAGATGCGCTTGGAAGAAATCCTTGAGGCTGTCGACGAACGGCTGCATGTATTCCGTACGAAATACTTGTTCCTTAACTTCGAGCGCGCTGGTTGGCATAGACAGTTTCCTTACGCGATAGGATTGCTTCTAGACCGCAACGCCGCAGGCCTTTTTGACCTGAGCCTTCAGGATGTCCGGGGCGACCGGCTTGAGGACGTATCCATTTGCGCCTGCTTTCACGCCCTCGACCATACGCCCATTCTCTGCCTCCGTTGTACGCATTACGACCTCGATCGACCGGTTGGCCGGGGTTTGCGAAACTGTCTGAGACATTCCAAGCCGTTCATCGTGGGCACGTTCCAATCCAGAACAATCAGATCGATTGGGTGCTAGGCCTCAATGATGGATAAGGCTACCGCACCGTCAGGTGCCTCGATCACCATGTGCCCATACCTACTCGAGTATTCTTTTCACGATGAGCCGAGCCATCATCGTATCGTCCGAGAGTGTCTTCATGATTATCGCTCCTTAGGCGCCGGGATCATCGCGACCCTATGCGGGGGCGGTGTTCCTACTCCGGTATCGGACAGGCGCTCGATGGGCTAAAGCGACTGGTCCGCGGCTGAGCAAGAATCTTGTTGGTGTTTGGAGTCGCCCGTTTGGACCGGCGATAATCAACTTGCGTTCGCGGGTTCTCTTCACCCGCGTACCGGGAGTCCGCCAGCCCTGCGCCGTCGCAAACCGTCCATGACTCTAGGGAGTGGGCGCAGAGGTATTATCGACCAAAGCACTGTCGGGCGCTGCGCAGCACACTCAAGCGGCAGAAAGCGCAAGCCGTCGTCGCCTGGCGAGATATGGTCAAGCGTCGTGACGACGCGGAGAACGGTGCCCGCGACCCGACACAGATGTTCTATTACGTGCGTGCACTGCTGACGACACCGTTTGATGATCTACGCGACGCGGATCTCGCTGTCTCAATCGCCGAAGAAGCAAGCGCAATCGTGGCGGACTCCTATCGTCCGAACGACGATTGGCTGGCAATGGCCTATCACGACGCAGGCGACATGGCAGCGGCCGTTGCGACTCTCGAACCCGTGGTGGCGGCTGCCCCCGTAAGCAGTTCGACGGATCACGACAATTTCGAAAAAACGCTCGTCGAGTATTACCAGGAAATGGGGGATACGGACGCGGCGGAGCATACACTGCGCGACACGCTTGATGAGCGACGCGCGGAATTCGCGGAGGGCACCCCGAGCATCGCCGAATCACTCATCCGTCTGGGTGAGTTCCTCACGAATCAAAACCGATTGGAAGAGGCGGTTCCCATTCTGACTGAAGCACTGGAGATTCGCCGCGAGCAAACATCAACCAACCCTTGGCTGGAAGGAGCAGCCTGTTCGTCGTTTGGCAACGCGTTGTTGAAGATGAACCGCCCGCATGAGGCGGAACCGCTGCTGCTCGAAGGATTCTCTTCGCTGAATGAGGGTGACTATTCCCCGTCGCAATGCGAGACCGCGCACTAGTGGAGTTGATGTCCTTGTACACGGTATTGAATTCGCCATCGAAAGTGCCTGAGTATTGGGTGCATCCCATTCTGGGTGGCACGGTCTGGCGCAGCCAGGCCGTGGAGCTCTGCAACGCCCACGGTCTACCGACTACGCCGGTAGACCGTGCCACCCCGCACTGCGAATTGCCACCCGTCTTGGGATGCACCCCTGAGTATTCCGCGCTGCGCGATTTACGCGCCATTGGCAATCCAAGGCGCAAACCTAACTCGCCCCGGGTCTGGCTAGTTTTTTTGGCACTACGCCGCTTGTCGTTTCCGGGTGGTCCAATACTGATCCCATTGGCCGCTTTCCTGGAGGGCGACGAGGTTCATCATGCCGGCGGCGTTGGCGTGATCCCACTTCATGCCCGTAC